>DJZY01000058.1 GCA_002450655.1 Gammaproteobacteria bacterium UBA6940 | reverse complement strand
TAAAATTTACTCCGAATTGACGTTGACTAATGATATTAACTTTGCAGCCGCTTATGCAGATCGAATTCTTGCATTAAAACAAGGCAAGCTTATTTGTCATGATTGCCCAAAAACCATCATGAACAGTAAAACACTAGAGCTAATTTTTGATACGCCAGTGAAGGTTGAAGAGCATGATGGACGGCCGCTTGCTGTGTACTATCGATAGCAACTAACAACATACACTAGCCTTATATCAAATAACCTGGGGCGATTATTTACCGATACAGAAGCTACTAAAAATATGACCGAGCAAATCATCCGAGCTGACTTGGCCAGTGATTTCACCGAGAGAACGATGACCAAGTTTCAAGTCTTCAGCAAAAAGCTCACCTGAACCAGTCATCATGAGTTGCTGATAACCATTATCACAATATTGGTAAGCTTCATTTAGTGCAGCAATATGACGTTGACGAGCCGTAAACTGACTTTCGTCAGCCCTACCACCAAGTTGCTCAATAACGATGTTTTCTAGGTCACTGAGGCCTTGTCCAGTTTTCGCTGACATGAGTATTTGATGAGACTCTAAACCGCTCTGAAGGGCTTCTAATTGCTCAGATGAAAGGGTATCTAATTTATTGACGATAACAGTCAATTGGTGAGCAGGTATATCTAAAGACTCTAAAAGCGAACTTTGAATTTTCATATCAGGCGCTAAGTCTTGCGCATCGATAAGGAAAAACACGTGCTGTGCTTGCTGTGCAGCTACTTGTGCGCGACGAATACCTTCTTGCTCCACAGGATTGTCTGTTTCACGAAGGCCAGCAGTATCTGAAATATTAAGAGGATAGCCAGCAAGTGTAATATCACACTTCAGTACATCACGAGTTGTACCTGCAATATCAGTTACAATTGCTGTCTCTTCTCCACTGAGAAGATTTAATAAACTGGATTTACCAGCATTAGGCGCCCCCAGAATAGCAACACTTAATCCATCACGAAGTGCTACACCTCGTTTAGATGCATCAAGCATATCTCGCATTTCTGCCAGGAACCCTTCTACTTTTGCTCTCAAGGCTGAATCTTCAAGAAAGTCGATTTCTTCTTCAGGGAAATCCATTGCAGCTTCAACGTAAATTCTAATATTGAGAATGAGCTGTGCAAAAGTATCAATTCGTTTTGAAAATTCACCTTGCAGTGATGCCATAGCACAATGTGCCGCCTGTTCGGACTGAGCATCAATTAAATCTGCAATTGCTTCAGCTTGCGCAAGGTCAATTTTATCATTCAAAAAAGCACGCAAACTAAATTCGCCAGGATTTGCACGACGTGCACCTAGTTCACAACAGCGGTTTACGAGCTTTTGAACAACATATGGGCCACCATGACCTTGTATTTCTACAACGTCTTCTCCAGTAAAAGAGTTTGGCCCAGGGAAGGATAATAAAATACCTTGGTCTATGCACTGCCCTTCACTGTCATAAAACGAACGCAGCAATGCATAGCGAGGCTTAAACATTGACTTCTCAGGGATAGAATCCTGTTGGCCAGCAAAACAAATACGATAGCCAATCTCTTGCGCTAATGGCCCTGAGATTCTTACGATAGCAACGCCACCACGACCAGGCGGTGTTGCTTGAGCTACGATTGTTTCCTGACTCAACATCAGCTATGCCCCTTTTTGAACTTTCTTCGTAATGTATGCTTGTTGCGCAATAGACAGCACGTTGTTCGTAAACCAGTAAAGCACAAGACCTGACGGGAAGAACAAGAATAAGAACGTCATAGCGATAGGCATAAACTTCATCACTTTTGCTTGCATAGGATCTGGTGGCTCAGGATTTAAGCGTTGCTGGAAATACATTGAGGCACCCATCAGCAATGGAAGAATAAAATATGGGTCCATTATCGATAAATCTTGAATCCATAAAATAAACGGTGCCTGTCTTAACTCAACGCTTTCTAATAAAGCCCAGTAAAGCGCTAAGAAGATAGGCATCTGAAGAAGCATTGGTAAACAGCCACCAAGAGGGTTAACACCTTCTTTTTGATAAAGTTTCATCAACTCTTGTGACATCTTCTGGCGATCTTCACCATGCTTTTTCTTCAACTCAACCATTTTCGGTTGCATTTCTCTCATCTTTGCCATAGAGCGGTAGCCCTTAGCTGCCAGAGGGAATAAAAGTGCCTTGATGAAAAGTGTTAACAAAATAATTGAGAAACCCCAGTTACCAATGAATTTGTGAATAGTCTTCATAACAGCCATCAGTAAATCAGAGATAAAGAATAATGGGCCATAATCTACAGATAGATTCAAACCGTGAGCTGCTTCTTTTAGACGTTCCTGCAGTTTTGGACCTGCATACATTGATTGAGAAGTAGTTACTGTCTCACCTGGTTTTACCGTAATTTGTTGTTGGACAGCATCTGCAATATATTCTTGACCACCTGGAACTTTCATATTTTCGTTATAAGAAGCTCTGTATAGGTTCGTTTCATTTTCAGCAGGTGTCCATGCAACAACAAAGTAATGCTGAAGGATACCAATCCAGCCACCTTCCATTGTTGTATTCAGATATGCAGAACGAGTGCCTTTATCTTCAAGGTCAGAGAATTTGACTTTCGTAAACTTTTCTTCAGGATCCCAATAAGCAACCCCCAAGAACGTCGGTAAACCAAAACCACCGCCAGTTGAAGGATCTTTAAAACCAGTTCTTCTTAAACGACTATACGGACGACCCAGCCAGTTGCTATTACCATCATTTGTGATCTCATATTCAACTTGAATTTGATAAGAGTCTTTATTGAAGATATAGCGTTTTTCAAAAGTAACACCTGCAGCATTTGTATACTCAAGAGGAATAACTAATGAATTATCAGACATTGTGTAAGAATCTTGAGCTGCTTTAAATACAGGTCTTCCCTGCTCTGCAGATGCATCAAGATCAAAAGAAGAAGCGCCAATAATACCGCTTTCAGCGATGTACTTAGCATTTGAATTATTCACCAGCATGACAAATGGATCATCTGGATTTTCAACAGAACGTGGATATTGCTTCAGTGCAAGGCGTACTAAATCACCACCGTTAAGATCAATTTCGATATCATAAATATCAGTTGAAACCTGAATAATTTTTGGTTCATTCTGAGTTACAACAGGCGCAGATACTTCGGTTTTTTCGCTTTGAGGTACCAGACTTGAATTAATAGAGTCAGCAACCTGTGGCTTTAAAGCATCATTATGGCCTACTTGAATATCCTGTGGATTATTTACTTCCGAAGCTGTAGCATCATTCGATTGTCCATAGTCCTGGTTCCACTGGAAAATAATATTCCATCCCAAAACAGCTACCGCGACGATTAAGAGTGTACGGAACCAATCCATATTATCCTCATCTTTGGGTTTAACCCTTCTTGCGCTTAGGTGGGCGAGAAGAATAGCGATCTAATTTCTGAAAAACTTGCTGAATACTTACGGCCATAGAATCTGAATACAGAAGTTGTGGGTCTATTTTCTGTTTGAGAGAAATTACAACATCACAAGGGACTGGTGATTTCCATTGACGGAATGCTTCACGCACAAGTCTCTTGAGTCGATTACGATGTACAGCTCTTTTAAGCATTTTTTTTGGTACAACGAGACCGAGTCTAGATATATCGTGTTGATGTGTCAAAGCTATGAGCTGCAGGCTATCTTGACGGATACGATGGTTACCAGTTTTAAAAACTCGGCCAAATTCATCGCTTTTAAGAATTCGTTTCTCTGGAGGAAAAGTACACACTTCTGACGGGAGGGATTCCTCAGAATAGCTATTTGCAGAAGACTTTTGGTTTAACATCGATGCACATTCCATGCTTTGTGATCTGTGCTGAACGATTTAAAGTGCAGTTCCTGAAAATGGGATTTACAGAGCCTACACTAAATCTTGAACTAGCTATCCTGTGGATAACTTTCAGATAATATTGACTGTAAAATCAAGTATTAAGCTGAAAGTACTTTACGGCCTTTAGCTCTACGACGAGCAATTACTGCGCGACCATTTTTAGTAGCCATGCGAGCACGAAAACCATGAGTACGCTTACGCTTTATGTTACTTGGTTGAAAAGTTCTTTTCATATCAAACACTTCCGTTAATCAGTTACACATCAAATCTAACACAACTAAAGTTATCCACAATTGCCTGTGTATAGATAAAGACTTCAAAACTTGGCGAACCGTTATTTGGACACAACATATCAGTGCGATATCAAAAAGACACCTTTAATTATGTCAAACACATGCCCTGCCAGAAAAATAACCTCACTCAAACGAGCAAAAACAGCATTTTTCACACTGCTTGAGATAATACCATCCGGAGCACATGTATAGCAAAAAGCCACAGGCTTTAAAATGCATTCAAAAGAGGTTCGAGACCGAAAGTATACCCTATTAGTATAAAAAAAAAAGTCTTTTATCTGAATAATCTTAAAATCAAGCTTAATTCGCTGCTAGATTCTTGATTTTTAGTGCATATTTTTTAAGTTCTAAAGGCTTATTCAATCAAAAAAAGCGTTAAACATCAATAGATGTCATTTTAACACCTTGCTGTCTTGTGGATAAATCACTTGTTTATCCACACCCTCGAAAACTCACATTATCAAACACGATATCTGTATCACGTTATAGCACCTATCTCTTAAAACCAATTTTTTAAACCTCATTTTGGTTATGCAAATTTTGCATAACCCTCAATTTGTCAGAAAACGAAAACACGCTGCGACATAATAAAAATATAAGTATTTATATAAAAAAGATATTTGTTATTATATTTAGTGTGGATAATATTTGTGGATAAGTACTTATAAGCCTCTAATATCAATGGTTTAGGGTGTTATTAACCTCGTGGGTAAAAAAGCATGTTTTTGTCCACAGCTTGTGGACGGTTGTGGATAAAATTGGCCTTAAAGTTATCCACAGGTTTGGGGGGGAATTTACGCACAAGGTTGTACATCTGGTTATTAACAGGTTATACATTCAGGGTTTTGGTTAAAAAATGTTCAATAGGCCATGGTTTTTTTTACGTTAGCTGTGGATAAGTTGAATGAAAGTCTGTAGAATTTCTTTTCCGCGCGGATCATCAAGAAGAAGAAAAAGTGCTTTCTTTTTGTCCTAAACAGTAGGATCCGTTTCCGTTGTTAATCACTTTGTGGGTACCTGCGTGAGCCAAATCTGGTCTAAATGTGTAGAAAAACTGGAAGCAGAATTGCCATCTCAGCAATTCAACATGTGGATAAGGCCTTTACAGGCAGAGCAGTCTGGTTCCAGCATTATTCTTTTTGCACCAAATCGCTTTGTTCGTGATTGGGTAAATGAGAAGTTTGTAAACCGAATTCAGGATGTTATTAGAGAAATTGACCCTGATGTCAGGTATGAGATTCAAGTAAATATAGGTAGTGCAAATGCTAAGCCAGCAGCACCACCAAAGCCTAAAGAGCCTTCGGCACCGGCAAACACTGTCTCTAATTCCAATGAACCTCGAATCGTGACTGTTGATGCGCTTGGTGATCAAAATCCAATTAAACCGGATTCTGCTCCGGACGTTGAAGGTCGCATTCAGCATAAGTCGAGCTTGAATCCGAATTTTACTTTTACGAGCTTTGTAGAAGGTAAATCGAACCAACTTGCAAGGGCTGCTGCGTCTCAGGTTGCAGCTAACCCCGGTGGTTCTTACAATCCACTGTTTATTTATGGTGGAGTAGGCCTTGGTAAAACTCACTTAATGCATGCGGTGGGTAACCATCTTCTTGAAAAGAACTCATCTGCAAAAATTGTGTATCTTCACAGTGAGCGATTTGTTGCAGATATGGTTAAAGCGCTACAAATCAATGCCATTAATGAATTTAAGCGTTACTACAGATCTGTTTCTGCTCTATTAATTGATGACATTCAGTTTTTTGCTGGTAAAGAACGCTCTCAGGAAGAGTTTTTCCATACGTTTAACGCCTTATTAGAAGGCGGGCAGCAAATGATCCTTACGAGTGATCGATACCCGAAGGAAATTTCGGGCGTTGAAGAGCGTTTAAAGAGTCGCTTTGGTTGGGGCTTAACTGTCGCTATTGAGCCGCCAGAGCTTGAAACACGAGTTGCTATTTTAATGAAAAAAGCAGAGGAGTCTCGTGTTGACCTGCCTCATGACGTAGCATTTTTTGTTGCACAAAAAATTCGCTCAAACGTCCGTGAGCTTGAAGGTGCATTAAAGCGTGTGGTTGCTAATTCACACTTTACTGGAAAGCCTATTACAATAGATTTTGTTAAAGAAACATTGAAAGATCTTCTTGCAGTTCAAGATCGTCAGGTCAGTGTGGAAAATATTCAAAAAGTTGTAGCAGAATATTATAAAATTAAGGTTGCAGACTTACATTCAAAACGTCGTTCTCGCTCAGTTGCGAGACCAAGACAGGTTGCTATGGCAATTGCTAAAGAGCTTACAAGCCACAGTTTACCTGAGATTGGTGATGCTTTTGGTGGGCGTGACCATACGACAGTGCTACATGCCTGTCGCAAAGTTGAGGAATTGAGTCAGAGTGATCCTGATATTTCCGAAGACTATTCAAATTTAATGAGATTATTGACAAACTAACGTTGTTTTAAGTGAAAGGAGTTTGGAAGGAGGGCTGTAGCCTTGTTTTCATGAAGTCACAAGAACATCCAAGCTAACAGAAGGGCGGAGTTGCCATGCGATTTGCGGTTCAACAAAGTGCAATTTTAAGAGTTTTACAGCAGGTAGTAAATGCTGTAGAGCGCAAACAAATCATGCAGATTCTAGGTAATCTTTTATTTGATGTGCAGGGAAATTGTCTAACACTTACAGGTGGTGATGGCGAAATAGAAGTATCAACTCAATTAATGCTGGATACTGTGTACGAAGAAGGGAAAACAACTCTTCCTGCGCGTAAGCTTTTTGACGTTGTGAAGTCATTACCTGAAAACACAGTTATGGAGTTCGTGAAAGAAGCGAGCCATTGCCAAGTATTAGCAGGTTCAAGCCGTTTTGCATTAGCAACTCGCGATGCAGCTGACTACCCTAAGCTTCAAGATCTAAATGCGCCTCATGTGGTTACTTTTGAGAGCCAGAAGAAGCTTAAGCGTATGTTGGACCGTACATCCTTCTCAATGGGCGTACAAGACGTCAGAACGTTCCTTAACGGCCTTCTGTTAGAGTTCGATGAGGGTACTGCAGTAGCTGTTGCTACAGACGGCCACAGGCTCTCTCTGAACCGTCAGGACGTGAACGGTCTAGGTCCTGATCTGAAGCAGCAAGTGATTCTGCCTCGAAAAGCCGTTTCTGAACTCATTCGTTTACTTGGTGATGGCGATTCGCCAGCACGTATGAGTTTTGGTGAAAGTCACCTTATTGTTGAAGTTGGAACTCTAACATTCACAACAAAGCTGATTAATGCAAGATTCCCTGATTATCAAAAGGTTATACCTAAAAACCTTGAAACTTCTTGTGTTATTCAAGTTGATTTCTTAAAGCAAGCATTAGCGCGATCTGCCATCATGTCGAATGACAAGTACAAGGGCGTTCGATTTGCTCTGGAGCAAAGTAAGCTAACACTTTTAGCTCGAAACCAAGAGCAAGAAGAGTCTCGCGATGAGATGTCGGTTGATTACAGTGGTGATCCATTGACAGTAAGCTTTAACATCTCTTATATGCTTGATATCCTCAATTCTGTAGATGATGAATGGATTCGTATTACTTTTGCGAACCTTAACTCAAGTGCACTTGTTGAAGAAGTAAGTGCAAATGACTCTCTCTATGTTGTAATGCCAATGAAGTTGTAATGAGTGGCTTCTATTACGACTGATCAATATTTCGATAACGTAGATGTCTTAGAAGTAAGACATCTACGAAATATTGACTATGCTTTTTTAAATTTATCCTCTTCTGTCAATGTCATTCTTGGGCTTAATGGTGCTGGTAAATCAACACTCTGCGAAGCTTTTTCTATATTGTTCCACGCTCGTTCTTACAGACCGTCAAGTGCATTTGCTACTTTAACCAAAGAAAATTCTCATGGTTTTCAGGTGAATGCCCGTTTATCCACAAGTTATTCATCTACGCGTATTAAAATGTCGAAACCTTTAGGTTCTTCATGGGAAGTGACTCGTGATGATGAAGACGTTAATCGATTGCAGTCGATCACGGTTTTAACGCCATTGTTAATCATGAGCCCTGATGTGGATAACATTGTGGATACTGACCCTGCTGGTCGAAGAAAGGTTATGGATTGGTTAATGTTCCACGTGGAACATTCTTATGCAGATACACACAAGCGGTATTCTTATGCCCTAAAGCAGCGTAATCAGCTTCTAAAATCAAGGGATGCATCTGCAGAGGAGATGAATAGTTGGACGCAAGAGTTATGTAATGCTGCTGAGGATTTAAATACTAAACGTGTAGAAATACTGAAGAAAGTGAATGACTTTTTCCATAAATCTCTCTTTGGTACACCTTTTAATGGTGCTCAGTTGGTTTTGGACTCTGGTTGGGATCAAAGCAAAGCACTTTCAGAATGTTTAGAAGAAAAGCGTTTCGTCGAGCGTCAACGTAAAACAACTTTGTCAGGTCCTCATAGAGCAGATTTAATCATTCAAAAACAAGATGGAACACTTGTAAAATCTTATCTTTCTCGCGGTGAAAAGAAGAGATTAAGTCTATTAATAAACCTTTCGTTTGTTGCTTATTTGCGTGAAGTACTTGGTAAAAAGACAATTCTGATTATCGATGACTGGCATGCTGAGCTTGATGTGCAGGGTAGACAGATGGTTGTTGATTTAGTTCAGGATCTTGGTTTGCAGGTCATTTTAACAACTACTGATGTCGATCCTGAGATAAATATGCCTTCTGGGTCGAAAATGTTCCACGTGGAACATGGTGAGATTAAGAGTGAGACTGCTTATTAATGAATGTTCCACGTGGAACATCTATTAATAAGTGATGTTACTAGAAAGAAGTTGTTTATCAATTTATGAGGAGGTTATCTCCTACACACATAGTAATGTTCCACGTGGAACATTACTTAAGATGAACTGTATTAATGACGTATATGTTTGAGCAATTGTTCCACGTGGAACAATTCAAATTCACAAAATAATACGATTTATAGTTAAACAGTTTAATGAACAATATTACATTGCATAAGTTAAGTTTTAAGCTGCTGAGATGATGTAGTACTCGGTAGATGTAGGGAGGTATGCGAGGCATATAAACATCCTGCAAGAGTCTCAGAATCAGTGTAGAATAGGCACATTAGATAATAAATACGAAATGCCCAAAGTCATCAATGATGAGATGAGTTGCAGCTGGTAGTAGCACCCAAAAGGTCATGATAGACATATCAATAGAGGGCCTTGGGGTATTGAAAGAAATTTTTGGAAGTTTCGCTAATATATGGAGAGCACTATGTCGAGTGAAAAAGTATATGATTCCAGTAGCATCAAGGTCTTAAAAGGTCTTGATGCAGTACGTAAGCGTCCTGGAATGTATATAGGTGACACGGATGACGGTACTGGCCTGCATCATATGGTTTTCGAATTGGTTGATAACTCAATCGATGAAGCCCTTGCAGGTCACTGTTCTGAAATTAAAGTTATTATTCATCCGGATGAATCAATCACGACTTCTGATAACGGTCGCGGTATTCCAGTAGATATACATGAGACAGAAGGTGTTTCTGCTGCTGAAGTTATCATGTGTACACTTCATGCTGGTGGTAAATTTGATGATAATACTTATAAAGTGTCAGGTGGCCTTCACGGGGTAGGTGTTTCGGTTGTAAACGCGCTTTCTGAAAAGCTAACACTGACAATTCGTCGTGATGGTAAAGTACATGAGCAGGTATATCACCATGGTGTTCCACAAGCACCACTAGGTATTGTTGGTGATGCAACGACAACAGGTACTGAGTGTCACTTTAAGCCAAGTGCAGAAACATTTAACGATATTTCGTTTAAGTTTGATATTCTTGCTAAGCGTCTTCGTGAGCTTTCATTCTTGAACTCTGGTGTTCGTATTGTTCTTATCGATGAGCGCACAAGTCAAGAAGAAGTCTTCGAGTACGAGGGTGGTCTTAAAGCTTTTGTTGAGCATCTATGCCGTAATAAAACACCAATTAATGCGCCAATCTACTTTTCTCAAGAGCGCGAAGATGGTATTTCCGTTGAAGTTGCAATGCAGTGGAATGACTCATATCAAGAATCTATTTTCTGTTATACAAACAACATTCCTCAGAAAGATGGTGGTACTCATTTAGCTGGTTTCAGAGCTTCTTTAACACGTTCTCTTAACACCTATATCGAGCAAGAAAGTCTTGCCAAAAAAGAGAAAGTATCTACGACTGGTGATGATGCACGTGAAGGTCTTACTGCTGTAATCTCAGTTAAACTTCCTGATCCAAAGTTCTCCTCACAGACTAAAGATAAGCTTGTTTCTTCTGAAGCAAAGCCAGCTGTTGAACAAGCGATGGGACAATATTTCTCTGAATACTTACAGGAGAACCCACAAGAAGCGAAGCAGCTTGTGATGAAGATGATTGATGCTGCTCGCGCACGTGAAGCTGCTCGTAAAGCTCGTGAAATGACTCGTCGTAAAGGTGCGTTAGATATTGCAGGCCTTCCTGGTAAGCTTGCTGACTGCCAAGAAAAAGACCCAGCACTTTCTGAACTCTACATAGTGGAAGGGGACTCTGCGGGTGGATCTGCTAAGCAGGCACGTGATCGCAGACTACAAGCTGTATTACCATTGAAAGGGAAAATCCTTAACGTAGAAAAAGCACGCTTTGATAAGATGATTTCATCTGCAGAAGTTGGCACTCTTATTCAGGCGCTAGGCTGCGGTATTGGTCGTGAAGAGTATAATATCGATAAACTACGTTATCACCACATCATTATCATGACGGATGCTGACGTTGATGGTAGCCATATTCGTACGCTTCTTCTGACATTCTTCTTCAGACAAATGCCTGAGATCATTGAGCGCGGTTATGTCTATATTGCTCAGCCACCTCTCTTTAAAGTGAAGAAGGGCAAGCAAGAGCAATACCTAAAAGATGAACAAGCTTTAGATGAATACCTTCTTTCTCTAGCGCTTGAGTCTGCTGCTCTTCACCCTGAAGCGGATGCGCCACCAATCTCTGGAGAAGCGTTTGAAAAGTTTATCCGTGAGTACAAAAAAGTTGATACAATCATTAATCAGTTGTCTGCACGTATGCCTCAGATCTTCTTAGAGCAATTGCTGACATTACCAGTGATTTCAACTGAAGATCTTAAAGATAAAGAGAAAACACAATCTTGGACACAGACGATGGGTGAGGCGATTAATAAGTTCGCACTTGAGTCTAGAACGTATCAGGTTTCTGTTGATTATAACGAAGAGCGAAAAGTCTATACACCTGTGATTGAGATGCTAGAGCATGGCCTTTCACGCAAGTACCCATTGAAGTATGACTTCTTCAGATCAGAAGAGTATGCGAAGATTGTTACTATGAATAACCAGCTTCAATCCATGTGCGGTGAAGGTGCTTATGTGCAGCGCGGTGAGAAGTCTTACCAAGTTGATACATTTGGTAATGCACTTAATTGGATGCTTGATGAGTCCAAGAAAGGTCAATACATTCAGCGCTACAAAGGTCTTGGTGAGATGAACCCAGAGCAGCTTTGGGAAACAACTCTTGATCCAGCAAACAGACGTATGCTTCGTGTTTCTATCGAAGATGCTGTTGCAGCTGATGAGATCTTCTCCGTACTCATGGGCGACCAGGTTGAGCCTCGTCGAGCGTTTATTGAAAACAATGCGCTTAAAGTAGCAAACCTTGATGTCTAGTTAATTTTTTTGCTGCTTTACTTAAAAGTAGCTTACACATTTAAAGTGAGATGTTGATCACCGAGCAAGCGAAAGTTTTCTCGGTTTTCAATTATAAGAAGGACGTAAATAATGTTGACCTTTCAGGAAATTATTTTAAAACTGCAGGAGTTCTGGTCAGAGCAGGGTTGTGTTGTTATGCAGCCGCTTGATATTGAAGTTGGTGCAGGTACATTCCATCCAGCGACTTTTCTTAAAGCCATTGGTCCAGAAAGCTGGAATAGTGCATACGCTCAACCATGTCGTCGTCCTACTGATGGTCGTTATGGTGAGAACCCAAACAGACTTCAGCACTACTACCAATTTCAGGTTGTAATGAAGCCTTCTCCAGATAATATTCAAGAGCTTTACCTACAGTCTCTTGAAGCCCTTGGTCTTGATCGTAAAGTGCATGATATTCGCTTCGTTGAAGATAACTGGGAGTCTCCAACATTAGGTGCATGGGGTCTTGGTTGGGAGGTTTGGTTGAACGGTATGGAAGTGACTCAGTTCACTTATTTCCAGCAAGTAGGGGGCCTAGAATGCTTCCCAGTCACTGGTGAGATTACTTATGGCTTAGAGCGTATTGCAATGTACCTACAGGGCGTAGAGAGCATCTACGACATCGTATGGACTGATAGCTTAGATCACCTTGTCACTTATGGTGATGTATTCATGCAAAATGAAGTTGAAATGTCCGCATTTAACTTTGAACACGCTAATGTAGATTCACTACTAGGCTATTTCGCTGATTGTGAAAAAGAATGTACACACCTGCTTGAAGTTGAGAAAGTATTGCCTGCATATGAGTATGCACTGAAAGCATCTCATTACTTCAACCTTCTTGATGCCCGTGGTGCTATTTCTGTGACGGAGCGACAAGGGTATATCCTTCGCGTTCGAAACATGGTTAAAGGCGTTGCGCAGATGTATCTACAGTCTCGTGAGAAGCTTGGATTCCCACTTGCCGTGAAAGAGAATCTAGAGAAGTTTGCTGAGCATTTCTCAGGTAAGAAATAAGCACCTGGATAAGGTTTATAACGGAGTTATTCATATGAGTCAGAAACACTCATTCTTATTAGAGATCGGTGTCGAAGAGCTGCCAGCACAGGCCTTGCTTCGTATGCGCGATACACTTAAAAAAACACTGGTTCAACAGCTTGAAGACAAGCAATTGAACTATGGTGATATGCAAGTTTTTGCTACACCACGTCGTCTTGCTATTCTTGTAAAGAATCTCGACAGCAAGCAGAAAGATGAGACTATGACTGTGCGTGGTCCAGCTGTTGCACATGCATTCGATGCTGATGGTAATCCTAAGGGTGCAGCAAAAGGTTTTGCAGGCTCTTGTGGTGTTGATGTAAGTGAACTAACTCGTATTGATTCAGGTAAGGGTGAATACCTTGCTTACGAGAAGTTTGTAAAAGGCCAAGAAGTTTCAGCATTAATCCCAGAATTTGTTGAGAATATTGTTAAGCAACTAGCTTCTGCGAAAACAATGAGATGGGGGGCTTATACGCATCGCTTCTTAAGACCAGTTCGTTGGTTAACAGTACTTCTTGATACGGATGTTATCCCATGTGAAGTTTACGGTGTAAGCTCTCAGCGTGAAACTTTTGGACATCGTATCCATTGCCCAGAAGCAATTTCGTTAACTCATGCAGAAGAGTATGAACCACGCCTTCAATCTGTTGGTTATGTCATCCCGAAGTTTGAAACTCGTCGTCAAACAATTCTTGATCAAGTGAACTCAATTGCAATCAGCAAGAAATTGACAGTATCTCCAGATGATGACCTTGTTAATGAGATTACAGGTCTTGTTGAATGGCCTGTCACACTTTGCGGTACATTTGATGAAAGCTTCCTAGAAGTACCACATGAGTGTTTGATTTCAACAATGGAGCAAAACCAAAAGTATCTCGCAACTAAAGCAGCTAATGGCGTTTTGACTAATACATTCTTATTCGTTGCGAACCTTGAGAGTACTGATCCAGAAATGGTTATCACAGGTAATGAGCGTGTGATTCGCCCCCGTTTTGCTGATGCTAAATTCTTTTTTGAAACTGACAAGCAAAAGCAGCTTAAAGATCTTCGTCAAGGTCTTGCCCGTGTGATCTATCAAAAAGAACTGGGTTCGACATTTGAGAAGACTGAGCGTTTAGCTAAAACAGCTGTTGAATTTGCTCAGATCCTAAAAGTAGATGCTGATGAAGCGAAGCTTGCAGGTGAGTTAAGTAAGGTTGATCTACTAACGTCTATGGTTGGTGAGTTCCCAGAGCTTCAAGGTACCATGGGTCGTTATTATGCTAAAGCGCAAGGCTATTCAGACAGTCTTGCCCAAGCTCTTGAAGAGCAATACCTTCCAAGAGGGCAGGGCGATGGTCTTCCAAATTCATCGCTTGGTATTTTGCTCTCTCTTGCAGATAAGTTCGATGCCCTTGTAGGTTTTTTCTCAATAGGTCAAGAGCCAAAAGCAGACAAGGATCCATTTGCACTTCGTCGTATGGCACTTGGTATTGTTCGTATGTGTATTGAGCTTGAGCTTGATCTTGATGTTTGTCATCTTGCGAAGCTGGCAGCACAAGTATATGGCTTCGAGAACCAAGGTGAGATTGCAGAGAAGGTAGCGATCTTTATCATGCAGCGCCTACCAACGCTTTATAAAGACTCTGGCATCGATATGCGTCTTGTACGTGCGGTTGAAGCAAGTAAGGTGTATAACCCTTCAGATTTCAATAAGCGTCTTGTAGTGCTTCAAAGCTTCTACAAAGGCAATGACGCAGCTGCACTTGCTGAAGTGCATAAACGTGCGAACAATATCCTTAAAAAGAATGCAATGACCGAAGGACACCAACTTCAAGCAGAAGCACTCTCAGAACCTGCAGAAAAGGCCCTCTACGAAGCGCTAGCTGCTGCTGAAGGTGATATTGCCTCTGCTCGTGCAAAAGGCGATTACGTGGCTCTATTGCAGCTTGGTGCATCTCTTCGTGAAATCGTTGATGCATTCTTCTTGGATGTAAAAGTGATGAGTGATAATCCAGTGGAGAAAGACAACCGTCTATACATGTTGACTCAGCTTCAAGCACTCTTTGCTGAAGTAGGCGATCTATCATACCTCGCTTAATCTTCTGAAAAGACACGTCAGGGCGCAAATAAGCGCCCTGATGCGTTTTAAGCCCCTATAGTAATATATTTACCCATAGCGACTGAATTTTAGGTGTCTCTCTCACCACATGAAGTTGTTTAGCTGTGTTGCTCCGCCTTACATAGAATAGCTATGCTGCGTTGTCGCGCCTTGCTAAGCAACTTCATGAGGCGCTTTTTACACCTAAAACTCAGTCGCTATGGGTATAATTTCCTTCCTCTCTTATTTCGTATAATCTAAGGCCTTAAAAGAGCGTATTCTAATTCAAACTGGTGTGAGTACCAAAAGTTAAACAGAGGTTTTATGCAGAAGATCGTTATCCTAGATCGTGATGGTGTTATTAACTTTGATTCGGAAGCTTATGTTAAAAGCGCCGAAGAATGGATTCCAATTCCAGGCAGCATTGAAGCTATTGCTCAACTGAAAAAAGCAGGATTTAAAGTTTTTATCGCAACCAATCAATCTGGTATTGGTCGTGGGTATTATGGACTTGAAGAGCTTAATGCTATGCATCAAAAGTGTTCTGATTTGCTTGCAGAGTATCAAGTCTCTCTTGATGGAATTTATTTTTGTCCACATTTGCCTGATGCTCAATGCCGATGTCGTAAGCCTGCGCCAGGTATGATAGAGTCCATTGCGCAAGAGCATGACCTTGATGTGACTCAGGCATATTTTGTTGGTGATTCAAAACGTGACCTCGATGCTGGTCTTGCTGCTGGTGCAAAACCTGTTCTTGTCTTAACAGGGAATGGCCAGAAAACTGTTTCTCAGATTGACTCCGATATTCCAGTGTTTGACGACTTATCGGCATTTGTTTCATTTGTACTTAGGTAAAAAGTATCTTTCATGAAAAATAACAAGCTTTCTTTTTTGCAAATTTTATTCTATGGCACTCGATCGTTTTTGTTTTATGCTGGCTATAACATCAGTGCAATTATCTATGCGCCAATAGTGCTCGCTATAGGTCCACTTTTATCATTTGAAAAACGCTCATGGTTAGTCAGCCGCTGGTGCTGGTTTATTATGAAATGGTTGCGTATTACTTGTGGTATATCAGTGCAAACTGAATACCTTGTTGACTTGAAATCAATAAAACCATGTATTGTTTTAAGCAATCATCAAAGCTCTTGGGAGGCACTTTTCCTCCAGTTACTTTTCAACCCGTCTGCAACCGTCCTTAAAAAAGAACTTCTCAATATTCCATTTTTTGGTTGGGGTTTACGCTTAATGGAGCCGATCACGATTGATCGTAAAAAACCAAGACTTGCTGGTAAAGCTTTTTTGGAGCAGGGCACTCAAGCCGTTAATAAGGGCCGTTGGATTGTATTATTTCCTGAAGGTACTCGTGTAGCACCTGGCGAAACTGCACCGCTCAATATTGGTGGATTTAAGCTTGCAGCAAACACAAATACACCAGTTGTACCTGTGTATCACAACGCTGGCGAATGTTGGCCGCCACGTAAGTTTATTAAGTTTCCTGGTGTGATTAAATGTACTGTTGGTAGGCCTTTACAACCCGAGGGTTTACCAAGGGATATTATGCAGAACTATGAAAAAGTGATGGGCGCCATGTCTGGTTATGGCGCTACAGAAGCTGAAACTCCTAAGGAAAGTACAAACTCACAATAGCGCCACCAAGGCGGCCGCCATTTGCCAATGTGCAGCTGCCTTGGAGCGATTCATTCGTATGCAATGCTAAAATTTTCCGTGCAAAGAATAGCCCCAACCCAAAGCCACTCTCTGTAAGCCCTTCCGACATACCTTCTTCACGATTAAAGTTTTGGATCATTGCCTCTGGTATACCAGGCCCATTATCTTCAACCGTAATTTTCACCGCATCTGTTTCTTGTACGGCTGAGATAAGTATTTGGCGAGCGCCAGCGTTATAGGCGTTATAAATAAGTGTGTCGAGGACATTGACAATGAACTTATCGTCCATAAATGCAAGCAGGTCTATTTCGCATTCTGTGCTTACTTGCAGATCCTGGAAGCTTTGATGTCTTGCTCTGGTCTCTTTAAAAAGTTGGCTTACCTGCACTTCTTCGATCACTGGCATGTACCCATCTTGATATTCTTTGTAGAGTATTAAGACTTGGCTCAGTTGGTTGGAGATATATCTAATTTCAGAGTTAACTTTATCTTGAAGCTTCGTTGCTTTTTCATCTGGCAACTCATCTAATGCATCAGTAATAGCAAAAACGAGCTTGCCAAAATTATTTTTAACTTCATGAATCGAAGACGCCAGTAAGAGAGATAAAGACTCATCATTACCTTGAGCTGCTGGATGATCAGTATTTAGGGGGGAATGTGTCATGTGCTCCAAGTCTCCTCTAATTTATTAAAAAGCGCTTCTAAGCGTTTTTTACGAGCTTGTCTACGATCTGTAGGCGGCATTTCATTTAATCGATTCATGAGATCGCCACAAGCTGACATGCTGGTTTGGTCCTTTCCATGTTGCTCTAAATATGCAATATGGGCTTGCATCGCATTAAGAAGTACAGAGAAGCTTGCTGTCGCATGCTCTGTCGCTTTCTCAAACATTTGGATAGCTTCAGCTAGAGCACCCCTCTCAAAGAACTCAACGCCTTTATTATTGTACTTATCGATTTTTTCTTGGTTATCCTTAGTCGCTTTTTCTTGCGCTTTATTGTCAATATAAGTTTTAGCTTGAGTAGATAGGTTTTTGCAAAGCTCAGAATCAATGAACACTTGAATTGTTTCTGGGTCACAGGTGAGTGAGAGACGATTAGATATCAGCTCTAGAGCTTCTTCTTTAAGTTCATAATGGTGAGTATCCATAAGGTTGGTTGCCATATTAAGATACTTTTCTTGCTCTCGTTCTTGTCCCATTTGCTTATGAGTAGAGGATTCAATGAAATATGCTGATACCTGTACAGTTGTATCTTCAGGGAAATCCTTTTTAAAGTGATCCATCGTTTTCAGAATTTCAGCGGATGCAGAGCGTCGATCAGATAGAGACTCGCTGTAAAGCTGAGGTTGAAGAGATGCTGTTAAGTGAATATAGTTTTCTGGCGTTTTAAAAATTGAGTGGCGGCCAAGCTCAACGCTTTTGCGTGCTGCTGGCAGTGCTGCTGTCCAATCTTGGTTTTCAGTTGCAATACGAGATAAAAAAGTTTGACGTCTTACAGCTCTTGGCGAGTAGCTCACCGCTGATTGCAGGGCCTTTTGTGCACCTACTTTATCCCCTTGGAGCTCTTTGATCTGTGCAAGAAGATCGTATGCTGTTATGTAGTTTTGGTGTTCAGCAATAAGACTCTCAAGAATTTGACTTGCCTGCTTGTATTTTTTTTGAAAAAAATAGGCTTTAGCAAGGCCAAAAAAAGCCCATGGCAGTTTTCGTATTTGCAGGACTTCTGTGTAAATGGCTTCAGCCTTATCATATTGTTCTTGCTTGAAGTAGATTTTTGCTTTGAATTTTAGAACTGAAAGGCTGAGTTTGGGGCGAGCTTTTGTCAGTTGTTCACAGGCAGATAGAGCCGCATTGTATTGCTTTAGATCGATATTATGAAAGATGTTGTAATAGGTGTCTTTAATATTGAGGGTCCGCTCAAGTCGTAAGCGAATATCATCGAAGGTGATTGGCTTTATGATATAGGCATCTGGTTGATGCTCTATAGCACCAATAACCATATCATTGCTTTGAATAGCTGTAATCATAATAAAACAGCTGGTGTTCAAAATAATTTCTCTGTGTTTGCCTTCTTCTAACACTTGTAAACCATCTTTGCCGCGTCCAAGGTCATAATCACAAAGAATCACGTCAAACTTTGATTTTGACATGGCTTCTATTGCTTTATCACCTGTATGACAAACGGCTATGCGGCGTAAACCAATACGCTCAAGCATTGTATAAAGCTGCTTACACATCTCTGGCTGATCATCAATGATGAGACCGCTCAGGCTGTGAATGGGAAATCCTGACATCGATTAAACCTTGAATTCATTTCAATGTTTTTATGATTGTCTTCAACATTATTCGTAATTGAAATAGCTGCTTTAGACGTGTTAGACATCTTTGAATAAAGCATATGGCTTTTGATGTTCTTAATTAAAGAATAGACAGGAAGTTGGTAATCGTCATTAAGAGAGTAACCGCCCTCGGTGAAGAGGGCGGCTTTGAGGAAGGAAAGGAAGTACTAGTTAATATAGCTAAGGTTTTTTCATTTAGCGAACTGAACTTGAAAGATAACCTTCTTTTTCAAAGCGCCAAGTACGAATGATCTCTAAAATATCCGTGTGTTTACGAATAGACTCAGGAAAAGGATCGAAAGGCGCTGCTTGGCGAACAATTCGCTTAGCCGCCTCGTCTAGGGATCTGTAGCCAGATGAACGTCGAATTTCAACCTTCTCAATCGTGCCATTTGCTCTTACTGCAACAAGCAGTGTAAGTTCGCCGTAAATATTTAAATCTGGATAATTTAAGTTACCAACATTTTCAATTTTTTGACGCCATTGATGCAGATAAGCTGCATCGGCAGCAGCTTTAGTTGCAACGGCTGTGAGTTGACGGCGACGAGGTCGCTTTGCATAGGCTTGTCGTTCATTACGCAGCTCCGCTTCAAGGCTAGCAATTTCTGTGGACAATTGTTGGTCTTCCGACATGTCTTGCCCTTGAGATTGCTCTTCTAGCTTTTTGCTGTCCTCTTGCTCATTTTCAGACCAAGAGTCTTGCACACTCGTAATAAGCTTTTGATTCACCACTTCCTGGTTTTGTTGTTGCATCACTTGCTGTGATTGCTGCACCTGATTAATTTCATTGGCACGGAACTGCGCCTGCTCAACTGTTGAGAGCTCTGCCTTTTCTTCCAAAGTCCCACTGCCTTGCTGATTTGCTTGGGCAAGGAAGTCTGCTTGATCAGGCTGAGTTTCGCTTTTAAACTGCGCAAGCGTGATCTCAAGAGTAGAAGCTGGTGGGGCAGGGTCAAGTGTGCTCCAGTGCACACCGAAGATCAAAGCAACATGTGCTAATACTGATCCCACCAATATTAAATTGAAACGTTGAATTTCTGACACAATGGACCTCAGGTCTGATTTATTTTCTCAAGCGCATCAAAGAGTTGACCGCTAATATTGAGATTATAGATCTTGTCGAGCTCTCTGACACAGGTTGGGCTTGTTACATTTACTTCAGTAAGGTAGTCACCAATGACATCAAGGCCTGCAAAGTAGATGTTATGGGCTTTTAACCATGGTCCAACAATTTCACAAATTTCTCTGTCGCGGGCTGATAGCTCTTTACCAACACCTTGGCCACCAGCAGCTAGATTGCCTCTTAAAGCGCCTTTTTGTGGTACACGTGCAAGTGCATAAGGCACTGGCTCGCCGTTAATCATAAGAATGCGTTTATCACCATCAACAATTTCCGGGATGTACTGCTGCGCCATAATTTGGATTTGACCATTGAATGTTAAAGTCTCAATGACTGAATCGAGGTTTTGATCACCTTCTTTAATTCTGAAGATACCTTGGCCACCCATGCCATCAAGAGGTTTAATCACGATGTCTTTTTTATCAGCTAAAAAATCTCTAAATTGTTCTTTTTGACTTGAAATGACTGTTGATGGTGCGCAGCTTGGAAATTGCATTGCTGTGAGCTTTTCATTGGCACCACGAACTTGGCTTGGATGATTTATCACCATAATGCCTTCGTTCTCTAGAATATCTAAAATGAATGTAGACGTGATGTATTCAATGGTCACAGGTGGATCTTGTCGCATAAAAACAAACTGCCCATCGTGCATAGATTGTTGATTTTGTTTACTCAATTCAAAATTTTCGATATCATTTTGGAAGTTTATTTCCTGGCATAAAGCATGCACTTCTGCTTTTTGGTTTAAGTCTCTTTTTATCCAAAGGTGTCTTGGTTCAGTTGTAAAGACCTTGTAGCCTCGTTTGAAGGCTTCATACATAAATGCAAGCGTTGTGTCTTTTTTACGATTTATTTTTTCGACGGGGTCCATGACAAAGTAAACGGTTTTACTCATATTCTGCTCCATGTTGAGATGTGCTTTCTTAGAAGAAAGAGTTTTAGAACTTCTGCTTAAGCACCTTAAGGATTTTCTTTATCTGTTGTATTCGAAAATAGGTAAGCTTGTCCATTAAAAAATAAAGTGTCCATTTTGATCTTTTATTCAGTTCCACAAATTACAGGCAAAAGGTGTTCTGTTCAAAAAGGACAAAATAAATTAGGAAGTATAACTATTGTGCCTGAAACGCCCTGATTTTTAATTACATTTTTTGTCAAAATACAGTAGTTTTACGATTATTTGGACCTTGATCCTGTCTATACTTTCTGTAACGTGGTCAGGAAATGGCCATAGCTGACTTTTGCTGCTAACGGCATTCAAAAAAGAAATAGGCTGCAAAAAGTATGAAGGATTTCGTCTTTCAATTCTGCTTGAAGCAAATTGCTTTTTTGACAAGGTATTGTGTACTAGAAGGTAAACTCAATGGAAAACCAGAAGTTTGAAAATCTTAAAGTTATGGTGATTGACGATAGTAAGACTATTCGTCGAACCGCCGAAACACTCCTGTCAAAAGTCGGATGTGTTGTTATAACTGCAATAGATGG
The DNA here is from genome assembly GCA_002450655.1 of Gammaproteobacteria bacterium UBA6940. GTDB lineage: Bacteria > Pseudomonadota > Gammaproteobacteria > Pseudomonadales > UBA6940 > UBA6940. The sequence continues at coordinate 86,606 of DJZY01000058.1, read as the reverse complement.
CTTTGATGCCCTCGCAAAAATTGCAGACTCCAGACCTGATATTATTTTCGTGGATATTATGATGCCACGACTTGATGGCTATCAAACCTGTGCTCTTATTAAAAACAACTCCCACTTTAGTTCAACCCCTGTGATCATGCTGTCGAGTAAAGATGGTCTTTTTGACAAAGCGAAAGGTCGTATTGTTGGCTCAGACCAATATCTTACAAAACCTTTTTCTAAAGACGAGCTTTTAGGTGCTATTGAAGCACAACTTGGTAATGTAGGAGCAGAGAGTTAATCTGATGTCTAAATCGCTACACGTATTAATTATTGATGACTCACCGGCAGAGGTGGTTCGTTTTGAATCTATTCTGCATGCCAATGACTTTGTCACAACTGCTGTTAATACTGGTGAAGAAGGCATAGAAGTTGCTGCACGTTTAAAGCCAGATATTATTTTGATGGATGTTGTGATGGGGGGCATGAATGGTTTTCAGGCAACTCGTAAAATTACTAGCCAAGAAGCAACACAACACATCCCAATTATTATGGTGACAACGAAAGACCAAACAACCGACCGTGTTTGGGCTCAGCGTCAAGGTGCTAAAGGGTACTTGACCAAGCCAGTTGACGAAGATTTACTACTTTCAACAATTTCAGAATTGCTTGATTTGAAAAAAGATTCTTAAATAAATAAAGAGCCCTAATCAATTGATAGGGAATTAGGCCTGCAACTGAATGAAATGAAGTTTCATGCCTAAGCAGGGCACAAGAGTAATAAGGACAAAATTCAACGGAATGAATGAAAGGAATATGCCTGAAACACCATTCGATTTGCTTACTCACTATTCAGTGAGGAGTCGTGCCTGCGCGCTTTCTGCGCCAACTCTTGCCCCATTACAGCAACAATGGACTGGTATCGGTTTTAGTTTAGGTGCTGATACGTTTCTTGTTTCAATGGATGATATTTCTGAAATTATTAATCTCCCAACTTGCACTAAGATTCCACGCACAAAAAGTTTTGTTCGCGGTGTTGCTAATGTAAGAGGGTCGATTATTCCAGTTGTAGATTTGAATCATTTTTTTCAAAAAGGATCGTCGCGAGTAACCCGTCTACGTCGATTACTTGTCATTGAGTATGGTGAATCTTATACAGGTTTAGTGGTTGACGATATTTTGGGGATGCAGCATTTCCCCTTAGATGGCTTTAAAGGTTCTATCGAAAACCATATCGATGAAGTTTATAAACCATTCTTAAGTGGGACTTATACACGTGTTCCACAGGACACATTGGAAGAAGAAAGGTGGCCCGTATTTGATTTAGGCACGCTTTTAGCCGATGAACGATTAGAGAATTTATCAATGTAGTGCCTTGTACGATTGGTACATCACAGGGTCAATGACTTGCCTTGTGAGAGTTAGGTTTATCTCTACATAAAGTTGAATCTAACAAGGTGAAGCAAAGCGCTTAGGAGACTAAAAATGGCAACAAGTCAGAAAAAAAATGCGAAAATATCGCCAAGATCAAGTTTGAACTTGATGTACGTTATTGCGATGATTTTCTTCATTGTCGTGGCCTTGATCCTTTTTATACTCTCAAGCCTAAGGTCTGATGTTGCTAAAACATTCCTTGAGCATGGCGCTTCGCTGCAACTTTTATCTCAGCAAATAGCAAGTAATGCTGAAGAAGCTGCTGATGGGAATCAATATGGCTATAGCTCTTTAAATGATACAAAAGGACAGTTCTCCAATATTTGGCAAAAAGTATCTAAAGCTGAAATCAATACATTCTTGATGGGGCAGAGCTTTATCAATGATGCAGCGAAAGAAATTAACGCTGTTGAAAATGTCTGGAGTTCCGTGCGCCGTAATGTTGATGTGATTTTGCAGCAACAAAAAGCTGTTAATGATTTAAATGAAGTTGCGAGTCTTATCGAACGTAAAATTCCAACTATGAGTAATGATATTAACCGTATTGTTGATACCCTTGTGAGAACAAATGCCTCAACTCGCGAGGTAAGAGATGCACAAGAACTTGAAACATTAGCTGAAAAAATTCTACGTGGTATCGATAGCATCTTAAAAGGTGAAACTGGAAATAAAGACGAAGCTAAAAATTTCTACTCAAATGTGAAATCATTTGCTGATAACTTGAATGCCCTTGAATCTAATGCTGTTGTTCGCGCTCAAAACAGACAAGAGCTTCAAAGCCTCAAAGATGAATTCAAATCTATTAAAGACAGAGATGATCTTGTTCTTAATCAATATGAAGCTTATGCCGGTGTTAAAACTGCTGCAGCAAATATTGCTCAAAACTCAAATACTTTCTTAACTAGCATTAGTGAGTTAACAAATAAAATTGATGAAGAGAAATCTGGTCCATTTAGTTTTGTAGTGGGTGGTGCTATTTCATCACTTCTTGCTGTTGTATTTATGTTTTTAATGTCGTTTGATTCTTCTCGTCAAGCAAAAGCACGACTTGTTTCTGAAGAACGTGTTCGTCGTGAACAAGAAGAAACCAATAGAAGAAACCAAGAAGCTATTCTTCGACTCCTTGATGAACTTTCCGCACTTGCTGATGGTGACCTTACAATCCAAACCACAGTAACCGGTGAATTTACAGGCGCAATTTGTGACTCGATTAACTTTACTATCGAACAGCTGAGAAGCCTAGTATCCACGATTAACGATACAGCTGTAAAAGTATCTGGTGCTGCACAAGAAACTCAAGCCACTGCAATGCAGTTGGCTGAAGCCTCTGAGCATCAAGCGCAAGAAATTTCTGGTGCATCTGCTGCGATCACTGAAATGGCCGCCTCGATTGACCAAGTATCAGCTAACGCTTCTGAATCGACGCTTGTTGCGGAGAGATCGGTAACGATTGCAAATAAAGGATCGCAAGTTGTACATAACACAACAAAAGGCATGGATACGATTCGTGAGCAGATCCAAGAAACTGCAAAAAGAATTAAACGTCTTGGTGAATCTTCACAGGAAATCGGTGATATCGTTTCCCTGATTACTGACATCGCAGATCAAACAAACATTCTTGCATTGAATGCTGCAATCCAGGCTTCCATGGCTGGTGATGCAGGTCGAGGTTTCGCGGTTGTTGCGGATGAGGTTCAGCGTCTCGCTGAAAGATCTTCCGCTGCAACAAAACAGATTGAAGCTATTGTAAGAACAATCCAAACAGATACAAATGAAGCTGTGACTTCAATGGAGCATACAACAGCAGAGGTTGTTCGTGGAACACGTCTTGCTCAAGATGCTGGTATTGCTCTTGAAGAGATTGAGAACGTATCAAGAAACCTTGCAGATTTAATTCAGAATATTTCCAATGCAGCACGTCAACAGTCGGCTTCTGCTGGTCATATTTCTAACACAATGAACGTTATTCAGGAAATTACATCGCAAACATCAAGCGGTACTATTGCGACAGCGAAGTCCATCGGTAACCTTGCAAGTCTTGCTGTTGAAATGCGTAAAACTGTAGCTGGTTTTAAGCTTCCTGAAAATTAATATTTGGATCTAAGCATGTCAGATAAGCCTATTGATCCAGCGTCTATACAATGGATTAGAGACGAAATAGAGAAAAATGCTGAGCAGGCGATATTAGCTCTGGAAGGATACTTTGAGCACAATGATCAAGAATTCCTGCAAACAGCAAAAGACTCTCTTCATCAGATCTATGGGACTTTGCAGATAGTTGAACTCTATCCACCTTCGACATTAGCTCAAGAGTTGGAAAAGACTTTAGACTACCTCATGAGTGCAGGTGTAGAGCTGAGTGATGAATACATCTCAAAAGTGATTCAGTGTATTTCCCTGATTGTTCGCTATATTGATGGTGTGCTTCGTCATGATGATGCTTTAACTGCTCAAGAGCTTATTCCGCCCCTCAATATCCTGCGTGCTATACGAAATGAGCCTGCTGTTGACTCAGTGTCTGATAGCCGTAAGTACTTTGAAGACCAAAGCTTTAATAACGTCGATAACCGTAAAAATATACAAGCGTTGTCCGTAAAACTGTTAAAGTTATTCCAGTTCTCCTATCTTAAATTTGCTGAAGGTGAAGAGCAAGACACAAATCTATCTTACATGACTCAGTCACTTGAGCGCTTTTCGCGGCTCTTTCCGCAGAAAAACTTATCACCTTTATGGGGTGTGATTATTGGTGCGTGCCAATCACTCCTTATCAATCAACAATACAAGACAGCGCCATCTTTAAATGAGTTTTTCGGCAAGCTCATGCATCTGTTGAAAATCTTCGCTTCTTCAAAGTCCACAGAAGTTGAAAGCCGTATTTTAACGAACTTATTTATTCAAGGCTTAGAAATTCTAAGTGCATTAGATGACATTAATGAATCAAGTCAGATGATGCTTGAGCATCATAAAGATAAGCTAGAGCAAGCGCCTTCACCTTCGTCTAGCATTTTGGATAAAAAGTCAGTTAATGCTGCAACACTAGGTGCTCTAGGGGATGCGCTTGTAGAAGAAATCAGTTACATCAAAGACGCACTGGATATTTTTTCTCGCTCCAAAGAAACAGAATCCACAGATCTGCAAGGACTGCTTAATAAGCTGAAGCAGCTGTCTGATTCCATGGCACTTATTCAGCAACTTGAAATTCCACGTCAATCTTTAGAACAGCAAATACTACGGCTTGATAAGATTATTACGACATCGAAGCCACCAAGTGAAGATTGGCTTATTGATTTAGCGACATCCTTGTTATTTGTCGAATCAAGTGCCATGAGCATTAAGCAGACATCGCAAAAGCAGGGTTATACTGAAACTCAAAATGCAGAAGATATTTTAATTGATGCTCGTAAGGCGCTACTTCGAGAGATTCTTATTGACCTTGCCAAAGTAAAGTCTCTTTTTGTTGAGTGTGTAAGTGCTGCTTGGGATATTGATAGTATTAAAAACATCAAGCAAATTCTCAATCAAGTTGAGTTTCGCTTACTCTATATTGATGAAAATCAAGCAATGGCGCTGCTTGAAAAAATCAATGAATACATTACTTATGATTTATTGCTGAGATCAAGTGCACCAGAGTGGCACGATATTGAGGAGTTTGCTGATATTATTGCTGCACTCGATCAGTATTTATATCTCAGAATTAACACCAAAACTCAGACGACAAAGCTCCTTGATCAAGCCTCAGTTCGCTTATCTACGCTTTATTCCATTACCGATGAGCAGCGTGCAAGCCAGATTGAAGATGACAATATCCAGCCTTCAGAAGAGATCGAAAAACCAGCAATGTTTCACGTGGAACATTCGGAAGAAAAATTATCGCCGTCAGCCGAAGCCGCATTGGCTTATGAAGAATCAGATGTTGCTGATGATGAAATACGAGAAATCTTCAGAGAAGAGCTTGAAGAAATTGAGCAAGAACTTAAGCCATTGATGCAGAACCTTGCGCAAAACCTTTCTGATATTCAGATCCTATCCAGCCTAAGACGCCTCGTTCATACAGTGAAGGGCAGTGGCAGAATGGCGCAGCTGCCATTAATTTCTGAACCTGCATTGGCTTTGGAAAACCTGCTCAATGATTTAATCGAAAAGAATCATTATCCAGGTATTCAGCTACTTCATCATATTACAGATTTTGTAGAGCAAATGAGAGCTCTAGCTGAAACTGCAAATGATGATACTAAGTCTGCATCTTCGCGATTTATTAGTATTTTTGAACAGCAGCTTCATGACTCAGGCAAGCCATTGGCATCAGAGCCTGAGTACATGTCAGATGAATCCAGTGCTGATCCTATTGATATTGATCAGGCTGAAGTAGCAGAGAGCTCAACGGATCCAGAGCTGTTTACTGATATGCAGCGCCAAGAGATTAATAGTCATTACTTGGTGATTCATCATTACTATAAAACAAACCATGAGTTCATTGAACAAGCGCCGCAAGATGAGTCTTTATTGCGAGCAATGCATACGCTCAAGGCAATTTTTAGATGCAGTGAAAATGAAGGTCTAGGTGAAGCCTTTATTTGGTTTGAAGAAATGATTCGTTTGATCATGAAGCGTGAGCAGCATCGCCAGACTTTGTTTTTTAAAGGCTTGGATGTCTGTTGCCAACTTGTTTCAGCGATTCTGGAACAAGAAGCTGATCTTGACCCATTAACTCAAGAGCTTGAGATTATTAATGCGAAGCTCAAGGAGTTTGTTGAAACTGAAGCCCCAGAGGAGTCTCCATATGAGGCTTGGCTAGAAGATAATTCAAATATATTTGACTACTTGATGAAAAGCACTTGGCTTAAACAAGAACAAGATCAATTTATATTGGATTTGAAAAAGTTCACAACAGCTGCTGATGCTGCGCAGAAGCATGGACTTACCGAACTTTCAGAGCTATTGCATTGCTTTATCCAATACGTTGGGCTCTTTAGACAGCTTCCAGCAGACACAATGTCATCATATGAAGATGATGTTATGAGCCTTCAAGATAAAATTCTAGGTCTTGGTGATCAAATTGCGCTTGGTCAAACAAGTGTTAATCCAGAGCCAGTTGTTGAGTTTGCTTATTCGTTACTTGATCGCCTAAAAGATCATTTGCATGAAATTGAGGAAGCAAAGCAAGCTGCGTTAGCTCGTGAAGCGGAGCTTCAAGCACAGGTAGTAAAGCCTGAAGTTATTGAGTTAGATGCTCCTGTCGAAGAGATTGAAGTTGAAGAGATTGATGAATCGCCAGAGGCTCAAGCAGAGATACTCGGTATTTTTAAAGATGAAACTCGAGATATCTTAGATAGTATCGATGCTCAGTTAAAAAAACTATCAGAGCAACAGTCCTCACTCACTCACTTACGGGAATTACAGCGGGACTACCACACCATGAAAGGTGGGGCGAACTTTATTAGTGAAGAGTTTCTTGCTGCTTTAGCATGCGAGGCTGATTTGATTTGTGAGCGCTTCCTTGATGCTCATCAGCTTTTAACGCCTCATGGGGTTTCAATTTTAACCTTGACGCAAAACCTCTTCAGGGATCGCTTAAATAAACTGCCCAATATAGAACCGCTGTCAGATATTGAAGAGCAGGTTATTCGTGACCTTAAAGCAACACTTCCTATTGCCTATGTGCCAGAAGAGGCAAAGGAAACGCCATATGAGTTGCCTGAGGTTAAAGAAGTTGAGCCTTTGCTTGATGAAGAAGAAATTCATTTAGAAGTCGAGCAGGGTGCTGATCAGGTTCTAGAGACAGAGCCAGAACCTGCTCTAGAACCAGAAACATTTTCAGGTCTACTTGATCAAATTAAAGTACCAAAGTTGTCTCACGATGCTTTAAGAGCATACCTTGAGGCAAACGATCATGAGATTGTTGAAATCTTTATTGAGGAAGCTTATGAGCTTTTAGATGATCTTGATGGTATTACTCAGGGCATTAAAAATGGCGGTCAATTTGATGAGCCAATTGAAGAAATTCATCTTCAGTCCCTTAGGATTGCGCATACGTTAAAAGGTGGCTCTCGCCTTGCAGGTTTGGGTGCAATAGGTGATGCTGCTCAAGCTCTTGAAAAGCATATTGAGCATATCCCTAAGGACTCTATTGTTAATGTTGGACCCGAGTTAGAAGTTTTTGCTGCTGATACTCGCCAATTTATAGATGATGTTAATCAATGGTTAACGCAGGGTGAGCCAGCAGATACTACTGATGATCATCATCAGGTTGTAGAGCCTAATACTGATCCTACTGAAGACGACGATATTATTAAGGTTGTAGCAACACCAAATCGACCTATTGCTGACTTTGTTGAAGAAGAGACTTCACCGAGTGCTCTTCAAGATGAAGATCCAATTAACTTCGATGTCGGTGAACAACCAGCAGAAGAGTCTGATACCGATTCAGTAGAAGCAGCGATTAGGCTTCAATCTGAGCTTAATTCTTCCCCAGAGCCTACGGAAGAATCAGTGGCTTTAACTGTTGCTGAGGTGCGCCCTGAAAGTGAAATGATTGCGATCAAGGATGATGAAGTAGCATCTTCCGAGAAGAAAGAGGCTCTTCAAAGTGAGCATAATCCAAATGCACTTTCACCGGAGACGAGCTCAGATGACTCTTTGGATGATTACGATCAAGAAATTTTAGAAATATTCTATGAAGAATCAAAAGAGCTTGTTGAAGAGTTAGAAAAATGCGTAGGCTCTATAGAAGACGACTCTATTGATGAGTCTCGTATGGACTTACTAAAACGTATCTTGCACACGATTAAAGGCAGTGCACGACTTGCTGGCTTTGCTGCATTTGGTAACCAAGCCCATTTATTTGAAAGTCACTTAGAGACCCTTAAGACACCTACAAGCACAGAAGAAACTCGTAAAGTTATTGCGCTTAATGATGATTTATTCCGTTCATTACAAGATATTCTAGAGCGTATACAAAATCATTTAACGCCGGATGAACCAACATCTCAGCTGCCTCAAGAGTCCATGAGTCAGCCTGCAGAAGTGCAGCAGTTTAAAAAGGCAAGAGATGCTCAGAAACAAGCGAAGCGTCGTAAAAATACTGAAGTTGTTCGTATTGGCGCAGAGCTTTTAGAGCGGCTTGAAAACTTAGCAGGTGAGACTGTAATTGCGCGTAGTAGTGTTGAGCAGGAGCTTCTCGGTTTTAACAGAATTTTCTATGATTTTGGCACTACCTTAGACCGTATTCATGACAATATCCGCTCTTTCGAAAACGAAACAGAAAATCGTATGATTTCTGCGAGCTATATTCGTCAAATGCAATTGCATGGCGGCCAAGGCAGTGATGAAGGTCAAGACTTTGATACTTTGGAAATGGACCGTTTTTCTTCATTTCATCAGTTAGCACGTTCTTTATCTGAGGCTGCAAGTGACTTGATTGATATGCGTGACACCATGATGGACAAGGTTAGAACCACTGAAGGCCTTGTCATGCAGCAGTCTCGTGTGCAGAAAGAACTGCACGAAGGGCTGATGCTATCTCGAATGGTGCCGTTTTCGCGTCTAGCACCTCGACTGACTCGCATGGTGAGACAGGTTGCTGAAGAGCTTGGTAAGCAAGCTGAGCTTGAAATTATTAATGCTGAAGGTCAAATGGATCGCTCTGTGTTGGAGCGTATGATTCCACCTTTAGAGCATATGCTACGAAATGCGCTTGATCATGGTATTGAGATGCCTGATATTCGTCAGCAGCAAGGCAAACCTGTTGTGGGTAAGATTACCCTTCACCTCTTTAGAGAAGGCAATGAAATTGTATTGCGTCTTTCCGATGATGGTGCGGGTATAGACGTTAATAAAGTTAAAGAAAAAGCGATTAATAATGGATTGCTTGCGCCAGATTCGCCACTGTCTGAAAAAGAGATACTACAGTTTATCTTTAAGCCGGGTTTTTCGACTGCAAGTAAAGTCACTCAGATCTCCGGCCGTGGCGTCGGTATGGATGTTGTATTTAGTGAAATTAAGCAACTCAATGGTAGCTTAAAGCTTCATGCAGCCCCTCAAGTGGGTACTCAGTTTACAATTCGATTGCCATTTACAGTTTCTATGAGTCGTGCACTTATGGTACGTGTTGGCGATGAAACCTATGCAATTCCTTTAACCTATATTGAAGGTGTTGTAAGGGTTTCACCTTATGAGTTGTCAGCGATTTACGATAGTGAGCGAAATACCTTCTCATATGCCGGCAAAGAGTATGAAGTAAATTACCTTGGTGACTATTTGCAGTCGAAGCGTGCGGATAGCCAAGTCACTGGTTCGGTCCCGCTTTTACTGGCCAGAAGTACTGAAAGAGCTATAGCAATTCAAGTTGATACTCTTGTTGGTTCAAAAGAAATTATTATGAAGAACCCAGGATCGCAGTTAAGCCAGGTTGTTGGCTTATCAGGTGCAACAATTATGGGTGATGGTAGCGTTGTCTTAATCTTGGATTTAAATGCATTAATTCGTGATGATATGGCAAATACACGTAAAAAATCCATAACCTACGATAACGATGGGAATCAAAGTACTGATGCAAGTACTAACCCTATGATTATGGTTGTTGATGATTCGGTTACTGTACGCAAAGTCACTTCTCGACTACTTGAGCGCCATGGTATGGATGTACTCACTGCAAAAGATGGTATTGATGCTGTCACTCAGCTGCGTGATAAAAAGCCAGATCTTATTCTTCTTGATATTGAAATGCCAAGAATGGATGGTTTTGAAGTAGCGTCGCATATTCGTCATGATCCACGTTTATTAGACACGCCAATTATTATGATCAGTTCAAGAACTGGTGAAAAGCATCGACAGCGAGCAGAGGCTTTAGGTGTGAATGCGTTTTTAGGCAAACCATATCAAGAAGTAGATCTTATTGATCATATCAATGATTATTTAAGTATTAAGAAATAGGATTATTTGAATGAGTGCAAATAAACGAGATGAAATTCTAGGTATTATGTTACCTGATCAGAATAATGCCTATTTGCTACCAAATGTGTCAATTGCTGAAATATTTACCCTTGATGAAGTTGGCCTTTTCGAAGAGAAATCACCAACTCATCCAGGTGTAATAGGTCAGGTAGAATGGCGTCAGTCTTTTATCACGCTATTACATTTAAACGAGTTTATCTCTAAAGAGCATTTGATTTATAACCCTAAGTCTTTAGAAAAGGCAAGGGTAGCTGTGATAAACCCTATTTCCAAACCTGAGCTGCCATTCTATGCAGTGCTAACAACAAAAACGCCACGTTTAACTCGTATTAATCCAAGCGACTTTAATGAAAGTAAATCAAGTGCGCTGGATATCGTTTCTCTTGAAGTAAAACTTAAAAACGAGAAGTGCTTTATACCAGATTTAAAATATTTAGAGTCAATTGCAAGAGAGAACCAAAAAATTATGAAAGGTGGATGATAAAGGCAGTAGTTGTGCTGACTCGAAAATGAATAATTTGAAAGAGAAATTTGTAATACAAGTTTCTCTTTTTTATTTGAAAAGCAAAATAAAATACTCTTAATCATCTGAAAGCCCCATTTAGAGCTTATTGTAAAGCAATTTTATTTTAGGTAGTATTGAGTCAGCATCAATAAATACAGTCAAAAAGATCAAAATTAAATCAAATTATCTTTTGTCACAGAGCCTTTTATTTCCCCTTCTGTGAGCACATCAGTGCAGATAACGGTTGTTGTTTATTTGATCAAAAGCTATTCTTCTTTTATCAAAAGAGGGTACTTTAATTCTGTTTAAAAAGCAGTAACAAGATAGGATCTTGTTCTGTGTAATCGGAGCACATCATATTTCGTGCTTTGCTTGCACTTCAAAACTCAAGGAGAACTCATGATTTCCCTTTCAAGCAGTTCAATGCTGAATCTAGAGCCGCTAGGACAGCCACCAAGTCATGTTGATGACAAGGTAAGTCAAGCGCTGGACTCATTAAAAGGCCGTGACATTGAGGTGTTAGACTCAAGTCCTTTTCGTTCTTATGCATCACATGCAACGCTCTTCGTTTTACCTCAAGAGTTGGATAAAGTAAGGTCTCTTAAACCTGCCCAAATCTAGTTTATATTCATCAAGCTATTTTTTGTAGTAGTGATTATACTAATAGCTTGATGTGACAATTATTTTACAGGAAGCAAAATATTAAAATGATTTTGATCATGCACAATAATTGGCATCGATCTTAACTTTGCACTGGCACTATCAGCTCGATCAGCTTTATCAAATGCAACCATTTTATCGATTAAGTCTTGATTTGAGTCAAGAATCTGTAAGCTTCTGCTGGTATGTTTTGTTGCTTTATTGAATAAAACACTAGGCACATTCATAGCATCTGCTAAGAGAAAAATGATGTCATCACTTCCAAATACATCCTTTTGAACTGGATCAAGCAAAAGCGCTTTTTCTTTGTCTGTTTTGCAATTTTTATAAGTTTGAGAGTGGATGATAATATCCTGTGTGAGTTCTTTAATAAGGCTTTCCGCTTGAGAAGATTTGAGTAGAATCTTGTCGTCAGGAAGTTTGAGCTCTGCTGGTAATTCAAATGGTGAAAGAGGGCAGTGTCCCGTAAGTACCTGGTTGTATTGCGCACTTTGAGTCGCTTTAATCAGTGGAAGAAGAGTCTTGTATTTGTCTCCATCAATTCCCAACCCTTTTAAGCGCTGTAAAAAGGCTTCGGGTTGAATTTGGGAAAATATTGAGAGCCAAGCTGTTCTCATCCAGCATTTGTTTCCAGCTGCAGAAATAGTCACTGACTGATGATCGGGTTTTGCTTTACTCGTGTTCATAATATTCAATTCAAATCGAGACATACGTATATTTCGACTTGTCATGACAGTTATAGGTGTTGTCATACCTGGATGTGTATATAAGTAAGGTGGTATCAGGGGCGAAGGTTTTTTAGGCTGAGCACGATACAGTGCGGCATCTCTAAATTGATCAGAAAGCATTAAATGCAATGCTATTTCCTCGTCTTTTCGATAGAGCAATGAGTCTTGTTTGTTCTTATCAAAGGTGAGAGGGGCTTTCACTTCATATAAATAATTTGCTGTATTGCAGTGGCTCTTAAAGTAAGCAATTTTATGTTGCAGTTGTTTTCCTGGAATACCTGCATTTTGAATGCTTTTTAGAAAATCTAATGGCTTCGTGCTTTTAATTGACAATGATCTTGCAGGCACAATTTTTGATGTTGCGGTAGATGGTTGCACTTTATTGAGACTGCTTGAAAACGCTGTAGGTTGCTTTGCTGTAATTTGTTGTCTTACTAAAGAAGGTTGTACTCTTGGCATAACGTAAATCTCAACTTCAAATAACCCTTTGCAGGATTGAAATGTAGGTTAAAAACTGATCATTGTTTGTAAGGTTTGAACTAAATAGCTTTTTAGTAGTAGTGCATTATACATTTAACATATTGATTTATATGCTTATTTTTTAATCTAAACGCTTTTTGAAAGGCGTGTGCATAGGTTCTATGCTATTGAAAAACCTATTACTTTTTTAATGAAAAGGTGTTGATAATTGTTTTACAGTTGGAGAGACTAGAAGTTCAAATTATTTAACCCAAGGATCTTGCATCAATAATGAAAATTCACTCAATGAATCATCTTAACAATACGTTTTTGGTTGCAATGCCATCTATGCATGAAACCTGGTTCAATCAGTCTGTCATTCTAATATGTGATCATGAACCTGATTCAACAATGGGTATTGTGCTGAATAAACCAATGGGCATGCAGCTTGGAGAGCTATTTGAACAGCTTGATATTCCTTGTGATGATATGAACTTAAAAGGTATTCCTGTCTATAAAGGTGGGCCAGTACAAGTTGAGAGAGGTTTTGTACTTCACTCAAGTTATCGAGATGCTGCTGGTACGACAAAAATAGGTGAAGACTTGTACTTATCCACATCAAGAGAGGTCTTGGTGGATATTGCACAGGGCAATGGGCCAGATCGTTTTTTTGTTGCTCTTGGTTATGCTGGCTGGGGTGAGAATCAGCTTGCTGATGAGATATGCGCTAATGCATGGCTGAATGCGTCTTCAAATAATGATTTAATATTTGATCTACCAATTCATTACCGTTGGGAAGAAGCTGTTAAAGAAATAGGGTTTGATATTAAACATATTTCAAGTGCAGTTGGGCATGCGTAAATAAATATTGAATGGCAATACGCTGAGGGATTGCCATTCATGTTTGAAATTAGCCTTTTTCACGCATACGGTTTGGCCAACGCTCAATTGTTTTTTCAATATAGGCAATAATACTGGAAGCAACATCTTTACCTGTTGTTGTTTCAATCCCTTCAAGGCCAGGAGATGAGTTTACCTCCAATACAAGCGGGCCTCTCTCAGAACGAATAATATCAACACCTGCGACTTCTAAGCCCATCACTTTTGCAGCTTTTACTGCAAGCTGGCGTTCTTCTGGCTTGAGCTTAACTTCAGTTGCTTTACCGCCAAGGTGAAGGTTTGATCTGAATTCACCTTCTTGAGCTGTACGCTCCATTGCAGCAACAACTTTATCATCAACAACGAAGCAGCGAATATCAGAGCCTTTGGCTTCACGAATAAACTCTTGCACTAAAAAGTCTGCATCAAGGTTTCTAAACGCATTGATGACGCCTGCTGCCATTTTTGTGTTTTCTGCCAGAACAACACCTTTACCATGAGTTGATTTAATTGTTTTAACAATCAGTGGAGCGCCACCAACAAACTCGATCAGCTCATCAGTTGCATTTGCAGCATGTGCATAACTTGTTAAAGGAATTTCAACACCTTTGCGAGCAAGAATTTGGTGTGCACGAAGCTTATCTCTTGAGCGAGTAATAGCAACAGACTGGTTCAGTGTATAAGTCTCACCAACTTCAAACTGTCGTAAAACAGAACAGCCGTACTCTGTAATAGAGGCACCAATACGTGGAATAACGGCATCAAACTTGAGTTGTGTTGGCTTTTTCTTAAGGGACTTGTAGTGAACTGTTGGCTCATTTGCTGTGATATTGATAAAACATTTAAGGCAATCAATAATTTCAACGGTATGGCCTCTGCTTAGAGCAGCTTCTTTAAGTCGTCTTGTGGAATAAAGTCTTGGGTTTCGAGAAAGTATGCCAATATGCATTCTTAAAATCCTTGTAGTTCTGTGAAATAAATTCAGGCGAGCCTTGGAATCATGGCGTAGCGCCAACTTGGTGCTTTTGCTAACGAAACCTCGGGCATATCAGCCCTGTCACGCTGTACAACAGGTGATTCTTCCATGATACAGATCTGGCTATTCGTCTTAGAAAGACACTTTCTGCTTGCTTTTTAGTCGTAACTTATAACGAGTCAGCGTCACTATCATATACCGCAAATTCACTGATGCGCTAGCGATATTGCCTAAATTAAAGTCAGCTTTTTTGCAAGTCCAAATTGCATCTTTTAAGCATTTTTTTAATAAGTCTTTCTGCTTTGCCACCAATATTATATGAAAAGTGGTAAGCTTGTCAGATTATACTCAAGGCCAATGGGGGAGTACCCCCAAAGTTCTAATTTGATTGAGTCATTTTTTGTTGAGGAGTATCGCATCATTGGAGCCTAACCTTAAAACACAGATATCTGTCATATCCGTCGTCGATTATTATGAGCTTTATCAAGCTGGCTTAAAGGACGCTATTGTTCTTGATCTTGGCCAGGCTCAAACATATTCCCGAGGCCATTTGCCTGGTGCGGTACATTTACCAGTGACACGTATTGTCCGTCAGGATGGTTATGCAACGGGATTGATGCCATCGAAGGCTGCATTGATAGAGCTTGCCCGTGAGTATGGTCTTTGCTCAGGTAAGACTATCTACCTTTATGATGATGAAGGTGGTGGCTGGGCAGGCCGTATGGCTTGGATCCTCGATATTCTTGGCGTTGAAAAAGTTGTCTATATTGATGGTGGCTTACGTGCTTGGATGTATGCAGGTTATCCATTAAGCTCGCAGCGCGAAGTGCCTGAAGCCTCTGATGCACCTGAAGAGTTAAACACTTATCCGTGTATTCAGCTTGAAGAGCTTCAAAAAGTATTAGAAGAAAATCAACCTCTAAACTTAATCGATGCTCGATCTGCTGGTGAATACAATGGTGTACGTCAGTTCGCTCAGCGTGCAGGTCGTATCCCTGGTGCTCAGCACTATGAATGGACACGTGCGATGCGTCTTGATAGTGACTACACTTTGCGCTCATTAGATGTGATTCGTTCAGAGCTTCAAACGCTTTATAGTGATATGAGCAATCAATTTGTTGTTTACTGTCAAACACATCATAGAAGCGGACTCAGTTACCTTATGTGCCGATTACTAGGCCTTAATGTTCGAGCTTATGCTGGATCTTGGTCTGAGTGGGGCAATAATGCTGATGTGCCAATTCAGAATGATTAGAGTTGGCGTTCTTAAAGCCGCTTATCAATAACCATATACATGGAGAGAATGAAGTTCATGGTTTCAAAAGCTCAGCTGTTTGCTGCATTACAGGCCATTGTGCCACAACGACTTTTATCCACAATGATTGGTAAGCTTGCAGCTTCTAAAGTACCATTTGTGAAAAATGGGTTTATTAGTGTCTTCAAATCAAGCTTTCCAAAAATTAATATGAGTGAAGCTTTACAAGAAGATCCTCATAGCTTTGAAAGCTTTAATGCTTTTTTTACTCGTGAGCTGAAGCCAGATGCCAGACCAATGGTTGAAGATCCTAAGGTTGTCGTTTCTCCTGCTGATGGCGCTGTGAGTGAAGCTGGCCCTATTAGTGCTGGTCGAATTATGCAGGCGAAGAATCATGACTATCGTTTAGATGAGTTATTACCAGTTGCTAAAGAAGACTGGGAGCCATATGTAAATGGTGATTTTGCAACAATCTATTTAGCACCAAGTGATTATCACCGAGTGCATATGCCAATGGCTGGCCGTCTTGTTAAAACTGTATATGTACCAGGCAAACTTTATTCAGTTAATGGTGCTACAGCTGCAACTATTCCGCGCTTGTTTGCAAAGAATGAGCGTTTAATTGCATTCTTTGAAGGTGAGAATGGCCCATTCTGTATGGTACTCGTAGGTGCGATGATTGTGTCTGGCATTGAAACTGTTTTCAATGGTTTATATCGCACAAGACCAGGTGAGATTCTTTGGAACTATAGCCCTCTAAACCAACAAGGTGAAGAAGTTGTATTTGAGAAGGGTGATGAGTTTGGTCGATTCCTGCTTGGGTCAACAGTGATTTTACTGACACCTCCAGATGCAGTGAAATATGAAGGGCTTGTGCCTGGTAAAGTTGTGCGATGTAAAGCACCGATCGGTGAAAAGCAATAAGTTAAAGCTTTTTTAGGTTCGTACGTAGCTGGCTGGGGTTGATTACTAGTACAAGCGATTTGAATGATGAAAAAGAAATTTGGTTTTGGGGTGTGAACTCGATGAAACTAAGAGTTATGACTGCGGTACTTACTTTATTGAATATTGCAATTAATATTTTTGTGGTAAGAAGTCTTCTTGTTTATCAAAGTGAAATGTTCGAATTTTCTGATGAAACAGACACGCTCATATCAATTTTCTTTTTTGAAAAAACAATACCTAGCTTGGCAGTTATATCCATAGCAACATCGATATTGTTATACCTTGTGATTAAAAAGCGTAAATCTTCCAATGAGTCATAAAACAAAAAAGAGCGACCTAGGTCGCTCTTTTTTGTTGGCTTTGCATTAGGTCATACACCTAAAGAAATTAACCCTTGCTCGCGCGAGATACGTAGTCACCAGTACGAGTATCAACGCGGATCACTTCACCGATTTCGATGAAGAGAGGAACTCTTACAACTGCACCAGTGACAAGAGTTGCAGGCTTAGTACCGCCTTGCGCTGTATCACCTTTAAGGCCTGGATCAGTTTCTGTGATCTCAAGCTCAACAAAGTTTGGAGGCGTAATAGAGATAATGTCACCGTTCCAAAGTGTTACAGTACATGTGTCTTCTTCTTTCAACCACTTGATGGAATCAGAAACAACAGCAGCTGTTGCACCTAGTTGTTCAAATGTATTTGGATCCATGAAGTTGTAGAACTCACCATCAGAGTAAAGGTACTGCATATCAGTATCCATAATGTCTGCAGCTTCAAGAGTTTCACCTGATCTGAATGTCTTATCTAGAACACGGCCAGTTTTAAGGTTACGGATTTTAACGCGGTTGAAAGCTTGGCCTTTACCAGGTTTAACGAATTCATTTTCAACGATGGAGCATGGATCGCCATCAAGCATTACTTTAACGCCAGATCTGAACTCACTTGTAGAAATAGAAGCCATTGTGGATTCCTTATGTAGTCGGATAATCACACTCACAACTCTATTAAAATAAAATAGGTTGGTGATGAGTATGCTATGTTGATTAAGAATAGCCGTGAGAACAGAGGCTTGGATATCTGAAAGGAGAATAAGCCTTAGTCGTGACGACCGTTTGTCCTGTATAATATACCGATGAAGTGAATGACCGCAAGGAGTGCGCATGCAGCAGGAATTGAATGACTTTTATCGATATCATCAAGAGGTCATGGTAGGCGGTGTATTAACTCGTTATTACGACTCAGATTTAGACTCAACACCAGGTCGATATAACCCAAATCCTTCCTCGAAGCCCATTGTTGTAGCGCTGCATGGTGTTGCAACTTCAAGCTACTTATTTCGTAATCTCATTGCTGAATTTGATAGCTCTGTCAGACTGGTTGTACCTGATTTGCCAGGTTTTGGCCGATCAAGTAAGCAATTACCTTGGGGGGCGAAATATAAGCATTATCTTGAGTGGCTTGAAGGTTTTATTCGCAGTGTGTTGCCTTATTCAAGTCAGCCAGTGAAAGCGCATTTTATTGGACATGACTTTGGAGCTTTGCTTGCGATGGCGTGGGCAGTGGAGCATCCTCACGAAGTTGCATCTTTATTTTGCATGAATACCTGCGTGCATTTTGAAAATATCAGCCCAACCCCTTATACAGGTCTCTCTTTAGCGCCAGTTTTAGGGCGATCAATTGGGAGAGTAATGGCTCGTGAGCCAGTGATCTCAATGATTTTTAAGAAAGTCTTTAAGACGCTGCCTGAAAAAAGCGTAATTGATGCTTATATGAATATGTATCGTGATCCTGCTGCACGCACAGTCTTGGCTGGGTTTATGCATTACTTACCCAGCGTTTCTCAGTTAATGTGGACCATAAGGCGCGACCTCAAGAATCTTACTTGCCCGAGTATGTTTGTGTTTGGCGAAGACGATATTTTGGTTAAGCCTCAAGAGGCTCGACGATTAGCAGAGTCAATGCCCCATGGTGCTTTTAGGTGTTTACCTGGAGTGGGTCACTTCCCAACAGAAGAGGTACCTGCAGCTATCAATGCTGAAATTGGTGCCCACTTGTCTCTTTTAGGAGTAGAGTGCTAACATCCGGCCATGAATATGAAACTTCCTGGCCTTGATATATCCAACGAGTCTGATTGGCGTACTGATTTTGCCCAAGGGATTCGTTCGGCTGAAGATTTGCTCAAGCATGTCAATTTAGCCCCTGAGGATGTTGATTTAGTGGAGGGTGCCGATTTAGGTGCGTTTCCTCTAAGAGTGCCTCAAAGTTATGTTGCTAAGATTGAGAAGGGCAACCCTCGTGATCCTTTGCTCTTACAAGTCTTACCGTTAAAGCAAGAGTTTCAGTCCCAGCCTGGCTATGTGAAAGACCCTTTGCACGAAGAAGAGTACAACACAGCGCCTGGTGTAATTCATAAATACCAGAACCGAGCTTTATTCGTGGCAACTCAAGCTTGCGCAATTCACTGTCGATATTGCTTTCGACGTCACTTCCCTTATTCCGATAACGCAATGACAGCAGATAAGCTGAAAGCAGCTTTGGATTATATTGCATCAAGGCAGGAGCTAGATGAAGTTATTCTCAGTGGGGGCGACCCTTTATCTTTAAGTGATCCAAAGTTATTTCAGGTGCTCGAAGGTTTAAATTCGATTCAGCATTTAAAGCGTATTCGTATTCATACACGCCTTTTAGCAATTATGCCGAATCGTGCGACTGACGCGTTTCTAACAGGGCTTAAAGCACTACAAAAGCACCTTGTCATTGTTGTACATATCAATCATCCAAATGAAATTGATGATGAGTTTATTCAAGCGGCTGGGCTATTAAGACAAGCAGGAGTGCATCTGCTGAACCAAACTGTATTACTTGCTGGTATCAATGATAATGTGCAGACATTAAATCAGTTAAGCCATCGCTTAATGGATGCAGGTGTTCTTCCTTATTATTTGCATTTACTTGACCCCGTTGAGGGGGCAAGTCATTTCAATATTTCCGATGCTCAAGCAATTCAATTTGTGCGCGAGTTACTTGAACAGCTTCCTGGTTATTTAGTGCCTAAATTAGTCAGAGAAGTTGCTGGTTTTAAAAATAAATTACCAGTGGATTTAGGGCTTTATACGCAAAAATAGACTTTTAAATAAGTATTTTTAGCGAATAAGCCTAATTTGTTCGTTCTCTTTAATCACTTCAATACAGTGTATCTTTTCATCTGTCATCAACACTTAGGTGTTTCCTAAATTACTGCTAGACTTTTAATATTGATATTAGGAATGTTGTCTAATTTGATGCTCCAAAACACATTAAAGGAATAGGGTGCTTATGGCTCTGAGTCAGTCCGATTCGAGACAGGCTGAAAATGCAGATATTATTTTAGCTGGGCTACCTGCGCGTGAGAGAACACATTTAAGTTGTATTCACTCCTTGCATTCAAAGAAGCTAAGAGATTGGTGTGAACAACTTAATGTATTGAATATAGATGTTGCTATTCCACAAATGGTTAACCTCTATCGAGAGTTAGCTGAAGTTGATTTAAACGCTGAAGATGTATTTCAACTGTATTTAATTGCAAAGCCAGCAACAGATCGCATATTTGATGGCGTTAAAGCTGTGTACCAGCAAAAAAAACTGCAAATGACCACGCAATCGAAGCGTGCGATGGAGTATGCCCATAGTTTGGATCGAGCGATTATTTTAATGTTTCGATCACTCTTAGCAGAAATGAATACCTATACAAACGATGAGCGACAAAAGCATTTCACAGCGCTTCTTGGCAGCTCGTTTTATGTGTATATGGCAAATATTTTTTTACGCTTAAACGAATTTTGTTTAGATATACCTACAGGTTTTTGGCGAGAGTGTCATGGCGTTTACTGGTATTTAAAGAAGCGTGGGTGTAACTCGATTTTAATGGATCAAGTGAATTACCCTGATTTCCCAGATAAAGTTTCACCGAAACGTTTGTATTTAGGGTTAGTGCTTTACTCGATTATTGAGCCGTGTAGATATGATAGGGCGCTGCAAAAAGATTTAATGAAGGCAATGCAAGTGTTTGGAAGCATGGCAGATTTGAAAGAGAGCCCAGCACCGAACACTTTGTTTTCTATTGTTTTAAATGATGACATTAGCCATGTACCAACGAGGGCATTGACACTTGTTGAATTACCAGACCAAGTTTTACATTTGAATTTAGCGCCAGTCGTCAGCTTTTTGCAGAATCCATTATCAGACCCTGCAGCTGTCACTAAAAGTGAGAGGGTGGAGCGATGTTTTGATGAATTCTACTCATTATTTACAGTAGAACGTTATCGTAAGCAAGCTCGTCGAGAGCTGGATATTCAAGTGAAGGGCTACTTTGGTTTGTTGCATGTGTTTAATCAGCTTGTGCAAGAAGCTAGTGCAGATTTGGACTCTGATGAAGAAATACATTATGACGCACCAGTGCAGGCCAGTATACGCAGTGAATCTCTACATATGCGTGATGAAAGCGATGGTGGCTTTTGTTTAGAGACAACAGAAAAAAATAGATTAGCCTATGATTCTGGCGATTTAGTTTGGCTCTCCAGTGTACAGCTTGAGTATTTGTGTATTATTCGTTGGACAAAAATGCTGGTATCTGGACATTATCTGATAGGATTAGAGAAATTAACAAATCAAGTCCAGGCTGTTGAATTTACAGTTATTGATGATCAGCAAACTGGAGATATTGAAAAAGCATTATTGTTTGAACAACAAGGGCGAACTGTCCTTCTTTCTCGTGTAATGGCGACACAAGGGCAAGAGCTCAATGTTCAATTAGGTGACAAGCAAGTGTCTTACACTGTTGAGGAAGTGCACTGGCTCGTATCGGGATATGTACAAAAAATATTGGAGCCATTGAGGTGAATATGGATGGAGAACTAAAGACCATTCGAGTCTTGCTGGTTGATAATCATGCAGATGTCGCAGAGCAGTACGTCAATGTATTGCGTAACAAAGGAATGGCAACTCGAGGTCAGCTTGTTGAGTCTTTTGAGGATTTCGAATCTAATTTAGAGAAGAAAACCTGGGATTTAATTCTGTTGAAGGATGGGCTGGAAGAGTATCCTGTGCCACGCATGATGGAATCGATCAACCGATTTGTAAAAGATGTGCCACTTATTGTGATCACGGAAAACTATGCCTTTGAAAAAACTGTGAGCTACATGAGTGTGGGCGTAAAAGAAGTGGTTCATGAGTCTGAAATGGATCACTATGTGCTGGTTGTGCGTCGCGAACTTGATAACTTATTCACTCGTCGAGATAAGCGCTCTTTAAGTATGTCACTACTTGAAGCAGAAAAGCGTTGTAATCAGCTTATTGAATCCTCTCGCGATGCTGTTGCTTATGTTGCTGCTGGTATGCATGTTTATGCGAACAGCCGCTATTTAGCACTATTCGGATATGATGAGTTTGATGAGTTAGAAGGTATTCCGATTCTTGATTTGGTTGCATCTAAAGATCAGTCAGATATGAAGGCTTTCCTCAAGCAATATAATGTTGGATTAGGCCAAGAAAGCAGTATTTCAGTGCTTGCAAACATGCCCGATGAAACTCACTCCCGTGTGACCATGAACTTTTCGCAAGCGACATATGATGGAGAGCTCTGCACACAGCTTTTAATTCGTCTTGATGAAGAAGATGCTGATTTACAAGATCAGCTGAAGAAAGTCAGTAACCAAGATATCTTAACGGGGCTCTATAACCGTTCATTTATTATGGAAACCCTTCGGGAAGTGATTACAAGTTCGCAAGAAGAAGATAACAATGCAGCCTTTATGTTTCTCAAAATTAAAGGTTATACAGCTATGCAAGCTGAGCTTGGTATCTCTAACTGTGATCTGGTGATTAATGATGCTGCTAGTAATCTTCAAAAACTATTACCACAAGGTGGTACTCTAGGTCATTTTAGTGATGATTCTTTTGCCATTATTTTAACGAAGAGCGACTTGGCTCATTCGGAAGCCTTTATTAAGCAAGTGAATGATTTCTTCCATTCTTATCTTGCAGAAGTGCAGGGCAGAACTGTGCCGGTTGAGTTTTCAATTGGTGCGGCTGTATTAAATGATTCTTCTGAAAATCCTCAGAGTGTCATTATGCAAACCTACACGGCATTAGAAAATGCTTTAGATAATACTGAAGATAATTATGCCTTCTTTGTGCCGAGCGAGAAGCCTGTCAGCATTGAAACTGTTGATACAGGTATTTCTGTTCAGTTGCAGCAAGCGATTGAAAGCGGCATGTTCAGAGTATTATTCCAACCAATTATCAGCTTGAGAGCTCAGAATCAGCCATTCTACGAGGTTTTGCTTCGAATGCTTTCTCCTGAAGGTGAAGAAGTATCGCCGAACCAATTTATCGAAGAGGCCGCATCACAAAAAGTGGCAGAAAAAATTGATAGATGGGTTGTCGTACAGTCGATTAAAGCCCTTGCCCGAGAATACCAGGAAGGCAGACCAACACGCTTAATTATTAACTTAACATCACAGACGCTGATGGATGAATCTTTTGTGCCTTGGTTAGGAATGGCATTAAAAGCATCTCGCTTACCTCATGATGCGCTTGTATTCCAGCTGGCTGAAAACGAAGCTTATCGTTATTTGAAAGAAGCGAAGAGCACATGTAATGCATTGGCTGCATTGCACTGTAAGGTTTCGATTTCTCGATTTGGCGCTATGGCTAACTCTTTTAATCTTTTCAGGCATGTACATGTTGATTATGTCAAAATTGATGGTAGTTATACGAAAGATTTGGCAAATGATGGTGAAAAAGCGCTTGTTGAGCTTATCGAGCAAGTCCATGCTGTTGGCAAAATGACTATCGCTACCTTTGTTGAAGAAGTAAAAGTGCTTTCTTCTCTCTATGGCATTGGTGTGCATTACATCCAGGGTTATTATCTACAGCCTCCAGCACCAACGATGGATTATGACTTTAGTGGTGATGATGACGAAGAAGAAGAGATTATGTACTAAAATTTGTACAATAATGTAACTTTTTTAAAGTTAAGTATTTGATTGTATTAACTTATTTTAAGTTTTTATTACTTAATGTATAAGGTTAATACTATGGGATCTTCTTCAACAACGAGCTCCAGCTCCTATCAAGATTATTATGCGCTTCAACCTATCCAAAATGGAGGTAGAGGCGCTCGGCAGTTAAGCAGTCAGCACAATAGAGCCGCTGGAAACGTGTCGAGAGTTCAATCATTAGCCCGTTCAATATTTGATGATATGAGGGCGGCAGAAAGTAATGGACAGCCTTATACCGCTTTAGATACTCAAATGGCAATTAAAGATGGTATTAGCGCACGCTTTTCAAGTCTTCCAAGTAAAACTCAAAGAGCTATGCGAACACAGGTGCTGGACGAGATTACGTATCTTGCTTCAGCCCGTTAAAGGCTCGACCTTTTAAAGGGTGATTAACGTATTACTATACTGAGACTAAAGTTCGATTTTTTCAGAAGTTTTGTCTCAGCTTTTAAATCTTCCAAAATAAGTGGGTTGCTCATAAGCCACTTTTCATCAATCTTCAGCGTTAAGCTAGTAGCATCACTTTTATCTTGAATAACTTCAATATGCTTGGCTAAAGAGCCAGGCGTTTGGCTTCTGGCATGGTGTAGCAACACTGAAAGACGAAGAATAATAGCAAGACTTCGAACTATAGGCTTGATATCATCTGTCAGTTCTTCACAGGCTTCTAATGCAAACTTGCGACGATGGAGTCTTACAAGGCTACCAAGGATGGATTGTTCTTGCCTTGAGAAGCCAGCCAAGTCCGCATAGGTCAGAATATAGGCACCGTGTTTGTGGAACTGCGAGTGAGAGACACAAAGGCCAATTTCGTGCAACTCTGCGGCAACACTTAGTATATCTTTGTAGTGTTCTGAGTGAATATCAGGCCATGTGCTGCACAAGCTTTCGTGTAAGTGCTGCGAGGTCTTTAGTACACGTTGCGCTTGTGGAATATCGATTGAAAAACGTTGTTGAAGCGCTGTTACTGTACGCTGTCTTACATTTTCTGGCTCATGGCGGCCAAGTAAGTCGTAAATTAAGCCTTCACGCAGAGCGCCTTCAGAATAATAGAGCTTATCAATATTAAGCTGTTTCATGGCACCGTATAAAATGCACAGCCCTGATGGGAATATAGGATTTCTTTCTGGTTTTAGATTAGGAATATTAATTTCAGAAATCGTATCAAATTTTAATAGGTATTCTACAAGCCATTGAAGGTCATCTTGGGTGATATACTCTCGAGCTTTATCAAGGCCCTTTAGTGCGTTAAATATACTTTTGACGGAACCTGACGCACCCATGGCATGAGTCCAGCCTTCGCTTTGATATTGCTGAGTAATATGTTGTACTTCTTGCTGAGATGCTGAGATAGCATGTTTGAAGTTACTTTTTGAGAGCTTCTCATCACTAAAAAAGCGTTTTTTGTAAGAGACACACCCCATATGAAGGCTTTCGGTCAGAAGAGGCTGGAAGTGCTGACCAATAATAAACTCGGTACTACCACCACCAATATCGATAACGAGCTTCGATTCTTTGTTTTCAGGGCTTGTCTGGGATACGCCCAAGTAAATAAGACGTGCTTCTTCTCGGCCAGAAATAACGTCAACACGCTGCTTGAAAATACCTTCAATTGTTTTGAGCAAGCTGGTGCTATTACGAATAACTCGAAGCGCATTGGTACCAACAATACGGATATTTTCAGGCTTTATATAAGCAATTCTCTTGTGGAAACGTTTTAAACACTTCAGTGCTCGATCTTCGGTTTCAGTATTGAGGCAATTAAATTCATCCATGCCAGATGCAAGCTGCACTTTCTCTGACATTTTAGATTGCCAACGGAGCTCGCCTTGATGAACTTGGCCGATAGCCAAGTGGAAGCTGTTGCTACCAAGGTCAATTGCTGCGTAGGTATTAGATATGATCTTTTGTTCTAAAGGCATTTAGATTTTCCAACTAATATACTTCTCAATAGGGGGTAGATCAGGCTCGATTTTACTCAGTTATATTGCCCTATTGGTTATTGTTTTGATCGTTGAGCGTACTAATATTGTGAATAGTTGCGCAATAATGCCTGATTTAGCCAGCTGCAACCTGTGAAGTGTTCAATTTAGCTTATGAACACATGCTCCCTATTGATTTTCTCACTTTTGACATCATATTAGATCTATTACTGCATGTTTCACGTTTTTGTGAGCACATTGCTGTTAAAAAACATATAATAAAGACATGTAAGTAAAACATTGATTAAGAATGATGAATGTCAAATCAGCTGTTATTCTTCAAATGTATTCCACCTTTTCAGAGCTGTCCACTGGCGAGGGGCGAAGGTCCCAAAACTTGGCAAACTCTCTAAAGAGATGTATAACATCTCGAAAGGTTTCTTTTAAATAATTATAGATGCTCAGAAGAGCTCTTAACCAAAAGAGCGTGCGATACCATAATTGCACAACTCTTGAGGACGAGGCTAATCTGGCCAAGCACATTAAGGTGATGTTATGAGTGATAAGATTTTACATCTTAACGACGGCAATTTTGATTCCACTATTGCTGAAGCTAAAGTACCAGTTCTTGTAGATTTCTGGGCAGAGTGGTGTGGTCCATGTAAAATGCTTGCACCAATCCTTGATCAAATTGCTGAAGAATACGACAGCAAAATCCAGATCGCTAAAGTAAATGTTGAAGAGAGTGCTGAAGTGCCTCGTAAATTCAACGTTCGCGGCATCCCAACTCTTGTTCTTTTCAAGGGCGGCGAAGCTGTAGCAACTAAAGTTGGAGCTCTAGATAAAGCGCAACTGATTGCATTTTTAGATCAAAATATTTAGTGAGTGTCTAATTACTTCTTGTAATTTGAATCGACTTCGCTATAATTCTTTTAACCTCCTCCGTCATCAAATGACTTTGCCAGCTAAATCAATCAGTAATCAGCTGGACTTTGGGGAGGTTAAAAACCCTTTTTACACTCATCGTAAAACTTTTTTCTTGAACCCGCTCTATTTGAATGCCATGTCTATATCTATGTTCTTTCTGTAATTTGTTGGCATATCGAATGATTTATTAGGTTGTCTCAATGCTATCAAGCTATATTACGCCTTGAATTATTGCGGTTTCGAAATCTTAATCTTCCACTAGTTAGAAGCTCCGGATATTTATGAACTTATCAGAACTTAAAACCAAACCAATAGCTGAACTCATCTCTATTGCAAGCGAAATGGGTCTAGAGAATATTGCTCGCACACGTAAGCAAGACATGATCTTCACGATTCTTAAGCGTCACGCTAAAAGCGGCGAAGACATCTACGGTGACGGCGTTCTTGAAATCCTTCAAGATGGTTTCGGTTTCCTACGCTCTGCAGAAGGTTCATACCTTGCTGGTCCAGATGATATCTACGTTTCGCCAAGTCAGATTCGTCGTTTTAACTTAAGAACTGGTGACACAATCGCTGGTAAAATTCGCCCACCTAAAGATGGTGAGCGTTATTTCGCACTTCTTAAAGTGAACGAAATCAACCACGATCGTCCAGAAAATGCTAAAAACAAAGTTCTTTTCGAAAACTTAACACCTTTATTCCCTGCAGATCGTCTTGTAATGGAGCGTGGTAACGGTTCTACAGAAGACATCACTGGCCGTATTATTGATATGGTTGCGCCAATCGGTAAGGGCCAGCGTGGTCTTATCGTTGCGCCACCTAAAGCTGGTAAGACATTGATGCTTCAAAACATTGCATCTTCAATTACTCGCAACAATCCAGAATGTCATCTTATCGTTCTTCTTATCGACGAACGTCCTGAAGAAGTAACAGAAATGCGCCGCTCTGTGCGTGGTGAAGTTGTTGCTTCTACATTCGATGAGCCACCAGCACGTCACGTACAAGTTGCTGAAATGGTTATCGAAAAAGCAAAACGTCTTGTAGAGCATAAGAAAGATGTTGTTATCCTTCTTGACGGTATTACACGTCTTGCTCGTGCATATAACACGGTAGTACCTTCCTCTGGTAAGGTTCTAACAGGTGGTGTTGATGCTCATGCGCTTGAAAGACCAAAGCGTTTCTTCGGTGCTGCGCGTAACATTGAAGAAGGTGGCAGCTTAACAATTCTTGCAACTGCTCTTGTTGATACAGGTTCTAAGATGGACGAAGTTATCTTTGAAGAATTCAAAGGTACAGGTAACCAAGAACTTCACCTTGATCGTCGTGTTGCTGAAAAACGTATTTACCCAGCAATTAACATCAACAAGTCCAGTACTCGTCGTGAAGAACTTCTAACGACAGAAGAAGAGCTGAAGAAACTTTGGATTCTTCGTCGTATTCTTAACCCAATGGATGATGTTGCAGCTGCAGAATTCCTTATCGACAAGATGAAGGATTCTAAAACTAACGAAGAATTCTTCGAGAGCATGAAGCGAAAGTAATGTCTTCAACAGTAGGTCGCTCCTTTCAAGCGCACGTACATCAAATAGAGCAGACGCCTTCTGGCGTTCTGTTCGTTTGGTTGAAGCCAGATGATGGTTTTGATCATATCCACCGAGCAGGCCAATATTTAAGCCTGACCATGAATGGTGAACCAAGTTTCTTTTCTATTGCCTCAATGCCTGTTGCTAACAGCCTTATTGAGCTGCATATTCAAGCTTTAGATGAAGCTAAAACCGAATTTCTTTTAAATGCTTTTACCAATAAAACTCAAGTCACAATCGGTTATCCATACGGTATTGTTGATTGGCCTGCAGATAAGCCAGAAGGCATCTTTATTTGCCGAAATACAGGGTTTGCACCTATCAAAGCACTGATTGAGACTGCTTTAAGTCGCAACACCGACCGCCCTGTGCATTTGTATTGGGAAGGTGATTTCATTAAAGACTTGTACTTTGAGAAGTGGTTATCCACAGCACTTAAAGATCATGCACATTTCCAAGCGCATTTATTCTTTGCTTTAGAAGATGCTATTGATGCTTCCAGTTTTGCAATTCAAAGCTCACAGTGCCACATAAAAACCGGCTCGCTTCACCAAGTGATAGAGCAGGGCACCATGGACTTAAGCTCAAAAGAGTCGTGGTATTACCTCTGCGGCTCGCCACAACGTGTGTATCACTGGGTTGATTGCTTAGAAGCCAAAGGCCTTTCAATTGATGCAATGGCTTCAGATGTGTTTGAGTATGCGCCAAGGGGCTAATTTACTTTTTCTGGTAAGTAAGCTCATTACATTTTTATGCGCATAAAAATGCGAAATCCCACACTTTTGTGCGCATAAAAGTGTGGTTTTGATCAAAAATTACTCAGACTTCAACATCGCCGACAAATCACCAATCGCATCTTCAACTTCTTTCACATAAGCCTGCATCGCATCTTCCTTGCTCATGCCTTTATTAGCAGCCCATGCGTTGTATTTTGCTCTTTTCACAATCTGAAGCATACCTGGTTGCTTACCTTGCACATCACCTTCAGTTGCTTGTTTAAACAGACCATACATCTTAAGCTGCATATCTTGTGTTACTGCAGATGATGGTGGCGTGTTTTGGATGTGTTCAACTGCAACTTTAAATTTATCTTCTACTGTAGACATATTAAGCTTCCCTTTTGTATGTTTCTTATTAAGTGTAGCGGAGCGCAAATGAGCTCGGTGTAGATGCGAATAGAGCGATCACGACTCTCATCCTAACAAAGTCTTCTTGAATAGGTGTTCAAATATGATTGGTGCAATTCAAGCTGTGGAATGGTCATTTCGACAGCTGACGAACCGCAAAATTTTTGCTTCGATAATTATTCCTTGTGTGATTCATGTATCACTTTTATTGGGGCTGGGTTTTGCTTTGTTCACTTGGCTCAGCGGCTTTATGAGTTGGAGCCTTCCAGAACTACCTGCATGGTTGGCATGGGCGCAAGAAGGGCTTGGTGGTGCTTTAGATGTAATCCTATGGGTTTTGGCCTTTGTTATCGCTGTAGGTTTTGTCGCTTTCGGTTTAACGCTTATTACGACGATTGCTCACTTTATTGCATCACCATTTAATGGGTGGCTTTCAACGAACGTGGAAAATCAAATCCGACCTGTACAGCATCCTGAATTTACTCTTTGGCAGATGTTTAAAATGGGATTAAGCCGAGAGCTACAGCGCTTAAAATATTGGTTAGCACGAGCGGCGGTGCTTGCAGTTTTAAGCTTAATTTTTCTGTGGGTACCAGTTATCAACAGTATGGTCAGTTTTATGTGGATGATTTTTGGTGCCTGGATGATCGGTTTACAGGCTGTTGATTACGTTGCTGATAATAATGGCGTCGACTTTAAATCAACAGTAGCTGCTTGTAAAACAGCCAAAATGAGCGTTTTAAGTTTAGGTGCTATTCTCATGGGTATGATGCTTGTGCCATTCTTAAACTTAATTTCAATGGCAATTGGTGTCATTTCCGGTACTTATTTATGGAATCATGTTATAGATAAGAAACGGCTTAAGTAAAAACAGAAGCTCGCAGATGGAGCTTCTATAGGATAAGGAAAATCCGTGAAGCTCTATCAAATGCCAATCTCACATTATTGTGAAAAAGTTCGTTGGATGCTTGATCTTAAAAAGATTAAGCACAGTACGAAAAATCTTCTACCAGGCTTGCATATAGCTGTAATCCACAAGCTTATGCGCAAGCAGTCCTCTGGGTTTCCTTCCACAAGTGTTCCCGTTCTGAAAGATCAGGGCAAAATTATTCAGGGTTCTGACCACATTTTGGATCATCTTGATTTACTTTATCCACAGCCGTCGTTTATGCCTGTGGATAGCGAGTTGAAGCAGGAGGTTTTAAAGTGGGAAGAGTTTGCAGATCAAAAACTTGGACCACATGTGAGACGTTGCTGCTATTATTATTTATTAAGGGACCCAAGCGCCGTTATTCCTATGTTCACATATAAAGGGCCTTGGTATGGTCGGTTACTGATGAAGTTCATGTTTCCTCAGCTCCAAGCAGCTATGCGTAAGGGTATGCAGATTGATCAAGAAGGGTTTAATAAATCGAAAGCTGTTCTTGATGAAGCTGTACAGACCTTGGCCAGCCACTTATCCACAAGACAATATCTTGTAGATGAGCGATTAACACGAGCTGATATTGCAGTTGCATCGCTATTGGCTCCTTTAATCAGGCCTCAAGGCTACGATGTACCATGGCCGCAGACGCTCCCAGAAGAGCTGACGCAGTTAGAGCTTGAGTATCAACCAGTGTTGCAGTGGGTTGATAAAATGTATAAAAACCACCGAAAACCATAACATTGATAATGAGGTAACCATGACTTCATCTTTAAAGGAGTTTATGCACAGCCCTGCAGCAGGCGGTATTCTGCTCGGTATTTGTGCAATATTAGCTATCATAGTGGCAAACTCACCGCTTAAACATATTTATGATCTTCTCTTAGCAACGCCTGTTGTTGTACAGGTTGGCGCATTGGTTCTTGCCAAGCCATTATTGCTTTGGGTTAATGATGGTCTTATGGCTGTCTTCTTTTTTATGGTTGGCTTAGAGCTTAAACGTGAGTGTCTATACGGTGAGTTAGATCACTGGAAAAAAGCTGTATTACCAAGTATTGGTGCGTTAGGCGGTATGATTGTACCTGCGTTAGGTTATTTGCTTCTTAACTATGATGATCCTATGACTAGAGGTGGTTGGGCGATTCCAGCTGCAACTGATATTGCATTTGCACTTGGTGTGCTTTCTTTATTAGGTGATCGTGTTCCATTATCTTTAAAAATCTTTTTAACATCGCTTGCTATCTTTGATGATGTTGGCGCTATTCTTATCATTGCATTTTTCTACACATCTAAAATCTCTATCATTTCTTTGGTGATCTCTGCTCTTGCTGTTGTGATTTTGTGGGGCTTAAATAGAAAAGGTGTGAATACTAAATCACCTTATATTTTTGTCGGTATTATTATGTGGATTGCCGTATTAAAATCTGGTGTCCATGCAACATTAGCAGGTGTGGTTCTAGCACTCTTTATTCCAGCTCATAAATCTGCCAAATTTGAAGAGGGCAGTATGCTTCACCATATTGAATACAGACTTCATGGTGTTGTGACCTTTGCAATTTTACCGATTTTTGCATTTTGTAATTCTGGATTAACACTTATTGGTCTTACAGTGGATGATGTTTTCCATAAAGTACCAATGGGTATTGTGATTGGACTATTCCTTGGTAAGCAGATAGGTGTATTTAGCTTTAGCTGGTTGGCTATCAAAACAGGCCTTGCCGAACTACCGAAGGGTATGGGTACATTGCAGCTCTATGGCGTATCTGTATTAACTGGTATAGGTTTTACTATGAGTCTCTTTATTGGTTCCCTGGCCTTTGATGCAAGCAGTGTTGATCGTCTATTCGATGAACGACTTGGGATATTGATTGGTTCTCTCTTATCTGGTGTTGTTGGCTATTTAATTCTTAAAGTCGCGATTAAAAGAATCCCTGAAGAGGAGCATGAGCATCTAGAGGTGGATGGTGTGCCTAGCAAAAGCTAGGCATCCCGTTGGGTAATAATTGTAGGAATGTTGCCCAGTGAGTCTTGATTCAATGATGACTTCATATATTAAATTGAAGCCATGGTTGAAGTATGTTTAAAGCTTTATAACTTAAACCCAATAAAAAAGCCGCTTTAATAATGATAAAGCGGCTTTTTTATTGGGAGAAAGAAGAAATAATTTCTAGATTATTTAATAGAAATATCTTCACTCTCAGCGATTTGTGCAAGCTTTTGTTCAGCAGTCATATCACCTAGTTCTTTCTCTAATTCATACACAAGAATTTGCGTTTTCATATCTTTAGGATCAAGCGCAACTGCTTTGTGTAAGAATTCTAATGCTTGAGCGTTGTCACCGCCTTGTTGAAGCAGCACACCTTGAGCTTTCAGTACGTTTGTATCTTCTGTTTTGTTGCCCATGTACTTCGTTAAGAGGTTATAACGAGCTTGCCAATTTACATCTGTCATCTGGGCTAATGTTAATGCCCAACGTGTATCAAGGCCTCTGTGCACCTGTTCTTCAACAATTTGGTAGGCAAGATCATGCTTTTCAAGTTTCATGAGTGCATGGAATTTCACTTGTGCAATTTCAGAAATCTGACGACGTTTTGCTGGTAGTGATTTCCAGAACTCGTTAATCGTTTCTAAAGATTGGCCATCAGTCATTGCTGTGTAGCATTGCGATTCAAGTGCAATCAGTTCCTCATCACTAAAGAGCTTGTCTTGACGAATTTGCGGCAGAATAGAGTAGATTTGGTGCCATTCATTTTGTGCTTTCAGAATGCGAGCTTTAAGCTTCCAGAAAATACCTGTTTGCTGGTTAGCACTGACTTTATTAAGCGCTCGAAGAGCTCCTGCATAGTCGCCAGAGTGCATTGCAAATTGGGATTCAATAAAACAAATGTGGTGTCTGTTTTTATCACCATTTTTAATATCAATTTTGCGAGCAGATTCAAGGTAAGAGAAAGCTTTATCAAGCTGGCCTTGTTCATAGGCTGTGCGTGCTTGGCCAATTGTTGCAATTAAATTTAATGGGCTGCGACTAGAGACTTTTGAGAGAAGCTTCTGTGCTTTTTTCCAATCACCATCTGCAAGGTTAAGCATACCCTGCGTCAGCATGTAAGCGGTTTTATCCTGCTGTTTTGTATAGGCAACAGGTTTGAGCCAAGACCAAACAGGTTTGATTAGATTTAAAACAACTGCGCTAATAATGCCAAGGATTACAGCAAAAATAACAAGCACAAGTACGCTTGTTTCAATGATATAACTATGGAAGTTAATTAATATATAGCCTGGATCTGATCTACCGAGCTCAGCAACTGCAAGGGCAAGGAGAACAATAAAGGCAATTTTGAGCAAATTTTTTAACATAATTGTATGCCTTCCTGTAAGTCGTTGGAAAAGAGGTTCACTTTTCCAACGCTAGAGCGCAAATTAAGATTTTTTCTTTTCAAAAATAGTAATCAGATTACGAAGAGCTTGTTGGCTTTTCTCAATTGTCGTTGTTGGACGAGTAATCTGCACTTCTTTTAAGCGCTCCAATTCATTTACGAAGAACTGAGTTTGCTTCTGATTAGGATTAAAGGCTTCTTTAACAATCTTCACAAGTTGTGCAAGAGAGCTCTCATAACCAAGCTGGTTTTGACGCATCACATTCAGTTGCGCTTCTGTCAGTAACATAAAGATATGTTGTTCAACTTGCTTGCGAGTTGTGTCATCGAGCAGTGGTTTTACAGCAGAGTCAGTCTTCTGTACGCGAACTAAAGAGGAGAGAAGTTTATTCATACCTTCTGAAGACATAATGTCAGCAGTTGGTTTTTCGTCAAAATCTTCATGGTTATAAGAGGAAATACTTAAGTCATCAATTTTTTCAATAAGGGCATTAAGTTGAGCATGAATAAGCTCTGGCTGCCAATAACCCTCAATTTTCAAGTTAGCACGATCTTCACTTAGTGCCGTAAGGAGTGCTTGAGCATCAGGGGTACGAAGTTGTGCAGCAACAATGCTCGCTTGGTCCATGAGGAGTGCTGCACCTTGGTGATCACCTGTCAGCGCTAGACGGTATTGAGCCATTTCAAGAAAATATTCAATTTGAGAAATCATCCACTGTTGTTCATCACGTGGTGAAAGCTCTTTTAAGCGTTTATTAATAGCATTAACGTTTTGTTCAAATGTTTTAAAGTTAGCAAGAGTTGTATTCAACTCTTTTTGAAGGTCAGCTAGCTTGTCGCCAGAAATCTCTTTGACTTCAGCATCAACTTGACCAAGGGTCTTTTTCATTGCGTCTAAACGAGCATTGCTGTTGGCAGAAGTTGTTTTATATTCATTTTGTTGAACTTCTGCTGCTTTCATGACTTCTAAGTAATAGTAAGTACCAGCGGCAGCAAAGCCAATTAAAAGGACAAACTGTAATAACACCACAAGCCACACAGCTTTACCTGCGCCTGACTTTTGCACTGCTACAGGCGTAGGCTCTGCAGTTTTTGGCGTTTCTATTGTTGCCAGTTCTTGGTTTGGAGTATCTTTTGATTCTTCTGTCATATTGACGCCTCGTAAGTCATCAGAGAAGCGTGTTGCTATTTCAGTATTTTACTGAGTAGCCACAAGCGTATGCTGTAAGCATTCGATTAAGATTTGGTTTTTAGCACTGCCAGAGTTTACCACCTTCGTTGCGCCTGTGTTGCGCACAACTTCTGCAATTCTTTCACTGGCACAAATAAAAGAGCACATCTTATCAGATTTTATCAGATTTTCATGTGACTGAATAATATCCTCAGCGGCTTCAGTGCTGGTTAAAATAACAGCATCAAAAGCATCTGAGGGGCATGGAAGCTGGTTTTTCTGGCGCTCGTAAACTTCTAGTGTAGACGTAGAGACCCTAAGTTGATCTAGCTCTTTTTGAATTAAGCCTCGGCCATGTTTGCCAGCAATCACAAGTACATTTGGTGCACGATCTGGTGCATTCATTTCTTCATGTTCTACCCAACATTGCTGCAGGCTTTGAAGTAATGTTTCTGAGTTGGCAGTTTGGCTTTGATCAGGCTCAATTGCATCGATATTATAGCTGCTCATTGTTTGAGCTGTTGCTGCACCGATGCTCCACCAACGTGTTTCAGGCCACTGAGGCCAGTAGTTCATTAAAAAATCCAAGCCATGATCTGCCGCAAAATGGCTGGTAATAATGATATCGGTAAATTCATCTAAGCCAAGCGCCATGTTAATGCTGGAACGCTCAGATTCGAGAGTTTCAACTGCAACAATAGAGTAGGGGCAGTAAGAAATAACATCAAAACCAGCCGCTTTTAAGTTTTGTTCAAGCTCAATGCCTTTTGGTGCAGGTCTTGTGTTTAAAACCTTGAGGGGCTGCTTTTGTGTCATTAGAGTTGTACCCTTTAAGGATTATTTGCTAAATGTGAAGCAAGAATTTCTTTTGCACCGCTGGCAAATAAAACTTCTGAAAGCTTTAAACCAAGAGCTTTTGCTTCGTCTGCAGAGGTAACAGTGCCTGTGACAGTTTTGCGGCAAAGAACGCCTTCTAAGTTTCCGACCATACCTTCAAGGCTCATGTCTGATCCATTTAAAGTGCCATGTACAGCAATAGGTGCATGACAGCTACCGCCAAGTGCTTCATTGCACTGACGCTCTGCTGTTACAACTAAGGCTGTTGCTGTGTGTTGTAGCGTTAAAAGTGCTTTTCTAAGTTCAGTATCTTGAGTTCTGCATTGAATACCTACACAGCCTTGAGCAACCGCTGGGAGCATCACATCTTTAGGAATTTCAAGATCAATACGATCATTCAACTTAAGGCGCTTCAGGCCTGCAGTTGCAAGAATAGTGGCGTCGTATTCGCCAGCATCCAGCTTTGCTAGACGTGTATCAACATTACCGCGAATGGTTTTAATTTGAAGGTCAGGGCGCGCTGCAAGAATTTGTGCATGACGACGTAGGCTTGACGTTCCGACAACAGCACCTTGTTTAAGCTGGTCTATGCTTGTAACACCAACAAGTGCATCGGATGGGTTCTCTCTTTCGAGAAGCGCCGCTAACGTTAGCTCTTCTATCATGTCAGATGGAACATCTTTCATAGAATGAACTGCGATGTCAGCTTCGCCTCTAAGCATTGTGTCTTCAATTTCTTTTAAGAAAAGACCCTTGCCACCGATCTTAGAAAGAGCAATGCCAGCGCTTTGAGTTTTGTCACCTTCAGTGACAACTTTGACAAGCTCTGTTTTTAAACCGAGTTTGGTTTGGATTAAGTGAGCAACATGCTCTGCTTGCCAAAGTGCTAATTTGCTTTTACGAGTCGCGATTTTCACAGTAGATGGTAAGCTTGATTGAGAAGTGGACATATTTTTTTCCCACTGGTTTAAATAAATGAATTTGATATTTTCTAAATACGTATGGGCACGACGGTATCACTAAAGATACATATTATGGCTCTCACAGAGTGTAGAGTATAAAGAGTTACTGATTGTTTGGCGAGGGCTGAAACCCACCCTATAGACGTTAAAGAGGCAAGGATTGTGATAAGTCGATTGATCAAAGGGCTTAAAGCTCGAAAATCAATACGCATATTAAGTGTATTGATGATTGCAGGGGCGCTCTATAGCCCTGCTTATGCAGAAGCGACGGACGGCGAAAGTATCGGACAGGTGTCCGAATACACGCTTGATAATGGATTTAAAGTTCTCGTAAAACCAGATCACAGGGCACCAGTTGTGGTAAGCCAAGTGTGGTATCGCATTGGTTCGAGTTTTGAGCGCACAGGTCATACAGGCGTATCTCACGTACTTGAGCATATGATGTTTAAAGGAACAGATCGTTTTGGTCCTGGTGAGTTATCAAACCTTGTTGCCCGCTACGGTGGAAACGAAAATGCATTTACTGGCCGTGATTACACCGGTTACTACCAAATGTGGGAAAAAAGCCGTTTGCCTATCAGCCTTGCCATTGAAGCAAATCGCATGACAATGCTTAATATGGATGCTGAAGAATTTGAAAAAGAAAAACGAGTTGTCATGGAAGAGCGTCGCATGAGAACTGACGACTCACCAATTGGTACTGCTTACGAACGTTTATTTGCTGCAGCTTTTTTATCCAGCCCATATCAAAACCCAGTTATCGGCTGGAGACATGATCTTAAAAATTTAAGCCTTGAATATACTAAAAAATGGTACGAAAAATGGTACTCGCCAAATAATGCAACGCTCGTTGTTGTAGGGGATGTTGATCCTGATGAAGTGCATCAACTCGCTATTCAGCATTTTGGTGACTTAAAAGCAAAAACACTTCCTGAATTACCAGATTACACAGAGCAAGAACCAAAAGGTGAAAAGCGCATTACCATTAAAGATAAAGTCAAAGTACCTCAGTTGATGATGGGCTTCTTAGCGCCAAGTATTAAAACTGCTGAATCCATTGAAGACACCTATGCGCTTGCAATGCTTGCTTATGTGCTTGATGGTGGTTTGAGTGCTCGCTTTGAAACAAATCTTGTTCGTGGCCAACAGGTGGCTGCAAGTATAGGTACAGGTTACGATCCAATTGCTCGTGGTGATGTGCTCTTTAGTATTATGTCTGCACCAACACAGGGTACAGAATTAGATCAATTAGAATCTGCTATTTTTGAACAAATCCAAAAAATGAAAGAAACACCTCCAACTGCAGATGAGCTTCAAAGAGCGCTTGTGCAGCTCAAAGCCGGCGAAGTATTCGGTGAAGATTCTGTCTTTAATCAGGCTGATACGCTTGGTCGCTTAGCTGTGATAGATGAAGATTGGCGTTTGGCTGATAAGTGGATTGGTCATCTTGAAAAAGTAACCCCTAAAGATATTCAGCGAGTTGCTGAAAAATATATAGATCAAGATCGTATGACTTTAGTGAGTTTGGTGCCTGAAGATGAGGCCCCTGAAACTGCGCAAGCTCAGTCACAACAGCAGGGAGCAGTGCAATGAGCAGAAAACCTGTTTTTTCTCGAAAAGCTTTAAATATTCTTATTTTTATTACAGCAACTTTAATCCTTGTTTTTTCTCAGTTTGGTGATGAAACGTCTTTAGATGGTGTGAAGTCGTTCCATGGTGATAAAGAAGTTGCTGGACAAGATTCGTCATCTACAGATGAACCTTCTGACGATTACGAAACACCAAAGGTGAAGATTAAAGACTTCTTCCCTGAGTTGGCAGATATACCAGAAGTACCAAAAGCAGATATTGATTTTGATGTTCAACATTGGACGACCAAGTCTGGCTTAAAGGTGTATTTCGTTCCTGCGCCAGAAATTCCAATGGTGGATTTACGTCTCGTATTTAATGCTGGTAGTGCGCAAGACAAGCCTGAGGAAGCCGGCCTGGCCAGTATGACTTCTAACCTTGTTAAAGCTGGTACAGCAAATCTAGATGTAAACCAAGTAGCACTTGAACTTGAAAGAATAGGTGCTGACGTTGAAGTTGGTGCTTATCGTGATATGGCTGTTGCTGGCTTACGCGTTCTTGTTGACCCGCAATACTTTGATGATGCTTTAAAACTCTATTCTCAAATTATCAGTGAAATGAACTTTACTGATGAAGACCTAGCCCGTGAAAAAAATAGACAACTTGTTGGTATTACCCATAAGCAGCAAAGTCCGCAGGCTCAAATCAGCGATGCTGTGTTTGAAACGCTCTATGGTGCAGAGCACCCATACGGTCACCCAAGTTCAGGCACGCTAGAGTCGGTTACAGCGATTACTCGCCAAGATATTGAAGATTTCCATAACACATTCTATGTCACTGAAAATGCCAGCCTTGCTATGGTTGGCGATATTGATCGCAAGAAAGCAGAAGCCATTGCAGAAGAAGTTGCATCTCAATTAGGTCACGGCGAAGCAGCACCAAAACCTGATCAAGAGGTTCAAGCTGTTACTGGTGTGACTGAATTTATTCAATTTCCAAGTGAGCAAACCCATATAGCAATGGTTGGTCCTGGCGTAAAACGTGGTGATGAAGATTACTATGCACTGTTTTTAGCTGATCATATTCTTGGTGGCAGTGGTTTCGCTTCCTTGTTGAATAAAAAGATTCGTCAAGAAAAAGCCTTTGCATACTCTGTTGGTAGTGGTGTGTCACCGATGGCAGGTACAGGTCTTGTGACTATTCAAATGCAAACTCGTGGTGATCAAGCTGCTGCAGCTATTGAAGCAACACGACAGGTTATTGATGAATTAGCGCAAAATGGCCCTACAGAAGCAGAGATGGAAGACGCTAAGCAGCAGATTCTTTCTGAGTTTGCAATGCGTGCAGCGAGTAATTCAAGTCAGCTTGGATATCTTGGCAGCATTGGTTTTTACGACTTACCACTGAACTACCTCTCAGTTTTCAATGAAAAAATAGAGGCTGTGACAGCGGAAGACGTGAAAAAGATGGTTTCTCGCTACTTCAAGGACCTCGGCGTGGTGACTTTAGGGTATAATGACCCGCTTAATGACGCCTCAACTGAGGATCAAACTAATTAAGCCGAAGACACTTGCTTAAATCTCATAAGTAATGTGCCTCGGCACAGAGAAGAGAGCAATACTGTGGCTGTTCGAATCATTGGTGGTACTTTAAGAGGTCGTAAACTTGAAGTACCAAGTGCTTTAGGGTTACGACCAACTCCAGATAGAGTAAGAGAAACGCTTTTCAATTGGCTTCAGCGTTATTCTGCTGGAGCTCATTGCTTGGATTTGTTTGCTGGTTCTGGTGGGCTTGGTATCGAAGCCTACTCCAGAGGTGCAGGGTTAGTTGTTGCTATTGAGCAGAACTCAAAAGTATTCCAAGTGCTGCAAAAGCGAACAGTTGAATGGAACCTTGATAAGCATTATAAGGTTTTAAAAGCAGATGCACTCCAGTGGCTGAGTAACTGGTCTGGTGAGTCCTTCGACGTTATTTTCCTCGATCCTCCTTTCCAAAAGCAGTATCTCCCACGATTAATTTCACTTATCCAAGAAAAAGGCTGTTTAAAAGCTGATGGACTTCTGTATATTGAAAGACCATTGGAGCAGTCATTACCGGATTCCCTTGAGATGCTGAAAGAGCAGAAAGCTGGTGGGCTTTACTATGGGCTTTATAAATTGCGGGCTCTATAAATTTATTTAGAGCTTGCGTATAATCAGCACCCCAAAGGTGTTTATAAAAAGGCTTTGTTATGAACGAATTAGATTTAAACAGTGATGCGATGAAAGAAGTAGCAGAGCAGCAATCTGCATTCACGCAAACGCTTGAACAAACAGAAGATTTAAAAGCGCTTGAAGCGCTGCGTGTATCCACTTTGGGTCGTAAAGGTTGGGTCAAGAAAGCATTTGATCTTGTTAAAAAAGTACCTGGTGAGCAGCGTAAAGCAGTAGCACAGCATCTGAATGAGATGAAATCATCTGTTGAAGCTGCTCTTGATCAAGCTGAAGTGCGCATTGCAACTCAAGCAATCGAGAAGCAAGTCGAATCTGAGTGGATTGACTGGACAATGCCAAGCACAATGGATACTCAAGGTGCGCTTCATCCGCTGACAATTATTGAAAGAAACTGCATTAAAGTGCTTCAGCAACTTGGTTTTGAAGTTGTAGAAGGCCCTGAAGTTGAAACACCTTTCCATAACTTTGATGCATTAAATATTCCTGAGCATCATCCTGCTCGTGATATGCAAGATACATTCTGGCTGCAAGATAACTTCTTACTTCGTTCACATACATCCACAGTGCAAATTCGTGCTTTAGAAGCTGCAAAAGCTGAAGGCCGTGATCTGCCATTAAAGATTGTTGCGCCTGGTCGTGTGTATCGTAATGAAACAGTTGATGCGACTCACCTTGCATGCTTCCACCAATTTGAAGGCCTTTGGGTTGATCATGATGTGACATTCTCTGAACTGAAAGCTGTACTTGAGTTCACTGTAAGAGAGATCTTTGGCGATGCATGGGAGCTTCGCTTTAAACCTAAGTTCTACCCATACACAGAGCCATCCATTGGTATTGATATTCGTTTGAAAGATCAAGATGGACAAGGCGCTGGCAAGTGGTTGACGATTTTGGGGGCGGGCATGGTGCATGAGCATGTCTTTGAAAATACTGGATTCGATCCTAAAACAACAAAAGGTTTTGCTTTTGGCTTAGGTGTGTCTCGTATCGTTGCAATGGCTTATGGCGTTGAGTCCATGAGAAGCCTTTATGAAAGCGATTTGAGAGTGCATCAGCGTTTAAGCGTGCTAGGCAATGCTTAATTCACAAGCACCCAAAGCAAATGAATATTTAGGATTTATAGAGAGTCAGAAAAGTAAATGTAGCGATAAGAGTGGGCTTGAAAGCTCACCAACTCAAATACAGATGACTTTTCCGAAAAGGTAAAGAGAATGAAAGTCAGTTTAAACGCCTTACTTCAGTACATCACACCAACAAATCTAAGCCTTCCAGCAGACTGGGATGCATTGCATGACCTTCTTGAAGACATTGGTCTTGAGGTAAAGCGTGTTGATCGTGATGAAGAAGCAAACAATATTATTTTTACGCTTGAGCTATTAGCAAACCGTGGTGATCATCATTGCTATAAAGGTCTTGCACGTGAAATTCACCAGCGTACAGGCTGGCCTTTAAGCACGCCTGCAACACGTGATCTGCCAATCAGTCAAGATAAGCCTCTTGCTGATGTGACGAGTGAATATTGCATTGGCTATACGCTGACAGAATACAAGCGTGAACTAGCAGAAGTTGCACTTTCAGCAGATAAGCTTGAAATGATCGACCTTGCTGGCGCTAACCAAGTATCTCCAGCAGTTGATGTGACAAACTTTGTGAATGTTGAGCAAGGTCAGCCAATGCACGTATTTGATGCTGACAAGATTGTTGGTCGTGTTCAGGTTCGTGATTCCAAAGAGGGCGAAGCTGCTCAACTTCTAGGTGAAGAAAAGCTAACAACATTAACTGAAGGCACTCTTGTCATTGCTGATGACGTTAAAATTCTTGCTGTTGCAGGTGTTATGGGTTGTGAAACCTCTAAGCCAACAGAAGAAAGTACGCATCTTTATCTTGAAAGTGGTACTTTCGACCCAGTTAAGGTTAGAAAAGCAGCAAGAGCACTTGGTGTTCAAAGCTTGGCATCAGCTCGTTTTGAGCGTGGTGCTGATCCAGCTATGGCGGTTAAAGGTGTTTACCGTGCTCACGAACTACTTTGTGAAGCTGGTTGGCAAGTGCAAGGTGGTTTGAGCATTTGCAAGGCACATATTGAAAAGCCTGCAATTGTTGATGTTGACCTTGAACAGCTTAACCATTACTTCTCCACAACATTCTCAGTTGACGATATCAAACCTATCTATGAGCGTATGGGCAGTGAGTCTGTGGTTGTTGAAGGTAATGTGCTTCGAGTTGAAATTCCATCTCATCGTCAGTGGGATCTTAAAAACGCAACAGACCTTTATGAAGAAGTAGCTCGAGCTGTTGGTTACAACGCGCTTCCATCAAAAATGCCTGCTTCTGCCTCTGGTGCAAGAGCAAGTGCTTTTGAAACTCGTTTAAATCAAGTGGAAGATATTCTTGTGGCTGAAGGTTTCTATGAAATCTTCACCGACAGCTTCTACAGTGATCAAGATGTTGCAAGACTTGGTATTCAAGATGAAGCTCATCCACTTGCACAGCATGTTCGTATTAATAACTCTGAAACAAAAGCTTATTCATTGTTGAAAAACAACAACATCGTACAGGCTCTTGATGCTATTTCTGCAAACTTCAGAGTGAAAAGCCAAGAAATTCAAGTTTTTGAGCGTAATAAGCGTTTTGTGCCTGATCAAACGGCACCAAATGGTCTTTGTCATGAGCTAGAAGTGATTTGGGGGCTTGCAGTTGGTCAAGCTGTTGAGCGCAACTGGCAGAATCCTGGCCGTGATTTTGATGTGTTCTTCTTAAAAGGCATTATCGAGCGTATGGGGGTTAAGCTTGGTCTTGAGCTTCGTATTACACCTGAAGCAACTGAGCAAACCCATGCTTATTTCGATGTATTGCATCCAAAGAGAAGAGCGCTCGTTGAAGTTCAGCTTGCTGATGGTTGGAAAGTCTGTGGTGTGATTGGTGAAGTTCATCCTAAGTTGATGAAACCATTCGGCTTAAAGTCTGTAAGACCATATTTCTTTGAAATTGAGCAAGGCTTGTTGAAGCTTGAACCACAAACTCGCCCTTATAAAGCACCAAGTACAATCCTTCCTGTGAAGCGTGATTTGTGTTTTGGTCTTTATCAGCAGCAGGAGGCAGGGTATATTGCTGACTGGATGACTCAATCATCACCATGGTTGGATAGTGTTGAAATAGCTGATCTATTCATTCCAGCAGTAGAAGGTGGTGAAGAGCCTGTTCGTGCTGTCACCTTCTCGTTGATGCTAGACCCAGTCCTTGCAGGAAAGGACGTATTCAGTGGTGCTGAAATCAATGACGAGATCGAGCGTTTAGCGCAAGGTGTCATTGAACAGTTCGGTGAAGACAAGGTTAAACGTCGATAACGTTAGACATAGATAAGGCAGAAGGTATGCAGTATCCAGAGCATTTTAAAGTCATTGTTGTTGGTGGTGGACACGCAGGTACAGAAGCAGCTTTAGCTTCCGCCCGTACTGGTGCAAAAACACTACTTGTAACGCACAACATTGAAACATTGGGACAAATGTCCTGTAACCCATCGATTGGTGGTATTGGTAAGAGCCATTTGGTTCGTGAAGTAGATGCTCTGGGTGGTGCGATGGCACTTGCAACTGATGAGGCGGGGATTCAATTCCGTGTTCTTAACAGTCGTAAAGGCCCTGCGGTACGAGCGACACGAGCTCAAGCAGACCGTGTGCTTTATAAATCAGCGATCCGCAAAAAGCTTGAAAGACAGCCAAACCTTACTTTGTTCCAGCAATCTGTTGATGATTTGATTGTTGAGAATGGTCAGGTTAAAGGTGTTGTGACTTCTATGGGGTTAAACTTCAGCGCAGACGCTGTTGTATTAACTGCAGGTACATTCCTTGGTGGTCGTATTCATATTGGT
This sequence comes from Gammaproteobacteria bacterium UBA6940, assembly GCA_002450655.1. Taxonomy (GTDB): domain Bacteria; phylum Pseudomonadota; class Gammaproteobacteria; order Pseudomonadales; family UBA6940; genus UBA6940. The sequence continues at coordinate 42,320 of DJZY01000058.1, read as the reverse complement.
TTGAATAACTATGCTGGCGGCCGTGCAGGTGATCAGCCATCGAACCCTTTGGCAGTTCGTCTAAGAGCATTACATCCACGTGTTGGCCGTCTTAAAACAGGTACGCCACCACGTATTGATTCTAATTCTGTAGATTTTTCCAAGATGATTGCACAGCCAGGTGATACGCCTTTACCTGTTATGTCATTCCTTGGTTCTGCAGATATGCATCCTGAGCAAGTGTCTTGCTATATCACTCATACAAATGAGCGTACTCACGATATTATCCGTGGCTCACTTGATCGCTCGCCAATGTTTACCGGTGTTATCGAAGGTGTAGGTCCAAGATATTGCCCATCGATTGAAGATAAAGTGACTCGTTTTGCTGACCGTGATCATCATCAGGTCTTTGTTGAGCCTGAGAGTTTAGATCACTTGGAGCTTTATCCGAACGGTATTTCCACAAGCCTACCTTTCGATACTCAGCTGCAAATTGTTCGCTCTATTGTCGGCTTCGAGAATGCTGTAATTACTCGTCCTGGTTATGCGATCGAGTATGATTATTTTGATCCGCGTGATTTGCATCCATCATTAGCAACACGTTGCATTGATGGTCTGTTCTTCGCTGGTCAAATTAACGGTACAACTGGTTATGAAGAAGCCGCAGCTCAAGGTCTTTTAGCTGGTCTTAACGCTGCGCGTTATGTTGCAGGGCAAACCCTTTGGGTTCCAACACGAGATCAAGCTTATCTTGGTGTGCTTGTTGATGACTTGAATACCCTTGGCACTAATGAACCATATCGTATGTTCACAAGCCGTGCCGAGTATCGTTTAATGCTTCGTGAAGATAATGCTGATCAACGTTTAACGCCAATTGGTCGTGAAATGGGCCTTGTTGATGATGAGCGTTGGAAGGCTTACGAAGATAAGATGAATGCAATCGAAGCAGAGCGTGCACGCTTAAAAGCAACGTGGATTCGTCCTTCAATGCCAGAAGCGGCTCGTTTAGAAGAGGCAAGTGGACAAGCCCTTGCTCGTGAATACAGCATGTACGATATTCTGAAAAGACCGGAAGTTGATCGTACAACGCTTGCTGCAGTCGAAGAAAAAGAACTTTCTCAATTTGATGATGTTGTGCTTCAACAAATCGAAATTGAATGTAAATATGATGGCTATATTCAGCGTCAGAAACTTGAAGTCGATCGAATGTCACGTTCCGAGACGACTGTAATTCCAGATTCATTCAAATTTGAAGGTATCTCTGGATTATCAAATGAAGTAATTCAAAAGTTGAATGAACATCGTCCATCAAGCCTTGGGCAAGCTTCACGTATTCCTGGTGTGACGCCAGCTGCCGTAAGCTTGCTTGCAATTGCACTGAAAAGAACGGTTCAGGTGGTATGATTCCAGAAACTTCAAAAAAAATCCTAGCTCGAGGTATCGAAGAGCTAGGTTTAGACATTAGTGAACAACAAATTGCACAGCTGCATCAGTATTTAAATCTACTGGCGCAGTGGAACAAAACCTTCAACTTAACAGCTATTCGTAATTACGACGACATGGTTGTGCATCATTTGCTGGATTCATTTGCCATCCAGCCATTTGTTGAATCTCATCTTAAAGAAACAACTGGCGAGCAATCTGTTTTTGGTGGAAACGGTGGTCAGTGTCTTGATATTGGGTCTGGAGCAGGCGTTCCAGGTATCCCCATGGCGATCCTAAACCCTTCATTACATTGGACTTTAGTTGATAGTAATGGTAAAAAGGCACGTTTTTTAAGACATGTTGTACGTGATGCACGTTTATCTAACGTAACTGTTGTGCAGGGTCGTATCGAAGAATTAGATTTAGGTGAGCCAAAGAGACCTTTAATGGTCACAGCTCGTGCATTGGCATCAACTGCTGAAATCGTAGAGTTGATTCGTCACTTCCTGCAGCCAAATGATCGTGTTCTTCTCATGAAAGGCTTAAATGCCGCAGATGAAATTAAAGAAGAGATGTCTGGTTTTGCACCTTTTAGCGTGCATGAAGTAAAAGTGCCATTTCTTGAAGCAACGCGTTATCTGCTTGCAACAGAGTTTGAAGGAAATGCTGAAGAAGAGTAGTGTAAAAGCTACCTCATGACGCAGTAAGAACAAGAAAAAACAGATGAGAATCTGTTTTTTTACGTTATATGAAGTAGTATTACGGTAATAGGTGATTAAGTCCCTTCAAAAACCGTATATAAAAATGGAAATCAAGGAGGTTGTTGTGGCAAAGGTAATCGCGATTGCCAACCAGAAAGGTGGCGTTGGAAAAACAACCACAAGTGTTAACTTAGCTGCCTCTATGGGCGCTACAGATCGTCGAGTTCTTCTTATAGATCTTGACCCGCAGGGTAACGCAACAATGGGTTGCGGTGTAAATAAAAATGATCTTGAGCTTTCATTGTTAGATGTAATGCTTTTAGAAGCTACAGCTGAAGAAGCAATTGTGTCCACAGATCATGGTTTTGATATTCTTGGCTCAAATGCTGATCTAACAGCTGCTGAAGTTGAATTGATGAAAGCAAGCCAGCGTGAATATCGCTTGCAAGAAATTTTAAAGCCTCTTCAAAGCAAATACGATTATGTTCTTATCGATTGTCCACCAGCACTTAACTCACTGACGTTAAATGCATTGGTTGCTTCTGATTCTGTGCTTGTACCTATGCAGTGTGAATACTATGCACTTGAAGGTCTTGCATCTCTTATGAACACTGTAGAGCAAATAGCAGAGCATCTAAACCCAAGACTTGAGATCGAAGGTCTTGTGCGTACAATGTTTGATCCACGTAATAGCTTAAGCAATGATGTTTCTCGTTATTTGATTGAGCATTTCGGTAATAAAGTGCTTCGAACAATTATTCCACGCAACGTTCGCTTGGCTGAAGCACCAAGTCACGGCTTGCCGGTGCTTCTATATGATAAGCGCTCCAGAGGTGCACTTGCGTATTTAGGTCTAGCTGGTGAAGTGATGCGTGCAGCAGAAAAAGCAGCTCAGGCTAAAGAATCTCAGCATGCCATGGAGGTATAATCGTGAGTCGTAAAAGAGGCTTAGGAAGAGGGATTAGCGCGCTTATGGGCGGCGGTGCAAGTGTTGAAGATATTATTAAGCCAAAAGTAAATATGGCTCAAGAATCTTCTGATGCACCAGAGAATGCTGAAGTAGATCAATCAACACGTGTGATGGACAGCGAATATCGCAAGCTACCTATTGAGTTTTTACAACCAGGTGCTTATCAACCAAGAAGATCAATTGCGCCAGAAGCACTTGAAGATCTTTCTAACTCGATTAGAACCCAAGGTGTTATGCAGCCACTGGTTGTTAGGCCAGTTGGTGAGCCAGGTGAATCTAAATACGAGATTATTGCTGGTGAAAGACGCTGGAGAGCTTCTCAGTTAGCAGGCTTAGAGCAAGTACCTTGTGTTATTCGTCAAGTTTCTGATGAGGCAGCTCTAGCGCTAGCGATTATTGAGAATATTCAGCGTGAAGATTTGTCCGCAATGGAGCAGGCTATTGGTCTTCAGCGCTTGAAAACTGAGTTTGATTTAACTCACCAACAAATCGCTGATGCTGTTGGTCGTTCAAGAGCTTCTATTACGAATTTGCTGCGTCTGCTTCATCTACATGAATCTGTTAAACAGATGCTTGATGTTGGTGATCTTGAAATTGGCCACGCAAAATGTCTTCTACCGCTTGAACCAGAGCTACAGGTTCAGTTGGCGAAGCAGATTATTGATGAAGCAATGTCTGTTCGTACTACTGAGGTATTCGTGAAGAAATTTATGGAAAACCAAGGTAAGCCAGAAGCTCAAAAGGCTGCGAAAGAAGCAATGAATCCAGATATTCGAGTTCTTCAAGACTCCCTTGCTCAAAGAGTTGGTGCTAATGTAAAAATTCACCATAGTTCGAATGGCAAAGGCAAGCTCGTGATCAAATATACATCTGTGGATGAGCTTGAAGGTATTCTTTCTCATATTAAGTAGGTGCCCAGCCTACGGCACAACACTAGGTAAAATTTACACAGATTTTACTTCACAGCGGTAAGAATGGCGTACTAGTATAGCTTCACGCCATTCACATACCGCTGACTTTAAGTCTCATATAATTTAATTCCTTTCTCAAATCCCCTAATAGAGCCATTATTGATACGCTATAAATATTTTGGGCTTGAAATATTGCGCCCGAAACCATATAATGCGCCGGAGTTTGGCGTATTTTGGTTCAGGCGGAGTCCACATAATTGCTATGCATATTGAAAAACTTCGTACTGTACGACAGTTCATTAAAGCACAGGCAAGTGTTTGTCTTACACTCGTCTTAATCTTTGCAATTAATAAGCATTTTGAATATATTGCTGCAATAGCTCTGGCTGTTGTTCTACAGTGGATTCAACTATATGCTTGGGCGAGACCAAATAGAGTTGCTTTAACAGGACAATGGCTCAAAGGCGTGTTTAGAGGTGTAGCACTTAAGTATTTGCTACTTACCATTGCATTAATTATGCTCTTTACTCTTATGCCTCATGATTACTATTTAAAATACCCAAAGCAGTTTTTTAAGACCGCGCTCGTATTTTTTGCGGCATATGCTCTTCCGTATTGGTATTTAGGTGTTTTATCATCCAAAACCAAAAAAAAGGAAAGCGATAGAAATTAATTTTAGGTTTTATGGTGTATTCTTTAAAGCTTAAAGTTATTGAGGGCCCTTCATGGGGATCTCCAAAATCCTAAGTTGAAAAAGTCTTTTGCTCTTTCGACTTAGCGTTGGAAGCAAATAAGATTTTTTACGGAGACTTGGAAGAAGAAATTCTTTTAGGTCTGTTTGCTTGAGTAATGATTAACGACGTGAATAGGTAAACTATGGCAGGGGCATCCTCATCTGATTATATACGTCACCATTTGACTAACTTAACGTTAGGCAAAATTGATGGCGAGTGGACGATTGCTCACTCTGCAGCAGAAGCAGCAGAAATGGGTTTTTGGCGTTTTCATATTGATACTCTTGGCTGGTCAATTGGTCTTGGTATGATTTTCTGCTTGATGTTTTGGGCTGCGGCTCGTAAAGCAAAAGTAGCAGGTGCATCAAGATTTCAGCTTGCAATTGAGATTGTTATTGATTTTATTCATAACGAAGTCAAACAAATATTTCACAAAAAGAATGCGTTAATTGCGCCTCTGTGCTTAACGATATTTGTTTGGGTTTTCCTAATGAATTTAATGGATTTAATTCCTGTTGATTGGTTCCCTCATTTATTCTATTTGGCTGGTGTGCCGTACATGAAAATTGTACCTTCTACTGATCCAAATATTACTCTAGGTCTTGGTTTCTCTGTATTTTTACTTATTATTGGTTTCTCTATTAAAGAAAAAGGTGTTGGCGGCTTCATGGGTGAGCTTACAATGATGCCTTTCTCTGCGAAGTCTCCAATTGGTAAGCTTTGTTTACTACCTGTTAACTTCCTTCTTGAAGTTGTAGGTTTGATTACAAAACCAATTTCCTTAGGATTCCGATTATTTGGAAACATGTACGCTGGTGAGATGATTTTCATCTTGATAGCATTACTACCAATGTGGGCTCAGTGGACATTATCTGTGCCATGGGCTATTTTCCACATTCTCGTAATCCTATTGCAAGCTTATATATTCATGGTTTTATCCCTTGTATATCTAAGCATGGCAGCGGAAGATCACTAGTTTTAAAAAAACTGGTTAAGCCTCTAACCTTCAATATAAAAAGTTTAGAGGTGCACGAAAAATATTTGAACTTGATAAAAGTTCTCAAGAATCTAAAGCCAAAAAAGTATTTCGTCACAACAAAATAACGAAATACTGGCTTGGTCTTAGGTAAACTTTTAGGCTGATTTGGTTTAATTTTGAAAAGGTGAAAGATAATGGTAGCAGCAATTATTATAATCGCGGCAGCAGTGATGATTGGTTTAGCAGCAATTAGTACAGCTTTTGGTTTCGCAATGCTTGGCGGTAAGCTTCTAGATAGCACAGCTCGTCAACCAGAAATGGCTCCAATGCTTCAAGGTAAGTTCTTCATCATCGCAGGTCTACTTGACGCTGTTCCAATGATCAGTGTTGGTCTTGCAATGTACCTCATCTTCGTAGTTGCAGCAGGTGCATAATTTAAGCATTTGAAGCCTTGTCTAAAGATATATAGGTAAGGCTTTAAGTTCCGATTTAAAGTCATGTGTCCAGCTAGGAAATTTCTATGGATATTAATGCAACAATAATTGGTCAAGCTATTTCGTTCGCCATCTTCGTATGGTTCACAATGAAGTTCGTATGGCCAGTCATTAGGGCTGCGATTGAAGAGCGTGAGCAAACAATTGCTGCTGGTTTGCAAAATGCAGAGCAGGCAAAAGTTTCTTTGGATCAAGCGCAAACAGAAGCCCAAAAGCTATTAAATGAAGCTAAGCAGCAAGCTGCAGAGCTAGTTGAGCAAGCTAATCGCAGAGCAAACCAAGTAGTTGAACAAGCAAGATCTGATGCGCAAGCAGCAGCAGAGAAAGAGAAACAAAAGGCAGCGGAAGAAATTCAGCGTCAAACTCTTTCTGCAAAAGAGCAGCTACGTAAGGATGTTGCTGAACTTGCCGTACTTGGCGCAGAACAAATTCTTCGTGCTCGCATCGATAAAAATGCACACGCTCAACTTCTTGATCAGCTTTCAGCTCAGCTCTAAAGGAGTTTATTGATGAGTTATGCTACTCAGGCTCGGCCTTATGCACTCGCTGCTTATGATGTAGCGCTAAAGAGCAATACAGTTGATAGCTGGTGGCAGTGTTTGCTTGCTCTTAAGCAGGCACTTGCCATCGATAAAATGAAAGATTACGTTGTTAATCCAACAGTAAGTCTTGAAGATAAACTTAAAGTTTTAGAAAGCGTTTGCCAAGATTGGATGACAGACGATACAAAGCGTTTTGTAAGACTCTTGGGTGAAAACTCAAGATTGCTGGCAATAGATGATATCTGTGCAATTTATTTACAGAAGAAGGAAGAGGCGTCACAGCAAGTGAGATCTTCGTTCGTAACAGCATTTGAGTTGGATGAAAGCCAGCAAAAATCGCTCGTTGACGCCATTTCTAAGAAAACAGGGCTTAATATTCAACCTGAGTTTTCCGTCGATCCAGATCTTATTGGCGGCGCCATTGTCCGATTTAATGGCAATGTTATTGATATTTCCGTGCGCAAACAATTGGCGCAGCTCAAAAACAATCTGATTCGTTAGCCAAGGGTGGTTTAGTATGCAACAGCTCAATCCTGCTGAAATTAGTCAAATTATTAAGGAGCGTATTGAAGGCCTCAATATCGAGCCTTCTACGAAAAACGAAGGTACTATCATCGCTCTATCTGATGGTATTGTGACTATACATGGTCTAGATGACATCATGTATGGTGAAATGATTCAGTTTGAACATGGGTTGTTCGGTCTGGCATTAAACCTTGAAAAAGACTCCGTTGGTGCAGTTGTATTAGGCGACTGTGTAAAACTTGCTGAAGGCCAAAAGTGTTATACAACTGGTCGTATCCTTGAAGTACCAGTAGGTCCAGAACTTCTAGGTCGCGTAGTTGATGCTCTAGGTAACCCAATTGATGGTAAAGGTGAAATTGCTGCTAAAGTAACTTCTCCAGTAGAGCAGGTAGCACCTGGTGTAATCACTCGTGAGCCAGTAGAACAACCAGTACAAACTGGTATTAAAGCTGTTGACGCAATGGTTCCAGTTGGTCGTGGTCAGCGTGAGCTTATCATTGGTGACCGTCAGATCGGTAAAACAGCTGTTGCTATTGATGCGATCATTAACCAAAAAGGTACAGGCATTAAGTGTATCTACGTTGCAATCGGTCAGAAGCAATCTTCTATCGCTGCAGTAGTACGCAAGCTTGAAGAGCACGGTGCAATGGATCACACGATCGTTGTTTCTGCATCTGCATCTGATCCTGCATCTATGCAATTCCTTGCTCCATTCGCTGGTTGCGCAATGGGTGAGTACTTCAGAGATCGTGGTCAAGACGCTCTTATCGTTTATGATGACCTTACAAAACAAGCTTGGGCTTACCGTCAAATTTCCTTGCTTCTTAAGAGACCACCAGGTCGTGAAGCATACCCAGGTGACGTATTCTATCTTCACTCCCGTCTTCTAGAGCGTGCTGCTCGTGTAAACGAAGAGTACGTAGAAAAGTTCACTAACGGTGAAGTTAAAGGCCAAACAGGTTCTCTAACAGCTCTACCAATTATCGAAACTCAAGCTGGTGACGTATCTGCGTTCGTACCAACTAACGTAATCTCGATTACTGATGGTCAGATCTTCCTAGAAACTAACCTATTTAACTCTGGTATCCGTCCTGCGATTAACGCTGGTCTATCTGTATCTCGTGTTGGTGGTGCAGCTCAGACTAAGATCGTTAAGAAGCTAGGTGGTGGTGTACGTCTAGCACTTGCACAGTACCGTGAACTTGCTGCTTTCGCTCAATTCGCTTCCGATCTAGATGCTACAACTCGTAAGCAACTACGTCATGGTCAGCGTGTAACTGAACTTATGAAGCAAAAGCAATACTCACCACTTTCTGTTGCTGAGCTTTCAGTTTCTCTGTTCATTGCAAACGAAGGCTTCCTTGATAGCGTTGAAATTGCACAAGTAAATGCTTTCGAAGAAAAACTTCTTGCATACATGAACACTGAGCACAAAGAGCTGATGGATAAAATCAACTCTAAGCCAGAGTACAGTGACGAAGTTAAAGCAGGACTCACAAAAGCAGTTGAGTCATTCAAGGCAACTCAAAGCTGGTAAGGTGAAAAACTATGGCTGGAGCTAAGGAAGTTCGCACTAAAATTGCGAGCGTCAAGAGTACTCAAAAAATTACCAAAGCCATGGAGCTTGTTGCTGCAAGTAAAATGAAAAAAGCGCAGGATAACATGCTGCGCTCTAAGCCTTACGCTACAAAAATTTTGCAGGTTATAACTCACTTAACAACTGCAAACCTTGATTTTGAACATGCTTATTTAACAGAGCAAGATGGCGAGAACGTTGGTGTTCTTGTCGTTTCTTCAGATCGAGGCCTTTGTGGCGGCCTAAACGTTAACCTTTTCAAAAAGGTTAACGTTTACGCTAAAGAAATCGCTGATCGCGGTGGTAAGGCTAAATTCAGCGTTGTTGGTAGCAAAGCACATGCTTTCTTCAAAAATGTTGGCGGCGACGTAGTTGCTTATACAAATGGCCTAGGTGATCATCCTTCAATGGAAAGCCTCCTTGGTAATGTAAAAGTTTTATTGGATCTGTATCTAGCAGGTGAAGTAAGTAAAGTTGTGGTTATTTACAATAAGTTCGTAAATACAATGACTCAAGCGCCTACTGTTGAGCAAATCCTCCCAATTACTAAAGAAACTTTTGCAGCAGAAGAAAAGAAACAAGGTTATTCCTGGGATTATATCTACGAACCAGCACCTGAAGCTCTACTTGAGCATCTTGTAAGCCGATTCATCGAATCACGTGCTTACCAAGCGTTGGTTGAAAATATTGCATGTGAGCAAGCTGCTCGAATGGTTGCAATGAAGTCTGCAACAGATAACGCAGGCGATATGATTAAAGAATTACAGTTAGTCTATAACAAAGCTCGTCAGGCATCGATTACACAAGAATTGGCGGAAATTGTTGGCGGAGCTAGCGCTGTTTAAAAGACTTTAAAGAGGATTGGTTATGAGTAAAGGTCGTATAGAGCAGATCATTGGCGCGGTTATTGACGTTGCCTTCGAAAGATCCGCTGTACCAAAAGTTTATGATGCATTAACAGTTGAAGCTACAGGCACAACTCTAGAAGTTCAGCAACAGCTGGGTGACGGTGTTGTTCGTACTATTGCAATGGGTAGTACAGAAGGTCTTAAGCGTAATCTAGACGTTGTTAACACTGGCGCACCAATCAGCGTTCCAGTTGGTAAGCAAACTCTAGGTCGTATTATGGACGTTCTAGGTAACCCAATTGACGAGTGTGGTCCAATTGGTGAAGAAGAAAGAATGCCTATTCACCGTAAAGCGCCTTCTTATGAAGAGCAAGCTGCAGCGAGTGAACTACTTGAAACAGGTATCAAGGTTATCGACCTTATCTGTCCATTCGCGAAGGGTGGTAAAGTAGGTCTATTCGGTGGTGCTGGTGTAGGTAAAACCGTTAACATGATGGAGCTTATCCGTAACATCGCGATCGAGCACTCTGGTTTCTCTGTATTCGCAGGTGTTGGTGAACGTACTCGTGAAGGTAATGACTTCTACCGTGAAATGACTGAATCCAAGGTACTTGATAAAGTAGCACTTGTTTATGGTCAGATGAATGAGCCACCAGGTAACAGACTACGTGTTGCTCTAACTGGTCTTACAATGGCAGAGAAATTCCGTGACGAAGGTCGTGACGTTCTTCTGTTCGTTGATAACATCTACCGTTACACACTTGCTGGTACTGAAGTATCTGCACTTCTAGGTCGTATGCCTTCTGCTGTAGGTTACCAGCCAACTCTTGCTGAAGAGATGGGTGTACTTCAGGAACGTATTACTTCCACGAAGACTGGTTCTATCACATCTATTCAAGCTGTATACGTACCTGCGGATGACTTAACAGATCCATCTCCAGCTACAACGTTTGCTCACTTGGATTCCACAGTTGTACTTTCTCGTCAAGTTGCAGAGCTTGGTATTTACCCAGCGGTAGATCCACTAGACTCTACTTCTCGTCAGTTAGATCCACTACTTGTTGGTGATGAGCATTATAAAGTTGCTCGTGGCGTTCAGTCTGTACTACAACGTTACAAAGAACTTAAAGATATCATCGCGATTCTAGGTATGGATGAGCTTTCTGAAGAAGATAAGCAAACTGTATCTCGTGCTCGTAAGATCGAAAGATTCCTTTCTCAGCCATTCTTCGTTGCTGAGATCTTCACTGGTGCACCTGGTAAATACGTATCTCTTAAAGATACTATTGCTGGCTTCCAAGGTATTCTTGCTGGTGAGTATGATGCTCTTCCAGAACAAGCATTCTACATGGTTGGCAACATTGAAGAAGCTAAAGCAAAAGCTAAGAAAATGGCAGCAGAGGCTTAATCTAAGGAAGAGGGCTTTTAGCCCTCTCTCTTTATGATTCACTATCGGTATTCAGAAAAGTAATCTGTCTTAAATGTAGGTAAAGTCTTATTTTTAAGACAGCTTGCTTTTCTGTAGAGATGTAAAGTGAGACTGAAATGGCAAAAACAATTGTTTGTGATGTAATCAGTGCTGAAGGTGAGATTTTCAGTGGTGAAGTAGAGTTAGTAGTTGCTCCAGGCGCTCAAGGCGAACTTGGTATTGCTCCTAATCACGCTCCACTTCTAACTCATCTAGTTGCAGGTCCTGTGCGTCTATTTGAAAATGATGAAGAAGGTGTTTTCTATGTTTCCGGTGGAATCATGGAAGTACAACCTAAAAGGGTAACTATCCTTGCAGACATGGCAATGCGTGCACATGATCTTGACGAAGTAGCTGCTCAAGAAGCTCGCAAGCGTGCTGAAGAAGCTCTGCTAGATCAGAAGTCTGAAATGCAGTTCTCAACAGCTTCAGCTCAACTTGCAGAAGCAGCTGCTCAGCTTCGCACGATTCAAGCTCTACGCAAAAAAATGGGTCGTCCAAGTTAATTTTTGGTTGCTCATAAAAAACCCTGGTCTTGTATCAGGGTTTTTTTTTGGTTGAAGTTTAGTGAAGGCGTTATTTCATATTAATGCTAATAACTTGGTTGAAGGCCTTTTTCACTAGTGTCAATTCTTCACTGGTTTTCGTTAAGCGTTCAGAAAGCATTGCTGTAATATGTTTGTAGAAATGGGCATAGAAGATCATATTTGTTGTGCAAAGCACTTCTTCCATAAGAACAGAGTCTATGCCCAAACATTCGCAGTCAGTTAACGCTATAACATCTGCTTTGCGCGCGGAGGTATCAATAAGCGCTGCTTCACCAAATAGTGCGCCTCTCGAGTGTATAACGGTGACCTCTATATCTTTAACAACAACTGAGGCTTTACCATCAAGCATGATGTATAGCCATGGGTCAGATTGCCCTGTTTTAATAATATGGTCTCCAGTTGAGAACTTCCGTAGCTGACACACGGAAAGTAAATTTTCAAGGTCATCTCGATGCAACTCTTGGAATACTGGTAACTTATCGAGCCCAAGCTTTTCAACATCGCTTGGAGAGAGGTATTTACTAGCTTGCATGTTTAGACCACTTATTTATTGAAAACATATGATTGTTTTTGCATAGTATTAGTTTAGTTGAGTAAACTTGGATGTGCTTGTAAGGATAAGTGTCTTATACTATTGGGATTAATCTAAGTGGCTATTTTTTAAATGAAATAATAAATTAATAATAATTTACATTATATAACTAATAAGCTATTTGTGCTGATTTAGCGTATTTGAATATGACTAATTTAACGGGAGAACTACATGGCTGATCACATAACTCAAGATATCTATGTGATAGTACTCGCTGCAGGAAAGGGCACGCGAATGAAGTCAAAATTACATAAGGTCCTTCATCCGCTGGCAGGTAAGCCAATGATAGGTCACGTCCTTGATAATGTTGAAGCACTTCAACCGAAAGGTATTTTTGTGATTGTGGGTCATGAAGCTCAACAGCTTAAAGATTGGGCAGCAGAAGATGGCCGCCAAATTACATGGGTTCATCAAGCTGAACAACTTGGTACAGCACATGCAGTTCAAACAGCACTGCCTTTCCTGAATGAGACAGGTGCAAAACCAAGCTCAAAAGTACTCATTATTTCTGGTGATGTACCTTTAACGCAAACGTCGACCTTCAAATCGCTATGCCAAGTACAAACAGAGTTCTCTCTTCTAACGCAAGTGATTGATAACCCTCATGGATATGGTCGTATTCTTCGTGATGAAAATGGTGTTGTTACAGGTATCGTTGAAGAAAAAGATGCAACTTCAGAGCAGCGAGCTGTCAAAGAGATCAACACAAACGTTATGGTCTTGAATAAGTCACTTTTAGAAGAGCTTCTTCCAAAGGTATCAAATAACAATGCACAGCAAGAATATTACTTGCCTGATTTGGTTGGTCTTGCTGCAGAAAAAAATGAGCCACAAAGCCGAGTCGAAGTCATCGTTGCTCCAAACGATTGGGAAGTTCAAGGCGTGAATGATCGCGTACAATTGGAAGCTTTGGAACGATTGTATCAGCGTAACTATGCTCGTGCCCTTATGGTTGAAGGGGTTACGATTGCTGATGCATCCCGCATTGATATCCGTGGTGAGCTGAAAGCAGGTGTTGATTGCACCTTGGATATTAACGTTGTAATTGAAGGCAAGGTTGTTCTTGGTGACAACGTTAAAATAGGCCAGAATGTGCGTTTAAAGAACGTTGTGATTGGCGATAATGTTGAAATCAATGCTTTTTGCGATATTGCTGATGCTGAGATCGCTCAAAACTGTAATGTTGGGCCATTTGCTCGTGTGAGACCAGGCAGTAAGCTTGCGGAAGGTGCTCGTCTAGGTAACTTCGTCGAAACTAAAAATGCTGTTATTGGCGAAGGTGCTAAGATCAATCATCTATCATATGCAGGTGATTGCGAAATAGGCAGAGAAACAAATATTGGTGCAGGGACTATCTTCTGTAACTACGATGGTGTAAATAAGCATAAGACCATTATTGGTGAAGGCGTTTTTATTGGTTCCAACTCAAGCTTAGTCGCACCGCTTAACATCGCTCAAGGTGCTACAGTGGGTGCTGGCTCTACGCTAACTCAAGATGTACCAGAAAGTGCTTTGGCTGTTGCTCGTGCGAAGCCTCGTATTATCAATGGTTGGAAACGTCCAACTAAGAAAAACTAAAAGGATTAATTATGTGCGGAATCGTTGGTGCCATTGCTGATCGTAATGTAACTCCTATTCTTCTTGAAGGCCTTCGTCGCCTTGAATACCGTGGTTATGACTCAGCTGGACTAGTTGTACGTTCAAATCAAGGCTCACTTGAACGTTTAAGATGCCTTGGTAAAGTTGCTGAGCTTGTAGCTGCTGAAGAAGCAACGCCTAAAACTGGTCATCTAGGTATTTCACATACTCGCTGGGCTACTCATGGTGCTCCAAGTGAAGACAATGCGCATCCTCATATTTCTCATAATGAGCTTGCCATTGTGCATAATGGTATTATTGAAAACTACGTGCCACTTCGTGATGAGCTCAAAGCAGCTGGCTATGAGTTTTCATCGCAAACAGATTCAGAAGCTGTTGCTCACCTTATTCACCGTGAACTGAAAAATCTTGAAGCAAACTCAGAAGCGTCTTCTGATCTATTAAGCAAGGCTGTTGCTCTTGCAATGCAGAAGCTTGAAGGCGCATATGCGATTGCTGTTATCAACACTCGTTATCCAGATCAATTAGTTGCTGGCCGTAAAGGCAGCCCACTTGTTATCGGTATTGGTATTGGCGAGCATTTTGTTGCTTCTGATCAGTTAGCACTATTACCTGTGACAAACCGCTTTATGCATCTTGAAGATGGTGATATGGCTTGTATCGAAGCGAAGAAAATAACTGTTGTCGATATCCAAGGTAATCCTGTAGAGCGTGCAATCAGTGAGCTTGAAGGCCAGCAAGACTCAGCAGAGAAGGGCGAATTCCGTCACTACATGCTGAAAGAAATCTACGAACAGCCACATGCTGTTCAGCAAACACTTGAAGGCCGTATCGATCATGAGAAGGTTCTTGAAAGTGCATTTGGCCCTAAAGCATCTGATATTTTCGATAAAGTAAAAAATATTCAGATTCTTGCTTGTGGTACAAGTTATCACGCAGGTGTTGTTGCTCGTTATTGGTTTGAAAGCATTGCTGGCATTCCTTGCCAAGTTGAAATTGCCAGTGAGTTCAGATACCGCAAAACAGTTGTGCCAGAAAATACGCTTTTAATCACAATTTCTCAAAGTGGTGAAACTGCAGATACTCTTGCAGCATTACGCAGCTCGAAAGATCGTTTTATCGGTTCACTTTGTGTGTGTAACGTGCCAACAAGTTCGCTTGTACGTGAAACAGAACTTAACTTGCTAACTCATGCAGGCCCAGAAGTTGGTGTTGCTTCCACAAAAGCATTTACGACACAGCTCACAGCGCTTTTCTTGCTTGTACTTGCAGTAGGTCGTCGCTTTGGTCTAACAGCTGAAAAAGAAGCTGGTTATGTACAAGAGCTTCGTGAACTGCCACAAATTTTAAAGACAGTTCTAGAGTCAGATAAAGATATCGAAGCACTTGCAGGTCATTTTGGTGATAAAAATCACAGCCTTTTCTTAGGCCGAGGTGTGCATTACCCTGTGGCGATGGAAGGTGCTTTAAAACTGAAAGAAATTTCTTATATTCACGCAGAAGCTTATGCTGCTGGTGAATTAAAGCATGGTCCACTTGCGCTTGTTGACCAAGACATGCCAGTTGTTGCAGTAGCACCAAACGATGAGCTTGTTGATAAGTTAAAGTCGAACTTACAAGAAGTTCGTGCACGTGGTGGCCAGCTATTTGTTTTTGCAGATGAAAACGTGAATGTATCTGAAGATGCAGCTCACGTTATCCATCTTCCTGCAAAAATTAAAACACTCTCTCCAATTGCATATTCTGTACCTTTACAGCTGTTGTCATACCATGTGGCACTTATTAAAGGAACGGATGTAGATCAGCCACGTAACCTCGCGAAGTCTGTTACTGTAGAGTAAAGCTGAAGACTTATACTTTGACTTTATTAAACTGAATAATCTAGGTAACTTGCTCCATTATAGAGTAAGTTACCATTTTAGGCAGAGTACTTTTAGATTTTCATTGTTGTAAATAGGCTAAATATTAGCTGCTTTTTCTTTTCTCAAATTTAATCATCTTTCTAATTTTAACCATCATAACATGGACTTTTGATGGCTAAATTATATCTAGGTTTAGTTGCCACCCTGTGTGTCGATTGATTACTTTGCTTTTGTTAGAACTTCATTTGAGCATATTTTAAAAATTGATAGTTTTCAAAATGAGTTACACTTATTCTGCATAAAGTCTTTCGCACCAATAGTATAAATTTCGGTGCTTATCTATAAAAAATTGGGCTTTGCAGTTTGCTTGATAAATATTGAAGAAGCTAGAAGTAGTGATTATTATTGAAATATTTACGACAATAGATGCTGGCTCTTCAATATTCTCTAAATTAGAATGTGGATAAACCAGCAGCCAGAAGAAAGTATAAAATGATTTCACCATACCACGCTAAATACTATGCCAATGAGCTTACATGTATACATGCTGCAGATAGTGTCGATCGCCTTTCACAGTCTTTGTTTGACGCGACTGTAGATCTGAATCCTCACCAAATTGAAGCTGCACTTTTTGCAATTAGAAACCCATTGCAGCAAGGTGTATTGCTAGCAGATGAGGTAGGTCTTGGCAAAACTATAGAGGCATCACTTGTTCTCTGTCAGTACTGGGCAGAGCGTCGACGTCGTCTGATTATTGTATGCCCTGCAGCATTACGAAAACAATGGTCCCAGGAATTGGCTGAAAAATTTGCACTACCTAGTATTGTGTTAGATTCAGCCACAGTTAAACGTATGGGACTTAGCGCTGGTGAATGTATTTCTGGTATGGCTGGAAAGCAAATCATTATTATGTCATATCACTTTGCAGCAAAGCTGGCAAATGAAATGGTTGCGATTCCTTGGCACTTAGTTGTGATTGATGAAGCCCACAAGTTAAGAAACTCTTACCGTGCAAGTAATCGCATGGGGCAAGCACTCAGATCAGCATTCAATGGTCGTCGCAAAGTGCTGCTTACCGCAACCCCTCTTCAGAATTCTCTGATGGAACTTTATGGTCTTGCTCAATTACTTGATGAACACATATTTGGTGATGAAAAAGCATTTCGTAAACAGTTTATCAGTGGTGAAAATGATTCAGATGCTTTGAAACAACGCCTGGCCGGTTTTGCTAAGCGCACATTGCGTAGTCAAGTTCTTGAGTATGTTCGTTATACCAAACGACAAGCTATTACCCAGCCATTTAAGCCTACAGATGCAGAGCATGAATTGTACGAACGCATTTCAGCTTTTTTGCAGCGTGAAATATCCTTTGCTCTTCCAAAGCGACAGCGTCATCTCACTGGATTAATTTTGCGTAAGCTTCTTGCTTCAAGCCCATATGCAATTACTGGCACATTACAAACAATACTTGAGCGCTTGCAAAAAAAATTAAACGGCCATGATATTTCTGATGAGGACCTAGCCGTAAATCTTGTGCAGCAAAACGAGCTTGAGGACGAATATCTAGATGCTGATGAATATTCTGATAAAGACATCCCAGAAGCTACCGATTATAAGGCGCTAAATGAAGAGCCGGCAAACCCATGCAATCAATTAGAAGCTAAAGAAAAAGAAATTAAAGAGCTACAGGTAGAAATAGCCGAAATTGAGTCATTCATCCAGCAAGCCCAGTATCTAACAACAGATACGAAGGCAGAAGCGCTTATTGCTGCACTTGATATTGGCTTTGCTAAGATGATAGAACACAATGGTCCACGCAAGGCTATCATTTTTACTGAATCCAAGCGAACTCAGCATTTTTTAGCCGATTATCTTTCTCGAAATGGCTACGAAAAAAAAATTGTTACCTTTAGTGGTACAAATTCTGGTACAGAGGCTAATGAAATTTATCAAAATTGGTTAAAGCAATATCAAGATAGTGATCGCATAACAGGCTCTACGCATGTGGACAAACGTACTGCATTAATTGATGAATTTCGAGAACGTGCTGAAATTATGATTGCCACTGAAGCTGCCGCAGAGGGTGTAAACCTACAATTCTGCGCATTACTAATCAATTACGATTTGCCATGGAATCCACAGCGTGTTGAACAACGTATTGGTCGCTGCCACCGTTATGGGCAAAAGCATGATGTAGTTGTTATTAATTTTCTAAATACTCGAAACCAGGCAGATCAACGAGTTCTCGAATTGCTAACAGAAAAGTTTCAGTTATTTTCAGGTGTATTTGGTGCATCGGATGAAGTCTTAGGGCGTATCGAGTCCGGAATTGATTTTGAAAAACGCATAGCTCGAATTTATGATACTTGTCGAAGGCCAGAAGATATCGAATTTGCATTTCAGGAATTGCAAAAAGAGCTTGAAGTCGATATTAATGACAAGCTTAAACAAACCCAAAGTCAGTTAATGGAACACTTTGATGAAGATGTTCACGCCAAATTAAAGTTTCAGCTTGACTCAGCTCAAGCAAGGTTAGACAAAGTTGGACGCTGGTTCTGGGGTGTCACTCGGTACTCGCTTGGTGGCTCCACATTAACTTCTGATGCCCATGCTCATTTTCAAGATCACGATTATAGTTTTCAATTAACTCATTCACCGATTGATACAGTGCCTATTGGGCGTTATCAGCTTGTTCGTGGTAAAGACAACCAGCAGTACCAACAGGGTTTCAAAGTTCACGCTTATCGTTTAAATCATCCACTCGGTGAGTGGTCATTAGATACCGCCAAAAATTGCGAAACTCCAGTTGCAAAACTGGTATTTGACTACAGCAATCATGAAACAAAATTAAGTGTAATTTCAGATCTAGTTGGCAAATCAGGCTGGTTGCAGCTTGATAAGCTCACAATTAGTGCTTTGGACACAGTTGAAAGTTTATTATTTTCAGTGATTACTGACGATGGCAAAGCTTTGGATCAAGAAGCCTGCGAAAAGTTATTTTCTGTTCAAGCTAAAGAAGTGCTCTCGATAACCGAGGTAGAATTACCGAGTTTATTAGTGAATAATCAACGACGACGTATTGAAGCCAGCATGGCGAAATTTATCGAAGAAAATCAACGCTTATTTCATTCCGAACGAGAAAAGTTGGAACGTTGGGCGGATGACAAAATACTGGCAAGTGAAGAGGCATTAAAAGAGACCAAAGCCAAAATTGCCCAAGTAAAACGCGATGCTCGAAAGGCGCCAACTTTAGAAGAACAATCCGAGCTGCAAAATCAGTTACGAGGGCTAGAGCGTCAGCAACGGCGACAGCGGCAGCAAATTTTTGAAGCGGAGGATGAGATTATGGCAAAGCGCGATGAGCTAATTGAGTCCTTGCAAGAGCGTCTTACTCAGACTTCAAAAACAGAACATTTATTTACTATTCGCTGGCAAGTTGCCTAAGCTCGTGCTAGTAAGCGAATAACAATTAATTTAAGAATACAGGAATATACATGAGCAAGTTTAATGAATTGGTTAATAAGCTAAGGGAAATTTTCCAAATTGATCGCCCCGAACTGGATTTTGGGGTATATCGCATCCTTAATGCTCGCGCCGATGAAATTAATGAATATTTGGAAAAGCGCCTCAAGGAAAAGGTAGAAAAGGCTTTAGCTAGCGGTAATAGCGCTAACGTTAACCAACTCAAAGACGATTTGAAAAAAGCTGAACAGGCGGCAACTGATGCAGGTTTTGACCCAACTGAGTCACCCAAGGTCAAAGAGCTAAAAGCCAAAATCGCCCAAGCTAGTAGTGGGAATGCCGAACATGAAAACGCAGTGTTCAGCCACTTATTGACCTTCTTCTCCCGCTATTACGACAACGGTGATTTTATCAGCCAGCGTCGCTATAAAGGTGATACTTATGCCATCCCTTATGCAGGCGAAGAAGTCATGCTGCACTGGGCTAATAAAGATCAGTACTACATCAAAAGTGGCGAAAATTTCTCCAATTACTCATTCAAATTAGAAGATGGTCGAGTAGTGCATTTCCGCCTAGTCGCCGCCGACACTGCCAAGGATAACCGTAAAGATAATGACAAAGAGCGCCGCTTTTTATTGGCAGAACAGAAAGTCGTTACTCGTGTTGATGACGAAGGTGACGAGTATGAAGAAGAAATTCTGCCGGTAGAGGAAGTTACCAAAAAGGATTTTGACGGCAACTACACCAAAGAACTGATTATCCGCTTTGAATACAAAGCCATGCCCAAGGGCAGCAAGCAGGATAAGTTAGTTGAAGCTGCGGTAAGTGCAGTGTTAGACGATGGCGCTGTAGCCAGCCGTTGGCTGGATTTAAGCAAGCGTGAACCCACCGAAAAGAACCCCAAGCGCACTCTTCTTGAAAAGCATTTAACTAACTATACCACCAAAAACACCGCTGACTATTTTATTCATAAAAAACTCGGTAAGTTTCTGAGTGGTGAACTGGATTTCTATATTAAAAACGAAGTGATGCATCTGGACGATGTGCAAAATGCTGAAGTCTTTAGTGATATTGAAAAGAACTTACGTATGATTCAGTGCTTGCGCAGCATAGCCTTGGATTTGATTAAATTTCTTGCACAGTTGGAAAACTTTCAAAGAAAACTGTGGACTAAGAAGAAATTTGTAGTGTCGGTAGATTATTGTATTACTCTCAATCGTATACCTAAAGAATTATGGCAGCAAATTTTGGAAAATGAGAAACAATGGCTGCAGTGGATATCACTTGGGATGTGGGAAGGGGATTTCTTGGAGGTTACAGATCAGCTGAGTGAATATCTGAACCTGATAGTAGATACTAGTTTGTTTTCTAAAGCTTTCAAACATTCATTAATAAAACATATTCCCGATATTGACGGTACTTTAACTGGCCTGCTGATTCATGGTGATAATTTTCAAGCACTTTCTCTTCTCAAAAATAAATACAGAAAAAAAGTTAACTATATCTATATAGATCCACCTTATAACACAAACTCAACTCCCATTTTGTATAAAAATGAGTACAAAAATTCATCATGGGCGAGTTTAATGAATGACCGACTGTCTATGAGTATGTCGCTTCTAAAGGAAGATGGTGTTAAAACTGTCGCAATTGACGACTCTGAAGTGACAAATCTTTCACTCATAATGGAAGAAGTGGCTCCAGAACATACTCTTTCACGGATAACAGTGATTCATAATCCTAAAGGTTCAATTACGCGTAACTTTAATAGAACACATGAGTACGCTCTATTCCTCACCCGAACTGGCTTATCCGGAAGTATAGCCAGAACATTAGAAGAAAATAAAACTCCCAGAAAAATGCGTCGATGGGGTGAGAATTCGAAGCGAATTGATCGTCCACTCTCCTTCTACCCCATATACATTAAAGGCGGAAAAGTTGTTGATGTAGGAAGTGTTCCTGATTCTGATTTTCATCCTGTCGCAAAGAACATTTTAACTTCAGATGGAGTTATTCAAGTTTGGCCAATAGATCAGGATGGTATTGAACGCCGATGGAACTTCGGCTTGGATTCAATCCGTGAAAACCTCGAGAGAATTGCAGCTATTGAAGCTAATGGCACTTGGGATTTATTTGTTACACATGAACAATCTGTTCCTAAAACCGTATGGAGTGGTGGCGAGTATGATGCCGGAAAATATGGTAATAGCCTTCTTATAGATCTACTAGGTGAAAAGCGTTTTGACTTTCCAAAGTCAATAAATTTAGTAAAAAAATGCATCTCATTAGCCACTCAGAATCAGAGTAATTCAGTTGTTCTTGACTATTTCGCAGGAAGCGGAACAACAGGCCATGCAGTAATAGATTTAATCAGACAAGCAGAAAGGGAAAATCAAGAAGCTAAGTTGAGTTTCATCTTGGTTGAACAAGGTGAATACTTTGCAACTGTAACAAAACCTAGAGTGTTGAAAGCAGCATTTTCAGACGAATGGAAAGGTGGCAAGTGTAAGAACTTAAATGCAGGAATATCTTCATGCTTTAAAGTTATGAAACTTGAAAGCTATGAAGACGCACTTAATAATCTTGAGTTCACACAGCACAAGACAGACCTCTTTGATAATACCCCCGAACTCAAAGACGACTACATGCTCAACTACATGCTCGACGTTGAAAGCCGTGGCTCCTTGCTTTCTACCGACGATTTTAAAAAACCCTTCGACTACACCATGAAAATTGCTGTGGATTCCGCCGGGGCATTCGAGGAACAAAAAGTCGATTTGGTGGAAACCTTTAACTATTTGATCGGCTTAACCGTGAAATATATCGATGCACAGCCCGAACGCGGCTTTGTTACGGTAACTGGCACCTTGCCCAGTAATGAGACCTGTTTGGTACTGTGGCGCGACTGCGAACGCATTGACTACGAAGACCTTAACAGGCTGTGCGACAAACTTGCTTTAAACCCGGCTGACAATGAGTTTGACGTGATCTATATCAATGGCGATCACAATATCCCAACTGTGCTCACACAAACGGCAGAGGAAGGTGGTAATACGCGAGTATTAAAACTACGCCAAATTGAACCAGAGTTTTTGGAGCGTATGTTCGCTGAGGAGAATGTGTAATGGCTCCCCCAAAAAAAACAGGAAAGAGCAAAGCTAAAAAGCGCAGCTTTCACCAGGAATTAGTGCTTAATCGTTGGGTGATGCGATTCTTCAAAGGTAATGAACTTGCCGCGCTAAAATTACGCCTGGGTGATGATCTGCACGAAGGTGTTGATGACGATGGGCAAACCCTATTTTTCCATGAACTGACTCGCAACCTGTTTGAAGTGGATTGGATTTCCGAGGCAGATTTACGCCGCTACGATTTGCATATCGTTGAGCACTGGCAGGACATTACCAAACACCGTAACCAACTGGAAGGCCATGTTTTGAACATGAAGTACTTTCAGTATTTGTCTTTGTTGTTTACTGAGATTTACTTGGACTGGTACTTTAACAAACCACAGGCTCTATTAGATGGGTTAAACGAAGAGCTTAAACGTTATAGCAAAGAAAAAGGTGCAGAAATTTTTCAGCCTTATATTGCCAGCGACTTGAATAAGATTGCATTTTGGAATGCGACTGGCAGTGGTAAAACCTTACTATTGCATGTAAACATAAAGCAATATTTGCATTACTTTCAAATGGGGAATAGCAGTCTATTCCCTGACAAAATCATTCTGTTAACACCGAATGAAGGTTTATCAAAGCAGCATCTGGAAGAGTTAGAGCTTTCGGGCTTTAGTTTTAGTCGCTTTTTCGACAAGAACCGGACAAATACCTTTAATGGTACCATTGATATCATTGATATCAATAAGCTCGGTGATAGCATGGGCGATAAAACCGTTGCAGTAGAAGCTTTTGAAGGTAATAATCTGGTACTAGTGGATGAAGGCCATCGAGGCACTGGTACCAAAGCCGGTACCTGGATGCAGAGGCGTGATGTCTTGGTACGAGGTGGTTTTGCATTTGAATATTCGGCTACCTTTGGTCAGGCGGTTGCCAAAGGTCATACCGTAGCCAAAGCTGAAGAAGATATTCGCAAGAAAAAAGCCAAAACTCTGTTTGAAACAGCAGCACTAAATAAGCTTGATGATGCTCAAAAAGCACAATTAACTTTAACACAAGAAGAGCAGCGTCAAGCTCGGGTGACAGCCATACGGGAAATCTACGCGAAGTGTATTCTCTTCGATTATTCTTATAAATATTTTTATGATGATGGCTATGGCAAGGAATCACTTATTCTGAATATGAATGGTGAAGCTTACGAACAAGCTGATAATGCTCTAAAGTATTTCACAGCCTGCTTGTTGAGTTTTTATCAGCAAACCTGGCTTTGGCATGTGCACAAAGGGAAGTTGAACGACTTCAATATTGCAAAACCTCTGTGGGTATTTGTTGGCAAGACCGTTGCTAACAATACTATTGCTAATGAAGATTCAGATATTCTTGAGGTAGTAAAGTTTTTAAGCTTTTTCCTTAATGAAGATAAAACCATAAAAATTTGGCTGAAAGAATTGATCGATGATAAAGCTCAGCTGTTGAATGCTAAGGGAAATAATATCTTTCAGGGGCGTTTTAGTCCGTTAATGAGCTTTAGCAATGATATTGATAGCCTTTATAATGATATTTTGCACAAGATTTTTAATGCTAATGCTCGTCAGCGTTTAAAGCTCGTAAACCTCAAAAACAGCAAAGGTGAGCTTGCTTTACGTGTTGGTGATGCTGAACCTTTTGGATTAATTAATATCGGTGACGATACAAAGTTTTATAAGCTTGCTGAGGATATAGATTATTTTGACAGTGAATCAGATGATTTTGGCGTTGCATTGTTTGGTACTTTGAATAATAAAGAGAGCAAATTAAATGTGTTGATTGGCTCTCGCAAATTTACTGAAGGCTGGAGCAGTTGGCGAGTATCCACTATGGGCCTCCTAAATATGGGCCAAGGGGAAGGTTCACAAATTATTCAGCTATTTGGTCGCGGTGTACGCCTCAAAGGTAAAGATTTTTCCTTAAAGCGCACTGAGCCAAATCAGCGCCCAAAAGGCCTGCACTTGGATAAGCTTGAGACTCTGAATATATTCGGAGTACGTGCTAGCTATATGGCGGCGTTTAAAGATTACCTTAAAGAAGAAGGTATCACTCCAAGTGATGAAATTATCGAACTTGATTTTCCCACTCGTCCAAACTTGCCATCAAAGAAGCTTAAAACATTGGCATTAAAGGATGGCTATAAAGATAACCAAAAATTGGGATTTAAGCGTACCCACTATCCTTGGTTGTATGAAATACCCACTGAGTTCGTGGGCAAGATCAAAACCCCACATATATCACTTGATTTGTATCCAAGACTGGAAGCTATCAGTACAGCGGAAGGCAATGCAGCACTTCAGTTGAATGTCCGAAATGAAGGTAAACTAAATCAGGCCCATTTTGCATTATTTGATTTCGACAGAATTTATCTGGTGCTGCAGGCTTTCAAGCAACAACGTAGCTGGAGTAACTTGCGTATAGACAAACAGCGGCTTATTGATTTCTGTGAAGGTGAGCAAAGTTGGTATACGTTGTATATGCCGAAGCCAGAGTTTGAAGCAAGAAACTTTGTTGATATCAAACGACTGGAAGACATACTGATTCGATTGCTGTGCGACTACACCGACCGTTTCTACAAGGCATTAAAAACTGGCTATGAGGGCCAGTTCTACGAAGTAATCCCGATGCATGATGAGCACGGCTCCATGCTTAAACTTTATCACTTCGAAATTGATGATAGCGATCATGGCCATGAATACCTTAAAAAGTTGGAGACACTAAAGGCCTTGGTGACAAAGGGGGACCTTGGTGAAAGTAGCAAATGGAATGCACCACATATGGTTGCAATCAGCTTTGATCGACACTTATTTTACCCACTTTTGTCACTCGAAGATAAAGATGCAGTACCTTTGAAAATGAGACCATTGGCATTTGATGCGCCAAGTGAAATCCAGTTTGTTCAGGATTTGCAGGCGTTCTATGATTCGCCAGCATTTCGTGAGGTAATAGGAGCACGAAGTCTGTATCTACTACGAAATGCCGACTCTAAAAACAAAGGTATAGGTTTTGCCACAGCAGGTAATTTTTACCCAGATTTTCTTTTGTGGCTTGTGGATGAAGAGTCTGGAGAACAATGGCTGTCTTTTGTTGATCCGAAGGGATTAAGGCATATGGATTTGGATCATCCCAAATTAGGGCTCTATACAGAAATTAAGAAAATCGAATCCGACTTAGCAAAGCAAGCTGCTGAAAACGAACCAAAGTTGACTCTTAATGCATTTGTTTTATCCCCAACGGAGTTTTCTGATTTGCTAAATGTAGGTGATAGGTTCAAAAAGCAAGATCTAGAAAGTCGGAATGTTTTGTTTATGTCAGATGGTGGCAGTGAGTATCTCACAAAAATGTTTGGAAAGATTTTAGGCGCTTCATAGCTGTCCCTTGTTTAGGAACAGCTAACATAATTTATTGTTTTACATTGACTGTTACTGAAGTGTCAGGATGGAGAGTAAATTCGTGGAGTTTATATTCTCCAGGTGTAAACCTTGGGAAGTAGTTCTGATCTAGGTTTTCATCAGCAAAGTTTTCGTATAGTTCATCAAGATTAAGATTATGGATTTTTTTAACAATCTCTTGAAAACACTTCTCCATTTTTGTTTTACATTTCTTTTGAAGATACTCTGAAATGCTTTTCAAATCATTGAGGTTTTCTGGTCCAATTCCGGATAACCTAAAGTAATGGGGTGCTGCAATTGTTAATATTTGTTTACATTTTTTATTCGGGTAGAGGCCAAAAATGTTGTAACTTGCTTCTCCTGCACCAGATGCATGAGCTATATACCTATTTCTAAATGCCATCACTCTATTGTGTGTTTCCAAATACTCGGCAGGGATATCTGATTGTTCTAATTGTGTTCTATTTCCATCCGTTGAAGTGAAGCATCTTCCGTATGTTATGATAAGAGCAGTGGTGACAGCCCAGGTTATGGTTGATGGATTTTTTTCATTTTCTTTCAAAAAATCAATACAGTCAGAACACTTTTGTAGATCAGATCTAATTGAATCCCATCCCCGATATCCTTTTGAATGATGACACTCATATCTAAGTGCAAAAATTGGTTTGCCATCAAATAAAAGCACATTTTTATTTTTGATAAAGTCGATTGGTGTTAGTTTTAATGTCATTATAGCTCCTCTTGTGGGAAATAAGAAAATATAATGAAGATGACAAATCAGATATAGGTTGTAAATAATATTGATTTGCCATTGTGTAGGAGTGCTAAATGAGTGATGCTAGAATACGAGCCTATATCTTGGCTCATAATAAGAGCTACTTGCCCAGAGTGATCTTAACAGTATTACTCTGACCAAATAAGATTGCTTTATTGCGACTTAATAGTTGGTGCCACTTGACCAGAACACTCCTCTTGGCAACAACTATGAAAAAGGGAATTCCGAGCTATGAGTCTACGAACAAATTTACATGGGCGTTTACGAAACACCTCGTTACCTAAGAGTCACGGTCTAATGCCTGTATTTGAGGCTGTTGTGAACTCCATTCATTCCATCGAAGAAAATGGAAATCCCGATAGTGGCAAGATTATTCTTCGTATCAATCGCGATACTCAGGGCAGCCTAGATTTGGATGCAAAGTTATTATCACCTATAACTGGCTTTACCATCTCCGATAATGGCTGCGGTTTTGATCAAGTTAATTTTAAGTCATTTGAAACCCTCGATTCCGATCATAAAATTGATAAGGGTTGTCGAGGTGTCGGCCGTCTAATGTGGCTTAAAGTCTTTGACCTGGTCGAAGTGGAAAGTCACTTTTTTGATCTTGATGGAAAGCTTAAAAAGCGCGAATTCCGCTTTGAAGATAAATTGGGTATTCATGAGGATCGGGTTGAAGAAGCTTCGAAGCAGCAGCC
Source organism: Gammaproteobacteria bacterium UBA6940 (assembly GCA_002450655.1). Taxonomy (GTDB): domain Bacteria; phylum Pseudomonadota; class Gammaproteobacteria; order Pseudomonadales; family UBA6940; genus UBA6940. Next base: position 15,100 of record DJZY01000058.1, on the reverse strand, counting down.
AGGTACGCTTATTAATCTAGTAGGGTTTGATGAAAACTTTCGAAAGCAAGTTCCAGCCAAAGGGCAGTCCATTGCCAATCAATTGCTTGAGCATGTGCTTTGGTACTTTGTTCGCCAAAGTAGTGCACCTAAGATACTTGTGGAAGATTCTGGCGAGGTATATGACTTGGATCACTTGCTCGAAGAACATATGCACTCCAGTGCGTTTATCGAAACCATTACCATCCGCGAGTATTCCTTTGACTTAACCCACATAAAGTTTCGTGCATCCGTCAATAAAAAGCATCAGTTGGCACTTTGTGCAGCCAACAGGTTGGTGAAGGAAGAATCCATTCAGGGGAAGCTACCTGGCCTGTACGGTAAAATTTCAGATTCTTCTGGTGAATTCACCTACACCTGCTATGTGACTTCCGATTACCTCAACCAACACGTACGTAGTGAACGGTGTTCCTTTGATATTGCTGAAGATGCTAAAGATATGTTCAGTGAAGTAAGCTTGAAAGATATTCGCGATGCTGTGCTGGCGCGCACTAAAATGTATCTACAGGATGTTCTAGAAGAAAATGTCTCAGCCGGCCGTAAACGAGTGGATGACTTTATTAACCATCATGCACCGCGCTATCGTCCTATTGTCAATTATATTGCGGAAGAACTTTTAATTGTTGACCCAGAAAAGTCTGACAAAGAGTTGGAACTATACCTGCATGCTCATTGGTATGAAGTGGAGCGCAAACTTGTCAGCGAAGGTCACGACATCATGCAACCTGAAAATGAGGAGCATGTAGAGGAATACAAGGAACGGCTGAGTGAATATTTACGTAAGGCGGAAGACCTTAAAAAATCAGACCTTGCAAATTACGTTTCACATCGCAAGGTGGTTATTGAGTTATTGCAAAAATCTATCGAGCGGCTAGAAGATGGTAAGTACGCCCGTGAAGATATGATTCATCAGCTGATCATGCCAATGCGCAAAGAGTCCAGTGAGGTTTTCCTAGACTCTTGCAACCTGTGGCTGATTGATGAGCGTTTGGCATTCCATAACTACCTTGCTTCCGACAAAACACTCAATTCGATGCCGATTACCGGCAATGATTCGGCAAAAGAGCCAGACTTACTTACCCTGAGAGTATTTGATAACCCCCTTCTTGTTAATGATCAGACCAGCTTTCCACTAGCTTCCATCACCGTTATTGAAATCAAACGTCCAATGCGTAATGACATGCGTGAAGGTGAAGACAAGGATCCAATTGATCAGGCTCTCAGTTACTTAGAGCGAATACGAGAGGGAAAGGTAACGACAAAATCCGGACGCCCTATTCCAGGCAATAACGATATCCCCGGCTATTGTTATGTCCTTTGTGACTTAACTGAATCCATGCACCGGCGCTGTCGTAGAGCTAACTTGCGAATTACATCTGATGGAATGGGCTATTTCGGTTACAATGAGCCGTCGCATGCTTATATCGAGGTAATTAGTTTCGACCAGTTAGTAAAGGCTGCAAAGGAGCGAAACCGAGCATTCTTTGATAAGCTTGGACTGGCATCTGCTTAGAATTGTGAATCTGGGTGGCCAGTAAAATGGGGAAAAATCTTTTGAAAGTAATTTGGGATTGAAGTGGTGTGAAAACGCTATATGACAGATGATAAAATGCAAGCTTACATTTTAAGCCATAAAAAGAGCTGCTTGTCCGGTGTCATTAGACCACTTCAACATCAACCTTATGTACATTAGTTTTGAGATGTAGTAATTATTGAGCAACTTCTATACAGCTGGCTCTATTTGCACTACGTCCATTTAGTGGCTGTACATTAAGCTGTCGCTAATAAGCGGAACATCTGTTATAGGTCTTGAAACAAGAAGGGTTGATAGAGCCAAAGGGGAAATCATGGCGAATGTCTAAATTCAATAGTTTAGACATTTCTAGACATTCTTACTTGACCAGAGCAAGCTCTACTGGTGTAATTTACCAACTTTATTATTACAAAATTGAGGCACTAACGGCCTAGTTCATCAGAAATTTACAAACTTTATTTATTTGCGAGGATTCATGTGTGCCGAAAAATGGGGCTTCTAGAGGGGAAAATTTACCAACTTTATTATCATCCCACAAGCATTATTTGCAACTAGCAAATATTTGCTCGCGTATCCATTCATGGGCAATACTTAATTGTGTCCTTTCATGCCAAACAAGCAATTTTGTAAAACCTGATATTTCAAATGGTAGATCAAAGGTTTTTAAATCTAAATTAATTTCAGCAATCTTTTTTGGAATGATGGCTGTGATATCACTTTTTTTTATGAGATTAATGAGGCTAGAGAAGCTTGGCATAGACATGCTTACATCACGCTTAAAGCCCAGTTGCATTAATACCTCATCAGTTTGAGTTCTAAATGAGCCCCCATCATACGAGACGATACCTTGTGGTTGTTCGCAAAATTCTTTGACGGAAATAGAACTTTGTTGCGATAGCCTGTGGCTTTTACTTATTGCAAAAACATACTCTTCTTTAAAAAGCGCTTTAGATACAGCAAATGCTGGTGCATCTTCCGGTGTCATGAAAGCAAAATCAATATTACCTTTACTCATTTCTAATCGGGTTTGATCTGCCGATAGGTTTAGAACAGCACATTTTATTTGCGGTGCAATTTGCCTGAGCTTTAAAAGGAATGGCTCTAATATGACTTGCTGAGTGTAATCTGTTGCTGCAAAAGTGAATTGCTGCTGGGCGGTAAGAGGGTCAAAGCTTTGATTATTGAAAATAATATTAAGTTGCTGCAACAGGTTTTTAATGGGAAGTGCTAATTCTTCAGCACGTTGTGTTGGGATTACACCATTGCGAGTCCGTATAAACAACTCATCGTCAAGGTGCTGTCGCAGTCGTTTAACCATACCGCTTACAGCAGGCTGTGTTACACACAGCCTCTCAGCAGCTCTGGAAATATGCCGCTCATCCATAATCGCATCAAAAACTTTAAGTAGGTTTAAATCCAAAGTATTTATGTTAATCATTCGATTGATCCTTAAAGCTATTGGTAGCAAATATGGATATCTTGAATTATTTTTTTGAGAGTTGAGCTGCTTTTACAAGCCCTTCAAGCCAATCTTGATGCCCATTGATCATAGGGTTTGGTTTTGTGCTGGCCAGTTCTATAGCAGGTAAGCCCTTTTGTGTTTCTTGCGTCAAAATACGAACACGGTTATGACTTAAGTCCTCAATCAACCAAGCATGATGTACATCAAGACGGCGATCACCTTCTCCAGTCCAGCCATGCCAGGCTATACGTCCAGGGTTTTCAGCCGTGGGTGGAACTCGCTCCACACATTGACATTCAACTGGAAAACCAAAAGTTTCAAAGTAAAACTGGTCGCCTAATGATAGCTCTGTTGGTGAATTAATATTTTGAGCATTATCGTAGTATGTTGGCCAAAGTTCAGGTTTGCAAAGAAAAGGCCATATATTCTGAGCTGTAAGTCCCTGAACTATAACCTCGTTAGAGCAAAAGTTATCTGTTAGTCCTGGTATATAGTCTTCTGGCCATTGTATAGAGTTCATAAAGTGCTCCAGTCATATGTGAATTGAAATAGATCAATATTAGTATTCATGAAGCAGAGATATAAAATCCAATGATAAAGTCTAATGTGTATTATTAGTATTACTAATATTATAGAAGCATTTAATGGTATTTAATGCCGTTAACGCTGATGATGCAGGATTTTGACCAGTTATAAGTTGACCATCTGTTACAACATGGGCTTCAAATGGAAGGGCAGAAGTATATTCAGCACCGTTTTGAATAAGCATATCTTGTATTGAAAAAGGGACGATATGTTGTAGGCCTGCTATTTCTTCCTCTTGATTAGAAAAGCCAGTTGCAGCTTTACCTGCTAAATAATGAGTATCATTAATGACTAGATTTTTAAATACAGCAAGACCATGGCAAACAGCAGCAATAACTTTATGTGCGTTGATAAACTGCTTGATAATCTGAGCTGTGTCGATATTTTCTGCAAGATCCCAGAGCGGACCATGTCCACCTGGAAAAAACAAAATATCAAACTCGCTTGGGTCTATTTCAGATAGTTTCTTTGTATGTGCAAGCTGGCTTTTAAGGTGAGTATCACGTTTAAAAGCAGAAATGCTGTCATGCTGTATATCTACACTTGCAGGGTCAATGGGGGCTTCTCCACCTAGAGGAGAGCTGATAACAATTGATGCGCCTTGTTCTTTAAAGATATAAAAAGGTGTTGCTAGCTCTTCAAGCCAAAGACCAGTTTTTTTATCGGAATTACCCAGTGTCGAGTGAGATGTGACGATCATTAAAACCTTCATAGCTTTACTCCTTGGACTCATTATAAGCACCACTCGAATATGTAAGCTCATAGCTGTGGCTATAAATTTCAAGAATATTGCCAAAAGGATCTTCCATGTAAATCATTCTGTAAGGCTTTTCACCAGGAAAATAATAGCGTGGCTTTTTCATACGACGCTTTCCGCCTGCTTTCTCTATTTTTTCTGCAAGCTCTTCTAAATTCGGATCTTGAACACAGAAATGAAAGACGCCAGTTTTCCAATATTCAAAATTGTTATCTGGATTACAGGCGTTTTTAAATTCAAAAATCTCAACACCAATTTTATCTCCAGTTGAAAGGTGGGCAATTTTAAAGCTATCCCAACCAGCACCAAAGACATCCGTACACATCTCGCCAATAGCACTCTTATCTTCTGTGATAACAGTCGGTGGCATAATCAAATACCAGCCAAGTACATCAGTATAAAATTCAACAGCTTTCTCGACATTAGGAACAGATATACCTATATGCGAGAAGTTTCTTGGGTATTGAGATGAAGCCATTTTTATCTCCTAATTAAAAAATAAGGTTTAAGCTCTAGATTTCAGTCTACCCATCATTTTAAGTAATAAAAAATTATGAATTTTTCTTATATTGATAATATAATTTTATGGATTCTAATGTTGAGGAGGCAATATGCTGCAGCCAGCTTGGCTCAAAACCTTTAAAAGTTTGGTCGAAATAGGCCATTTCACAAAAACAGCTGAATCACTTAACATGACTCAACCGGGTGTTAGTCAGCATGTTGCAAAGCTTGAGGAGCACTGTGGATATCCGCTAATCAAACGCTTTAAGAAAAGTTTTGAAGTGACTTTATACGGACAAAAAGTATATAAGTATGCCTGCCAATATTTTACAAATGAAGATTTGCTATTGCAGAGTTTAGGTGTCGATGAACTTTATTCAGGTAAATGCACCTTAGGTTGCTCTGGTACACTTGCTTGGCAGCTTTATGGGCACTTACTTAAGTTGCAAGCGCAGTATCAGGATTTATCGATTTGCGTTGAAGCAGCACCAAATAGGCGAGTTCTGCAGGCCATACAAGATGGAGCTCTCGATATAGGTTTAGTCACCAGTGAGCCAAGTACAAAACATTTTGAAACGAAAGTGGTCGGTGTCGAATCGATTGTGTTCGTTGTGCCGGTAAATACACCGAATATTTCACTGCAACAGCTGGTGACTGAATTTAAAGCAGTCGATCATCCAGATTTAAAGCATTATTTTGAGTTGTGTTGTCGGCATATTAATGTAGATGAGCTAGGAGCATATCGCTATGAGGATATACCTAAGGTAACTTACATTAATCAAATACATCAAATATTGCTTCCGGTTGCTCAAGGGCTTGGTTATACCATTATTCCACAAGGGTGTGTGGAGCTATTCGAAAACAAAGATCAATTAAGAGTTCTTTCCTTGGAAGATACAATCCAAGAAACAATATATCTAGTTCAGAAAAAGAATACTCAAATTGGGCGAAGGTATGACATGCTTATTAATGCCATATCAGCAGTATTAAATGCTCAAACCAAATTATAAAGAGGCTATAGCTATGGTAATCGCTATTCATCATAATCAAATCGAAACTCCGACGGTCACTTTTCCTGAAGGCAATACGCAGTGTGAGTCTCAAATCGCTTGGTTTACTACTTCAGAAAAGCATGGTGCTTGCTTTGTTGTGCTGAAGGAGTCTTGTTTTCACCCACGAGATTTTCGTTGGCCCGATCAGCCAGCAGACAAAGGCACGCTTCAAATCAATGGTAAAACCCTAGAAGTGCTTGATGTGGTTAAAATGCTTTCAGCACCAACAGTTGAGCCGCTATTTGATACTGATATTCCGTTTACTAAACGGGACTTGCCAGAAAACTCTCGTTTAATTGGTGCTATTAAAGTTGATATTCAATATGCAGCTCTTTTGGAAGAGGCTTTCACAGCTCAATCATCAGTTCTGGGGCAAGTTGATAAAGATTACCGACTAGTACTCTCAACAGGTCATGCAGCAGGCCACTTAGCCTCTTATGCATTGAATGAAGCCATTGCCCCTTATTGGCGTAAGACAGTACCACTTGATACTCGTGGTAACCCTGATTTTATTCGACAAACACAAGATAAATCGCAAGTGGTGCCTTATGGCTGTGAAGATGGTTTTCGACTCGGTAAATCAACTCGTAAAGCAGGCTTAAATGTGGCTGACCTTGCAACAGATTTAGAGGCTGTTGAAGCAAAAGCCAATGCAATTTTAAATAAATGGCTTGAGCTAAAACCGAGTATTTATTTTGAAAAAGACGGCCCAGCCCTTGATGAATCACGAGTTTGGCATTGCAAAGTAGGTGATGAAAACTTTTCTATGTTCTGCGGTGGAACGCATGTTAAAAATTTTGATCACGTTAATGCTTTCAAAATTAGTTTATCTTACGCTGATCAAGAAATGACATTTAGTGTAAAGGCAGAGATAAAATAAAGCTTTGCTGTCATCTCTCTATGCCATCTTTTAAATATGGCTGATTAATGTACTTTTTTAAGCCTTTGCGATTGTGAAGTGTAACAACTTTATGATTTCTCATTGTTTATAGCTTTTAATGCATCCTTGTTCTGAGCAAAGAAACTCTTTTTTGCTCTCACTTATTTCAACAAGGATAACGTCGGAGCTATAACAATGGGAAATGCCATGGGTGTATTATCAAGTTTTGGATTGCAAGATAAGCAATATCTACCACCAAATGATCAGGGTAAATCAAGAGTCTATAACCTGCCAGAGTCGCCAAAAAAGTTATTGGACTTCATGCGATTTATAAATCATGGTCAATCTCACTATCAGTTATCTGATCAATTCAATTCACAAATTCTTGTTTCAACTCGCCTATTGAAAGAAGGCTCTACACTCAAGCCATTAAATGATATTGAATACAAAAATGTGATATCAGGACGACTTGCTGAGTTTGCTGAAAAAGGTGTTCCAAACGATGACCATGCTACAAGTGATAAATTTAAGAGCGCAGCATTTTTCGAAGGCTTAGAGGCAGATAGCCTCGATATGGCAAATCAATTGCAGGATATATCGGTTCGAATCTATAACGACGAAATGTTTAGAACCGGCGTCAATTTCAACCAAGAAGACAAGAGTGTCACGATTAATACGGCAAACTTTGATTCCGGCCAAGCCTTTGTTTTCAGTAATGGTGTCACTATGACGATGGATCTGAAAAGCCTTGATGGATCCACGCTTTCAGATAAAGACTCTATTGCTGAAAGTAGCAGTGATTATGAAAGTGCAAAGCAAGAAATTTTAAATGAACCTGATACTGACTCAAATAGTTCAGAGCTAAACGAAGCTCAGCTTCAGTTTGAGCAAATTGATAAGATGCAAATTGAAAAATCAGCAACCTGTATTGAAAAAGCAATGGATTATTTTATGAAAGACGAGTCTCTTATGGGTAACTTTATGACGGCTTTTGATCATTATTCAAAGCTTCAAGAGTATCTAGTAGATGATTCTAAGGCCACTGAAATAAAGTAAAAAATAATACATTCAATTAATAAATATTTAAGAAACGCTTTGAAAAAATCCTTGTTAAGAACAGTGCAAAGTTTTACCTCTGCACGCGCTTTTTAAACAGGTCTTCCTCAAAGCTCTTCAAGCTCCTCTCGAATGCATCTGCAAGATCTTGCGCTTCAAAATGTGGGGAAGAGGTTGTAAAGGTAATGCATGTACTGTCTTGTTGAGCCCAGAAGCTGATGTGTAACCCTATATGAGGCAGTAGCGATGCAAAGCTCATGTCTTCAGTCTTGTTAAAGCCGTTTAGCTCATGGGCACCACTGACTCGTGGTTGCTCACTAATCACAAGGTTACAAAATGGTTTGTGCAGATGGTGTAAGCCAAGCTTCTCATAGGTATTAATCAATACCGAAAGAATAGGGCTTGGCATTCGGCCAATATGAGTGGTGTTATTAAAGAGCTTATTAAACTCCAGCGCTTTATGACGTCTGTTTAATAAAATCTGCAACTGTTCTTGTGGCGACGCTGTATTAGTTGGCAGCCTGAGTAGTTGATAGTCATCAAGAATTTCTTCACTTTCTAATTTACAGGGGTCGCTGCTCAAGGCATTTGATTGGATTAAAGCAACCAGTTCATCTTTTGTATGATGATCCAGCTGAGCCATAAATTCCTGCAGTGCTGTGGTAATCAGTGTGAGAATTAAATCTCGAATTTTGCAGTTTTTAAAAACACGAAGGAGCTGCCGCGACTGTTGTGGTGAGAGGCTGACATAAGCCAAACTTCTTTTTTGCCCTGTTGGCATATTAAAAAATGAAGCAGGAGCAGAAATCCACTGTGGTGGTAAATCTTGCTTTTCCACTAGGCTTGAAGCCATTTTACGTTTTGCCCATCGGCCGACCAGCATGCTACCAAAGGCTTTTGTTTGCTTTGGTATGGCAAGCCAATCAGATTTTGCGAAGTTTAATAACTCATTTCGACTTGGTAATGATTCTGGCAGCCAGTTATAGCCAAAGACAGAGCCTGTTTTAGGGCATTCAACAGTTAATGAATCTATTTTATTTTCGGTTAATTGGTCGATGTTATGTGGGAAGAGGCTATCAAAAAGTGTTCGCTCAAGCCTACACAATAAGGATCGGTGGGTTACACAAACAAAGGCAAAGCTTTCGCCATGGTTGAATGTAATGTAAAACACTTTCCATAAAGGGCTACTTCGATCAAGGTTATCAGCAGCTAAGTCAGCAGCAACTTCTAAAATGCCCTGCGTACTCATAAGATCGCAGCTTAATACTTTTTGCTGAACATGATGATGTATATCAAGATGAGGGTCGTCCAGCCATACAGGGTTGGCAAAGTGAAAAGGCGATTCAACAATGCGCTGCCGCAGGAGTTTATTGCGTATGACTTCTTGCATAGCAGCATATTTAACTGCATCTAGAGATGGTGCAACAGACTCTTTATTATTGCCTTTTTGAAATAGAACCACTTGGGTCATGTTCATTGGGCTTGAGTCTGTTTCAAGCTTAAAGTAGGCAAGGGGTAAACCCGCAACAATATCCATATGTTGAACCTAAAGATTGTCCTGTTTTAGGGGCCTTTTGTTATTAAGTGCTACGAACCCTAAATACTCTTTAATTTGACTGCCTTAAAATGAGATGTACAAAGTGCCATAATCCTTTTGACACTTTAAAGTGAATCAGGTTATCTCACACTCGTTGAGTTAAAATGTGAATGGAATAACCTTTCAAGTATAATCAGCATCTGTATTTCTACAATGATACTTTAACTTCCCCTTGGCCAGTCTTTTTCACTTGTGGCGCACAAATGATTAATCTTTTAGCTTTAATGTCCTGAGATTTAAAGAAATCTTTTAAAGATTGAGCTCGTTGTTGTGCAAGTATTTCAAGGGCTGTGTTTTTTTCGTCATCTGTAGCAGCTGCGAGCTCTTGCGCTTCTGCATAGGTCGCAACTGGGCAAAGTTTAACGCTCATGTCACCATTATCTTGCAGGAGTGATACCAGCTTCTCAGCGGGCTTTTCTTGATTTGGTCCAATCGTTGATGACATTGATTCAAAAGGAATATTGACCAGTTGCATTTCTTTCATCAGTTCGCCAGATTTTTCTGCCAGCATAATTAAGCTGCCATAAGGCTGTAATGCGAGCTTCAGATATGTCATAGAGGCGTTTTTTGTAGCTCTCGCAATAGCTTGTCGAATGACTGGTGCAATTTGAGTATTAATGCCATCTTCTTTCATCTCAATTGGAATATCTAAAATGATGACATCATTTTTATTTTTTAAGAGTGATAGAGACAGGTCTAAAGGCATTGTCAGCTCTTTGCTTAAAGACGCGATGACATTTTGATCCGCTGGGTCCATATCAAGCTTTTGCACTTCAACATGAACTTTACTATCACCACTGCCTGCTTGGGATTGCAGCTTAATTTGGCTGTCTAAAGAGCCTGTATTTATTTTATAGCCAAGCACAGGGGTAATATATGGTGAAAGGCTTGCCAGTGATAAACCTTCGATATCTGTTGTTAAATCAGTATTGGCTTGCAGGTCCGCAAGGGTAATGGTGCCTTGGCTTGTAATATCACCGTTATCATTTAATGACGCTGCTAACTTAAGCTTTGATGGTTGGCTCATGCTTAGGTCTTGCGCTTTAAATTCACTAATAGCAATGTCATGGCTAACATTATATGTATCACGCTTATCATTAATTAAAATACGGCTTGGCGCTTTAAGCTCAAATGATTCGACCAGCCACTCAAGTGAAGGTTTTTTTGGTGAAGTGCTTTCAGTTTCTTCTGATGAAGTAGTTGAGTCAGTAGAGCTACCAGTTAAAGCGCCAAGCTCTTTTTGCAATTGTTCAATTCGATTCACAATTTCAAGCTTGCCATCTTTATCCAAGTCCATAACTGCTGTGAGTTGGTTCAACTCAACTTGGCCAATTTGTAGAGCCTTATCACCAAGTTCATTACGGCCAACGGAAATTGAATCCAGTGAAATGCCTTTCAGTAGAGGTGCGTCTTCACGAAGGGCGTAGATATCTTCTAATGTTACTTGAGGAATGGAAATTGTTTTACCATTTAAGGATGCTGTTGTTGCGAAGTTTTTAAGATCAAGTAATGGATTAATAGATGCTGTGGCAGTGTGGAGTGAGCCTAGTGTCACATCTGTTTGGACATTGGCCTGAACTTGCTCTAGGGCTGTAATTTTACCCTGAGTATCGGTGATCTTCGTTTTAATACTGAGTTCGCCAAGATTTGCTTCAATGCCATTTTCAGTTTTTGCAACAGCTTTTTGCGCTTTAATCGATGAGTCGGCGTTTATTTTGAAATTAGCTTGATTCAACTCGACTTGCGCTTTTAAGTCTACGGCTAAGCCAGAAAGATAAAGGTCAGCAGGTACAGCGAGTGAACGAGATATTTCAGTTTGCAGCTCAGGAGCTTGCAAGCTAAAGCTTAAGTCAAGAGCTCGACCAGATGCTTTATTGTGATGATCAATTGCCAAGCTAAAACCTATATCACCATCGCCGGAAATCCCTTGCAGCACTTCTTTGTTTAACCAATGCTGAGCTTGTGCAAAAGGTCCAACTGGAAGAATAGTGATTTTGCCATCGATAGACTGTGTATCAGAAAGTGGTGCGGCATTGGTATTAATTTCAAATGCTAAATCATCAATCGCACCTTTAAAGACAAGGTTTGCTTTATCTTCAGGCTTGAGCGTTGAAAAGTCGGACAGCGTTAACTCATTAATCGAAAATTGATGGGCTTGTTGTACAAGAATGGCTGGTGTTGGTAAGCCTTCTAAATGAAAGTCCGTACCAGAGATACGAAGCGCTTCAACGGTGACATCCCAAGGTTGGCTTTCTGTTTCTGGGGCAATTGGTTCTTCAGTTTCTGAAGAGCCCTTTGGAATTTCAAAGCCAGCAATAAGGAGCTCTGGCGTTACTTGCACAGGTAGTTTTAAGCCTTCAATTTCAACTTGCTTCACAAGAACGTGGTGCTCCATAAGAGCAGACCAATCCAGCGTAACTAGGGCATGGTCAATATTCACTGTTTCATGACGCTGTGTTTTCCAGCCAAGATTTTTGATATTAAGAGCAGGTGTCCAAGGCTCCCAGCTGATTTCTTCAAAATGGACGTCTGCCATGCCTCGCTGTTCCAGCTGGTTGATCGTCAAGTAGCGCGCCACAGGCGGAATCAGTGCGTAGAGAAGAAGAATAAAACCGCAAAGTATAAAAAGAATCCATGCGACTTTAATAAGCCAAGTGGATTTTTGCGGCTGAGTCTGAGACGTGCCTGTCGAAGAAACCATGAAAAAGCCTTTTAAATTTTTTCTAAAAAATGATGTGAATAAGAGATGCTGCCGAATACACTGCTGTATTGAGGCTAGTAATTACTGATAACAGTATCATAAACTGTTATGGAAGGGGAGTAACTCCAATAAGCGAGTAATTTTAAAGAATACAAAGGAATAGGTACTATGACAGACACTTTAGAGTCAGTGGTAAAAGTGGTCACACTTGATGGTCCAAGTGGTGTTGGTAAAGGCACTATGGCACAAATATTAGCGAAAGACCTTGGGTACCATTTACTTGATAGTGGTGCTATTTACCGCTTAGCAGCTTTAGCATCTATTCAGCAGAATATTAGCCCTGAAGATGAAGATAAGCTTGTTGAGATGTGCACACAGTTGGATATTACATTTGATGCCTCTGATGAATCCAAAGTGCAGGTGATTTTGGGTGGTGAAAATGTTACATCTCGCATTCGCAATGAAGATATTGCACAGCGTGCATCACTGATTGCAGCTATTGGCCCTGTTCGCGCGGCTTTACTTCAGCGCCAGCGTGATTTTGCACAAGAGCCAGGCCTTGTTGCAGATGGTCGAGATATGGGCACTGTGGTTTTTCCAGAAGCACCTGTGAAGTTTTATCTTACAGCTGCCGCTCAAGTGAGAGCACAACGACGTTTTGATGAGCTGCAAGCGAATGGCTTGGATGTTGAGTTCAATGCGATTCTGCATGAGATTCAAGAACGTGATACTCGTGACTCACAACGTAAGGTTGCACCTTTGAAGCCCGCTGATGATGCAATTGTGATTGATACTTCTGATCTTTCTATTGATGCAGTTAAGCAAGAAATCCTTTCTCATCTGAATAAGAGCGTACTTGCCTAAGCAGCGTTCTGAATGCTGAATATCACTCTCTTAGAGCCATTATTTTGCCTAAAATGGCTCTAAGCCTCACTATTTCGAAGATTTTGGCTTGAATTTACGCCAAAAACATTCCTCTTTTGCCTTATGTTTGTTATCATTTGTCAACTTGTAAAAGGTGTTCAGGAAGGCTTATAGCCAGTTCAGCCTGATTGAACGAACAAAAACGAAAGAAATAGCCAAGCTGGCGAGGTTATTTAAATCAAGACAAGCAAATGTTATCGCTTAATAAAAAGCCAACATTATGCTCATTTATGGTGAATTTATATGTCCGAAAGTTTTGCAGAACTCTTTGAACTCAGCTTAAAAGAAACTGATATGACTCCTGGTGCTATCGTTACTGCTACTGTTGTAGCTATCGATAACGATTGGGTTACTGTTAACGCTGGTTTGAAATCTGAAGGTGTTATTCCTCGAGTTCAATTCTTAGATGAAAATGGTCAACTAGAAGTTTCTGTTAACGACGAAGTTGAAGTTGCAATTGAGTCCCTGGAAGATGGTTGGGGTGAGACTAAACTTTCTCGCGAAAAAGCGAAGAGAGCTCAAATGTGGCGCTCCCTTGAGAAGAGCTTCGAAGCAGACGAAACTGTTACTGGTATCATCAGTGGCAAGGTTAAAGGCGGCTTCACAGTTGATATCGACAACGTTCGTGCGTTCCTACCTGGTTCCCTTGTTGACGTTCGTCCTATCCGTGACACAGCTCACCTTGAAGGTAAAGAGCTTGAGTTTAAAGTTATCAAGCTTGACGCTAAGCGTAACAACGTTGTTGTTTCTCGTCGTTCAGTTCTTGAGCAAGAAAACTCAGTTGAGCGTGACGCTCTACTTGCTAACCTTGAAGAAGGTATGGAAGTTACTGGTGTTATCAAGAACCTTACAGACTACGGCGCGTTCGTTGATCTTGGCGGTATCGATGGTCTTCTGCATATCACAGACATGGCTTGGAAACGCATCAAGCACCCAAGTGAGATTGTAAATGTTGGTGACGAGCTTCAAGTTAAAGTTCTTAAGTTCGACAAAGAGCGTAACCGTGTTTCTCTTGGTCTTAAGCAGCTTGGCGAAGATCCATGGGTTGCTATCGCTCGCAACTACCAAGAAGGTACTAAAGTTAAGGCTCGCGTTACTAACCTTACAGACTACGGCTGTTTTGCTGAGCTGGAAGAAGGCGTTGAAGGTCTTGTTCACGTATCTGAAATGGATTGGACTAACAAAAACATCCACCCATCTAAGGTTGTTAGCGTAGGCGAAGAAATCGAAGTTATGGTTCTTGACGTAGATCAAGAGCGTCGTCGTATTTCTCTAGGTATCAAGCAATGTCGTTCTAATCCATGGGATGATTTCGCTACTCGCTTCGAGAAAGGTCAACGCATCAGCGGTAAGATCAAGTCTATCACTGACTTCGGTATCTTCATCGGTCTTGACGGCGGCATCGACGGTCTTGTTCACCTTTCCGACCTATCTTGGGACGAAGCAGGCGAAGAAGCTGTACGTAACTTCAAGAAAGGCGACGACGTTGAAGCAGTTATCCTTTCTATCGACCCAGAGCGTGAGCGTATCTCTCTTGGCATCAAGCAAATGCAACAAGATGCTTTCGGTGACTACGTAACTGCTAACGATAAAGGCGCAGTTGTTACTGGTAAAGTAACTGAAGTAGACAGCAAAGGTGCTGTTGTTGAGCTAGCTGAAGAAGTAACTGCTCTACTAAGAGCAAGCGAAATTTCTAAAGCTCGCGTTGACGACGCTTCTGCTCACCTAAACGTTGGTGAAGAAGTAGAAGTTAAGATCATCTCTATCGATCGTAAGAACAGAAGCATTCAAGTTTCTATCAAAGCTAAAGATGCTGACGAAGAGAAAGATGCGCTTAAAGAGCACGCTACTAAAGCACCAGCTTTCGATCAAGGTCCTAAGACAATCGGTGACCTTATCAAAGCTCAAATGAGCGACAAATCTTAATTTGTAGCTTATTGCATTAACTGAGGTGCTTCGGCGCTTCAGAAAAAAGGCTCCTTCGGGAGCCTTTTTTGTTTGCCCAGCAAAGC
>DJZY01000083.1 GCA_002450655.1 Gammaproteobacteria bacterium UBA6940 | reverse complement strand
TTCTATTTCTATTTCTATTTCTATTTCTATTTCTATTTCTACTTCTATTTCTATTTCTATTTCTATTTCTATTTCTATTTCTATTTCTATTTTTGCCAATAAAAAAGGCCTTAGAGCTACACCCCAAGACCTTTTTAACAAGCAATCTACTTGTTAGGACGCTTCTTCCATTTTAAAAGCCGTCATATCAATAACAAATCGATGTGGAATATCTCCTTTAGCAAGTCGATCCCAAGCATTATTAATATCTTCCATTTTAATCATTTCACACTCAGGGTGGATATTATGTTCTGCGCAAAAATCTAAAACCTCTTGTGTGCTTTCGATGCCTCCAATGAGTGAACCTGCAATTCGGCGGCGCCCAAAAATCATAGGTACTGTTGTTATTTCATTAAGGGGACCAACTTGGCCAACCATAACGAGTGTGCCATCTACATCAAGTAGCGGAACATAAGGGGTAACATCATGCTTTACTGGCACTGTATTAATAATCACATCGAATGCATTTGCATGTTGCTGCATTTCTTTTTCATCAGAAGAGGCAAGAAGCCCTTTAGCACCAAGTGATTTAGCTGTTTCTTCTTTATCTTTAGTGCGGCTAATCGCAGTAACATCTGCTCCCATAGCTGCAGCAAGTTTAATTGCCATATGGCCAAGACCACCGAGACCGATAACGCCTACACGAGTACCTTCTTTTACATTCCAGAGCTTAAGAGGAGTGTAGGTCGTGATGCCAGCACATAGAATTGGCGCTGCTTTAGATATATCTAATTTGTCTGGGACAGATAAAACAAATTCCTCACGGACAACAATGTGTTTGGAATAGCCACCATAGGTAATGTCGCCAGTAATGCGGTCTGGAGAATTATAAGTAGCAGTCATGCCGCTTCGGCAGAATTGCTCCTCATGATTATGGCATTGGTCGCAATTCTGACAAGAATCAACCATGCATCCAACGGCTACAGTATCACCAACTTTGTATTTTTTAACTTTTGAACCGACTTCAATTACCTTGCCTACAATTTCATGGCCTGGAACAATAGGGTAGTTAGCGCCGCCCCAGTCATTGCGAGCACTGTGCAAATCCGAGTGGCATACACCTGAATATAAAATTTCAATTGAGACATCGTTATCTCGTAATTCTCGGCGTTCAAAATGAAACGGCTTCAATTCATCTTTTTCTGAGTGTGCAGCATAGCCTAAAGTTTTCATAAAATAATCCTTCATTATTTGTATTTAATTTAAATGTCAATTAATGCTAATCGTCATTAAGTGTGTAAGAAGTGAATGGTTATTAGGTGTATTTTCTCATGTTGTAAGATATCAATTTATTTTTTTACAGTGTCTTTACTTGGTGGGTGGCCAAACTGTCTTGAGTATTCTCGACTAAATTGTGAAACGCTTGAATAGCCAACGTCATAACAAGCAGTGCTGACATCAACAGCTTTATTTATTAAAATTGATCGTGCTGCTTCAAGGCGCAATAGTTTTTGATATTGAAGAGGGCTCATTGATGTTAACGACTTAAAATGATTGTAAAATGAAGAAGTGCTCATATTTGCAATTTCAGCAAGTTCTTCCATTTTTACAGTTTCAACAAAGTTTTGTTTTAACCAGTTGATGACTCGTATTATTTTTTGAGCATTGGAATCAGTAACGCCTACTTGCGCTATATATGGACCAGCAGCACTTCGTAATAGTCGTAATAAAATTTCTTCAATGGCAAGTGGCCCTAATAAATCGACATCTTCGTTTTGATCTAAAATATCTAAAAGTCGAATCGCAGACTTAACAATTTTAGGATTTGAGTTTCCGACATAAATTGCTTGAGTTTCTTTTATTTTAGGTATGCCTTCTGGGTACGCTTTAACAATATAATCCGCTAAAGCTTTATGGTCTATTTCGATAACAAGGCATAAAAAAGGATTATTTTCATCTGCTTTTACAATTTGACCTTGGATTGGTACATCTGCTGCGTACACAATCATACGAGATTCATCGTACCAATATTTTTTTTCGCCTAAATAAACAGCTTTTTCTCCACTTGCAACAATGCATAAACCTGATTTTGCTGGAATTTTTTCTGAAAGATGAGTTGGCGATGATGTGCGTGCAAATCGAATGCCTGGCAATCCAACTTGGAATTGACCATCGTGAGGTGCAAATTTTTTAATAAGTCGCGCAAGCTGCTTTAGCTCTTCTTGCTCTGTTGTATGAGGCTGTTCGCCTGGTAAAGAGAATGAATAAATATTAGGTGTTGTTTTGGACATTTTAAACTCCTCAAGAGGATTTAGTCTGCAGTTATCATAATGTCACCGATTTGCATGTTTCTCATGGGCATAAATGGTGAGAGTTAATTTATATCAAAAGCTTAGGTAGCATTTAGGCTTTTTAATACTTAAATTATAGGTTTATAGTACAGGATGGCTTGTATAAGGTTTTATCAATTAGTACAAAATACTTGCCTGATTCTACAAATGGTAAAGGGTGTCATATTAGCTAAAAATCAATACAGATAGAAATGTGCAAAGACAATGCGTAAATAAGCAAGACGTTAAATCGTTCTAATTTTAAGATGGATTAAGTATTCAGTTACCTATTATTGCTCTGGAGCTTAATCAGATGATTTCAAACTTTCGACTAGCCCGTCTCTCTATTTATACCATGCTGGGTCTTTCCTTAGGGACTCTATCTGTGCACGTATCAGCTGCGCAAGTGAGCGTCAAGCCAGCAGAACAGCAGGAAATTCAAACACAAAAATCGCTCCCTGGCAGAATTGTTTCTTTTCAACAATCACAAGTGAGACCTCAGGTCGATGGTATTATTGTTGCGCGATTATTTGAAGAAGGGAGCTATGTTGAAAAAGGGCAGCAGCTCTTTCAAATTGATGATACTCGTTATGAGGCTTTATTAAATCGTGCAAAAGCATCACATCAAAGTGCAGCGGCTGAGGTTGCACGCCTACAACTACGTCAAAAAAGATACCGCAACCTTTTAAAAACAAATGCAGTGAGTCAACAAGAGTTTGATGATATTCAAGTTGAACTTCATCAAGCGCAGGCTTTGGAAAGTGTTGCTGCATCTGATGTGGAACTGGCACAAGTTAATTTAGATTACACCAAAGTCTATGCTCCAATCGCTGGCTATATTTCAAAAGCATTTGTTTCACAGGGTGCACTTGTCTCAACCAATCAAACTGAATACATGGCCTTAATTACCCAGTTAGACCCAGTGTATGTTGACCTGAGCCTATCTGGCATGATTGATCCTCAGTTTAGTCAATCCCTTGCGAATAATAAATCTATTCCATTTTCACTCAATTATATTCGTGGTAATAACACAATAAAATATGAGCAGACTGGTGCATTAAAGTTTTCTGAAATGGTAATGGATGAGTCGACTGCGGCAACACAATTAAGAGGCGTTATTGCTAATCCAGATGGTGTATTAAGACCAGGGATGTTTGTTAGAGCTCGTGTTGAAACAGGCTCTATTGCTGGTGTTTTAGTGCCACAGCGAGCAACAACCCGTACTAAAAATGGAGCGTTAAAATTATTTGTTGTTAATGATAATAACACAGTAGAAGAGAGAGTTTTGAATAACCCGCAAGAATATCAAGATCAATGGCTTGTTCAAGATGGTATTAAGTCTGGTGAAAAAATCGTGATGGAGGGGTACCAAAAAGTAGGTGTTGGAGACAGTGTTGAAACTGTTGATTGGTCTGCGCCTCAAGTGACTCAAAACGAAGATGTTTTTCGCTAAACCATATGTAAGGACTTAATATGGCACAATATTTTATAAACAGGCCTGTGTTTGCATGGGTTATCGCGCTCGTTATTATGCTTGCTGGTATTTTAGCAATTCAGGAATTACCTGTATCTCAATATCCTTCAGTTGCGCCGCCAACGGTGACAATTCAGGCAACTTATCCAGGTGCTTCTGCTAAAACAGTTGAAGATTCTGTGACACAAGTGATAGAGCAGCAGCTTACTGGTATCGATTATTTGCGTTACTTTAGCTCAAATAGTTCTGATGGACGTATGTCAATTACGCTTACATTTGAGCCTGAGGCAGACCCAGATACAGCGCAAGTGCAGACACAAAATAAGATACAAGCAGCAATTTCACGCCTACCTCAAGCAGTACAAACGATGGGTGTAAGAGTTACAAAAACAAGTAGTAATTTCTTGCTCGTTGTAAGTCTTTATTCATCTGATGGAACATTAAACCAAACTGATATTGGTGATTTAGCTGTCACACAATTTAGAGATCCTATATCAAGATTAAATGGTGTTGGTGATATTCAGCTTTTTGGTAATCAGTATGCTATGACAATTTGGTTAGACCCAGATAAACTCTTAAGTTATAGCATGACACCTCTTGATGTTCGCAATGCACTTGAGTCTCAAAATACAAATGTAACAGCGGGGCAATTAGGCGGATTACCAGCTCGACAAAATCAGCAAATGAATGCCACTGTAACAGCCCAGTCTTTACTTAAATCGGAGGATGATTTTCGTCGTGTAGTGCTACGTGTTAACCCTGATGGCTCTCAGGTTCGTTTAAGTGATGTTGCAAAAATTGAAAGGGGCTCTGAAACTTACGATGTATTGGTACGCTATAAGCGAATGCCTGCAATTGGTATGGGAATTATGCTTGCATCTGGTGCTAATGCATTGGAGACGTCGAAGTTAGTCAAATCTAAAGTCGAGGAATTAAGTCAATATTTACCTGATGGCGTCAAAGTTGTATATCCCAGAGATACAACGCCATTTATTGAACTTTCGATTAAATCTGTAGTGCAGACGTTAGTTGAAGCTATTGTTTTAGTTTTTCTTGTCATGCTGCTTTTTTTGCAAAATATTCGTGCAACCCTGATTCCAACTATCGCTGTGCCAGTTGTGTTACTGGGGACTTTTGCAGTCTTATATGCTTTTGGATTTAGCATTAATGTCCTCAGTATGTTTGCAATGGTGCTTGCAATTGGTTTGCTTGTAGATGATGCCATTGTTGTTGTAGAAAATGTCGAGAGACTCATAGAAGAAGAGCACTTAACGCCAATTGAAGCAACCAGAAAGTCAATGAAACAAATTTCTGGTGCACTTGTTGGTATTACTGTTGTTTTATCAACAGTATTTATTCCCATGGCATTCTTTAGTGGCTCAGCTGGCGCAATTTATCGACAGTTTTCAATAACGATTGTGGCTGCAATGGTGCTGAGTGTTTTTGTCGCTATGATTCTTTCTCCATCTCTCTGTGCCACGCTGTTAAAGCCTCGTGATAAAGATAAAAAGCCAAATAAATTTTCAGAAGGATTTAATAGATTTTTTAATAAAGGGCGTGATCAGTATGAAAAGTTGACAACTTATATTTTAAGACGAGTTGCACGTTTTGTCGTAATTTATGGTCTTTTATTATCTGGCCTCGCATTTATTTTTAACCAGTTACCAACTTCTTTTATTCCAAATGAAGATCAAGGTCTTATGTATTTGCTTGTCTCTACACCTCCTGGTGCAACCGCCGAAAGAACACTTGAGACGGCAGTTGAAGTCGAGGATTATTTCTTTGAGGAGTATGGTGATCTCGTTGAACATATGTTTACTGTTGTTGGTTACAGTTATTCTGGTATGGCTCAAAATGCAGGCATGGGTTTTATTGGTCTTAAAGATTGGAAGTACCGAACTGAAGAGAATCAAAGTATTTTTGCTATTAATGATAAATCAATGAAGGATTTGGCTTCGATAAAGGATGCGTCCGTTTATACTTTTTACCCACCTCCAATTCGTGAGTTGGGAAATTCTTCTGGGTTTAGCTTCCAACTTGTTGATCGAGTAGGGCATGGGCATGAAGCGTTAATGGCTGCTAAGAATAATTTACTCAAAAAAGCAGCTTCAGACTCACGCCTTGTTGGTGTTCGTGCTAATGGCCTCGAAGATGTACCGCAATTTAATATTGATATAGATCATGAAAAAGCAGCTGCACTTGGTTTATCTCTCGATGATATTAATTCAACCCTGCAAATTGCATGGGGCTCTAGTTATGTGAATGATTATATTGATCGAGGACGAATTAAACGAGTGTATTTGCAGTCAGGTTTTGACTCCCGTATGAGCCCAGAAGATTTAGATAAGTGGTATGTTCGTAATAATCAAGGTGAAATGGTGTCTTTTAAATCTTTTGCGACTACTGAATGGGTGAATGGGTCGCCAAAATTAGAACGATTTAATGGAGACTCATCTCTTAATATTCTTGGCCAGCCTGCAGAAGGTGTCAGTTCTGGCGAGGCAATGAATGCCTTAGAAGAAATGGTTGCTGAACTGCCAGATGGTTATGGAATTGAGTGGTATGGCATGTCCTATGAGGAAAAGCAAACAGGGTCGCAAGCAAATAAACTCTATTTGTTATCTGCTTTAATTGTCTTTTTATCGTTAGCTGCATTATATGAAAGTTGGGCAGTTCCATTATCAGTTATTCTAGTTGTTCCGCTTGGTATTCTTGGTGCAGTTTTAGCCGCTTGGATTTTTAATCTCCCAAATGATGTTTTTCTCCAAGTGGCATTGTTAACAACAGTTGGTTTGGCGGCTAAAAATGCAATCTTAATCATTGAATTTGCAAAGGTATTACGAGAGGAAGGTGTAGCGCCAATTGAGGCTGCAATCCAAGCTTCAACGCAGCGCTTTAGACCAATTTTAATGACATCTATTGCTTTTATTATGGGAGTTGTTCCTTTAGCTATATCTTCTGGCGCAGGAGCAGAAAGTCAAAATGCAATTGGTATTAGTGTAATGGGCGGTATGCTTGGCGCAACAATGCTGGTTATATTCTTTGCACCATTGTTTTATGTCTTAATTGAACAATTATTTCATAAAAAAGAGTCATAAGTTTTGCAGGTAAAGCACCTCATATCCGAGGTGCTTTAGAAAGCATGAATAGGCTAATGATGCCAACGAGTAAAATAAGACCAAGTACAGAATAAGGGCCTAAGTAAGTGTAGGGTGTACGTCCTTCAGACTTTTTTAAGGTCGCGTAGAGTATCCCTTTCTCTTCTCTAGGTAATGTTTCTTTTACATACCCATCTGGTTCGATAATACCTGTGATGCCCGTATTTGTTGCGCGTATCACAGGCCTTCCCAATTCCATTGCTCTAAACTGTGCCATTTGAAAATGCTGAGAAGGGCCATGGGATAACCCAAACCAGCCATCATTGCTAACTGTAATAATGGCATCGACAAGCTTGTTATTTTGGAGTGACTCACTGTAAGCAAGCTGTGGAAATGCAATTTCATAACAAATTAAAGGTTGAAAGCTCCAGTTATGGGTTTCGATATGAAGTTGATCCGTTTCGCCAGCTGTAATGCCGTGTTTGAAGACTTCCAAAAAAGGAAAGACTTGTACAAGTTGATCAGCAAAAGGTAAATATTCTCCAAAAGGCACAAGCTTTTGTTTATGGTACAGCTGATCCTGTTCAGGTTGTTGTTCAAGCAATAAAACAGAATTTCGAATAACAGGCCAACCTGGTTGTGCTGGTGTAGAAAATGGAAGAGGCTTAGCATTTGGTTGGTCGTCAGTTAATATGCCTGTGATCAAAGATGGTTGCTGTGGAAAGCTTGTAATAAGATTGCGAGTTTCTTGGAGTGCTGTTTCTGATTCAGAATAGAGATAAGGAATGGCAGCTTCAGGCCAAATAATTAAGTCCGCATTATTAAAGGCTGCTTTTTCAGTCATGTCTAAATATTGGTAAACAATTTTTGGAGCCTCTTGAGGATTCCATTTATCAGACTGTGCAATATTACCTTGAAGAAGAGCAATAGTCAGCGACTCATTTGTTTTTTGAACCCAGTTAATTTCACCTAAAACTATATTAAGTGCCGGGATTAAAACTAAGACGCCTACAATAAGTTTCGACTCTAGTAGCGACTTTTTAATATTTTTTATTTGTGCTGTCTTTATTATGAATTTAGTGAGTAATACTCCCCAAAGCCCAATAATAAAACTGCATCCGTAAATGCCGATAATAGGGATAAAATTATCAAATAGAGCTGTTGTTTGTGCGGTATAGCCTAAATAAAGCCAAGGGAAGCCTGTGAAAAGCCATGAACGTATCCACTCTAAAAGTACCCAGATGACCATGCTTAGCGCAGATGTTTGTAATCGGGATGGAATCAGTTGGTGAAGATAACCTTGCAAACCAAAGAATAAGCCAAGGCAAATACCAAGAACGGCAGTTGCTGCACCAGCAGGAATAGCGCCTGCTGTTGTATGTTCTGAAAGGCTAACGTATACCCAGCTAACACCAACTGTAAAAACGCCAGCGCCATATGCCCAGCCCCTTAAGAAGCCTTTTGTTGAACCAAGGAGAAAGGGAAATACCCCAACAGCAATAATGCTAAGCCACCACAGATTAAAAGGGGCTAGCCCTAGTGGAAGTAAACCTCCAGCTAGAAAAGCCAGAGGATAATAAAGTCTAGAGCGAGGGGATAGTTTCATATGTATTTCTATTGCTGGGTTAATTTCTCACGAATAGAGTGGTCCATTGCGAGGGCTGGTTCATCTGTTTTGAGATTTTGGCTCACGATTTTAGCAGGTACCCCTGCAACTGTTGTGCATGGTGGAACATCTTCAAGTACAACACTACCTGCAGCAATTTTAGCGCACTCGCCGATAGTGACATTGCCAAGAATTTTAGCGCCTGCTGCAATCAGAACACCACGCATGACTTTAGGATGACGGTCGCCGCTTTCTTTACCTGTGCCACCAAGTGTTACAGCATGAAGGATAGACACATCATCACCAACAACGGCAGTTTCTCCTATAACAACGCCGTGGGCATGATCCATAAGAATACCTGAACCAATTCGTGCGCCAGGATGGATGTCCACACCTAATACAGCAGAGATTCTGTTTTGGAATAAACGTGCTAATGACTTACGGTTATTCTGCCAAAGCCAGTGTGCTATTCGATGTGCTTGTAGTGCATGAAAACCTTTGTAGTAGAGAAATGGTGTTGAATAGAGGTCACAGGATGGATCCCGTGTGTAAAAAGCGCACAGATCTCGTTTGGCAGATTCAATGATGCTTTTATCTTCTTTATATGCTTTGTCTATTATCTCTCGGATTGCAATGGCTGGAAGTGGCTCGCAACTGAGTGCATTTGCAAGAACATAGCTTAATGATGAGCACATAGTTTCATGTTTGAGGACTGTTGCATAAAGAAAGCTGGCAATAATAGGCTCTTCTTGAGCTATAGGGTTAAGCTCATCGTGAACTATTTGCCAAAGTTCAGTCAGTGTTGGCACATGCATCATGTCGTTGCATTTGGCTTGCATTGGTTGTTCTCCAATTTTGATCCGTATTCGCTTTCTTCCTTATAAGCAACTACATTGGAACTATATATATGTCCATTTTGGGCATTCATTGGCCCGAAACTTTAGGGAAATAATAGGGATGTGATTGACTATACCCCCTAGGTCTTTATTTATCAATTTTACAGGATAAAAGGCATTTCACGTGACTCTATTCAATCGAAATTTCATCTATGCCACATCTTTTCTTGGATTAACGGTTTGCTCTAACCTGAGTGCTCAAGAACCGTCGGCATATGTACCTATTGTAGATAGCAAACCTATGTATAGCTTGGATCTTGCAAGTCAGTATCTTTTTCGTGGCATTCTACTGAGCGATAGCGGTATTAGTGCTTCAATGAGTGTCGATCAAGCTTTGACTGAGCGAACGTTTATCGGAGCTTCACTGCGTTTAACGCCTAGTGCCTCAAATGCTGAGCTAGTAACAGAAGCGCATGCTGTACAAATATTTCCTCTCTGGTTTGCTGATATTGGGTTAAGTGCGGAATACATTAATTGGCACCATAGCACTTATAATCCGATGGCTTCCATGGGGGTAAGCATTATTAAGGATGGCTTCCGTATTCTTTATAAAAAAGATTTGGCGGCACTTGGTGGAAACCATTTTCAAATTGATTATCAGGTGTTAAATCAAGGAAGCTGGACTGCAAGTGCTAGCGTTCTTGATACCGTTGCACCAACGGATTGGTATCTATATAGCGTTGTTGAGGAGGATCCTAATGATGCAACAGCAACGATTACTCGAAACTATATTCGTGAAGACTCCCTCAATTTAAAAATGCTTAGTCTGCAGGCGAAATACACTTATAGCCCTCAGCTCAAGTTCTATGGCACTTTCTATTTTCATCTTGAAGACCCTTCCTCAGTGCGTCAATTACCAATCAATATTCCTGACATTGATACCTCCATATGGGTTTTTGGACTACGCTGGAGTATAAATTAGAAAGAACACTTTTTGGTGCGAACCTGTTTTTTTAGTGTTCCAAAATGGTGCGTATGTGGCTTAATTTGTGTTCATTTTACGTCAGTATTTTTTTAGAGGCCTGTTTTTGCTAGTTTTAGTCAAGTTGGCACGATTTTAGCTAACTCGTCCGGCGAGGATGCTTTCAAATGGACGATATGCATTCTGTATTTATTGAATTCTTTAAATGCAGATGATTTGTTTAGCTTTAAACGTGAGTCTTTATCGTTTTGATGGAACTCCCTAAAAATAGAAAAAATTACTTGAAGTCAAAAACAGTGACGTTATGCTTTGAGCGAAACCTCATAACGATAAAACTGCAAATTTTCAGCACAGCTGTTCCATGAAAATGGATCGCTTTCTGGCGAGATGTTGAGTTAAACATGATCTTTTAGGAGAAAAATATGAAGTTGATCAGTGCGATTGTGAAGCCATTCAAGTTGGACGATGTTCGTGAAGCGCTATCTGATATTGGTGTACAGGGTATTACTGTAACGGAAGTCAAAGGTTTTGGTCGTCAAAAAGGTCACACGGAGCTTTATCGTGGTGCTGAGTATGTTGTTGATTTTCTACCCAAGGTAAAAATTGAAGTTGCAGTTCCAGATGATCTACTTGATCAAGCACTTGAAGCAATTACAAAAGCTGCAAGAACAGGAAAGATTGGTGACGGTAAAGTATTCGTCACAAGCCTAGAACAGGTTATTCGAATAAGAACAGGTGAAACAGGTGAGAACGCTATCTAAGTTAGCGTGAGGCCAAGGCTATTTGAATTGAGAGAGGATCGTTATGGATCAGGTTTTTGAGCTTCAATATGCTCTTGATACTTTTTATTTTTTAATTTGTGGTGCACTCGTCATGTGGATGGCAGCTGGCTTTGCCATGCTAGAAGCAGGTCTAGTTCGTGCTAAAAATACAACTGAAATATTAACGAAAAACGTAGCGCTTTTCGCTATTGCTTGCATTATGTATCTTATTTGCGGTTACGCAATTATGTACGATGGTGGCTGGTTTGTATCGAGTGCAATTGCACCAGATTCATTAGTTGCTGATGCCTTAGCAGCCAAAGCTGAAAATGGCTTTGATGGTGATGCAGTCTATTCAACTGCTTCTGACTTTTTCTTCCAAGTTGTATTCGTAGCCACTGCAATGTCAATTGTATCTGGTGCTGTTGCTGAGCGTATGAAACTTTGGTCTTTTCTTCTTTTCTCTGTCGTGATGACAGGTTTTATCTATCCAATGGAAGGTTCTTGGACTTGGGGTGGGCAGAAAGTCTTTGGTCTTTATGACCTTGCTGAAGCTGGTTTTGTAGACTTTGCAGGCTCTGGTATTGTTCATATGGCTGGTGCTGCTGCAGCGCTTTCTGGTGTTATTTTCCTTGGCGCTCGTAAAGGCAAGTATGGCCCTAAAGGCGAGGCCCGTGCGATTCCAGGTGCTAACCTTCCATTAGCAACACTTGGTACATTTATTCTTTGGATGGGCTGGTTTGGTTTTAACGGTGGTTCAGTTTTAAAGACAAGTGATGTTTCCAATGCAAATGCTGTTGCTCTTGTATTCCTAAATACAAACGCTGCAGCAGCAACAGGTGCTATTGGTGCACTTCTTATTGCAAGATTGAAGTTTGGTAAGTCTGATCTAACAATGCTTCTCAACGGAGCCCTTGCTGGTCTTGTTGCCATTACTGCTGGTCCTGATACACCAACGCCACTTATCGCAAGTATTATTGGTCTTATTGCTGGTGTAATCGTTGTATTCTCAATCCTAGCCCTCGACAAAATTAAAATTGACGATCCAGTTGGTGCGATTTCTGTCCACGGTGTGGTCGGTTTCTTTGGCTTAATGTGTGTACCGCTTACAAATAGTGATTCATCATTCTCAGGCCAGATTATTGGTGCAGTTACTATTTTTGCTTGGGTCTTTATCACTAGCAGTATTGTTTGGCTTGCACTTAGAGCAACTATTGGTATTCGTGTTACTGAAGAAGAAGAGTATAAAGGGATGGATGTTGTTGACTGTGGTATGGAAGCATATCCAGAGTTTACAAAACAGGGATAATTATTATTCTTCAGAATCTATTCTTAAATTAAATAAGGGCTTTAGAGCCCTTATTTTTTAAAGTGTTGTTGGATCTGAAAAGCTGCCAGGAATACTATAAGAACGGGAAAGAGGTTCAACGCTAGGGTTATCGATGGAATCTCTATAGCCATTAAAACCATAAACAGCATCTGTAATTGATTTTTGACATATAGACACAGCATTCGCAAGTTCACTCATACTTCCTTTGGTGGATTCATGAAATGCTTGGAAACCATCTCTAATAGAATGTTTAGCAGCCCGAATGCTTAAAGCACTATAGGCTTGGCCTACAGCGTTAAGGCATAACCCAGCACCTGCAGCAATAGTGGCCCCGCCAACAAAAGGATTGTTATCGTATTGCGCACTTCCAACAAGTGCCATACCTACACCAGTGGCAAAAGTACCTAATGCTTGGCATGTTGTGCCAATAGTTAAATTGACTTTAAGTTTATGCGCTGCATCTGTCGTATCAGCTATAAGTGTAGTAACTGCTTGTTTTGCTATTGGCGTATGATTGGTTTTGACTTTTCCAATAGCTTTAAGTGCCATTCCAATTTCTTGCTGAACTAATTGCGCATATTCTTCTGCAGATTGAAGACCTTCTCGTGTTTGTCTCATTTTTTTATTTTTAGAAAGACCCCAGTAAGTTGCCCGGCTTGTTAATGACTTGTGTTTCGCTGCTTCACCTTGCTCTATGCCTGCACGCATGATTTTAGATGTCATGGCGTTTTCAGCATGAGCTAAGCTAAGCGTGCCTTTATTTTTAATATGCTCAGCGTTATGACTTACAACTTCTGTTTCTATCTCCGAAAGCCTTTTTTGCAGATGCTTATTTCTATTTGTCTCAACTTGGTATTTCCCTGCCATACGCATAATTTTATTTAATCCTCTTGCGTTGACAATACCTTGTACATTTTTATTTGAGTTTGAGATTTGCTCACCTAAAAGGCTGAACTCTGTTTGACACTTGGACATAAATCGCTGCTGTACACGTTTATTGCTCACATCCACTTGTAATGAAAGGGCTTGAACTTGATTATCACTGTCTTCATGGTGTGGTTTAATTACAAGCTGCAGAAATGGGTTGTTTTTTTCTTGTAAGCTAGTCACTTGCACATCAAAACTAGCATGTATGAGCTTATTTTCACCAAAGGCATGTAAGTCGCGCATGTTATCTGCTAAGGCATTTGCGGTAGAAATAAGAGGTGCTGTCGTTGTCAATATATTTGCAAGAGGTGTTTGCTGAGCAAATACAGCTTGATCAAGTTTATGATTTGGAAATATATGATTGAGTTGGGTAACAGGGGTTGAGACCATAACTTTTAACTCTTATTTTAATTTATGTTCAACTAAAAGTATTTTCTTTTAGCGCCTTAGAGAGTTACTGCTCATGTGAAAATGATTTCAATCATTTTCACCGCTTTGGGCTTATAAAAGTATTAGAGCAAATCATCTAAATTGCATGTGGATATCTTGGTTCTTTTTGACTCAGTATTCAAATTTTGTAATCGCTTTTATAGCTTTAGATATACGGTGAAACTTATCCTTTTGATTCCCTTGAATAAAATTTGTTAAGTTCTTATGTTACTTACACAGGTTTAGTAACAATTAAACCTTACCTGATTGCAAGGCTTTGAAAGGTGGTGCTATATTGCCATTTTTAATTTTGTACATGGATGTGCAAGTAATACCCTAAGTAGTTTTAAAGCCATGGAGTGGCATTAAGATTTAAGCAGGTTTGTGATATGCCAAATTCTAGAGTCAGCACAGCGAGTCATGCTTCAAGTGCCAATGTTTTTTGTGCTGTTTGTAGAGATGATTTTCCAAAAGGGACACCATCAAGGCTTTCTCAAATTTGCGGTCGACAACCGCCTCATCGAAATCAAATAATCTGTGACCCTTGCTACGGAGATATGCGCAATGCAAGTGAAGACCGGTGCCCCTTGTGTCGAGGTCGTTTTAACTCAAAAGGGCGCTGGATTCCTTTTGATTCTGAACGAAATGACCGAGCAAAAGCAGAGAGTTATGCAAGAGCACAAGAATTTCAAGCAAGGCTAGATAGAGGAGAGGAGTTGCCGCCAGCTGATCCACCTTCAAGAGCTTCGAGTATTGCTCCTTCTGTTAGTTCGAAAACGTCACGACACTCGAATGCAAGTAGAGCAACTGTGACTCAAATGAACACGACAGGTATTGCTGGAGACCGTGATCTTACACCAAGAGCAAGCCGTGCTCCTTCCGTAAGTGCGCAATCTATAAGTGCTCAGTCAATGCGAAGCCATCGAAGTCATGCTTCACGACGATCGCAAGCTCAACCGCCAATGTCACCTGTCGAGCCTAGTATGCCTGCACTTGATACACTCTCGATTTCAAATGATATTGAACCAATGCCTGCACCATCTTCAATGGCAGGAATTCCCATGAGCCCAACACCTGGCTCAGTTGTTGGTTTTAATATGAGTAACTCTATTGATGGTGATGGTGAAGTATCTAGCTTTGGTGCTGAGCTGATGCAACGTGGGCCTTCCACGAACCCCCATCCTGAGTATGCTCAATCAACTCATAGTTTTGAAAATGATGACATGAGTGTACATACATTTAGTGACCCTGTACCAACTCGTGAAAGAGTTCTTGGCGCTCGTACAAACATATCAAGAACATCAGTTGCCAGCAAAAGTAGTATTCGTACCATGATGAGTGATTTATCTACTACTTCAACGCGTACAACTATTATTCGTGACCCAGAAACAAATCAGCCAATGATTTCAAGAAGCAAAGCTGGGCAAGCTCGTAAAGTTTCATTTGCGGAAAAGTTCGCGCAGTACACTTTGACTTAAAAAGAGCTGTCTGTTCCTGTACCAATAAAAAAGCGCTTTAAATAAAGCGCTTTTTTATTGGTTATGATAGAGCTGGATTAAAAACCAATTGGCCAGCCAGCTGTAAGCCAAATAACCAGTAATATTATCCATGAAAGTAAAAATGCAAATGAATATGGAATCATCATAGCAAGTATAGTACCAAGGTGAGATGACTTTGAATGTTGCTGTGCGTAGGCAAGAATAAGTGCAAAATACGGCATTAATGGTGTAATAATATTTGTGCTGCTATCTCCAACACGATAAGCAAGCTGACTGTAAGCTGGATCTATATTGAGTAGCATTAACATCGGAACAAGGATTGGTGCCATTAACGCCCATTTGGCAGATGCACTGCCAATCATAAGGTTAACAAGACTTGAAAATAGAACAATAATAACCAGTAAGAGTGTTGGTGAAAGTTTCCATTGTGTTAATAGCTCTGCACCTTGAATTGCACCAATTAAACCTAATTCCGTCCAATTAAAATAAGCAACAAACTGAGCTGCAAAAAACATAAGTACAAGATAGCCAGCCATTGATGAAAAGGTTTTCTCCATGGAAATAACTGTCCAGTGCGTTTCTTCTTGAGTAGCTTTTTTAATTGTCATACTGCCATACACAAGACCAATTAAAGCAAATCCTAGCGCAATTAAAACAACTAAACCTTTCATGCCTTCTTGCATTGGGATTACATTTGTTTGAAAACCTGCAATAACTGCGATGGTGTAAATTAGGCCAATAATAGAAGAGATTCGAAATGCGCTTGGTGAATATGCAGCTTTAGTATGGCTTTCATCTGGCTCATCAATTTGAGCCCCTGTCTTTTTTAAATAAGGTTCAACAATATAGTCAGTAATTAAGCCACCAATAATTGTAATTAAAAAAGTTGACACCAATAAGAACCAGTAATTGCTAGAAGGATTAAGTTCATAGTCTGGTTTTATAATTTGAGCTGCTTCGACAGTAAGCCCTGACAGAACAATATCCACTGGGCCTATTACAAGATTAGCGCTGTAGCCGCCGGATACACCAGCAAAAGCAGCTGCTATACCAGCCAAAGGATGTCGGCCAAAGGATTTATAAATAAGAGCTGCTAAGGGGATCAATACAATATAACCAGCATCAGCAGCTAAGTTAGAAAGAACACCTATAAAGACAAGCGCATAACTTAAAAAGGCTTTTGGGGCTTTTTCAGTAAAGGCTTTAATAATTGCTGGTAGATACCCTGAATGATCTGCTAAACCAATACCAATCATAGCGACAAGTACAGGGCCAAGGGGGGCAAAGTTCATAAAGTTACTCACGGTATTTGTGAGCATATAAAGAAAGCCTGCTTCAGAGACTAAGCTTTTTGCCTCAATAATATCTTTAGAAATAGGGTGAGTAGCACTGGTACCAAGCAGTGTGAATACAAATGAAGCGATAATGATGATAAGACAAAGCGCTGCAAAAGCGAGGGTAGGGTGCGGTAATTTTCTACCAATATTTTCAATGCGCGAGAGAAGTGCGAGCATGTTATTTTCCTATCGTATTTAAATAACGAATCTATACCCATTGCTCGCACTCGCTAGGCTATACGATTAGAATTTCGCGGAACCTGGTGTACGAGGGAATGGAATTGCATCACGAACGTTTTCCATACCAGTGATGTAGCTGATTAAACGTTCAAAGCCAAGACCGAAGCCACCGTGAGGTACTGTACCAAATCTACGAAGATCTCTGTACCACCAAAGCTCTTCTTTGATACCAAGCTTATCCATTTTCTGGTCAAGTAGCTCAATACGTTCTTCACGTTGGCTACCACCGATAATTTCACCCAAGCCTGGAACCAGTACATCCATAGCAGCAACAGTTTTTTGATCATCATTGCGACGCATATAGAAGGATTTAATCTCTTCTGGGTAGTCTGTCAAAATGACAGGCGCTTTTAGGTGTTGCTCAGTAATAAAACGTTCGTGCTCTGAAGCAAGGTCAACGCCCCAAGAAACAGGGAATTCAAAGTCTTGGCCACTCTTTTCTAAGATAGACACTGCATCTGTATAAGTCATGCGCTGGAAGCCAGACTCGACAATATGTTGAAGGCGAGTGATCGCTTCTGGTTCGATACGTTGTGCAAAGAAAGCCATGTCTTCTTCACAGCTCTCAAGAACGCCTTTGGCAATAAACTTAAGCATATCTTCTGCAAGCTGTTGCAGGTCTTCAAAAGTACCGAATGCGAGTTCAGGCTCGATCATCCAGAACTCAGCAAGGTGACGGCTTGTGTGAGAGTTTTCTGCACGGAATGTTGGACCAAATGTGTAAATTTGCCCCATGCCACAGGCCATTGCTTCACCATGAAGCTGGCCTGAAACTGTAAGGTAGCTTGGAGATGCAAAGAAGTCTTGAGACCAATCAATCTGACCATCTGGTGTTTTTGGCACATTGAGCATGTCAAAGTGGCTGACTCGTAGAAGTTCGCCCGCACCTTCGCAGTCGGATGTGGATATAACTGGTGTATTAACCCAAAGGTATTCCTGTTGATCAAAGAATTGGTGAACAAGCTGGCTTACCCTATGGCGTACACGAGTGATTGCACCAAATGCATTTGTGCGTGGGCGAAGGTGAGCTTGTGTTCTTAAAAACTCAAATGTATGACGTTTTTTAGAGATAGGATAGGCTTCAGGGTCATCAACAAAACCATGCACTTCAACAGATTCTGCTTGGATTTCAACAGCCTGACCTTTGCCTTGTGAGGCAACAAGTTTACCTGTCGCTTTAATAGAACATCCTGCAGATAATTTTAGTATCTCTGATTCATAATTGGGTAAGCTTTTATCTGCGATAATTTGCACGCAGCTAAAGCAAGAGCCATCATTCAATTCAATAAAAGAAAAGCCTGCTTTTGAATCTCTTCTGGAGCGTACCCAACCATTGAGAGTTACGATTTGATCCAGTTGAGGGCCTTGATCTTTCGGCGCGTTTTCGCTGCCAGCGGCAAGTAGGTGTTTGATGCGGTATGTTGTCATTATCGCTCCTTATGAATTGTCATGAGAACTCTGTAGCTTTGACGACCTATTGCTTAGGCGCAAGTGAAACCGACAAGCTTATAAATGACTTAAGTGTACTATATACATCACAGAAAGTAATCCAGCCTAAAAAGATTAATAAAAGAAGATTTTTTTACGCAAAAGTGATACTGCGATGTATAGCCTAGGTTTCTAAGTAAATATTGATTGATAACAGTATCTGAATGGCCCATGTGTGAAATCTCTGAAGGCTAAAAGATGCTAGGAAGTAAAGAGAAGGGTTAGCAATGAGTGAAAAAGACATTGATATGATTGAGAGAGTGATACATATCAATAAAGATGCATCGCAGTTTTTTAAGGCAATTCAGCAAAGTGCTGAGAGCTTTGAGCTGAAAGGTCGTATGGCCGCACTATATGAAATTCATAGAAATATTGTGCAAAACCTTAAAATGCATCTAACTCTTAAAGAAAATAAAGATCAGCATACACTTGAAGATGAACTTAAAGTGGCCAAAAATGATGAAATATTTAATGAGTGTTTTACTAAGTTAAATGCTCAAAATGATCATGAGCTTATTGGTCAAATTGAAGCAGCAGAAGATCAGTGTGAAGGTATGATTAAAAACATGGTCAAAGACAGTGAGGTCTTAAAATCAACAAAGGAAGTGATTGCGCGCCAAATGCTTTATTTGAAGAAGTCATTTGAATATTTCAAATCACTGAAGTCGATTTAAGGTTTAAGGGGGAGAGATCCTCCTGATCATCTACCCCCTACAACTCTACTCACTTCTTCCTTTCCGTGATGACGTAGAGTTGCTAAACGCTTAAAGTGGTCTCTCAGTATGAGTCCGTCCATCTTGAGAGTGATTTTAGAATAAGCGCTGAATATGAATAAAGGATTACAGTGCATTATTTTTATGTGATTTTTTGGATGGTCTTTCCGATATTTTTCGCTTTAATCTGATGAATAAACGATTTAGGCCGTATCTGGTCCTTAAAATGTTTGAGGGTCAACATTATGTTTATTCTCAAGCCACTTTGCCATATTGGTAGGTGGTGCAGCGGTTAAGATCAGGTTTGGTTTATCATCCATTGGGATTGTAAGGCGGCGAGCATGAAGCATAAGGCCTGAGTAGCCTGCTTTTTTTGCTTTGGCGTTATCAGATTGGTCCGTATATTTGTCATCTCCAAGAATAGGGCTGCCAAGAGATTGGGAGTGAACACGTATTTGGTGGGTTCTTCCTGTTACTGGCTTTGCAAGTACCCAAGTGTATCCTGGTGTTCTGCCTTGAACCTCAAATAGTGTTTCAGCATCTTGGCCTGTTGGGTCAACTCGAACAATACGAGCACCTCCAGCAAGTTGGTTTTTCTTAAGAGGCGCAGTGACTCTATGCTTATCTTGCTTTAAATCTCCTACAAGAATTGCCCAGTACTCCTTATGAACTGTGTTATCACGGAAAGCTTGATGCAGGCGTCTCAGCTCACTGCGTCGTTTTGCAATCATAATTAAGCCGGATGTTTCTCTGTCGAGTCTGTGCACCAGTTCCCAGTTTTTAGCATGCTGAAAATGGCGTCTAATAAGCTCTATAAGGCCTAGATGGATACCACTACCACCGTGTACCGCTAAGCTTGGTGGCTTATTAATGACTAAAAGTTTGTTGTCTTCGTAAATAACCCATTCTTTCAGTCGTGCTGCAAATGCTTCGTTCGCTGCTTCATCAGTACAAGACTTAGGTTTTGATTCCACTCGAACAGGCGGAAGACGTAAAATATCGTTGGTCTGAAGTTTGTACTCTGCTTTTTTGCGAGACTTGTTGATGCGAACTTCGCTACGTCTAAGAAGATTATAAATACGCGACTTTGGCACTTTTTTTAAGTGTCTAATCAAGAAGTTATCAAGTCTTTGACCTTCGTCATCCCGTGATATCCGAATATATTGAACCTGAGCTAATGATTCACATTGAAATTTGTGGCTCGGAATAATGTTCTGATCAGATTCATTGCTCATAGGTGAGGTGCTCGCAGGCTGAAGATGTTGCTAATAGTAATTGGCGTTTGAAGAGCTGCATTGTCGCAAACAAGCAGGTTGGAATCAATATCTAATAAAAATAAGTGGGATCTAGTTGAGGGGGATTACAGGAATACGTGCGAGGAAAGTAATCTGTATGCTTAATAAAAAAGCGGCAATAAAGCCGCTTATTTATTTTCTGGCGATAACCCACACTGCGTGGATAACACCAGGGAAGTATCCAAGTATTGTTAGCACAATATTGATCCAAAATGATGCGCCGAAACCAACTTGTAGAAATACACCAAGTGGTGGCAGTAATATTGATAACGCTAGTCTTAAAATATCCATAAAATTAATCCTCTCAAAAAATGAATAATTTAAAATTAGCAAAGGTCTTGTGAAATAAAGATGAAGTTATCTCAGCCTAACATTAAGTTCATCAACAACAGGAGCCCAGTCCGCATCATTTTCCTTTAGTTGCTTTAAAAAGAGAGATTGATTGCGAGTCCAGCAGGTAGCATCGTGAAGCTCAATATCAGCCGGTATTCTCCCGTTTTGTTCAATAAATTTTGCAATTGATCTATCAGAGCTATCGAGGCCAAGCTGTTCAAAGAGTGTCTTGATAGTATGTTTTAGAGTATCCATAAGTCATATCCTAGTAGATGTTTTGTATAAGGTTTTAAAAGCAAATTTAAAAAGCTGACTGATGAAAAAAATAATCACCCATGCTTAGGTTATTGCTGGATTTGTATCTACGATGTGAATAGCTTATTTGGCTTTTTTATTATTAAAAAATTTATCCTCTGTTCAAATAAATTCACAAATCGTTTTAGTTGAATAGTGCTTCAATATGAGTTGTGTTTTTTAGAATTTAATAATTTGATGTTGAGCTTATTAGAAGGTTACTTTTTAGTACAAAAAGAGGCTAGGGAATTCAAGCTGAGCAGCAAGCTATTAATAGATGTAGGTCCTAAATATCTTAACTCCAAGGAGAATTACTATGGCACGCACAGGTATTTTAAAAATGACAGCTCTCACTTTAGCAATTGCCTTTTCTGGGTATGCTTCTGCTCAAACAATGTCTGACTCTATTGATGAAACGCAACAGTCGGTGAGCAATACTGCAGACAAGGTTATTGCATCAACAAAAGACACGATGAAAGACTGGTCTCAAGAAACTAAAGAGGCTTGGAGACAGGGAAAGCTGGAGAGTGTTTACATGCTTAACAGTCATTTAAGTGCTTATGATATCAACACAGAAGTCCACGGTGATAAAGCCTTCCTCTCTGGTGTTGTGAGTTCTGAAGTTGAAAAAGAGCTAGCACAAGAATTAGCCAAGAGTATTAATGGTATCGACGATGTTGAGAATAACTTAACGATCAATGCTGACCATCAGAAACCTATGGATGAAGTTGCTAAGGAAACTCATAGCTTTGGTGAAACTATTTCAGATGCAACCACTACTGCAAGTGTAAAAATGAAACTTATTTCAAGTGAAGTCAAGGCTCGTGATATTAACGTAGATACTCAAAATGGTGTTGTTACTTTGACGGGCTCGACTGATAGCGAAGTGAAGTCAAATCTTGCAGAGCAGATCGCAAAAAATACTGATGGTGTTAAATCTGTTAAAAATAATCTTACGGTCGCTGGCCTAAAATAATGTGTATAGAGCATCTTAGCAATTGTTAAGATGCTCTTAGGAGGATGACATGTTAACTCCGAAAACTCAGCCACAAATTGAAAGAGCTGAGGTTGTCAAAATAATAAATATGAATAAAGATGCCGTTGTTCTTTATGGAATTGCTTCAAAAAAAGTCAAAAATAATGCTCTAAAGAATACCCTTATTGAGCTTGAAATTATTCATTTAAATTTAATTGAAAGGCTTCAGCAATACCTTGGAGGCAGCAAATATTTTCGGCGCAAGGCTATTAAACCTCACGAAACGTTCATAGGTGGAACTCAGCGGTTACTAGGAGAAATAGAAGCACAGTTTTCCAACACTCCAGAAAAAGTTTTCATACGAAATTTAAAAGATCTAGAAGAGCGATGTCTTCACTATTTGGAGCAGACCTTATATGAGAAAATATTAACTAAGAGTTTAAAGCAAAGCTTGTATCGAGAGTTGCAGGAGCTGCGACGTACCTATGAATATATGAAGTCAATTAAAGAGTCGGCTACGGCTGTTGACTAGCTAAAGGAGAGGGATCTTTAGATGAAATATTTAACGCTATCTTTTGTTATGTTTTCTTTAACTGGTTTGAGCCATACTGGTTTTGCTCAAGATGTAGGTAAATCTCATTATGCAACTGACCAGTTAGCGGTTGTCACATCACAAGTACAACTTCCTGATGAGCAGGCTTATTTAGCAACACAGCAATCTGTTTTATCTTCACTTGAAATACAGCAACTGCCCGTACATGAAATGACAGTAACTCACTTTAATGGCGAAGTAACTCTCTCTGGTTATGTTAATACGGCTGCAGAGGCTAAAAGGGCAGCGATTATTGCTTCAAAAACACCCGGTGTTATTAAAGTTAATAACTATTTAGTACCTCGCTACCGATATTGATACTCTTTAATGTGCCTAGTCACAATATATCCATATCATCTTCTCCATAATAGACACTAATGAATAACTTTCTCGATTTAATGAGATAGCTAATACATTGGGTTATCGTTTAATTGAAAAAATATTATTTTTAATTTCTTGCTTGCAAGTAACTACGAGGAGACGTTATGGACTCACAAACAATGGACAGTCTTATGAAGGACATTCGCGACTGGCGCGAATCTAACCCTCCTAAGCAAAGTCAAGGCCGTTTTCCTGATAAAATTAAAGATTCAATTGTCAGCCTGTCAGAAGAGATGGACTACAGCGACTTAGCATCTGAATTTGAAATTTCTGAGAGAACTATAAAGAAATGGATAGATCAAT
Organism: Gammaproteobacteria bacterium UBA6940; assembly: GCA_002450655.1. Lineage (GTDB taxonomy): Bacteria > Pseudomonadota > Gammaproteobacteria > Pseudomonadales > UBA6940 > UBA6940. Next base: position 23,004 of record DJZY01000083.1, on the reverse strand, counting down.
CAAAGCGTGAATCTACAGACCCTGCCGGTAGCCAGTTTTTAGCACAATTTATGGATGCTTTTGATGCTACCTTTCAAGACGATATAAAACCTCGTGATGCGCAAACTCAAGTGAGGGTCGTCTTCGAACGTAATAACTCCAAGATGACTGCGTTTTTAGAGTTCGAGCAGTTTCAAAAGCTTGTGTTCAATCTTCTAAGTAGTACTTCATAAAAAGGCTAGGCTCCACTTAGTGCGGTGAATATGTAACTCCTATTGCCATACTTGCCCTATGTTATGGATAATGGCAGTTTAGTGGGCAGACTTTTATTTTATAAACCAATACTTTCAATGGCTTAGCTTTTTTTTGCCCAAAATAAGTTTTTACTAATGGGTAAAATACATGCCAAGAGTTGTCTATAGCACTAGTAATCAGGTTAGAAGTTCAAATCAAACCTCATCTCAAATGCCAATTCGTACTGGCCGTAATTCAACAAGCTCAAGCTCTAGGCCTACCCATGCTCGAGATATGGCAAGGCCGACAAATAGTAATGTCATTAGAAATGCGGTTGCACTCAACATTGCAAAATCAACTAAAGGGCTGATTGTTCCGCTTGATGATATTCGAGACTTCAAAACAGGACTACTGCCAAACTACATGAAATATACTGTTGTTTCTGAGCCTGGTACTGATGAAGCAGCAATTGCTTTGCGGGTCAATGTCGGAAGTTACAGTGATCCTAAGGATTGGCAAGGTACAGCCCATGCGACTGAGCATGATGTTTTTATTTCTTCTGCAAAATATGCCGAAGTTGATACTCTCACTAATCTTACTGGTAGATGGGGTGGTGCAACTAATGCATATACATCAGACATGGAAACTGTTTACGAAGTTGAAATTTTAGATCCAAGTGAAGGCCGTGAGTTATATAATGGCAGGCCAAAACTTCAACATACCCTTGATGTCTTTAGCTCTCTTTTTATTGCTCCAACGTTTGATCCAAGATACGTGGATAAAGAGCGAAACGCAGTGCATGATGAATATGCACTAAAAGAGCTTGACCCTTATCGCCGCTGTAGAGCAGTGTTATTTCAAGTGATTAATCAAAACCACCCCTCTGCACACTTTGGGTCTGGCAATAAACATAGTTTGGCTGATGGCCCAGGTCGTGACTTGCGTACAGTTGTATCAAACTTTTTTGATCAACATTATTCTGCTGCAGAAATGCATATATCAGTTGTAGGGCCTCAGCCAGTACCTACTCTTGAGCGATGGGTGCAAGAAACGATGTCTCAAGTACAACTATTGGAGCGTGAGCATCCTGACTATGCGACGGAACCCTTGTTTCCTGTAGGAATGAAGTCGCAGTTTGTTCAAGTGAGAAGTGAGGACAATTCACGACATCTTACATTGTGGTTCCAAACGAAAGATTTCAATACTTATAAGCAAACCAGTCCTGAGTGGATAATTCAATCTGTACTACAAGATAAGAGACAGGGCTCGCTATATTCAATGATGGCAGATAAGAATTGGATTAAAAATATTAGAGTTCAATCTGAGTCAAATGATGGAAAACGATCGCTATTAGGAATCAACCTTGAACTTCGTAAAGAAGGGTTTCGACAGTATAAAAATGTGACTAAAACTGTCTTTGCGTATCTCGACTTTATGAGTAAAAACTTAAGTACGAGTTACGTTGCAGATAAATATCGTGAAGGGCGAGAGCAAAATCAAGATCACTGGTTGACCGGTGGTAAGTTAAGCGCCCTCGATACAGCATTAAAACTAGTCGAAAATACAACTCGTTATAATTACTCCGATCTTTTAATTGAAGATACTATGTTGAATCAAGATATTATGGAAACTCAACATATTTTATCGGATTTAAAACCAAATAAAATGATTAGTATACTATCTGCTCCAAGACTAGTGACTGATAAACTTGAGCCTTGGTACAGTGTTGGGTACAAGGTTAATAAGCTCCCAGATGCTGATGTTGAAACTTATTCAAGGGCAAGACTTGGAGAGGGTGCTAGGTTGCCAGGTCTGAACCCTTATATAGCCTCTAATGTCGTAAAATATAGCGATAGAGCACATACGCGAGAAGTCCCTGCAATTAGGCATAAAAGTCATGGTTTCGAAGTCTGGTCTATGCCAAAAGTTTTCGCAAATGCAACCAAGGCGCATTACCGTATTGCATTAAAAAATGCAGTTTTGTTCAATGGGCCAAAAGATCAAGCCTGCATGGCAGTCTATTTACGACTTATACGAAATTCATTAACTAAATATGACACACTAAGTAAAGATGCTTCGCAGCGTTTTTCGGTAGTAGGGCGTGAGTTTGGTTTCGATATTGCCTTGGATGGAAAAGGCTATAGCCGTAAACAAATGGACTTGCTCGATAGGATTTTCCGAACAATTCATCATGTGCAGCCTGACCAGGATACCGTCAATATGCATATTGAAGAAATGCGTGAGTCTATAGAAAATAGCTTGTCAAAAGGCATTGACAGTCTTATGGCTCAGGAAGAAGACACAATTTTAGTGCCTGGTGAGCTTAGCGATGAGGCGCTTTATAATACTTTAAATAATATTGAACCTCGAGATGTCATTCGCTTTATAAGAAACTTTATGAATGGCCCTGAAGTTCTTTCGTTTATACACGGTAATATCTCCGATGAGAGTGTTCAATCATTTGCCAATATGATTAATCAAAATGTCACATTACCTCAAGGTGCTATTGTTGAGCCGGAAAAAATTCTATTAAAGCTTGATCAGCAGTATGTGCATTCAGTGAATAGTGATTTTTATTTCGCCAAAAATGATCGAATTAATGGCTATCAACATACATTTTTAGCCCATGGGCAAAGTGTTAAGGAACATGCAGCTTTTGCTATTATCTCGCAAATGATGGATAAAGCCTTTTTCTCCGAGGCTAGAACAGAAAATCAAGTTGGTTATTCTTTAGGGGTACTTCCGACAAAAAATGGTGCTTATGGCGGTTTAACGTTTGTTGCCAATTCAAGCAATAAATCAGTGCCTGAAATTCATGAAATTTGCAATTCGTTTTTGCTTGGTTTTCTAAGTACTTTTGATCAAATGTCTCAAGAAGAGTTTGATGGGTATAAGGAAAACCTTTTACACGAGCTAGGCTATAGCGGTAAAAGCTCAGAGACTGTTGCTAATATGCATTGGGGTATGCTTAATAGAGAAAAAGCATTTGGGCAAAAAAGCTATACATTTAATTTAAAAGATGCAATAGAGGATATTTCAATAAATCGAGTGAAGCGAATATTTGAGGAACAGATGTTTTCAGAGCCGCATTCATTACTCACATTTATGGACAAAAATAATACAAATTGGAGACCTGCAGATTTTGAGATTATTTAGCTTACGCTCTTACGTATGTTGACAAATGTTAAAAAAGCCGCAAATGCGGCCTTTTTAATGTTGTTTCTACTTACCGAATAACCCTTTAAGTGATGTGCCGAGCTTTTCTTCAATTTTGGCTTTGGCTTTATCTTCCACTTCTTTTAATTCTTCCCGAGCTTTTTCTTCATGAGGGGCTAGTTCTTCTTTAATTTTATTTTTGACTTCATTTTTAGCCAGCTCTTTCAGAAGAGGTTTGAGAGCAGAGGTGTCTACGCCACAGCTAAATTCACCAGCTAAAGATCCAGTGCATGATAAAGGCCAAGTCAGGTCAGCTAGCTCTTGTTTTTCAAAGGGAAGCTTGACGGCTGTTTTGAGTGTAAGCTTTTCAGTGAGTCGGCCATAAGAAAACTGGCCTTCGATTGGCTGACCATCAAGTGTTGCATTAATAGTTTGGCTTTGAATAGTTTGAGGTGTTATTTGAATCTGAGCCAGAAGCTTATCTAACTCAGTTGTGCCTCGTAATATTTTCGGCGTTTTCAATGTGCCTAGCTGTTCTTGAATCTTTGGAAATTGCTGTAATAGAGTAGCAATGTCACCAGTTTTACTCTGGAGCTTATTCCACACAATTTCGTTAAAATTGACTTTAGGAAGGGTGGCGTTTTCCATCGTTAAGCCGCTCATACCTGTAAGACCTTTTATCAGTTCTTCTACAGTATCACCAGTTGTTTTTACATCGACTTCAGACTTGATTGTGCCGCTAATAGGTTGTACACCCATCCACGTTTTAAGGATATCTGCAATGCCCATGTTATTTACATCAAGGTCAACTTTTAGTTTTGCAGGCGTCGGGTTTACATCAAGCTCTACATTGCCTTTAGCGACACCTTCATATGCTTCAAGTTTAACGTTGTGCATGGTGACATATCCTTTTTGAACCTTTCCTTCCATTTCAAAATGATGGGAAGCACCATTCATAATAATGTCTTTTAGGTTTAAATTGGCTTCAACATTAAGGCCTTTAATAAGTTCTTTTGGTAATTCGATTGGCTCTGCTTTGGTTTGTGCTGTTTCTTTTTCAGATGCATTACTCTCTTTGCTTTCAGGTATAATTGTCATCCATGCATCTAGGTTTAAAGGCTCAAGGGTTAAGTCTGTTTTAATCGCAGTATTGACTGTGTTGATGCTAGCATTACCATTTAAAGTCAGCGTTTGCTCTTTTTCTTGGCCTTTAATGCCAACAGACATTTTATTGAGTTCAATAAGAGAGAAGTCATTATTTATATTGATGTTGGAATTAAATGAAGCATCAAACTCTTGTGGTTCTGGGTCTGTTACTTTGATGTGTGCTGAAAGCATTGTAGGAATAGGGTCTGTAAACTGAATGTTGCGAATATCAAGGTTAAATTTGCTAATTTCTGCTTGAGTTTGCCCAGAGACTTTGACAAGTCCATTTGTAATTCCAACATGATCTACCGCAATGTTTAAAGCTTCTGATGTTGTTTCAGGTTCTGCTGGTTTGTCATCTGTTGATGACGATTGAGCCTTATCAATCAGTGGCTGCCAGTTATGAGTACCGTCTGCATACTGGTGGAACCAGATTTGCGGCTCTTTTAAGCTTACATGATCAACTTGAACGCTTTTGGATAATAGTGGCAGTACAGCAACTTCGACGCTTGCATTATCGACGGCAAGAAGCTGTTGATGTGATTTTGCTTGAGTGCTGAGCTTAATGCCTTGCAAATCAAGTGCAAAGTTGGGCCAGAATTTCCACTCTATGGATTCCAGCTCAAGTTCAGCACCGAGTTGATCTCGAACTTGTTCCTTAATTGTTGGAATATATTCGTTTGGGTCTATTCGGCTAATCATAAAGATTACTGCAGCAAACAGAACAACAAGCAGTAGTACAATACCGCCAATAATTTTCAAAGCTTTTGCCATGGTGATCCCCAGTGTGAGTCCTAAAAAGGGTCTGAATGGATGTCTCAATTCTTATCTTAAAATGGTGAGTCACTCTCATTTTGAACGGTATCTCATGAAAGTGGCGTCAAGATTGGCTCAATTATAGCTGTAGTTGAAGGTAACGACTCTAAATAAGTAATTGAATTTTCCAGAGCAGTGAAAAGGTGAAGACATTGCCTCCATGGTGTAGAATAGCTAAAAGCTTTAAGCAATATTTTTCCCATGAGGATGGCATGACACAATCATTTATTCATTTACGCTTGCATACAGATGCATCATTGGTGGACGGCTTAGTCCAGCTCAAGCCTTTGATCTCAAAAACTGTTAAAGAAGGCATGGCCGCTGTTGCTATCACTGATTTAAATAACTTTTTTAATCTGGTGAAGTTTCAGAAAACAGCCCATGGAGCAGGTGTAAAGCCAATATACGGTTGCGATATCGAACTCGATTACACTGCAGCTGATGGTTCTAACTATATAGGTGGTGCGACTCTTTTAGCGCAGTCACTTGATGGTTATCGTCAGATTACTGTCTGGCTTTCAAAAGCCTATACAGAAAATCAAAAGCTTGGTAAGCCTGTTGTTAAATGGAATTGGTTGGCGCAAGACATTACTGATGGTGTTATTTTTCTGACTGGTGGCACACGAGGTGTACATGGTAAAGCTCTTAAAGATGGCAACCCTGTAGCCGCTGAAGGGTTCCTGCAAGACGTAAAACAGAAGTTTTCTGATCGTGCTTATATTGAGCTCAACAGAACTGGCCGTGAAGGTGAGAATGAATACATTGCGCAAGCCTGCCAGTTAGCGACTCAGCTTGATTTGCCTGTGGTCGCAACAAACGCAGTGCGATTTCTTGAGGCTGATGATTTTGATGTGCATGAAATTCGCTGTGCTATCCACTCAGGTCATGTTCTTGATGACCCTAAGCGGCCAAAACCTTATACATCAGAGCAGCACTTTAAATCAGCTGCTGAAATGGTCGAGCTGTTCTCTGATATTCCTTCAGCTATTCAAAATACAGTTGAAATTGCCAAGCGATGTAATACCTACATCCCTTTAGGTACTAACTTCTTGCCAGACTTTCAGCCACCAGAAGGTATGACCCTTGATGAGTTTTTCCGTAAGCGCTCACAAGATGGTTTAGAAGAGCGTTTTCAAAAATTGTTCGGTAGCTCGCTAACACAAGAGCAGCGAGATATATACCAAGCACGTCTTGATGAAGAGATCGGCATTATTATTCAGATGGGCTTCCCTGGTTACTTCCTGATCGTAATGGACTTTATTCAGTGGGCTAAAAATAATGGTGTACCAGTTGGGCCTGGAAGGGGTTCTGGTGCTGGTTCTCTTGTTGCTTATGTATTAGGTATCACAGACCTTGATCCTATTAAATACGATCTACTTTTCGAACGTTTCTTGAACCCTGAAAGGGTATCCATGCCTGACTTTGACGTCGACTTTTGTATGGATGGTCGTGACAGAGTTATTGAATATGTTGCAAATCACTATGGTCGTAATGCGGTATCTCAGATTATTACCTTTGGTACGATGGCTGCAAAAGCGGTAATCCGTGACGTAGGTCGTGTGCTTGGTAGGCCATATCCTGTCGTTGATCGAATTTCTAAGATGGTGCCTTTCGAAGTTGGTATGACTTTAACGAAAGCCATGGAACAAGAAGAAGCCATGCAGGCTGCTTATCACAACGATGAAGACGTAAAAGAAATTCTTGATATGGCGCTTAAGCTTGAAGGCATGAAGCGTAACGTCGGTAAGCATGCTGGTGGTGTTGTTATTGCACCATCTAAATTAACGGACTTTGTTCCTCTGTATTGCGATGATGAAGGGAATAACCTTGTAACACAGTTTGATAAAGATGATGTTGAACAAGCTGGCTTGGTTAAGTTTGACTTCTTGGGTCTAAGGACCCTGACAATCGTAGACTGGGCATTAAAAAATATTAAAAAGCGCTATGGTGATGACCCTCAGCATCAAATTGATATAGAGCTTTTACCTTTGGATGATAAGAAGACATTTGATCTTCTTCAGGCTTATGAAACAACGGCGGTATTCCAGCTGGAATCTCGCGGTATGAAGGACCTGATTAAGCGTCTACAGCCATCATGTTTTGAAGATATTATCGCACTGGTAGCCCTTTTCCGACCTGGTCCTTTGCAATCGGGCATGGTAGACGACTTTATCGATCGTAAGCATGGCCGTGCGGAAGTAGAGTACCCACATCCTGATTTGGAGCCAGTATTGGCGAACACCTATGGGGTTATTCTCTATCAGGAACAGGTAATGCAGATTGCGCAGGTGCTTGCAGACTTTACCCTTGGCGGTGCGGATATGCTTCGTCGTGCGATGGGTAAGAAAAAGCCGGAAGAAATGGACAAGATGCGTAAGCTCTTCGTTGAAGGCGCATCTAAAAAAGGCATAGACCCTGAGCTTTCAGGCTCAATCTTCGATTTGATGGAAAAATTCGCAGGTTACGGCTTTAACAAATCTCACTCCGCGGCTTATGCGCTAGTTTCTTATCATACTGCATGGCTTAAAGCTCATTACCCATCTGAATTTATGGCTGCTGTACTTTCTGCTGATATGCATAACACAGATAAGGTTGTAACTCTTATTGAAGAATGCCGAATTATGGGGTTAACGGTTAAACCACCTCATATTCATTATTCTGACTATGCCTTTACTGTATCTGATACAGGTGAAATCATTTATGGTCTTGGTGCTATTAAAGGTTTAGGTGAAGGCCCAATCGAAGAAATTGTGCAACATAGAGGCACAACCTTTAAAGATATTTATAACTTCTGCACAACGGTTGATTCTCGCAAATTTAATAAAAAATCCTTAGAAGCTTTGATTAAATCTGGTGCAATGGATGGTCTAGGCCCTCATCGTGCAAGCATGCTTGCCAATATGGAACGGGCAATGACTGCCGCTAACCAAGAACGTCAGCGCGAAGCTCAGGGCATGATGGACTTGTTCGGTGCTCTTGAAATGGAAGAGGATTCCCCAGCAGTTGAGTGGATTGAGGCTGATAACTGGAGTATGCGCCAAGGGCTTAAATTCGAAAAAGATACATTAGGTCTTTATTTGTCCGGCCACCCCTTAGATGTCTATGAGTCTGAGATCAAATCTCTTGTGAATATGAAGATTTCCGACTTACGCCCAACGGAGAAGGGCAAGCCTGCCAAAATTGCTGGAATCGTTGTTGGTATTAGAATCATGCGTAACAAGAAGGGCAAAAAGATCGCTTTTGTAACAATTGATGATCGTACTGGCAGAATGGATATCTCTTTCTTCTCGGATAAGTACGAAGAACACGCAGAGTTGATTCAAGTCGATAAGTTATTGATGATAGAGGGCGATGTAACCTTTGACGATTACTCTGGTCAGTGTAAAATGTCAGCCAAGCAACTGGTAGATCTTGATCTGTTACGCCAAGAACAGTTGAAAAAAGTGACATTGCGTGGCAATTTAGGCGAGCTAGGTGCGCAGGAAGCCGAGTGGATTGCCCGACTTGTGCAACAACATGCTGGCGGACAGGTTCTTCTTGAGATGAAGTTGGCTTTTGAAGACCAACCTGTTGTGCTGCAACTTGAGGATCAGCGAGTAGTGATCAGCGAGCAGTTGCTTGAGGCGTTGGAACGTATTTGGGGGCGAGATAAAGTCGAGCTGCACTACTAAGGCGGCTTTGAGGTCATGTATGGAGCCTTGCTCCGTGTTATGGTGACTCGAAAGTCAGTTGTGGTAGCGGTGGCTACTGTCTGCTCATCGCATTAAAGGCGGGTTTCTTAAAAGAGAGAGTTTGAGAACCTGAAAAACAAGGCTAAGGCCACGAGAGAGATTATGAATCCAAATTACTTAGATTTTGAACAGCCGATTGTTGAACTTGAAGATAAAATTCGTGAATTGCGAAATGTCACAGACAACAAGCTTGATCTTGAAGACGAAGTAAAGCAGCTTGAAAAGAAAACCAAGCAGCTTATTAAGCAAACTTTTTCGAATCTTACAGACTGGCAGGTTTCTCAATTAGCACGACATCCTCAACGTCCATACACGCTTGATTACATCAACATGATTTTTGACGAATTTGTTGAAATGCATGGTGATAGAGCGTTTGCTGATGATGCTGCTATTGTTGGTGGTGTTGGCCGTATCGAAGATGTATCTGTTGTTGTGATAGGTCATCAAAAAGGCCGTTCAATTCCTGAGAAAGTAAAGCGTAACTTTGGTATGCCAAGACCTGAAGGCTACCGTAAAGCTGCACGTCTTATGCGTGTTGCAGAGCGTTTTAATATGCCAATCGTTACATTCATTGATACACCAGGTGCATACCCAGGTATTGATGCTGAAGAGCGTGGTCAAAGTATTGCAATTGCTGAAAACCTACAGCTTATGGCTGATCTTAAAACACCTATCGTAAGCCTTGTAATTGGTGAAGGTGGTTCTGGTGGTGCTCTAGCAATTGGTGTTGCAGACAAGCTAATGATGCTTGAATACTCAACGTATTCTGTAATTTCCCCAGAAGGCTGCGCTTCTATTCTTTGGAAAACTGCAGCAAAAGCGCCTGATGCAGCCGCAGCAATGGGTGTTTCTGCGCAGAAACTTCTAAGCCTTGGTCTAATTGATGAGATCGTGTCTGAGCCACTAGGTGGTGCGCACCGTGATCCTAAGCAGATGGCTGAGCAAATTAAGCGTGCTGTAACTGCTCAAATTAAGCAGCTTCAAAAGCTACCTCATGATGACCTTATTTCTCAACGCTTTAAGCGTCTTATGAGCTATGGTAGTGAAAAGAACGAAACGCTCTCACTTGATGCGTAATGGTTCTTCTTCGGGCTTGCTTTTAGAGCAAGCCCAAAAACAGCTCCAATACATTTCATCGTATTCGAATGGTCAATTGCATTTCTATGTAGGCGTGAGTGGTGGAGCTGATTCTTTATTTCTTCTCCTTCTTTTTTCTCAGCTGCAAAAGCAAAGCTCTATTCAAGTGACAGCTGTACACGTCAACCATCAATTAAGCCCTAATGCTCATAATTGGCAGACTCATGTTGAAACTATTGCTGACCAGTTTGGAATTCCTTGTATTTCTGAGTCGGTGAACATCCAAGGTGCTAATAATCTTGAAGCCAAAGCAAGAGAAGCACGCTATGGTGTTTTTAAAAAGCATTGTGTAGATGTCAATAATGAGCAACCTATCCTTGTTTTAGGGCATCATGCTCAAGACATGGCAGAAGACTTTTTTTTAAAGTTAATGCGCGGGGGCGGTCCAGGTGCTTTAGCGAGTAAAAATTTTTTTGAAAAACATTATTTAGGTTTTCATGTCTGGAGGCCTTTGCTTAGCTGTTCAAAGCAATGTATTGAAAATGAGCTTATAAAAGCTAATATTCACTCTGTATTTGATGAAAGTAATTTAAACTGTGACTTTAGTCGTAACTATATTCGTCATAAAGTGTTACCACAATTGCAAAATCGTTGGCCACATGTGGTAAGCACTATTAAAAAAACGCAAGAGTGGTGTCGAGAGTCTGAACGTTTAGCTGAAGACTTAGCGGAGCTTGATTATTCCACATTAAAAAAAGAGATATCTCCTGCGTTGATTCCTGGCTTGTGTTTAACGCAATTGGCAGCTCTACCTTTGTATCGATTTAAGAATTTACTTCGCTACTTTTTACATCTTCATCATATTGAACAGATTCGAGAGAGCTTGTTTGATGAAACGCAACGAGTTATTAAGTCAGTTATAAATTCAAATACAGATGGTCAGCAGCCAAAAATACAGGTGTGTATTAAAAAACACATTGACTTGACGGTGACATCATCTGCAGTACTGTTATACCGCAGTTTTACTGGTGCTGAATATTTAAGCGTTGATGACCATGAGGGGCTACGCAATTCTTTTGGGGTTGTGCTCAATTCAGGTGGAAAAATAGATAATAAAGACTATCTTCAACAGCTTATATTATCAGTACCATCTTGGGTGCTAGAGCTATCAGCATCATCTGGAGCAGTCTGGAAAGTGCCAGCTTCAACAGAGAAGCTCAAGCTTCCTTATAAACCTTACGCTATGACTTTTAAAAAACTTTGGTCAGAGTGGAAGATTCCAGTAGTTCTGCGTTCTCGATGGCCTGTTTTATACGATCATCAAGAAAAAATAATTTGTGTGCCGATGCTTTGGTCAGCCTTTTGATGTGCAATAATCGGCTCAGTTTTTGATCAATACACCATTGAGGGTTTTGTATGAAGTTTACTTCTTTATTTCTTGCAGTATTAGGTTCCACGGCTTTAGTGCAGCAGGCAACAGCTGCTGATTTCAGCTATGACAATCTATCTGTAAACTACATTGACGCTGATTACACTGTCTTCAATGATGATTATGCTTTTACAGGTTATGGGCTTAACAGTCGCTTTGCTGTAGCAGAAAATACATATGTGTATGGTAAGTTAGCTCAGCTTACAAATGATGACTATGCTTTTGAGCCCAAAATTCAAACAGCTCAGCTAGGTGCGGGGTTGTATGTTCCTTTCTCTGGTGCAATCGACTTTAATGCATCTATTGGTTACTTCAAGCAGAATATTGAGTTTGGTGCTCTTATCGATACAGATGATACGGGGTTTGTTATGACAGCAGGGCTTATCGCTCAAGTTGGCCAAACAGCAGAGATTCAAGTTGAAGCCGAGAATTTTTTGGTTGATGGCGAGTCTGATACAATGATGAGCTTTGCAGCGCGCTTCCATGCGAGCAAACATTTAGTACCTGAGCTTACAGCACAGAAATCAAATGATTTCCAATCTTTTGGAGCAGGTCTTCAATTCCGTTTCTAGTCTGAAAAGCTTGAGTTTATAGCTTGATCAGAATTAGTCAGCACTATGACTTACATAATTTAGACAGATTAATTTTTGATGTGTATAAATTTGAGTGTGTATGAAAAGCCCGAAATAACGGGCTTTTAGCGACTTTTAAGTGATCATTGTTAATTTGATGGTTAAAAGTCCGAAAAGCAATAGATTGAAAGCTAAGGTGTGGCTCAGGTATAGTATCCAAGTTCAGTTTTTTCATGGAGAATTTAGCATGACCCGATTACAAGAGCGGTCTCTCGATCTAGTGGTGTTTGGCAGTCAAGGAGACCTTGCAAAACGTAAGTTGTTCCCATCTTTATTTGCTTTGTTCTGCAAGCAAGTACTGCCAAAAGATCTTCGAATTATTTCTGTGCTTCGTCGTCCAGTAACTCATGAAGAATTTGTTGCGGATATTACATCCTATATTAAGCCTGTAAATGGTGAAGCTACAGTTAATCAGGAGCTTTGGGCTGAGTTCACTCAAAAAATTCAGCTTCTAGAAATGGAGCTTGATAAGCCTGAAGACTATAAAAAGCTTGCGAAAACGCTCAAAGATGACAGAATCCGTGTTTTCTATCTTGCAATCCCACCGTCAATCTATGGTGAAGTAGCACAGCATTTAGGTGATAAGAAGTGTGTTAACAACAATACCCGTGTAGTTGTTGAGAAGCCACTCGGTCACGATCTTAAGTCTGCTGAGCATATTCTTGATCAGCTTGCTAAAACATTTAAAGAAGAGCAAACATACCGTATCGACCATTACCTTGGTAAAGAAACTGTGCAGAACATTATGGCACTTCGTTTTGGTAATACGATTTTAGAGCCTCTTTGGAAAAATACACATATTGAATATATTCAGATTACAGTTGCTGAATCCCTAGCTGTTGGTACTCGTGCTGGCTATTACGACAATACTGGCGCTCTTCGTGATATGGTTCAAAACCATCTTCTACAGCTTCTTTGTATTGTTGCTATGGAACCACCTGCACAGCTGAATGCATTCTCTGTACGTGATGAGAAGCTAAAAGTGCTTCAATCATTGCGTCCAATTCAATCTCATGATGTCTTGAACCAAACAGTTCGTGGCCAGTATTATGATCTTCAAGGTAAAGGTGGCCCTTGCTACCGTAATGAGCCTGGTGTTAAAGAAGATTCTCAAACAGAAACTTATGTAGCCCTTAAGGTGATGATTGATAACTGGAGATGGGCTGGCATGCCTATTTACCTGCGTACAGGTAAATGCATGAAAGACCAAGCTTCTGAAATCGTGATTCAGTTTAAAAATGTACCACATAAACTGTTCAACAACACAGGTTCAATGATGTCTGCAAATAAGCTTGTTATTAGCTTGCAGCCTAAAGAAACGATCAAGTTATACCTCAATGGTAAATCTCCAGGTCGTGGTATGAATCTTGAGCCTATCGTCTTGAACCTAGACTCTGATAATCGTTCCAAGAAAACAAAAAATTGGGATGCTTATGAGCGTTTGATTCTTGATGTAATGGAAGGTGATCTAACACTCTTCATGCGCGAAAATGATATTAAAGCTGCATGGGAATGGATTGATCCTATTCTTGAAGGTTGGGATAAATTTGGTCAGCAGTCAGCACCATACACTGCTGGTTCATGGGGCCCTATGGAAGCCGATCAGCTTCTCGCCCGTGATGGTTACATCTGGCATAACCCAGAGTCTTAATTGACAAGCCCCCACAAGGGGCTCATAAGCCTTTCAAATAGAGTGCAGTTCACTAAAACTGCACTGCTTATCACAGGAATATCCTGACTTTACTCAGAGCAACTATTGCAAGAGTAAGCAATATAATTCTTACGAAGCGAATGGACTTAATCATGGAATAACGCATGGTGTCTGTTTGAAAGTAAAAGGGAGCAATTTTATGAGCGATCAAGTAAAAGCATGTCTAGAGTGGATTGAAGCATCTAATAAAGATGAACTTGCGGAAGCAATTGTTGAGCGTGTTGCCGCTGATTTAAAAGCATCTGTAGAAAAGCAGGGCCGTGCAAGCATTCTTCTTTCTGGTGGTGGGACACCGCAGGCAGCATATCAACTTTTATCAAAAGCTGATCTTCCATGGGAAAAACTCCAGTTTAGCCTTTCTGACGAGCGTCGCGTTGATGATGGTCACCCAGCATCGAATGCTGTTATGGTTTGGCAGAAGCTTCTTGCTCAACATCCTCAAGCTGAGTGGTTCCCACTTTGGCAAACGGGATGGACAAGCGATGATATTGCTGAAATTAAGGCCCGTACAGCTGAGCTTCAAAGACCTTTTGATGTAACTATTCTTGGTATGGGCGAAGATGGTCATTTTGCATCTCTATTTCCGAACTGTGAAGCAAGCCAGCTTTCATTAGAAGGTAAGTCAGATCAGTTGCTTTGCACAACTGCACCAAATGAGCCACAAGAGCGTATTAGTTGGTCAATGAATGCTCTTATTGATTCTAAAGTGCTCATTCTATACGTGACAGGCGATCGTAAAAAAGAAATTATTGAAGCAGCTCAGCAAGAAGGTACAGCTGAATCTAAACTACCAATTGGGTATTTCTTACGTGCGCTAAAAGCGCAACAAAAAACACTCTTAATTTACTGGGCTTAGTAATAGGCCCTAAATTAGTTATAGACCCTAAAATTAATTGGGGCATTGCTGACATTTTTTTATTAAGAATTAAGAAGTAGTAGAGGCTGTTGCGGAGCCTCTTACTCTAGTAGAGAAGTTTGGAGCTTAACAAATATTCTTAATACTGCTAGAGGGTAAGCTCGAGGAGAGTATTAATGTCGATTCATCCTAAACTTCAGGAAATTACCAATAAAATTATTGAGAAAAGTGAAAAATCAAGAAGTGTTTATCTTAAAAGACTTGCAGAAGATGAGCAGTTTTCACGTCTAACGCATCTATCATGCGGTAATCTCGCCCATGGCGTTGCAGGTTGTAGCAAAGTAGAGCAGCAAGAGTTTTTAAAACCGAATAGCAAAAACTTCGGTATTATTTCTGCATATAACGATGTACTTTCAGCCCATGAACCTTTCCAATTCTATCCAAAAATTCTGAAAGAAGTATTCACCTCATTAGGTGCAACATCTCAATTTGCTGGTGGTGTACCTGCAATGTGTGATGGTGTAACTCAAGGTCAGGTTGGCATGGAAATGTCTCTTTTCAGCCGTGACTTAATTGCTCAATCTGTTGGTATTGCTTTAAGCCATAAAACATTTGATGGCGCGCTTATGCTTGGTATTTGCGATAAAATCGTACCAGGTTTAATTATTGGTGGTCTTCAGTTTGGTCATCTGCCAATGCTGATGATTCCGGGCGGCCCAATGTCTTCTGGACTGCCAAATAAAGAAAAAATCCGTGTTCGCCAAGAGTTTGCCGCTGGTAAAGTGGGTAAAGATGCTCTTATGCAAGCGGAAATGGAAAGTTACCATAGCCCAGGTACATGTACGTTCTACGGTACTGCTAATACGAACCAGATGGTTGTTGAGGCAATGGGTATCCAGCTTCCAGGCTCAAGCTTTGTTCCACCATATACACCTTTACGTGATGCCTATACTCGTGAAGCAGCACACCTTCTTAATGATCTTGCAGGGCAAAAAGACTATGCATTTGGTCGCATTCTTGATGAGCGTTCAATTGTGAATGGTCTTGTTGCTCTTATGGCATCTGGTGGCTCTACAAACCACACAATTCATATGATTGCGATTGCTCGTGCTGCTGGTATTAAAATTGACTGGTCTGATTTTGATGCAATCTCTTCAATCACACCATTACTTGCAAAAATCTACCCAAATGGGCCAGAAGATATCAATGCTTTTGCTCAAGCTGGTGGTACGTCATTCTTATTCTCTCAGTTGCTTGATGCTGGCTTGATGCATGATATTCCAACTGTAACAGGCAAGAGCTTTGCAGAGTCCTACTCGCAAGAAGGTGTTATTGCTGATGAAGCGAATCCAGCTTCAAGCCGTATTGCATGGCAGGCTGGCCCAACAGCCAGCTCAAATGAAGAGGTATTAAGTACACCTGCGAAGCCGTTTGATCCACAAGGTGGCTTAAGACTGATGTCTGGTAATGTTGGTCGCGGTATTGTTAAAAATTCTGCTGTTGCCAAAGAGCATCACTTTATCGAAGGTCCTGCATTTGTATTTAATACACCAGAAGCCCTTGAGGCTTCGTATAAGCAAGGCCGTTTCACTGAAGACTGTGTTCTTGTTTTACGCTATCAAGGACCTAAAGCTTGTGGTATTCCTGAATTACACGGTTTAATGCCTGTTTTTGGTAATCTTCTCGACTCCGGGCTTAAAATCGCACTTGTAACTGATGGTCGTATGTCGGGAGCATCTGGTAAAGTGCCAATTGTACTGCATACATGTCCAGAGGCTTTAGACGGTGGCCCTATAGCGCGAATTCAAGATGGTGATAGACTAAGAGTTGATATGGACGCAGGCAGTGTTGAAGTTTTAAACGTGTCTGATGATGAGTTGAACAACCGTATTGCGCTTGTTCCAGATCTCAGCTATCAATTCCATGGTACAGGTCGTGCATTGTTCCAAATGTACAGACAGTCTGTCAGCCCAGCGGAAGAGGGGGCAACAACATTCCCACTTCCAGGAGAAGAAATGCATTGATTTAATTTTCAATCAATGTAAAAAAACCCGGGCCTAACAAGTTCGGGTTTTTTAGTTTAAGGAATAGTTTTTTAATGGAAGATACTCGACAATTAATAGAATATTTTGCTTCTTCACATATGAAGGTAGATAGCCTAGAGCCAATGACTGCTGATGCGAGCTTTAGAAGTTATTGGAGACTCGTTTCAAATGGGCAATCTTATGTCGTAATGGATTCACCACCTGAACTGGTGGATATGAAACCATTTATCGAACTTGGGCATTGGCTTGCTGAAGCTGGTATTCCTGTTCCTAACATACTGCATGTTGATCCAAACTTTCGATTTATGATTTTGGAAGACTTAGGTCAGGATAATCTTTTTTCTCGTCTTAATCAGACACCAGATATACATTTACTTGAAAAACCAATTGTTGTACTGAAAGATCTTGCTCAGCTTCCCAAAACAGATTTCTTGCCTGAGTTTAAGCGTGAAACTCTAATTAACGAAACATCTTTATTTGATGAATGGTGTCTAGCAAAACTAAATGTTGATGCGCAGCCAGGTGACTTTGATGGTTTGTACAAGCTGTTAGCCGATGCTGCTTTAGATCAGCCGCAGTGCTTTGTTCATCGAGACTATCATAGTTTCAATATTCATTTTTCTGACAAGAAAAAAAGCGGCATAGCGCTTATTGATTTTCAAGATGGTCTCTGGGGGCCTGCTACGTATGATTTAGTGTCAATTCTTTTTGATCGTTATATTACATGGTCTGATGAGCAAGCTTTTGATGCTATTGAGCAGTATCGTCAATTGGCAAAAGTGAATACATCACCACTTGAGTTTCGGCGACAAGCACTTCTCGTAAGCTTGCAGCGTAATATTCGAATATTAGGCGTATTTCATCGTTTAAAAATGCGTGATGGTAAAGCTATTTATATGGATTACGTGCCGCGCTTTGCGCATTACTGCTTACGAGTATTAAAGCACTATTCTGATTTGAAAGAATACAGCGGTATGATTGAATGCTTTGATCAAGCAGGGTGGACTTAACCAAATTAAAAACGCCATCAATAATGATGGCGTTTTTGTAGGCTTTTTATTTATATGAGATTAGAAAACTAAATCAAGTTTAATTCTTTTGCCTTATTTAAGAGTAAAAGAGTACCGCGAGCAATATCCATAATTGGCGATGTCCGTTGCTCACCATTATCATTCCACTCAAACTGACGAGTTTCTAATATAGCGGAAATACTGTCTTGGTTATCTGGAATTGCAACTATTGCATCATGTTCATGGGCATCTATATTTAGAAACCCTTGTGCCTTTAGCTCATCTTGAACTTCATTAAAATTACACCCTTTTTCTTTTAAAATAAGCGCAGCATCACGAGCTGTTTTATGGCGTTTTTGAAGTTCTTGGTAGGTAAGAGTGCTTTGTGCATACATCACAGTATTTACACTACGACCAAAGTCTGGATCTGTTTGGTGGCCAAGGATATAAGGCGTTTCAATTTCGCTTTCATGAATACCAAGCTCTGTTTCAAGCTCTTCTATAAAGCCAGCATGCATTACATTAGCCCCAGGTTGCTCTGGTGCACAGTGGCCTGCAGGTGCATTGCAAAGATAACCACCCATAGCAACACCTGTACGTAACCCAAATACAAAAAAACCATCTGATGTACGGAGTAGCCCTGCTAAGCCAAGAGGTTTTACTTTGGTATTAAATCCCTGCCGAATTGCTTGAGCTTCATATGATGTTGAGTAGCTTAGGTGGAGGTTTTTAAAATTGATATCTTGATGGTTGCAAGTTACAGCCCATAAAACCTCTTTCCAGCCGGGTATATTTAAATATTCTTTATAAAGCTTATAGTGATCTTGCATCAGTACAGTGGCACTCGTTTTCAGCTTCTCAATGGATGAGGTCGCGCATTGTTCTAACGGAAGAGGTGTCTCTAATAAAAAGTGGTGATGAATATTTTTTTTATCTGTAAGAGAAGTCAGTTGAATCATTAACTTGTTTGTCCTTTTGGCATATGTGCAAAGTCAAAACTTGATAATTCTTTACACATATTTTTAATTGTTTGGTCACATGCAGGAATCAAGTCTTTGTAGGTATGTGTGTTATTAGCAAGAGACTCTTCAATATCATGTGCATTTTGTTTTATATCTTTAGCGCCCAATGTTGTTGCAAGTCCTTTGAGTTCATGTACCCAACGGAGTGCGCTCATTTGATCGTTTTGATCTAAAAGGCTTTGTAGCTCTGCTGTACCACCACTGTACCTTTTTTGAAATTTACGAGCTACTTTATCAAGTAAGGTGTAGTTAGCACCAGTGTTTTGTAGGGCTGTTTCTAGGTTGAAGTAAGTTGCTTTTCTGACTGTTTGTACTTGAGCTTTTGCATCATTTGGATTTGCTGAAGAGGATTTTTGTAATGTAGCAGCGCTTGCTTGAGGGTGGCACTGCTTAGATAGTATCGCATAGAGAGCTTTGGTATTGATTGGTTTACTTAAATAATCATTCATACCTGCCTCAAGGCATGCTTCTCGCTCTGAATTCATGGCATGAGCAGTGAGAGCGATAATAGGAATGTTTTTATGAAGTTCACCTGCATCACCGTTTCTAATACGTTTTGTAGCGCCTTTACCATCAAGTTCAGGCATTTCACAGTCCATTAAAATAGCTCTAAAATGAGTGGCTGTGTCTTCTTTTTGACTTTTAAGAGCTTCAATCGCTTTCAAACCATTTTCTACAATAAAGGGGAGAGCGCCTTGCTGTTTAAGGATAGCTTTAATAACTTCTTGGTTTACAGGGTTATCCTCTGCTACAAGAATTTTAAGTCCTTCAATAGTTGCAAGCTGTAATTGGGGCTCTGAGTTTAGAGCTTTTTGTGTGTCTTTACGTGCTGTCGTTTCATACTCAGATGGGCGCATTAAAAAAGAAAACTCAAATTGACTGCCTTTGCCTTGCGTGCTTGAGCAGCTAATACCTCCACCCATCAGCTCACATAGGTTTTTTACGATAGCTAAGCCTAAGCCTGTACCTCCAAATCGGCGAGTAATTGATGAGTTTTCTTGCGTAAAGGCTTCGAAAAGGCTGGATAGCTTAGAGCTATCGATACCTATTCCTGTATCTTTAACACAGCATCTGAACATAAGTTTATCTGATGCCTCATTGATGCGTGTAAGCTCAAAGTTAATAGTAATTGAGCCCTTTTGAGTAAACTTAATAGCATTTCCAATAAGATTAGTGAGAATCTGTTGTAAACGACCAGGGTCTCCGATGACATCTTCATATTCAACAACGCCGGGGACTAAATTGATTTCAAGGCCTTTTTCTTCAGCTTGGTGGCGCAGAAGCTCGATTTGATTTCGAATCGTCTTAACAAGCTTAAAATCAATTTCTTCTATTGAAAGTTTTCCTGCATCAATTTTGGAAAAATCGAGAATATCGTTGATGATTTTCATAAGAGATGATGCGCTTTCTCTGGCCATTCCAAGCTTTTTCGTTTGATCATCTGTCAAGGGCGTTCTGGCTAATAGTCCCATCATGCCAATTACACCGTTCATTGGCGTTCTAATTTCATGGCTCATGGTGGCTAAGAAG
The DNA here is from genome assembly GCA_002450655.1 of Gammaproteobacteria bacterium UBA6940. Lineage (GTDB taxonomy): Bacteria > Pseudomonadota > Gammaproteobacteria > Pseudomonadales > UBA6940 > UBA6940. Next base: position 2,630 of record DJZY01000083.1, on the reverse strand, counting down.
TTTGACTTGGCTTGGGCTGCATGTTCTGCCTGCTCTTTAGCATGTTTAAGCTCAGCTTCAACACTTTTTGATAGTGATATATCTTCAACGCTAGCAAAAAAACCAAGAACAAGTTGATGAGGCTTGTCTGGAACTAGGGTTATTAGCGTGTATTTAAGCCCATCTTTACTTGGTAGCTTTGCTTCAAGTACAACTTGCTCACCTTTAAGTGCTGCATTGATTTTTGGTTTTAATATTGTATATGTATGCTCATTTAAAACTTCTTTGAGCTTTTTACCTTCTATCATATTTTTTGGTAGGTTAGCCCATTCGAGCGTTTTACGGTTTGTGTATCTAAAGCATTCATTATGATCAATATAAAACATGAGTACAGGGCTGGTGTTAGTAAGGCCGTCAGTATAGCGACGGGCATGGTCAAGTTCATGTTGTTTAATTGCACGTTCAATATTGACAAGGTTATAGTTTTTAGCAAGTTGACCAATTTCATCTATTCTGTCTTCAGACATATCTTTTGGTATCATTTGCTGGTTTTTACCAATAATACTCGCCATGCGCTTAAGTGGAGCAACAACAATTCTATTTTGAAGATAAAGTGTGAGTATTAGAATGAAGAAAAAAGTTCCGATTATTGTTATTGTCAAATTATTGTGGCTTATATGTAGGCTGCTATTTGTAATGTCATCTTTGAAAGCAATAGCTAAAGCATAGTTTTTTTTCGTAATGGTATTTGTGCTTAAGTTAAGATAAAAGTGAGTGTAATGCTGCTCTTCATCTAAAATAGGTTTCGATAAATCTCGATATAAATGTATGTCTGGCAGCTTTTGATTAATTGCTTCCGAAATATTTGAGCTGATGACCGTTTGATTTTCAACATTGATTAAATAAGTTTTATCAATGTCGGCAAAGTGTGATAGCTCTTCAATGATATTGTTTATTTCCTCTTCTTTTTCTAATGTGTTAAGGCTGAGTTCAAGGGTTTTAAAAATAAGCTCGGCCTGTGCCTGATAGTAATGATCCACTTCGTGTTCGAAATATCGGCTAGTAGAAAAAAAAATGAATGCAATTGCAATGCAAGATGCAAGACACAGGGGGAAAGCCATTTTTGTGAAAAGGGATTTTTGTATATTATCGTAAAGATTTTTCAACAGCGTCCGGTTCATAAAGTAGCCTTTGCAAACAATTGCCTGCTTTGTTTTTCTCATCACAATCTCCAGCACTTATGTTAAGAATACCCGTAATGCTGAAGAGACTTTTAAAACTCAAAGAGTAAAAATAAGTGTCTCAATGTGAATTCTTGTTAAGCTGGCATAATTGAAGTATAGACACGAGATGATCAAAGAGATAAAAAATGATAAGAAGGAATTCAATTTTCTAATATCTTCGTATTATTTTATTATATTTCTCAGATACTTTGCACTTACATTGAACATTCTACTGGTTTTTAAAACAAATTTACGTTTTTTTTCTAAAAAATAGCTAAAAATTCCATTTTTCCTAATCTATCCTACACTCATACTGCCAATGACGAGTTTAGTCGTTCGAGCCAAATCAAATGATGCTGTGTTGGTTATTATGTTGTTATGCCTGCAGTCATTATGTATCGGATGATCTTCAAGGAGAGATATACAGTGAAGAAACTAGTTCAATCAATTTTAGCGACAAGTATGGTTTTGGGTGCAGTGAATGCACAAGCTGCTTGGCCAGAAAATGTTAACGTGTCTGGAGATATTATTGCTGAGCTTGGTGTAACAACAGGCGATTACCAAGATAATTCCAGTGATCTAACGCTTTCAGAGTTCTACTTGCTCATGGAAGCAGACCTACATGAAAATGTATCAGGTACGGTTTCTTTCCTGTATGAAGATGGTGATACTCCGTTTGGCGTTGATGAAGGCTTTTTAACTGTTCAAGCGAATGACATGTGGTCATTCAATCTTGGTAAAATGTACCTTCCATTTGGTCGTTTTAATACGCAATGGTCAATGATACTTTTGCACTAGAGCTTGCAGAAACGAATGAAACAGCATTTGTTGCAATGGCTGATCTAGACATGGTTGATATTGCTGCATACGCTTTCAATGGTGCTGTGCGTGATACTGATGATGACACACTTAACTCATATGGTATTAGTTTCCTGATTGGCTCTGAAGCAATGAATGTGAAGCTTGACTATATTAGTAACCTTGGTGATGCTGATGCTTACACAGATTTAGATGATGCGGAAGTAGCTGAGGTTGCTGGCGGTTATTCCGTTTCTGCTCATGCTGGTATGGATGTATTTACAGTTGATTTTGAGTACCTAAGTGCGTTAGACCCGATAGGTGACCTAGATCAGGAAGATGAAACAACTAGTACTTATGGTGAAGTAGAGTCTATTGGTATTGAGTTTGGCATGACTGTTGGTAACGAATGTGAATGTGCCGTTGCTGTTGGTTTCCAGTCCTCTGATAATGCTGAAGGCATTCTTCCTGAAACAAGAGTTTCAGTCGGCTATATGAGACCAATCTTTGAAGTGCTGACACTCAATACTGAAATTTACTTTGATAAAGATTACGATATTAGTGGTAATGCTGATCATAATGGCGATTCTGGAACAGGTCTTTTAATTGATATTGCAGCTTCTTTTTAAT
>DJZY01000072.1 GCA_002450655.1 Gammaproteobacteria bacterium UBA6940 | reverse complement strand
GACAGGTATAGTGACAGAGAGAGTCTCAAGCTCAACTATTTTGCAAGTTATAGCGTTAATAATGACTAAAGAATGTAAACGGCAAACAATTTTAAAATTAGAAAAAGACAAGTTTATTGAAATATTTGACAAGGCTTGCGATGCAATTGAAAGAACTGTTGAATATTTTAGAAGTTTTTATAGAATACCCGTGTCTCAATTATTACCATACAATGCATTAGTTGCACCATTTTCTTATTTTTTCTACTTTCATCCAGATAAACCAACTGGTGATAAGCAGAAGTATTTGCAAGATTTCTTCTGGCGATGCTCTTTATCTGGTCGCTACTCTTCAGCAGTTGAAAGCAAACTGGCGCAAGACATCAAAAGAATTGATACAATCCTTGAAAACGAACTTCCTTCTTATGACTGGCCAATAGACTCATCAAAAGATTTTATCATCAGCAACGGCTGGTTTGGAGCTGGACGCAGTTATATTAAGGCAATACTATGTATTTTTTCTTACAAAGAACCAAAATCATTTAATGATAATTCAATAGTAAACATTGGGAACTATTGGCTAAAACAGGCAAACAGTAAAAACTACCATCATTTTTTTCCAAAATCGTACTTAAAGAAAAAAGGTGTAGACGAACATTATATAAATAATATTGTTAACATAACAATTGTTGATGATTTTTTAAACAAGCGAGAGATTGGTTCAAGCTCGCCTTCAACCTATATGGCTAAATTCAAAAGTGAGAATGAATCTTTAGAGTCAACAATGAAGACCCATTTAATTGATGATATAGAAAGTTTTGGGATTTGGGATGATAACTATGATTTATTTTTGAACAATAGAGCGACACTCATCAGTAAGGAAATAAAAAGTAGAATCATAATACAACAAGAAAATGGAGTGAAACAACAAAACAACCTGATAAATGACTATGAAGAAGATATTACTCTTAACGAGTAAGCAATGAATATAAACAACTAGTTAACCCGAGCTTAAAATACAAAAAATATTTTCAAGTTAAATTTTAAGTAGAATAAGAGATATCTATGAATTTATTCGAAATATTTATAGAGGCAGTTAAGTTTGGCAACTTGCCCCAAGTTCAAAAATGCCTAAGTGACAGCGAGCTCGATATCAACCAATTTACGGAAGACTCACATACTGCTTTTGATATCGCACTGGCCTGCGGCTTTAAGAATATAGCTAAATCTATACTCGATGATGAGCGTTTTGCCTACAATTCTGCTGAGAGCAACCCTTTGAAAGCTACAATTCACTATGGCTATTTAGATTTTGCTTCCAAACTGTTATCGCTTGGCGCCAACCCTAATTTTCGATTTGAAACATCAAGCAGTGCTTTATTACTAGCTTTAGAGCATGAATATTATGAGCTTGCACAACAAATGGTCGATTGCGGTGCCGAAGTTAATATTCGCAATGACAAAGGCTGGACCCCTCTTATATGGGCATCGATTAAAGGCTATAAGAAAATTGTCTCATTTTTAATTGATAATAACGCAGATGTTAATATCAAGAATAACGATGGTTGGAATGCAATCACAGGCGCTTTATTTAAGAATAGAACCGAGATTGTTGAAATGCTTTTAGCCAAGGGCGCAGTGTTTGGTGGGAAGTGTTCAGAAGCCGCACTGCTTACCTCATATAAAAGCGGAAACCATGATGCTGTTAAGCATCTAATCGCATCAGGTGTAAATGTTAATATAGTTGATGAGGATGGTAATGCTCTGATCGTTAATGCGATAAAAAACGGAGATAAAGAAATTATTGAGTTATTACTTGATAATGGAGCAGATCCAAATACAAAAGATGCTAATGGTAGGCCAATTCTATTTGAACCTTGCAAAACTGGCGATAATAAGCTTGTAATTAAGCTTATTGAAAATGGTGCTGCAGTTAACTTGTTGAGTGATACTGATATGTCAGCACTTATATTGGCTGCAGAGTATAATAATATTAACGTGGCAAAGTCATTAATTTACTACGGTGCAAATATAAATCAACGCAATAGTAAAGGAACAACCTCATTAATGTATGCATCCTCAAATGGATTTGAAAATATCGTAAGGCTTTTACGTGAAAATGCGGCTAATCCTGAATTTAAAGATGATAAAGGCAATACAGCCAAAAAATATGCAGAATTTAGAAGAGAACGTCTTGAACGAGATAGGCTTCCGCGTCGACATTTTGAAGAAATAATTAAATTACTTGATGCTATTTAGGTATTTTATGATAAACGCACAAGATGTATTTGAATCTGTTAGACGTGGTTATAACGAACTAGAGCAGGCAAGTAATAGCGATATTATTCAGTATTTTGAAGATATTGATCCTGATAGCATGATTGGCCACGTTTCTAATATTAAAGGTATTTTATTTGAGCAAGAATATGTAGAGCTTCTTGCAACGCAAGGTATAGAAGCTAGCATTTTCGAAGCCACTAACCACCCTATAACTGATCTCAGTATTTTTGAGGATGGTGAAGCCATGAGTGAATTACAACTTAAAGCCACTGATAGTGTAAGCTATATCAATGCAACACTAGATGCAAATCCTGATATTGAAATAGTGACAACTTCGGAAGTTGCAGCACACTTTGATGATCCAATGGTTATAGATTCTGGCATAGAGGAAGCGGTGCTTGAAAATGCAGTTTTAGATACATTAGCAGATGATATTGTAAACCCTGTCAGCCCTCTTTCGGTATTATCCTGGATAATTGGTTTACCATTTTAAAGTCGTTTAAAATTCACGATATCAAAAATGTTATATTGTATGTTTTTTTTTAATGTGAAATCTGGAGCAAAAACTGGGTGTAGATACCCTACTTTTTACGAGAAATTTGAGCTGGTTTGGGTGGGTTTTGGTTAGAGATGTTAGATTAAGGCCGATATTAGTTGTATTTGTGCGTATTATCGGTCTTATGAAGTAAGATCTTCCTGCTCAATTCTAAAAAAGAATAGCCTGCACAGTGTCTAGTGCTTTAATATGATAATTTTTTCGCTCGTAGGCTTCTATAAGAGTTGCTAGCACATCGAGTTGATTAAACTCATCTGTACCCTCGCGCACCTCCCATAATGTTTCAAGTTGAGAAAGGGCTGCTTGATAATCCTGTTCTGTTTTGATTGGTTTTATTTGCATCTTAAACTGTTAAGCTTTACAGTGAAAATCCAAAATGCGTACCGTCTGGTAATTCTACGTCCAAGTTAACTTTCCCTCCTAACGATTCTACGTAACGCTTGAGAGTTGAAAGTTTAATGTCTTGGCCTTCTTGCTCCATGCCAGCTATTGTTGGTTGCTTTACCCCTATCGCTTGAGCCACTTGGCTCTGCGTCTTATTTACTCTTTCACGTATTTCTGCAAGATGAATATTTAAAAGAATTTCCTGCGACTTTTTTCGAGCTTCTGCCACAACTTCAGGCTTTTCATTTTTGATGATATCTCGAAGCGATCTAGCCATTGCAATACCCTCTAATGTGTTAACTTTAGACTTTCTAAATGTTTTGAAAATTCTGCATCAGCAAGCGGAATCATCTCTTTATAAAAGCGCTTATCTTTGCCTTTTTTATTGCCTGCACAAAGGACAATTCCTTGGCGCACTGGATCAAATGCAAAGAAGGCTCGAATAGGATCTCCACTGCTTTGGACTCTGAGCTCTTTCATATTATTATGAATTGAACCTTTAATTGTATCGGCATGAGGTCTAGACAAATGAGGCCCCTTCTGTTCTAGCACAAGTAAAGATGCAAGAACATTCGCTCTATCTGTATCATCAAGGCTATCAAACCATTCATCAAACACATCGGTTGTGAGAACCTGCCACATGACTACTCCATGTATATAGTATAGGTTGTATCCTATTAATAGTTTGCATAGGTTTGAACCTATAGTCAAGCTTTGAGTCTTAATAGTTTTGCAACAAGAAAGGTTTTTAAAATAACATATTGAATTTAATCGTTTTATGAGCTTTGGTGTCGATAATATGAGTTATCTATACTAATAGATACCCTACTTTTGACGAGAGAATTGAGCTGGTTTGGGTGGGTTTTTGGTAGAGATGCTAGCTAAAGGCCGATAATAGTTATATTTATGCATGTTCTCGGTCTTATGAAGTATGACCTTCCTGTTCCATTCTAAAAAGAATGGCCTGCACAGCGTCTGGTGCTTCAATATGATAATTTTTGCGCTCGTAGGCTTCTATAAGAGTTGCCAGCACATCAAGTTGATCAAACTCGTCAGTACTCTCTGGTGTATCCCATAATGTTTCAAGTTGAGAAAGAGCTGCTTGATAATCCTGTTCTGTTTTGATTGGTTTTATTTGCATCTTAACTACCTCTTGATATACCCACTGTATGCGCATCGACTTTATCGCGTTCAGCCATGACCTTTAATATCAAGCCACCCTAGTTCGCTGCTTTTATAAATATATGATTTTTTATTATATCTTTTGACCATGGCTTACGAATATAGGCCTTTTTGATCTATAATTAACATCATATCAATATTATTTGAGAGCAAAAGGTATAAAAGTGAGACATCTTTCTTTTTATGGTGCGCCTAGCGCTAGTGTACCCACATCATATCAAAACGCAGCATATAACCCATCAACCAATGTTGATTTGCGTCTCGTTAATAAGGCTTCAATTTTATCTGCCCGACATCCACAGCCACCGGGACAAATGAGAAGTGCATCATCAAACCCAAATGCTAGATTGGATAGTATTAACTCAGCTCAAGTTCCTTCTCGTTCCAGCACTCAAACCATCAATGCTCATTTTCACAGAGCTACGCCTGCACAGATACAAGGTTCTGGGCAAATTCATGAAATTAAAAAAGGCCTAATGGTTGGACACCTCGTTGATGATGGCGGCAAGGTTATTTATTTTGCTAGGGAAACATTAACGCCACAGCGTGCTCAACTGTGGCAGGCATATAATGATTCAGTTTCAAATTGTGCTTCAAATCTTTCAAAGTTAATATCAAGTACTGTTGACTCAGGATTAAAACAAATAGCTTTTAAGTCATTAGAGCATTTTTGTCCTCTTCATTTACAAGCTTCAATAATCAAATCAATAACCAAAAATGCAGCGAATATATCAACTGCTGAAGAGAAGCTTTTAGATTTAGATGATAAGCTCTATACCATAGAGGAAGGCTCGTCAGCATTTCATCCCGTGAAAGGTTACGATGCCGAAAGGCATGTTATTTACGCATCGACAGAACCAGTTGTCGATTTTGCCCTTGATCAAATTCAGCACGCCCCTAATGGCATTAAATCATTAAACGCATTAGATGCTTTTAGTCAACATACATCTCATATTGCAATGTGCGTTGTTGCTGAGATTGAAGGAAAATGTGTAGAACATAGAGGCATTTTCAAGCCACCTTTGGCCATGATGAATAAACTTAGCTGTAGCTTTAAGTCGCAAGGTATCCCTGAGGGCGGTCTCTCAATGGGGCTTCATTTGTTTGGAATGAAGTGCGCTTCAAGGCAAGGTGCTGAATATATGTCAGTTTCCCCAGTCAAAAGAATGGGACCTATTTTTTGCAACGGGATGGATAAAGAAATCAGACAAGGTCATATTGCTGTGGGCGAAAAGAACATTCAAAAGCAGTCTCTAGGGCAATATATAAAAGAAAGCATTCAAGGTGAGCTTCCGATTGTATGTAGACTGAACGCACAAACCTTAAAGTTGTGGCGCTAACCCCAATAAGCCATAACTTTAATTACTCAACTAATAATGACGCTATTTCGCTAACTCGATCAGCAACATCATCTGTCGCTTTTTCTACAAACTCTATTTTTCTGGTCTTATAATCTAATGATCGAAGCTGATGTACAAGTATTGCGCCTTTCGTTACTAATGTTTCAGGCAAGACAACTTCTAACTTCATATTTCGAATTGTACTGGTAATTGGTGCAACGATAGCTAAACCTGTATGAGCATTAAATGCTTTTCTAGAGATGATATAGGCAGTCCTTGTTTTCATAATTTCTTTACCTGCACTTTGGTCAAAATTGAACCAAACAATATCGCCCTTTTCTGGTATGTACTCCAGAACTCATCAGCTTTGAGTGTTATTCATCCAAAGCTGATCTTCTTCATTTAATTGAAAGTACTCTTGAGGGCTACCAGCAAGTAAATCTTCTAATGTTTCTTTAGGTGCTGGCGTGAGCACGATTTTATTTTCAATAATCGTTAAATCAAGCTGTGAACCTACATCAAGACCAAGACTGGCAATAATTGATTTTGGGATGCTTACAATGTTGGCACCATTAGATTGACGAATAGATACAGATGTCATATGCCATGCTCCCTACAAAAAAGTTAAATTAAAGCCGATGAAAATGCATTCGCTAGTATTATCGGCTTAAGATCAATAGTATCTTAAAGTATACTCATTCAAACTAAATAGAATTAATCCATATACTTAGCCAAAAATGATAGGACCTTTTCAGGTGTACGACCGAACCAGTTATAGCCATCTTTAAAACGACGAGTAGTGCCTTCTATCCATACAAGTTCTTTTTCTTTACTTGCAAGAAGATCAAATGTTTTCTGACCGTCTTCAGGATTTTTCGTCCAAGCATCTTCGAGGACTTGCCACATTAAAACTGGCATTTTTACATTAGGCGCCCAGATTGCACCGCCCATCTCAGCAGCAGGAAAGCCACCTAACTTGAGGAGCTCTAGATCTATTAATTCTTGATACTGGCTGATGCCTTGCAGCTCGGAAAATGCTTGGTAAATAGTGGTCATGTTAGGTACTAAAGGACTACACATGCAAAGAACATTCTCAAAAAGCGCTGGCTGTTTAGTAATAGCAGCATACTGAGAGATACCACCAAGACATTGACTAAATAATGCCACTTTCATTTTGCTCATTGTCGGGTGGGCATCTACATATTTTTTGATACCAACGCAGTCACGCCACTCCCATTGACCTATGCCACAGACCCCGCCGTTCGCTGCACCACTTTGACCATGATTTCGAAAATCGTAAGTCAGAACATTGTAGCCTGCGTCCGTAAGATGCTTGTACTGTAGAACAAAGTCGATCTCTACATCGTCTAAGCCATTCCATGGCGCGCCAAAATGGCCTGGAAATCCAGCTCGACACATTGGTAATGCATGATTAAATATTACAAGCTTATTGCTTTCACCACCCTTTGCAGGAATATACCAGGCCTCTAATGGTATACCATCATCAGAAGGAATCGTTAAATCATACCAGCCTTCCATGCCATAATAATCAGGATCTTTGAAGATAAAGCTTCGTGGTGATTTGACAAGAGCGGCAAGCCCTCTAACCTTTTCATGATCCTCAGCTGAAATCACTTTTTCTTGCTCAAGTGCTTTTTGCATTCTTTCCTTCGTCATAGATGACATTTCATTATCTCCTTTAAGATTGGCTTGTTACAGAATACTTCTTGGTACCTTATTTCAAATAAGATCAGACTGTCCTAGAATTTTATTCCTGCAATAAGAACAGTATCGACATGAATACTCATAATTTCTTGTCAAAAATAGCAGATTATTTGCCTAAAACAACAAACCCTTGTCAAATATGGATAACTGAGTGCTTAAAATGCCTTACAATGACAGAAGGTGCTTATAGGAGAGTAGTTGAATGAACACAGCGAGCAAGGACAAATCAGTTTTACTCCAGCGTATTAAATCTCGGTTATTGCAAATTGCCACTAAAGATGGTGACTTTATGACTGCATTTCCAGGGCTGTCTATACATAGACGTAGCTCGGTGACAGATTCAATTCCATGTATCTATGACCTTGGTTTAGCTATAACTATTTCAGGGCGAAAACAGGTCATAGCAGGAAAAGATGTCTATGAATACCAAGCAGGTGAAGCCTTGCTAGCATCAGTTGATATGCCTGTTATGTCACGGGTTCTTCAAGCGAGTAACTCAGATCCTTTTTTGGGAATAATGTTGCGCTTAGACACACGTTTGGTGCTTCAAGTTGCAGCGGGGCTTGTTATTCCACAAGTATCAAAACAAATATCAGCGACAGCTTTAACGAAAGGAACTCTTAATTTGAGTTTGCTAGGTGCGCTTGATCGATTATTATCTTTATCTGATGAACAATATCTACTCTCAACCCTGTCACCACTTATCATTCAGGAAATAATAGCTCGTATTCTGGTAAGTGAATTTGGATCAGTGTATATGAAGCTTAATACGAGCGCGTCCCCTAGTCGACAAATAGCTCAGGCTATGGGTTGGTTGAAGCAGCACTTTTCTGAGTCTATTACTATTGAGTCTTTGGCAGATCAAGCTCATATGAGCCAGTCTTCATTTCGACAGCACTTTAAAACTGTTGCCGGTATTAGTCCACTGCAATACTTAAAGCAATTAAGGCTTCAGGAAGCTCGTCAGTTAATGCTCAATGATGGATTAGACGCAGGCGCATCTGGATTGAGTGTCGGGTATGAAAGTGTCTCGCAATTTAGTCGAGAATACGCACGTTTATTCGGAGTGCCTCCATCAAAAGATATAAAACAGCTACGCTCTCAGATGTAAGAAGTATTATTTTCGAGCTGCTCTGCTGCCAGAACTTTAGGCTTTTCATTCTTGATGATATCTCGAAGCGATCTAGCCATTGCAATACCCTCTAATGTGTTAACTTTAGACTTTCTAAATGTTTTGAAAATCCTGCATCAGCAAGCGGAATCATCTCTTTATAAAAGCGCTTATCTCGCACTATATTCCAGACTCTGGCTCCCCAAAAGCTCATCTTTCATCAGCTTTTGTATATCTGGATTCTCCAAATTAAGATCGTCTGATTCTTTTTGAATACCCAATACCACAGCGCTGGACTTAAGCGAAGCTAAGCTTAAATTAAAGCTCTTAAAGCAGTTATGGAATGAGAAAACACTGTTTGAAGGCACATTTGTGACCTTGAAGCTCAATTGTTCCTTATCAATAAGGCTTGATGATGATGTAAGCTTGCGGCATAAATGCAATGCTTCTGAATCTTTAAGCCCTTGAATTATATTCTTAACCGCAGCTTCTGCCTTAACTGCTTGTACTCGATCAAGGCTCATTGGAGTCATTAACTTAATATTCTCAACAAAGGTTTTCTGTAAATTCTGCACACCACAAATTGATTTTTGAAACTCTGTAGCAGATGGTAGCACTTGTAATCCTGTTGCCTTTATACCAAGACCTATCAACATATAAGGCAACACACTTGCTTTTGCTGTTTGCTGAACTGGCTCTAATTCATGTAACTCTTTGAGGGTATCCAACGCATCTTGACTACTGTAAGCTTGACTATCAAACCGCTGTAAAAGAGAAATTGTTTTATCAAAAGATGCTTCGTCAAAGAATTTTTCTAAATCAGACGGTTTAACTTGTTCACTTATATTTTCTTCTTTTAACATCGCAAAAGCTGAAACAATTTTTTCGTAAAAATCAGGCTTTAGCGGATGACCAATAACCATATTCAATTGTGCAATACGGCCAAGGAGTAAGCCTAAGTCAAAGCATTTTTCATGATTAATGCTTTGCGCATCTTGCTTTAATTTTTTAGAACCAGAATCTTCAACAAAAAGATCTTTCATGGCTAATAATTGATGAAATGCCTGCTCATGGGCTTGCCAAGTTGGGCCATTGGCATCTTGAGCTCGACTTAATCGAGCATCGGCATTAATAAAACGAATAAATGTTTTTTGCTGAGGATTTTGTCGCAACGCTGGTAATAAAGCCTCTGCTTCATGACCATGCTGAATAAAGATTGTGGGCCCGATAATTGAAAAAGGTTCACGAGCAAGGCTAGGTCTAAAAGTGCCTTGCCCTAAGATTATTTGTGCATTATGAGTGTTGGGCGTATATGGCCCAGATGCTCTAGTACGGGTTGAAGAGCGCTCATCTCTATCTCTACCAGAAAACATGGCCAAGCGGCGAGTGCCCAATATAAATTGCTCATAACTAACCTGGCTTGCTGGTTGAGGGTTAATGTGACTTGCTGGGATATGATGATGAGCTGGTGCTTCTGTATCACCATGTGCCAAATTAAAAATAGACCCTAATAGCTCTTCTGGTAAGTCACTCAAATTACGACGAGGTGGTTGATAATGGCCAGATCTATCGATACCAGAATAGCCGGTACTTCTTGATGTTTCAGATGAAACTCTTCTAGGAGGTCTATCTATTTGCTCTGGAGGATCAATTTGATCAATGTTTGTAGTAGAAGCATCTACAGCGTTCAACCAATTGATTTGGCGTTGATTATTTGAAAGCGCAGTGGAAGCTTCCATTAAATGAGCTTCGCTGGGAGTCGTGTTGATTCGTGGACGAACCTCTTGATTTTCTTGGCAAATGCGATGCATATAGCCTTGGCTTGTAGGCACTAATCGATTAAATTCAGCAGCATGGGTAGAGCCAGATTGATGACAGCTAGTACATAGAAAGCGATGTGGTGTAAACATTTGTAGAAATCCTCCCCTGACAACTTATTCAGGGCTTAAAATTGTTTATTTTAAGAATGTAGCGGATATTAGCATGACATCATTAATATGGGCTGACGAACTGACAAAAAAGTATTTTCAGCAGTAATGGCCACATAGGTTAAAAAAAAACCATACTTTTTAGTATGTCTAGCAAGCTATTGTTGATAATAGTAAAATGAGGTCTTTTAAGCAGTTTTAGTAATGGCCAAACCAATTAATCATGTTTATAAATACAGCGCTGCACTTTTTGCCCTGATCGCTTGGGGCTTATGGGCCTATATTGCCAATGATAACGCTCCGCAAGAGCAACGCATCATTTCGAGCTTAGGCCAAGGTTTAGCAAGCATGGCTATTACTTTAATTATGATGCGGTCTATAGCGTATTTGACGCAGATGTTTCCCAAGCAGCCGTACAGCTTATTCATACCAGGACTGCTCACATTTCTAGTGACAAGCAGCTTTGTTATTGGTGTTCATTATTTCTTAAATACACCAAACATTGCATTGACAGTGAGTGCGCCATTATCAGTGGCATTTCTTTTTAGCCTCTACACCAATTGTAAAATGACAACATCACAAGAATAAGGTTATTTCATGACTGAACCTCAGAATCGACGCCCGCTAAAAGTAAGAAGCCTCAGAATAATGCAGGCTGTTGCACGGAAACTTTGCGCAGCAGGTTTAACACCAAACCAAATATCGATTGCAAGTGTTATCTTTGCTATTTTGGCCTCAATTTGTATTTCAAACCTTTCCAAAGGTGAAAATGCATCTGCTTGGCTGATGCCAATAATTGCAGCTCTCTTTATTCAGTGCCGTTTACTCTGCAATTTATTTGATGGCATGGTAGCAGTTGAAGGTGGAAGAGGAACAAAATCTGGTGAGCTCTTTAATGATATTCCAGATAGAATTGCTGATGCTGTGTTACTTGTATCCGTAGGCTATGCAACTGCCCCACTTTTTTTAGCTGATATTCTTGGTTGGATTTGTGCATTGTTAGCAGTTATGACTGCCTATATACGCACATTGGCGACTGCCATTGGTGCACCAACTCGCTTTATTGGACCTATGGCGAAGCAACACCGTATGGCTATTCTAACAATTGCATTAATTTTCACAGCGCTTGAATCAATGTATACAAATGCTTTTTACGCTTTATATATTGCACTCATCATTATTATGCTTGGTTGTTGTGCGACTGTTTGGCGTCGTGCACGAGCAGCTTATCTGTATTTGGAGAATATGTAATGATTGACTCCATTCCAGTCAACTCTCAAATTGTCATGGGCACTATTTTTTGTATATTAGTGACGGCGAGCTTAATTACACGTCAGCTACAAAATAAAAATCCAGATAAAGACTTTACGGAATTAAAGCAACGGGTGAACTCATGGTGGTTCATGGCTGGTCTTATTATGCTTGTGCTCGCAATTAGCACAAGCATTGCTATTTTATTTTTTGCTATCTTAAGTTTTTTTGCACTTAAAGAGTTTCTCGCCATTATCGGAACTCGTGCCTCTGATCAAACAATAATACTCTGGGCTTACTTGGCTATTCCAATACAGTACTATCTTGTCTACATAACGTGAGTTCGGAGTAAAAAA
>DJZY01000011.1 GCA_002450655.1 Gammaproteobacteria bacterium UBA6940 | reverse complement strand
GCCTAAAAACTCAATGAACTATTGCTATAGTTTCGTCTATATTAAAGCAACTGAAGGTGGTGACTGGGTTGATAAAAAATTTATTGATAACTGGTCTCAGGCTCAAGCAACGCAACTCAAAGTTGGTGCGTACCACTTCTATACATTTTGCACAGCACCTGAAGTACAAGCTAAGAACTTTATCAAAACTGTGCCTAAGCTCAACACATCACTGCCACCAGTAGTCGATTTAGAATATGCAGGCAACTGCTCAAAAAGACCAAGTAAAGCTGAGTTTACTGCAGCTCTTCAAGTCTACATAGAGCTTATCGAAAAAACCTATGACACTCTACCAACTATTTACACGACGACTGACTTTTATGATGACTATTTAGTTGATACTCCTTTTGCTTCATATCCTCTTTGGCTACGAAGTGTATTTTTTGAACCAGACTTTAACAATTTTTCAAATGTCATCATATGGCAATACTCTGATAATAATAGAGTAGAAGGCTTTGAAACATTAGTTGATTTAAATATCCTTTTACCATAGCGCTCTTTTGAATCAAGCACTATGAGGCTTAGTCTGTTTTATTCCACTTTAGTAGCCTTAAACTATTGAGGACCACTAATAAAGAACTTGTCGACATTCCAATAGCAGCAAGCCAAGGTGGTACTAAGCCTGCAGCTGCAAATGGAATTGCTACTAAGTTATAAGCAACCGCCCAAATCATATTTTCACGAATTATTTTTCGTGTACCATTTGCAGTAGAAATGAAGATATTTAAATCCTGTAAACGATCATGAATCAAGATGACATCTGCGCTTGATTTTGCCAGCGCAGTGCCCTGCCCCATAGCTATACCAATATCAGCTTGAGCTAATACTGGACCATCGTTAACACCATCTCCAACCATTAAAACTGACTCTGCTTTTTGTAATTCTTGTATATAAGCTTGCTTTGAAGCTGGTGTTGCTCTGGATTGCCACTTTTGAATCCCCAAACTTTGAGCAACAGTTGAGACAGCTGTCTCATGGTCTCCACTCAGTAATGAAATCCCATGAGGTTTTAACTCATCCAGTACAACTTGAACATCATCGCGGATTTTACTTTTTAAATTAAAAACAGCAATAGGTGTTGCAGGCTTTGCTATCAGTAGCAGCTGAGTTATACCTTCTGCTGAATTAAGATGAGCTTGAATAGAAGCTCTTATTTCAGCGGAAATATTATCTTGCTCCAATCGTTGCAAAACAATATCTGGAGCACCTATTAAATAAGATTGTTCTTGATATACACCTTGTATACCAACGCCAGGCAAAACTTCTATGTCGGTTGCAACATCATTTGATTGGCGATTATGAGTAAAAGCTTTACCTATTGGATGCTCAGTTGTTGCCTCAAGTGCAGCAGCAATAGAAAGAGCTGAGTCTTTAGTATTTTCTCCTATCACTTTAACTTGATCTATCTCAAATGTACCTTCAGTTAAGGTGCCTGTTTTATCGAAAACAAAATGCGTAATTTTGGCTACTTTTTCTAAAGCATCGCCCTTGGCAACAACAATCCCCTGTTGGGTTAAACGAGCCAGAGCTGCCGCAATTGCAGCAGGTGTTGCAAGGGATAATGCACATGGACATGTCACAATTAGAAGGGAAACGACTATAGGGATAGCCTGAGATGGATCATACCACCACCAAAAACCACCAACGACGATAGCAAGAATAAGAAGTCGTAAAATAAAGTAACCTGCTACTTTATCTGCCATACGAGCAAGTTTTGGCTTTGCATCTTGGGCCTCAAAGAGCAAGCGCTGAATATGACCAAGCTGAGTTGCACCCTGCACCGCCTTGGTTCTAACCTGCACACTTTGCGTCTGGTTAACCGTACCTGCAAACACCTGGTCACCAATTTGGCGTAACACTGGTTCAGACTCGCCAGTTAGCATGCTTTCATCAACAAGACTTTGCCCTGAAATAATTTCACCGTCTATTGGAAATTGTGAGCCAACTTTAACAAGTACAATATCTTTTGGGCGTACCTGTGTTAGCTCTTTTTCAATATCGCCTTCATCTGTAACTACCGTCACTGTTTGCGGGATATCAGCCCATAAAGCTTCACTTGCTTCAGTAGTTTTATAGCGAGCTTTCCATTCTGCAAATCGACCAAGTGTTAAGAAAAATAAGAACATATTAATCGAGTCAAAATACAGGGTATGAACACCATGCACCAACCCAATAAAGGAATACACATAGGCAACTATCAATGCAATTGCTACCGGCACTTCCATATTGACTTGCTTTCGAAGCAAGGCACCTGCAGCACTTATAAAATATGGTTTGCCTGCGTACAGCAAAACAGGTGTGGTTACAAATAAGCTAAACCAATGAAAAACTTCCAGCCATACTTGTGGCATGGAATCTTCCATATAAATGGTTAATGCAAACATCATGACCTGCATCATACCTATGACAGAAACAAAAATACGCTTTAGAAAGTCCCGCTGCTCTTTCAGCTGCATTTTTTTCGAGTCAACAAGAATATAGGCAGGAAAGCCAGCTTCAAACATCTGCTTTTTAAGCTCAGGAATACTTTTGACTGATTCTGATTCAAAAGTTACCTGTCGCTTTAATGGGTCACACTGAAACTCGTAGTTTTGCTGCGTTTTGTCTTTATCCATTGCAGAGGTAAAACGTTTGACACAACCTCCACAGTGAAGATCAGGCACGTAGAATTTCAGCATTGAGTCAGACATGACAAAGTTCCTGGATAGATTTTAAAAGGCTTAAACTTAATGATGCATTTGATGTTGGCTGTGATCCATCTTCATGTTCATGTGCTTGGAGTGATCCATATTCATGTGCTGGGAATGATCCATTGACTCCATTTGCATATGATCATGATTCATACCTGTCATGGCATGCATCATGTGCATAGGCATACCTTCAAGAATAATCACCCAAGCTCCAGCTGCAACTAACCCCATTTGAAACCATGGGCGAGTTGATGATAAACGTTTTAAAAACCATTTAGCGCCATAGCTTACTGAAATAAGTGCAGGTAAGGTGCCTAAGCCAAAGCCAGCCATCATAAGCCCGGCTTCGAAAGGTTTTAAGGTGGCGCTTGTGGAAATCATCATAAAGACCATTGGGCATGGTAAGAACCCCCACAGCCATAGCATCTTTGGTGAAGTTGCCTTCTTCTGATGAGAGCAGTTTGAATGACAAGCATGAGTTTCTTTTGTCGTATCAGAGGACTTAAAGAAAACCGATTGATCGTTTTTTCTAGCGTTCTTTAACGGAGAAGAGTTTGCTACTCGTTTAGACTTAGCATGTGACCACCAGCTTATTAATCCAGCGGCAACAAGTGCTACACCAAGAATCCAGCGCGGGAATTCCATAAAGGAACTAAAGAATGAACCAGCAAGTACCGCAAAGAGCACATAGGTAGTAATCCTCAACAAGTGCGGCCATAAACCATAACCTTGCTGTGCGACTAAAACAGAAATGCCACCGCACATTAGTACACAGTGGGCACTTGCTAAAACCCCTGCCATTAATCCACTGGAAAGGATTAACGATGTCTCAGCAATACTCATATCATACCCCTTACTGGGTCTTATTTATCAACAGGCTCTTGGGGTCCATCATCCAGTTCAAGAGCTTGTCGTTGAGCTTCATCTAGGTTTTCCAGCTGATCATTATCAACCGCCCAGAAAAAAGCCCAACCAGCAATAATTAACAGAACTGCACTTAAAGGAATGAGAACCCAAAGCATCATCATAAGGCTGGAGTACCTTGTTGTTCTTCTGATGATTGAGAGTCTTGCTTTTCATCAGTTTGCTGAACCTGAGGCAGAGCCTCGTCCTTTTTTTCTTCAATTGCAAACTTACCTACGTTATGAGGTAAGAGATCGTTTGGCGCATCCCAAGCAAGATGTACTGTGTACAAACTTGCTGTAACCGCCGTTGCGAGAATTGCAAGAATAAACCACACCATTGGTGATTTATACCAGGCACCTGAAGGTGAGCTCATGGTGCTTACTCCTATATCAATTAGTTCGACGGACGTGGACGCCAGAATAGCGTACGTTCATCAATTTCTTTACCAGTTTCTAAATTCGTAATAACAAAATGAATTTTTTCTGGTTTACCTGTTGATTTAGCATCAGGTAACCTCACACGCACTGGTAAGTCTGTCATTTGGTTAGCCGGCAAATGTTCTAAATCTTCTTTTTTAAAGATAAGCTCCGCATCAGGATATTCTTCAAGGGATAAATCAACTGCAAGCGGTCTTTGCTGCTTGTTCATGATTTTAAGCGTATAGACATTATCCACATAGCCAGTTTTTGCTATTTGGAAAAAAGCATTTCGATCACGAATAATATCAAAAGCAACAGCTGATCTTAAACTGATGAAGAGAATAAAGCTACCAGCTAATACTGTCCAAAGACCAATATACAGCAGAATACGTGGACGCAAGATTAACGACCAAAAAGACTTCTTAAAAAAACCATTATTTTCAGCAGCATTGATATGCGGACGATCTTCTAAAGGTACTGCAAGCTGATCGAATGAAGCATAACCTACAAGCCCACGAGGCTTATTCATTTTATCCATGACATCATCACAAGCATCAATACAAGCCGTACAACCAATACATTCGTACTGAGAGCCGTCACGAATATCAATCCCCGTTGGGCAAACCTGAACACATAAAGTACAGTTAATACAGTCACCCGTTGCATCAGCCGCTGACGTACCTCGGCGAGGCTCACCACGCATAGCGTCATAGCTTACAGTCACAGTTTTACGATCAAGCATTGCTCCCTGGAAACGAGCATAAGGGCACATATATTGGCAAACCTGTTCCCTTAAAAAGCCTGCATTACCATAGGTTGCAAAGCTATAAAATAAGAACCAGAACCATTCCCATGTACCAAGATCAAAATCCATTACACCAACAGCAAGCTCACGAATTGGCGTAAAGTAACCGACAAATGTAAAACCTGTCCAAAGCGCAAATGTAATCCATAGCACCTGCTTTGCAGTTTTACGCCAAATTTTTTCGAATGTCCAAGGTCCATTATCAAGCTTAATTCTTTTACGATGCGAGCCTTCAGTCAGGCGCTCCATAAAAAGGAATGCCTCGGTCCAAACAGTTTGAGGACAGGTGTAACCGCACCATACGCGGCCTGCAACAGCGGTAACAAGAAATAAACTTAGTGCTCCAATAACAAGAAGCCAAGTTAAAAGATAGAAATCTTGAGGCCAGAATGTCAGACCAAAAATATGAAATTGTCGAGCAGGCAGATCAAATAGAACAGCTTGTCTACCATCCCATGTCACCCATGCCAATCCATAAAATGCAACCCAAACGGACGCAATAACCCAGAATCGAATACGTTGGTAACGACCTTTAACTTCACGTGGGTAAATTTTCTTTTGCGCTTCATAAAGCGAAATATCTTCTGTGGGAATCTTTTGTAGCTCAGTCACACTTCAACCTTACACATGTCGACCACATGGAGTGAAAAAATGCCAAGCTAGCATATAACTTGTCAGTAAACAGTAACCGCAAAAAGTAAGCTGTGACTCTCTATTACTTCCAACGATTACTCTTATACTGAAGGCCTATCACTGTAGCTCAGCTAGGTTGACCTTTATTTATTGCTTAAACTCAACGTCAAGCACTCGAATCAGAAAAAAAGCACCTGATATATTTGCAATACCGAGGAGCCAAAATAAAACAAACCCTAAGGTATAACCTTCAGTAGCGGTTAGTTCTATTGGGAAAGTAGCCATATAAGCTAACTCTTCAGGATCAAAGCTTGAGAAAAACACCATGGATGCAATTCCAGCTAAGATAAATGAAGGCCATAAAATAGCTGAGAGAATCCGTACTGCCTTTCGTTCTCCACTGATTCCAATCTTAATCACACTCTCCCTCCTTGAGCGTTACCAGCAACAGGTGCAGGAGGCGTGCTTAAAAACATCAGGGCTGCAGTTGTGGTTAGTTACCGCAACAATAACTAACCACATATATTTTTATATATTACTGCTGTCCTAAAGACTTCACATAAGCCGCCATCAGGTGAATCTGTGCTGGGCTTAGAATTTCCTTATGCGCAGGCATAATACCGTTTCTACCATTGAGAAGCGTTTCTCGAATATCAGCTTCTTCACCACCGTATAACCAAATATCATCAGTTAAGTTTGGAGCACCAATAAAATGAGAGCCTTTTGCATCAGCGCCATGACATGCAACACACATGACATCATATTTAGCTTTACCAGCTGCAACTACGTCTTCAGATGCAGTTTCTCTACTAGTATGGCTTAATATAAACTGTACTACACTTTCGAGTTCTTCGTCAGTCATTCCAGCACCTAATGCAGGCATCATACCCTGACGACCATTTTCCAGTGTCGCAACAATATTCTCTTCTTCACCACCGTACAACCAATCATCATCTGTCAAATTAGGAAAGCCTTTTGCGCCACCAGCATCAGAACCATGACAAGCAGCACAATTATTTAAAAAGATGCTACGACCTGTTTTCATCGCTTGCGCATCTTGCATAAGTTCTTCGTGCGGCATATCTGCATACTTTGCATAATATGCATCAGCTTTTGCTTTGTATGCTTCAAGGTTTTCCTCGTACCGACCTTCTTGCGTCCAGTCTAAGTAACCTTTATTGTCTCCTAGGCCTGGGTATAAGAAAAGGTAACCTAAAGCAAAAAAGATTGTGAAGTAAAACAGATATAACCACCATCTTGGTAGTGGGTTATTTAATTCGACAATACCATCCCACTCATGGCCAGTATTCTCTTTTTCAAGTTCTTCTTTAGGTTGCTTAGAAGTTGCTTTTAACAACCAATACATACCAAGGATATTTAATATTGTGAATATTACTATCCAGTTGCTCCATTCTGGTTTCATGAGTCGCCTCTCACTCTCAAAATTTCTCGGTGCGCTTAATGCTTGGTTCGTTATGAACGATCTTTTTCATCGTCTTCAGGAATTGTGTCGTCTAAGGGGAGCTGCGACATTTTATCAAACGTATTTTTACGCTTACTCGACCATGCCCAAACCCAAATTCCAATAAACCCAATGATCATTAGGGCTGTGAAAACACCTGAATAAAGACCATCCATAACGTACCTCTGTCTCGCTAATAATCTATTTAAACGTTTCTTATTTCTTAACGTTTGTTCCTAGCATTTGCAGATAAGCAATTAATGCTTCCATCTCAGTTTTGCCTTCTACAGCAGACAGATCATCTTCAACGCCCTCTTCATAAGGAACACCAAGCTTTCTCATGACTTCTACTTTTGTTTTTAGAAGGTCTGTATCAACTGTATTTTCAGCTAGCCATGGAAATCCTGGCATATTTGACTCTTGCACTACTGAGCGAGGATCCATTAAATGAGCATAGTGCCAGTCGTCCGTATAACGCCCACCTATGCGAGCTAAGTCTGGACCTGTACGCTTCGACCCCCATTGGAATGGGTAATCGTAAACTGACTCTCCAGCTGTTGAGTAAGCACCATATCGAGCTGTCTCTGACACGAATGGACGAATCATTTGAGAGTGACAGTTGTAGCAACCTTCTCTTACGTAAACATCACGACCAACTAGCTCTAGCGGTGTGTATGGTCTTACGTTTGGCGCAGGCTCAATAACCTGTGTTTGGAAAAACAAAGGTAGTATTTCTACAAGACCAGCAACACTGATGACCAGGACGATAAGCACGCCCATGATCCCCATATTCTTTTCTAAATCTTCATGCTTCATTTCAAGACTACCCCGCTGTTGCTACTTGGCCTAACTCTTCACGCTTAGGCTGTTTCAGAGTCATCCTAATGTTGTATGCCATGATAAACATACCTGCTACGTTCATAACACCACCGATCCAGCGGATAACGTAATATGGGAAGGATGCTTTTAGCGCTTCAACAAAGCTATAAGTTAGAGTACCGTCGTCTTCAACAGCTCTCCACATGAGACCTTGCGTGATACCTGAAACCCACATTGCTGCAATGTAAAGAACAACACCAATTGTAGAAACCCAGAAGTGAATGTTAATAAGCTTAACGCTGTAGATTTTCTTACCGCTAATTAATGGAATCAAGCAGTAAAGGCTACCAATCGAAATAAAGGATACCCAACCTAAAGCACCAGAGTGTACGTGACCAATAGTCCAGTCAGTGTAATGAGATAGCGCGTTAACAGATTTAATCGCCATCATTGGGCCTTCAAATGTTGACATGCCGTAGAATGAAAGCGCACAGATCATGAACTTTAAAATTGGATCTTCTGTCAATTTATTCCAAGAACCTGAAAGCGTCATCATACCATTGATCATACCACCCCAAGATGGAGCAAGCAGAATCAAGGACATAACCATACCTAGAGATTGAACCCAGTTTGGAAGCGCAGTGTAATGAAGATGGTGAGGACCAGCCCACATATACAGAGAAATCAGCGCCCAGAAGTGAACGATAGAGAGTCTGTAAGAGTAAACAGGCTTACCAGTTTGTTTAGGTACGAAGTAATACATCATACCAAGGAAACCAGCAGTAAGAAGGAAGCCAACTGCGTTGTGACCATACCACCACTGAACCATTGCATCCACAGCACCAGAATAGATGATGTAAGATTTTGTAAGGCTCACAGGAATTGCAAGGTTATTCACAATGTGTAGCACAGCAACTGTAAGAATGAATGCAGCATAGAACCAGTTAGCAACGAAGATATGCTTAATCTTACGTTGTGCAAGGGTACCGAAGAATACAATTGCATAGGATATCCAAACCACCGCAATAAGAATATCAATCGGCCACTCTAGCTCTGCATATTCTTTACTTTGGGTAATGCCCATTGGCAGCGTGATTGCAGCAAGAACAATAACGGTTTGCCAACCCCAGAATGTGAAGGCCGCTAATTTAGGAAAACGTAATGGAACACGGCTAGTACGCTGCACGACGTGATATGAAGTCGCAAAAAGCGCGCTACCACCAAACGCAAATATAACAGCGTTTGTATGCAATGGTCTTAGACGTGAAAACGTCAGCCATGATGTATCAAAATTCAATGCAGGCCATGCAAGCTGAGCGGCAATAAAGACCCCAACCAACATACCAACAATACCCCAGACAATTGTCATGATCGAAAATTGCATGACCAATTTGTCGTTATAGTGAGTGTTGTAACCCACTGTTTTAGCGTCGGTCACCATTACGCCCCCTTCCTCTTTAAAAGATCACTTTTAAGACACCCCGAAATTACAGGGTACAAGCCTACCACAAATGGCTAAAAATTAAATGAACTCCAAACAAAAAAAAATCGAAAATATTGAAAAAAAACAAGGCTATTACCCTAGTCAACAACTTGGTTTTAACACCCTATCAGACTCATTAAAACCAAGTGGAAAAGTTGGTTATCTTGCTCTTTAACAGACTTTATATTGACTATTTTCCAATTGAATGCAGCATTTGTTTACTTAATTTCAATCAAAAACAAGCAAATAAAAAATTACCACCACAAATTATACACGAATCAGCACAAAATAAACGCCTAAACAGCTAATAAAAATTAAAAAAATCGATAAAGTTCTTGTTTAAATCCCCGCGAATACGACAAGGCATAGTAAAGGAAGTCATGTAGAAATAAAAGATGTAAAAAAAGCGTTAAGATAACGCTTTTTTTACATCTTTTTTATAGAAAGGATTATTTGGATAAACTCATCACACTGTAGTAGTTACTTGGAAGCCGTTGTGAACGATCAAGCGCATCAATAATTTCAGACTTATATTGGAAGTCCTTTTTAATTGCGAAGACATGCCTATGATCTTTGAATTCAGGCATATACATTAAGAAAAACTCATACTCTTCATAGTTTTGAAATAAATAGTCCACAGCTACACTGGCAGCATGGCTTTCTCGCTCCCGCCTTGCATCTGGATACTTATAAAGTCTTGATTTATCAACCAACTGTTTAAAGGCCATCGGGTTTAAGCGAATAAGATCACCTTCTTGTCCATCAACATGCCTAATGAGCATATCATGATAAAAGAAAAGCATATCTGGATTGAGTTCAACGAGATAATCGTAATCCACCCTATTTTTAGAAAGTTCTGGCGTATTTAAGCCGACTAAATCGATAATATGAGCATCGTTAAAATAAGCTATACGCCCGGCTTCAGTGACTGCTACCTTTGTGTTGTCATCAACATAAGGGTCTATAAGCTTTGCAAAAGGCACGACATAATGATGCCCCCAAATACGCTGATTCATTCGCTGCGGTAAATCGTCGTAGCATGTAATTAAATGCACTCCTGCAATAACCATCAAAATAAGCGCAGGTTGAGAGAAGCGCCAGCTTACTTTATGCCAGACAACACTCATATAGACAATAAAGCTAATAAAGAGTGGCATCTGGTACCGATCACCGATATTTTGAGTTTGAGTAGAGGTCATCAGCATGAGAAACCAGAAGAAACCTGGTGCAAGAATATAAAGACGACTCCAACCTTGGCACAGGGCAACAAGAAAACCAGTAATAAGAAACCAGTGAATATTCTCGTAAAACCAACTCATATTGACGTAATAACCAACAAAAGCGTGAGTTGAATCGGACTTCACGTAGAGAGGTAAAGGAAGTAACTCGCCAAAATACTGCATTCGCCAAATAAAATAAACGATACCACCAATAAGAGAAACAAACGACCAAATAACTAAAGGCTTCATTTGACGGTTTGTAAAAGCAAAGTACAGCTTTATTAAAACCATGATTCCACCAAGCACAACACCATCAGGTCTAAAGAGCCCTAAGACCAGTGCTAAAAGAGGAACATCTCGATAGGAAGTTGCACTCTCATCTTGCACGCGCTTTAAACCTAAGGCGATGAGTCCGGCATAAAGAGCTGTACTGAATCCAACGTAGGCAGCAAAAACAAAATGACTAAATAGAAGGCATACAATGATGAGCAGCCAAGCAGCGTATTGTAACCAGAGTAAATCTGCCTTATGAGTATCAGATTCAGGAGTCTTTGATTGATGCTGCAACAAAATGCTCACAATAACCCAAGAGAAAAGACCAAAACCAAAGGCGTTTAAAAGTGCTGCAGCAATCGGCGGAGAGATACCAATCCACCCGAGGCAAGACAACATAAACATCCAAAGGAAATCAGTTGCACCTTCAACATGCATACCATCAATGTTATAGCTAATACCAAAGCCTTGAACAAAGTGATTTACATACTCAAAAAGGATAAAAGCATCTTCTGCAAGATTACCTGCAAAAATAACAGTAGCTTGAAAAACAGCATAGAGAATTGCGGGAATAATGGCGAAAGCAAGTTTTGCTTTGAAAGCAAAAGCACTCGATACAGCAACACCACTTTGTGATACTGCCTTTTGTTTTGGGGGAAAATTCATTTTGTTATTAACCTCTAGTCCATAAGGAATATCGCGAGATTTTAGCGTATTTGCTCTTATGAATCTATGAGGTATGTAGCAGAGCACTGGAAATCGTCGCTAAACGCTTGAACAAGACATCATCAAGCCACTAAATAGCGTATTTTCTGACCAGTGACCACTCTGCAATTAAGGGCAATCAGTTCCAACCCCAAAAAAGATCCACTCAGTGCCAACTGTTGCATGAGTTTTAGGTAATACAATAAAACCAGCTTGAGGTGCTCGAACTTCTTTACCAGACGCATAAGTTGCAAGCAACTGTCCTTCACTCACTTCGTCATAATGCTTCCAAGGCTGAGCAAACTCACCCTCTTCTTCTTTCATAAAGACGCTGTGCATTTTAACAAAGCGTTGATCTACTGGCTCAGCTTTTGGGGCGTCGATCATTTCTAAATATGAGAGGCCTGCTAATAGAACCTGGAAACCTTTATCTGCAGCATCTGCATTCAGGTGCTGGCCACATTCAATAGTAGTTGCAATCGCACCGTGTAAACGGGCATATTCTACTGTTCCCATTGCATCTCTTGGATCTTCTAAAACTTGAGCAAAGGCATCGCCCCATCCATATACAAAGTTTTGCACCGTTAGGTGACGACAAAAATCAATTTCTGTTTGATTTGACACACCAAGAAAACTAAATAAACCGCCCTCAGATGCATAAGAGTGAAGATCTATTAGAACATCTGCTTGCTCAAGGATATGACATAAAATTGGATCAATTTGATCCTCGTAGTGCTGTGGCTCATCTTTGACATAAAGAGCTCTATTGAGGTTACGCTCGCAGAAGCGTACATTCTCTTCATAAGCACGAGGGTTGGTAATAGGCACACAAGTAAGCGTACCTTTCTTGAGTACAAGCTTTTCAGAGTCAAGCGCTGCCATTAGCCTTTCAATTGCAGCAGTACCACACTTTTCATTCCCGTGAACCGCACCAAGCACAACTAAGTGTTGCCCTTCATTAAAAGTTTCATATCTCACACTTTTGATCATTAAAACTGACTCCAGCTCTGTATTTAGAAGATTATAAAGCGATGACGCCTTGGTCGCGATCATTATGGCATGATTAAAGAACTCCCTCAAATATTGAGCTTAGCTTAACCAATAGCTCTAACAGCTGGCCGTCATTAAAATAGCAAAATTGAGTGTCTATACTTAAAAATAGATTTTACTTAATTCAAGGATATTGCATGGATAGCTGTCAATTACAACAAAAGCGAATCAGATCAAAGCGTACAAGAATGAAGGATAATAGCTTTAATATGAATGAAAAATTCAAACAATACCTTCCTCCACACCTCCCCTTCGAAGCATCAAGACTTGCACGAGCGGAGGAAACATTCGCTCTCAACCGCGGGCAAATTATGGATATCCATGGTGGATATGTTTTAACAAATCCAGATTTACTCCCAAGCGGTGGCGGACACTATAACCTTAATATTGACACTGAAACCCTAGATCTTTTTTTACTTGGCGATATGGGGCGAGCCAATCTCGAACGTCAAAAAGTGATAAAACACATTAGCGACCTTTGCCTTCTAAATACACAGAACAAGACGAGCAATCTTCTTTTTGGCTTAGGAGATTGGATGTACCCATACGGCACCATTGACCACTCAAGCCAAGAACATATTCGTGCACAAGAAACAATACTTAATGCTATGGAACCACTCGCACAAAAACATAGCTTCTATGGAATACTAGGTAATCACGAGTATGGTGATACATCTCAAGGCGCTGTGCCGGAAATTTTTATGAACTATGCCCAAAGACAAGGGATACAATTCCCCGAACGCTATTACACTTTGGAAGTTAAAGCTAAAACCTGGATCATGGACTGTTTTGCCCTCGATACATCAACCCTTGCGTGTGACGCTACTCAAGTGCAATGGCTACACGCACAGGTAAAGCAATCCCTGAAGAAAGAAAGTGAGACAGGCCAAAGAAGATGGCGTGTCATTATGGGACACCACCCTATTATCAGTTATGGCTTTCACTTTGAAGAAAATGAATTTTTTATTGAGCTTTTAAATAATGCACTAAAAGAGATAGACCTCTACTGTGCAGGCCATGAGCATGACATGCAATTTATCAAACCATCTAATACAAACCTACCACCAATCATCGTAAGCGGTACGATCAGTGAGTCTCGTATGACTTGGGAAGGGCCTGATTCAATTTTAAGCTCATCAAATCATGGATTTGCTAAAGTCGAGGTCAGTAAAAGCGGCTTATACGTGGAATTTCATGAAACTAAAAATTATAAACGCTTATTCAATAGCAAGGTTGCAAGTTAAAGTCATCATAAACGATAAGGAGAAGTAGCATGAAAAAAAATCTATTTGCAGCCTTAGCGTCTTTAAAAGTCTTAGCACCTAAGCTTGCTAGTGGTAAAACAGTTTTAATTAACCTTTTTAACAGCTGTAAGCTTTGTAATCAAATTAAGTTGCAAAGCTTTTTTTTCGACTTGATTATGCTAATTTAAGCATTGCTTATATTAAGCCCGATTGAACAAAATTAAGAAAAGTAGAGGGCATTGTTTATAAACTGATATAAAGGTCAAGTTATGAGACATATGAAGCTCGTATTTTTACTTCCACTTGTATTGATTCAACAAGCCTACGCTGATATAGCAGTTATTGTTCACCCAGAGAATAAAAGTGTAATCAACCAAGATATGATTCAAAACTTATTTATGGGACGTAGCCATCACTTCTCCAATGGTTCAGAGGCAACCCCTGTTAACCAGCAAGACAATAGTAGCGTACGTAAAGAATTTGAGTTAAAAGCACTTGGCCGCGCAGACTATCAAATGAAGCAATATTGGTCAAAACTTATTTTTACTGGAAAAGCGGTTCCTCCAGCTATATTAAATAATGATCAAGATATAATAGAATTCGTATCAGAACATAAGGATGCGATAGGTTATATTAACGCCCAGACATCAAGCCAAGGCGTTAAAATTATTAAGGTCTACTAAGACTATCTTAAATAATGTTTAGTCTCTTTTTAGTGCATTTAAGCGCTGTCTAAACTCATACATAACACAATCATAAAGCCCATCACCTAAATAGGCATCTTCCACTTGGTGATCTATAGAAGGGTTATCATTAACTTCAATCAATAGTACCTCATCCCCTCTTTGCTTTAAATCCACTCCGTAAAGGCCGTTACCTATTGCTTTTGTTGCATCAACTGCAACCTTGAGCACTTTAGCTGGCACTTCATGCGTTGGAATAGCGTCAAAACCACCGCTGGAGGATTCGAAATCAGTTGAACCTTCATGCTTGTAAATAGCCCAGTGACCTTTAACCATATAATACCGGCAAGCATAGATAGGATGCCCACCAAGAACGCCTATTCGCCAATCATATTCCGTATAACAAAACGCTTGGGTAATAATAAAGCTGCTCTTTTTAAACAACTTAGTCGCAATCTTCATAAAATCTTTTTTCTCATCAATTTTATGAACACCTACAGAAAAAGCGCCATCAGGTATTTTCATAATTAATGGGAAACCAAGACTCTTTTCAACTTCATCAAGATTAATATCTTCAAAACTTGAGAGCAGCATTGTCTTTGGTGCTGGCAGATTTAAGGTTTCAAACATTTTTGCCAGATAAATTTTGTTTGTGCATCTTAAAATAGATGTTGAATCATCAATTACAACCAGTCCTAACTGCTCCGCTTGGCGTGCAAACTTATAAGTATAATGGTTAACAGCGGTTGTCACCCTTATAAACAAAGCATCAAATTCAGCTAAACGATGGTAATCCGCTTTCGTTATAAATTGAGCATAGATATCGTGCTTTTTGGCAGCTGCAACAAATTTTTCAAGTGCATCTTTATCACTAGGGGGCATTTTTTCTTGAGGATCAATTAAAATAGCCATTTCAAATTTTGGACGCCAGTTTTTCTTAGGCTTTCTCCAAAGCAAACCACTGAACTCATCTAAAGCTTTAGCAAAAACAGTTTTTTGAGCATCGGTTAGATCTTTAATTGAGATAGAGTCAAAGCTTTTAATTTTCCAAGAACGTTTTTTCTCAAATTTAACTTCAAGGACAGGTATACCATATGTATCAAAAAGCTGGCGACCCAATTTATTTAATTTAGTGTTTTCATGGCGACCAAAATAAAATTGCGTTATAAAGCTTTCACCCTCAGGACAGACTTCAGCTAGAATATCTGTATAGTCTGCTGGCATGACAAATGCTTTTTCATTTTTTCTTGCAAAATCACCAAGTGCCTGCAATGATGGCAGTACACGCTCGCCCCTAGCTTCTGCAAGTAATGAACAATAGTAACCTGTGCCAAGATAGTGATACTCACGACATAAGTTGATAACACGGCGTCTTGATTTTTTATTTGCGGAGCCTTGACCTACAGTATCGTTAAGATACTGGGCAAGGGAAATGACATCTGCACTTGGGTAAAAATCAGCCCAGTCTGAGATATCATCAACAACAACCGATAAGCGTGACATATTTCTGCTCCTAGCTTAATTTTGCAGCCACCTTCAAACTTTAAGGGCACTGCCTAAAACATAACTTAAAAAATAGTTTTAACACAGAGGCATCTATGGGTAAAAAAACTGCTGTTCATATCCGTCCTGCTACTGCTGAAGATCTTCAGCAACTCATTAGTATTGAAAACTTGTGTTTTAATAACGATAGACTGAGCCAAAGAAGTTTTAAACATTTTCTTAAAGCATCCACAGCTCAGCTTTTAGTGTCAACAACTCAAGATACAGTTTCTGGATATGGCTTAGTTTTGTTTCATAGAGGCACTTCCTTGGCTCGTATCTATTCGATTGCTGTACACCCTGACTTTAAAGGGCAAGGGTTAGGCACATTAATGATGGAGGCTTTAGAAAGTGCTGCCTTTGAAGCCGACAATGTCTTTATACGACTTGAAGTATCAGAAAATAATCCCGTTGCACTTCAGTTGTACACCAATAGAGGCTACAAAACAACAGCACAAATCCCTGATTACTATGAAAATGGTGATACAGCTATTCGCATGGAACGCAAACTCATAAAAAAAGTAAAACGCCCAGCACACACACCCTATCATAGACAATCAACGGACTTTACCTGTGGACCATCGGCACTCATTATGGCGATGAAATCACAAAATAAATCAATTAGTGCCAGTAAAGCACAAGAACTGAATATATGGCGTGAAGCGACAACTATCTTTATGGCATCAGGCCATGGCGGCACATCACCACTCGGTCTTGCAATCGCTGCTTCACATAGAGGTTTTTGGACAGAGCTTTGGGTTAGTGGTGAGAAAATCCCTTTTATTAAAACAATGCGAACAGAAGCTAAAAAAGAAATTTATCAAATTGTGCATCAGGAATTCGAGCGCCAAATAAAAGAAGCGAAAATAAAAAAACATACAAATACGCTTAAAATTGAGCACTTGGAAGAACTCTATAAAAAAGGCTGTACGGCTATTGTTCTGATTAGCACTTATCAGCTAGACCGAGAGAAGACACCTCATTGGGTTTGGGTTGTTCATATTGATGACCACTATGTGTATATCAATGACCCATTTTTTAGTGAAGATGATTATGAAACCAGTGATGATAAAATTTTCATCCCTGTTCCAAGAGTAGTCTTTCAAAGAATGATGATTTATGGCACAGGAAAGCTCTCCTCTGCAGTTATCATCCGTCAAACTCAACCTGAGTAAATCTTTTTACTTTTTTGCGGGCAAGGTAAAGTCAGATAGCTTACTTTGCTCACAAACACACAAAGACATCAATTCAATATCAAAGATAACAATAATTGATTCATGTGCATATTTCCTATACCCTTCGAACCTAGAAAAAAGGTGTCACGTAAATGTCATTAAACCACTCTATGGTATTGGCACTTAAGTACATTGAATACCCTATTCCAAAAAATATAAATGGATCTCTTTGATTTTTAATAGGCTTTATCTACAGCTGGCGCTTAGAACGTACATTGGGGTACATCAGGATGATCGATGCTCAACTTATTACTCAAGACAATAGCCATAATTATGGCATCACCACAGCAAATCAACTTGCTGAAGAAATGAAATCAAGTTTATTAGCCAAAATTGAAAAGCAATCAGATAGCTTTTCACCACTATTCTCACTAGAGCAAACAAAAGATTATTTTGATTTAAGAATCGCCGATTGCTTTAATAAGCTCGCTGAAGTGAATGAGTACACAAACTCAACTCCACTTGAATTCATAGAGCAAATAACGTCAGGTATTGCACAAAAAAAACCTGAGAACTACTCCGAAGCAAATCATACACTTTATAAAAACTTAACCAAAATAATGGTTGAGCAAGATGTGTGCGACCCTCCTATGTATTCAGCACATGATCTCAATCATGGCTTATATGTCGCCTCTGTTATGAACCAAATTGCAAAAATAGACCCTAGCTTCATTTCAAATCTTGCAAATAAGTACAACATACCTGAGCAACAGGTTCTTCCGATATATAATCTTGCAGGCCTTATACATGACGCAGGCTATCCAAAGCTATTTGAGCTTGATCAACATGAGGAACCAGTTCATAAATCAACCCATGCAATCATGGGAGCACAGATTTTTGCTCAGGAAATTGCGCCTGCACTTAAAGCAACGCTGCTGGAATCAGGTATATCAGTTAAATCAGCCAATGAAATTGTAAAAGATATTCAGCATGCGATACACCACCATTGCGCAGATAGCCCAGATCACGGATTAAAAGGCCAGCGTTCACTGCAAACAAATTGGAAAGATGCCGGCCCATTAATTATTGCTGAAAAGAATTTTAGCCGTGTGGCAAATCATTTGAAAAAGCAAAGCGATCAAATTGAATCAATTTATGCTGTACCTCAAGGCACAATGACCAGAACATCAGATCTAAAAACAGCTGGTGATAGCCTTGTGCATGTGAAGTGTGAGTTTGTTGAGCCCAAAACAAAACCAATCGATGTCCTATTACGAATTGCAGACAACTGCCATGTTGATGAAAACAGATTAACAGATGTGCAGAAATCTGCTTTTACCTATAACATGATTCATCATATAAACCAAAAACATGATGGGTTCTTCAACCTACCAAATATTAAAAATAGTTTCCAATCACTGGTATCCAACTCTAAAGATGAACTACCACAAATTATGGCTAAGTGGGCAGCTGTTTCGGAACTTAAACCAACTGACTGGTCATTTCGCGCTAGTTCACTTTGGATTAATCGCTTAGATATTAGATCAAGCAATAATGGCCAGAAAAAACTGCAAATCGATGCACTGTTTAATGATCGATTATGCCCTTCAATTCCTGATGATGAAAAAAACCATCTGGCCAACTTGAAGTTAATGCAAATTATTCGATTCGAAGATGCAATGAAATGGGTTGGCTATCCCATTGAAGTACGCTGTTATTATCCACAAAACCATCAAAAGCAAATTAGAGAGAACCAAGAACCTAAGTTACTGGCTTCATAACTTTTTAAAAAGAATTTAAATAATACCTTCCCCCTCATCTGGCTCTCGTGAGTCAGATGCTTGCTTTATTACATCGTTATAGTCACTTTCTAAAGTTTCAGTTGATACTTGTCTTATGTCTGGCACTTTATTTATGACAGTGTCCCGTGCTACTGACTCTTTCTCGCCTACAGCATCACCTTTCAGCACTTCAACACCTTGTGGGAAAATAACTTCCCGAGCATCATCTGGCATGCTTATATTAGCTTGAAGGAACTCATCCACAATCAATCTCATTACATCAGAAGAAACCTTGTTTAAAGCAAATTCTTGAGCATTTATCCAAAAATAAATTTTTAAATTAATCGTAGAAGAGCCAAGATTATCAACCAGAACTTGCGGCTGAGGATCATCTAGTACTGCTTGGTGTTGCTTAAGTATCTCCATAGCTCTTAACTGTGCATCTGTGATATTAGCATCGTAACCGACACCTATAATAAACGAGCCCCGCATATTTGGATTTGCAGTAAAATTTTTGATAGTGCCCTTATAAATACTAGAATTAGGAATTTGAACGTGATTACCATCAAAATCAACAAGAGTTGTACCTCTAAGTGTTACTTTTTGCACAACACCAGTATACCCATCGATTTCGATTACGTCGTTAATTTGAAAAGGTCTCCTAGCACTAATTAATAAGCTGGAGATATAGTTCTCAGCAATATCTTTAAAAGCAAAACCTATCACTAAACCAATAATACCAGTACCACTAATAATTGCGACAGCAATTTGCGTTAAGCCAGCAATCCGTAAAAACATGTAGAGTCCAAGTAAGCAAATAAAGGTGACAAGGCTCCTTCTGATGACTAAGCTCATCATTTTTGAATCAATTACCATTGATACTGGACGCATTACGATATTGGTTACAGGGTTTGCTAGAAAGAAGAAAAGAGAAAAAACAATAATACCAAGAATAACAGTAGGCAATACCTGAAAAGCTGACCGACCAACTTCAATAAACTGGCTTTTAAAGAGCTCAAAATTAAGCAAATTTATATTTTGCGCTGATACATCATTTATAACACCAATGACTCCATCAACATTCTGCGCTACATTGCTTGGCCAGTTAACATATTGTAGGGATTGTGCCGTTGCATTAATGCGGACCAGCCCTTCTTTTACTCGAATATCGATGTCAGTAAATTTACCTGAAGACTCAAGGATACGAGTAATCTTTTGCTCTATAGCTTTATCTTGATTCTTTTCTGATAATGAAATACTTCGGTCAACTGTTTCAAGCTGCTCATAGCTTGAATCACTTTCTTGTTCAGCACTCACTGGTGAGAATAAAAAGAAAGCACAAAGCATAATGAGAAGTGCAACACTCTTTTTCACAGATATATTCCAATTGAATTAGAGAACTAATAGCAAAAAACCGAGATAAATCTCGGTTTTGATGCAGACACTATATTAGCCATATTTACGATTATGACCGATGTCTGGGGTATCGTCTGATACTGCAGCTTTCGTTAACTCATAGAGCTGGGACAGCTTATTCTTATCAGTTTCCCATAGCTCTGCTTTGCTCACCTTAATTTCGATCAAAGCAACATCTGGGCTAGAATAATCACCTTCAAACCATGCACCTACGAGTGGGTTCCAAAACTTTTTCTTCAACTGATTATCTGTAGAAATGCTCACCGAACCACTTAAAGACACGTAACGGTTTTTGTCCCTATCGCCAAAAGAGACACAAACCTTTTTGTCTTTTTGTGTTTCGTATACTTTAGATGATGATTTATCTGTAAAGAACCAAAGACTGCCGTCAAACGAGTCCTGCACAATGTGCATTGGTCTTGAGCGATACTCTTGACCGTCATGAGTCATGAGCATGCCTACTTTAATTTTTTCAATGATTGACCATAATTCATTTTTTTGCTCTTGCGTAATCATAATATGCTCCTTGCAAAAAAGCCGACTCAACAATAAGAGATGAATCGGCTTTTTCATTTGCTGATTCAATTTTTAAAAACTTGAATTCAGCTTAAACAAGATAAAGTGATAAGCTTGTCAATTAGACTTCACAAACTAATCATGTATTACACAATATTAAATAATTATAAATGAGTAACTTATGCTAGTTTTTTCACTTTTAAGAAGCTTACAACAGCTAATCCAGCAATACATACGCCTGATGTCATAAGTACAACACCACCCCAGCCAGAAAAGTCCCAAACCCAGCCACCAATGGTGCCCATCACACTGCTACCTAGGTAGTAAAATAATAAATAAAGTGCTGTAGCATGGCCTTTATGTTCTTTAGCTGTCTTGCCGACAAAACTGCTTGTCGCAGAATGGCCAGTGAAGAAGCCCATTGTACAAAGAGAAACACCAGCAATAATAGCGTAGAGACTTTCATGTAACGTAACTAAGCCACCAACAAAGAGTAGTCCATACCCCATCGCCATAATAGTTGTGCGCTGGAAACGCTGAATTAAATAGCCCGAAATACTTGAAGACACCATACCTAAAGCAAATGTTAAAAAGATTAAACTAATTTGCGTTGGACTTAAGTTGTAAGGTGCTTGAGCTAATCTAAAAGTGGCGTAATTAAATAAAGTCACAAACACACTTGTGAATAAGAACCCCATAATATAAGAACACTGTAATGCTCTTACTTTTAAATGACTTAACCATGCTTTTGCGTGGTAAGCAAAACCTTTCTTTTTAAGAATTGGTGTATTTTTTGCGTTGGGTAATAAGTAGAGAAAGCCTAAAGCAGCGATAACGCATAACCCACCCATAGCAGCCATTGCAGCACGCCAGGAAACATACTCAGTGAGAAGTCCCATTCCTACACGGCCAAGCATGGCACCAAATGCTGTACCAGCAACGTAAATACCCATTGCTTTTGGCAAATCTTTTGATTCGATTTCTTCTGATAACCATGCCATTGCAACAGCTGGGACACCACCAAGTACTACACCCATTGCAGCACGCACAACAAGCATAAACTCCCAATTATAAATTTTTGCGATAGCAGCATTTAAAATTGCTGCAATTAACATAGACCAAAACATTAATTGCTTTCGACTAATACCAACGGCAAAGGCACTCGTCATTAAGATTGAAAATGATAAAAAACCTGTCGTTAAAGACAGCATCAAAGAGCTTTCAGCAGAATTAACACTAAAATCCTGACTAAAGTTTGGAAATAAAGGCTGCACACCGTAAATTAAAGAAAAGCTCGCAAAACCCAATAAAAAAAGTGCAATAGATGCAAGCTTAAAGGTCTTTGTGCCTTTACTTATTTGCTGTTTAGAGTCAGCAGTTTTATCGATAACAAGTTTAACTTTTGGCTTTGGCGGGAGTGGCTGCAGTTTAAGCTGAGCAGGCAAGGCTGTTTGGTACATCATACTTCCTAAATTTGGGGTATTTTATTTTTGATACGCCCGAGGGGACTCGCATGATTTTTAATAGTGATGAAGAACTACAGATAAAATAAATAATAAAAATCGGTTTCACATCAAGCTAAAAAATCATAAAAACACTTTAGTGCGCTTCATTAAAAGAGTAACACCAATAGCATTTGGTTATATATTAGCCAACTGAAAATTAACAAAACTTGAATTGATTTTTACTGTTAAAAACAAAAGAAGAACCCAATACAAGGCAATCACAGCAAGATCACGCATTAGCGCTTTATGAGAGTGCATTTAGACTAAGAAGCAGTTTAATACATCTATAAGATCATATTAAAACGAATAATAAGACCATGCTTGTCAAAAAAATAAGGACAAGCTATAGCTATAAGCAATAGCTTAATTAATAAAAACTATAGAAACTAATAAAAAATCTTTGCAACCATTTTCTCTTATTAAAAAAGTTGCAAAGACTTATAGAAAAAGAAATGATTATTTGGCGTAAGCAACAAAATGAGCATGCTCCATTCGAGCAATCACACTATTATATTGATGCGGAACTAGTGACAAAATATCCGAATCTATTACTGCTTCATCGCCCATATGCCAACATTGACCATTATCTTGGGTAACAATAGATGAATAAGCTCGAAGTGCTTGCAAAGCGCGCGTTATTGTATCAGAGTCCATATATTTAGTCGGACTATTAATCGATCGTAATAAATCTCGGCTTGATTTATTATCAAGCTCATTTGAATTAGCAAGACTTGTTAAAAACCGCTTTATCAGCTTTTCACCATCAGTTGCAAAGTCTGTAGCACCAAAATGAAAAGAAGGCTTTTCAGTCGGTAGTCGCAAGCGAGCTATCTCCAACCCACGGGAATTACCAGTTTGCAGAATATTGTCCATGCTTCTTTTAGCAGCTCGGAACATACCATCTAAAGCAACTCTATCGTGAGGGTTTTTCATAACACCCTTAAGGTTGCTTAAATACTCGTTACCCGCATCTTCTTCTAAGTGTTTGAAATGCGCAATAAGGCCTATCATGAGTGAACGAGAACCACAGTGGCACCCCTCCCCAGAAACAAAATGCAATTTATAGCCATTGCTTAGCAGCGTTTTATGAATACCTTCAAGCCCTTGCAGATCATCCATAGACCCTTTTTTCTTAACAGATTTAGAAGAAGGCGCGTCGGAATCATCTTTGCCTTTAATATCAGAGAAAGACATAAACTTTGATTTTTGTGTTTTCTTTGGCTGCGCTGGCGGTATAGTGACTTTGCCGTTAGGGGCTGCTGGTTGACTCACGGAAGCAATTGGCTGTGCAGTAGCTTCATTTAAGGTGGTTTTGTCTGTACCCACCTTTTTACCAGTACCAAGCACATAACCACCCTTTTGATCTTGTGAGCTTTGCTCTAATTGAGATTTACTCTCCATTTCTTTCTCGGCCGGCTTACTCGGAGCCTCGTCAGTCTTATTTGCTTGTGAGAACCCCCATTGTGGTACAGAGCCCCATTGCGGCAATGGTAATTTAGCTTGAGAAGTTTCAGCCGCTTTTTCCGTCGTCTCTTTTATTGGTGCTTTTGGAGTGTCTTGGATTTCCTGTTGTGAATCTACAGGCATATCCTTACCTGCCATTGCTGCTAAAATTGCTGGTCCATTGATAGGATCTTTATATGGATCATAGACTTCTGATGATTCTGCTTGTGCTGTACTTGCTGATTTAGCAGGCTCTTTTGGAGTAGCCACATCCTGATTATCGATAAAGCTCACTTTCTTTTTCTCTGTTTGCTTAACAGGCTCTGTAGATGGAGGCACCTCTGATTGAGCTAGCTCAAGTGAGTCTTGCTTCAAAGCTTCCAAGATGGCTTGCTCTGTTAATGCGTCATCAAATGCATCAGTATGGCCATCCTGAACATGGTCCGTCATTTGCGCTAAATATTCAGATTCTTCTTGTTTAAGATTGCCTAAAGCTGAGTTAAGGCTATCCATACCTTTCAGATGCTGTGTCAGCGTCATGTGAAGCGCAACTTCATTGTCGTTACGGTGCATTTTAGTATTTGACGGCACTTTTTTAGAGTTGTCATCAACAGTTATAGATGTTTGACCTACATAGTAACTTCGCTTAGTGTCAGTTGGTCTTTTTTTGAAATCTCTAATATCTACTTGAATTACGTCACGAATACGCCTTACTATGGAGCGAGCACGATTAAAATCATTAGACTTCGTATCTTTACTGGCATCTTTGAGTTCTAGAAAAGCACAAATATCACGTAGCCTTGGTCGCATATGCTCGCCAATTTTACTCTTGATACTGTTCAGCTTGTCTTCCATTTTGGGGTTCATGGGTATGATGCCATTGACCTGCCCTTGAACATCATCCATGACTTCCTGAACTGTCACTCGAGTTGCTTGTTCGATACCCATTTTTTAGAACCTCAATCATTGATTATCAGCATGACATCATGAATTGAAAGCCTATATGAGTCAATCAAATAGGTATGATTTGCAGTATTTCTGTTACAGTTTTCAGCCCTATAAAGCAAGGGTATTTAAATTAGTGGTAGAAACATGAGTTTTGAAACAAAATATTCCCTTTATCTTGATATCAGTTCAACATATTTGAATTTAAAAAGTGTGGAGGTGCTTCGTGGTTCGTAATGTTTCAGGTTCAGATGCTATAAGTGCAACAATGGCTGGCTTATCCCTAAATCAGCCAAGAGCCCAACAAAGCTCACCCCAGCCTTTATCTGAAAATATGTTTAAAAGTGCGATGAATGATCCAGCTTTTAACGACTACCTTAAAGAAATTCATACTGCAGATTTCTCAGAAATTGCGTAAGCGGCTTCTAATCCACTCA
>DJZY01000046.1 GCA_002450655.1 Gammaproteobacteria bacterium UBA6940 | reverse complement strand
CGTAAGCCTCACCCTACTCGATATGGCTTTAATACATGAAACTAGACCTGTATCTTTGATAGATCCACAGGCATTCTTTCTACAGTAACTTTTGATTTTTTCAGCGTAAAATAAAATGCGGTGCCAATATTTAAGTTGCTACGCACATGTATTTCAGAGTCATGAAGGTGCAGTAACTTTTTTGTTATTGCTAAGCCCAAGCCACCATGAGCAGTATTTTCCCTGACAGAATTTTCTGCTTTAAAGTGAGAGTCGAAAATATAAGGTAAATCTTTTTCAGAAATACCTATACCACTGTCTTTAACGCATATAAAGGCATGTTCTTTTAAAGAGCGTAAATAAAGTGTAATTTTCCCATCACGTGGTGTATGACGAATCGCATTTTCAATCAAGTTTTGAAAAACACGATCTATTTTTTCAATATCGCCATAAACATGAAGTCTTGAGTCCTCAGGCTTGTTCATTCGTACTTGTAAATCAATATTTTTTTCAGCGGCTTTTACTTGAAAGTGGGCACAGACGTCTTGCATGATTTCTGCTACAGGAAATTGTTCAAACTGCATTTGAATATTTTTTTGATCTAAGTGTGCAAGTTCAAACAGCTGTTCAATGAGTTTATTCGCTTTTTGTGCATTTTTAAGTGCAGTGCTGATATATGAGCGTTTATCTTCACGGTCGAGATGTTCATCATGAATTAAATAAGTTTCAAGATAGCCTAAAAGACTTGCCATTGGTGTGCGTAAATCATGGCTTAAATGTGCTAAGAGTTCTTTGCGCATATGCTCATTTTCAGCAAGCTGGTCGTATTGACTTGCGAGTTTTGAATAGGCGGTTTCGAGGGCAAAACCTAATTGGTGAAATTCATTTTCCGAGTCAGGGCTCCATTCATGAGGCATAACAGGGCGAGGTGTACCGTGGAAGTCTTTCTCTTCTTGACCTTCGTTAATGGCTTCTTCAATTGGATTCATTTGAATTGTTTGTGCCAGTTTATTTAAAGGGCGCGTGACGAGCTGAGTTAAAATAAGGTATAAACTTGCAACAAATGCAGTTACTACAAATATCATTAAGCCTAAATGTTGTCGAAAAGATTCTGGTTGCAGCCCTTGTAGAATATCAGACTGCATTTGAGAACCAATGACAATATAAAGGTAACCACTTTCTATGTAGCTATTAATGCTTGCCGCAGAAAATATGGCTTTAGAAGAATCATTTAATGGGTTGTCGCCATACAATGGGAAGTTCGCATCACCACTGATAAATTCTTTAATTGGTTTTAGTGAAACCCGAGTCGATTTTAGATCCCCCTTAATTGAATGAGCAATAATATCGCCATCGCGATTAAGCAGGTAAAACTCGAAGTTAGGCCCTAAAATCATGAGGTCGTTAAACAATTTACTTGTTTTTTCAAGATTTAGAAGATGCCTTTTGTCCATCAATATATATTGATCAAGAATGGTTCTTGCAAGGGTACGGTGTAAGGTCTGTGTTGACTCAAGTCTATTTTTTTCTGTGATATAGAGGCTCATGCTGGTCGTAAGACCACCAAGAAAAAGACATAATAAAAATATGCTTAGCAGCAAGCGCTGCTGAACTGTGTCAAACCATTTATTTATCATTGAGTTTATAGCCAACACCCCAGACTGTAAGCACATACTCAGGGTTAGCGGAATCCTTTTCCAGTTTAGAACGAAGGCGATTGATGTGTGAATTTACAGTATGCTCGTAACCAGAATGGTTATAGCCCCATACTTCATTTAATAAGTGCTCACGGCTAAATACTTGGCCAGGCGCTTTTGCTAAAAACAATAAGAGATCAAACTCTTTTGTCGTCAGTTGTAACTCTTGCTGTTCGAATTGCACGAGGCGTTTGAGCGGATCAATGGTGAGATCTTTAATTTTGATAAGTTGAGTTGTTGATTCTGCCGGAGTATTTATAGCGGCACGGCGAAGCAATGCTTTAACTCGCGCCTGTAATTCTAATACACTAAATGGTTTAGTAAGATAATCGTCAGCTCCAAGCTCAAGTCCAGTGACTCGGTCTGTTTCTGACTGTCGAGCTGTAAGCATAAGCAGTGGCGTTTGTATATTAGCTTCTCGAAGTGCTTTACAAATACTAAGCCCATCCAGAGAAGGCAGCATAATATCTAAAATAATCACATCGTAAGGTGTTTGGAGCCCGCGGCTAAGACCTTCTTGTCCATCATGAATAATATCCACCTCAAAATTGAGAATTTTAAGGTTGAGCGAAATGAGGGATGCTATGTCTTCTTGGTCCTCTACAATTAAAATCCTTGGGTTCATATGACACCTTTTTTAATTATGTTTTTAAAACTGCTGTGGTGAATGCTGTCACTAGTTTACGTGAATGAGCAGTCAATTGTGTCATTAAATTATCACATTTATATAACGTTACCTAGCTGCAAAATTCGTATGTCATAAAGTTGCGATTTTTCTTTGAATGGATTGATGTTTTTTTCGATATTCATAAGCAGAAAAAGCTATAGATATCAATGAGATATGGTCAAAAAATAGCTTTTTGTCTTTTGGGTGCACTTAAATTGCGCAAGATTTTGCTTTAATGAAATTAGATTGATATCTCACATGTCTTTTAAATTCTATTTTGCTGTCTTTTTGATGGCTTTTTTGACTGTTGAGCTGATTGCAAACTGTAATAATTCAGCGTTAGTATCCTTGTGGTTTTGGACTTAACTCTAGTCAATTTAGAGACTTAGCCTCTCCAGATCATGTCTTTCCACACTGAATTATTGAGCAGGATTTCAAATGAAAAGTGATGTGTTTATTTCTGAAAAGTTGTTTCCCAAGGATATTCTTAATCAATTTAATAATACACCTGGTATTGACCATACCTTTAAAGAAACCAAAAAAGGCCACGATCCTTCACCAAACTATTTATTTAGTATAACCCTTGATCCAAGACGATATTCGCCAATTGCATCAGCAAAAGGTGATTGTGCCGTTGATTTAAAGTTTCCTCATATCAACAGAGAAAATCGACCGTTTGCAGAGATCCAGTGTCGAAATGAGCACATTGATCTTAATATGAAAAAAGTAAATCCAAGCCGTAAAATTACCGTGATTAAGCCGATCTTTTCACATCATATACAAATTAATTATGGCGATGGCTTTTTCCGCTCAGTAAGCCCTGACTTTCATAAAGTAGAACATACAGGTAAAAACTCCCCTGAAAATAAAAGAGCAAGAGCAGCGGCTCGAATGGCTTCAAGAAAAGAGGAGCCTGTGGTGGTTGATCCGCCAAAATCTGTAGCGCAAGTCTCTGAACCCGTAGTAGATCGTTCAATGGTGAATAACGACTATGTGCCAAGTGAAGCACCTGTAGCTTCGTCCGTTGGTGCGCCTTCAGTTATTGCTCAGAGTCAAGCATCTAGTACTGCTGTACAGCCTACTCAAGAGAAGGCAAAAAGTGTTTTAACTGAAGCAAGTGCAAGTGTGAAAAGTGCTGGTGTAAAAAGTGCGGAACATGTTTCTGTTGTACAAGAAGAGCTACCTGTAGTAGAAGACAAGGCACCTATAGATAAAGCAGAGTCTACCCTAAGCTCTAAAGTATCTGGTAAAACTTCTCAAGTTGCGAGCTCAGCTGCATCTAAAGGTTCACGACGCTCAACAAGTCGCAAACCTAGTTTGGTTGCTTCTTTAGCGTCAAGTTTAATGGCAAAGTCGACCACATCTGCAACAAAAGAAAGAGCTTTATCTATTTCATCAACGAGAGCATCTTCAACTCGTAAAACTGGTTCAAGGCAGTCTTCTATTGTTGCATCCAAAAGTAATGCACCAGTTGCTGCTCCAGTGGCTGAACCTATCGTTGAAGAAAAAGCAGATAGTTTAGTTGCTGCATCTGTAGCTTCAAAAACATCATCTGCTCCAGCGGAAAAAGCAGTTGTTCCACCGCCAGCTGTGTCTGCTGTCTCGTCGAAGACGAAAAAAACAGCATCAAATGTATCTGTCCGCTCGAATCAAAAGTCTGTTTCTAAAGTCT
Organism: Gammaproteobacteria bacterium UBA6940; assembly: GCA_002450655.1. Taxonomy (GTDB): domain Bacteria; phylum Pseudomonadota; class Gammaproteobacteria; order Pseudomonadales; family UBA6940; genus UBA6940. The sequence continues at coordinate 14,796 of DJZY01000046.1, read as the reverse complement.
CTCGCCGCTCGCAAAGATCAAGTGTTGTGGCTCCGCAAGAGGCACCAACGAGCACGACTTCGAGTGGTGTTAAAAGTAAAAAAGCATCAGAAATCAGTAGGGGAAAAGCGAAGTCAACTGTATCTGCGACATCATCTCTTGGTCGAAAATCAAATTCAGTAGTCTCAAAAAAGTCATCAGCAATAACCGCGCTTGAAGAACAAGCACAATCAGTTATTTCTACAAGCTCTTCGGTCGTGCCACCTGAGTCGGTCTTATCTGTTAAATCTGCAGAGTTAGAACCAAAAGACTCAGCATCAAATGTTGGTGCCAAATCTGAGGTGTCGCAAACAAACTCTATTAAAGAAGTTGCATCGCAAGTACCATCAGATCTGCTTTCAGATAATTCGAGTGACTCGTCGCGACAGAATTATTTATCTTCTGTGAATTCTGCTCGATCGGTACCAACGCCTCGTGCAGATCGAAGTGCGCCAGCCCCTCGAGTAAAAGCAACGTCGGAGATAAATGGAAAAGGTATTAATGTTAAATTGCGTATGAAATAACCAATCTAACTAATTGTAACTATTTTAATTTTGGTTAAAAAGTCTTGGTACTATAGGCTCCAACAATTTTCTATTCAGAATTTGAACTGAGGTTTATATGCCAAGTGCTGTTAGCCAAAGCTCTGCCGCAGAGATAAAACCATCTGATTCTGTTTCTAATGCTGCAAGCAGTACTCAAGGTAGTAGTCCAAAAGGTGGGGCAAAGGTTACAACCAGAAAAAGCATGCGTGATCCCGTGGATAAAGGCCCAGGCTTTGGCGCTGATAAATATTTATCTTTTTCAAGGCCAAGAGGGTCTAAAGATCCAAAGCAGCTTGCAGTTATTAATACAAAAAAACAGAAAAGCAGTATTAATCCTGCAACAAAGGCAGAAGAACTTAAAGAAGGGAAAAAAGCATTTAAAGCAATGAAGGTAAAAGCAGCCACTGCATTTTTACTCCGGTTTTAAATTTCTGAATATTCAAACCTTATGAGTGTTCTACAAATGAGAGGGATTTTTTATGCCGGGTAATGCAAGTTTTGTATTTGATCAATTAGTACCAAAGTCAGTTGTTCGTCAATTTGAAGGTGTGCAAGGTGCACAGCAAAAATTAACATCTGTAAAAGATAAGTATCTTTTTTCAATTCAGCTTGATCCTAAGAAGTGCCCACAATTAGTGGCAAGTAACGGTGGAGAGCCGAGTCTTAAATTTCCACATATGAGTAAGCGTAAAGGTTTCGATCTTCGTAAAATTAAGTGCCGTGAAATTTCAGTGCCAATTGATCAGGCAAAGGCAGCGAAGGCAAAAGCAATTACTATTTCAAAAACTTTTTTCAGCCACACTATTGATATTAACTATGGAACCTCAATGCTGGGTAAAGCAAAGGGCGCAGAAAGTATTCGTACGGAGCATGAAAGACGTAAAGCAAGAAAAGAATCAAGTGGTGAACAAACAGCGACAAACTACGTTATTCAAGAAAGCTTTGATGATGATGACATTCGACTAGGTGAATCAGCTTCAACCCATGGCGAGAATGACTCTGAACTTTATTCGAGAGATGTGGTGACTTTGGAGCCACCACGCTAGTAAAGCTTTTTTTAAGAATGATCAGTGGTTTTAATAATTTGAACCCACTGTTCATCCACAAATTTTTCAAAGGGGAGGAATTGGTTTTTGTACGCCATTTTTTGGCAAGACTCAATTAAGTAACCTAAATAGACATGCTTAATATCTTGTTGGCGACAATGTTCAATTTGCCAAAGTATTGCATAGGTTCCTAGGCTGCGATGGCTTTGCTCGTAATCATAAAACGTATAAACAGCAGATAAACCATTTGGTAGCTGGTCAACCACTGCAACAGCAATAACTTTTTCACCCTCTAGAAAACGAATAAACTGTGAGTTACTCCATTCGCAAAATAAAAAGGATTTATATTGCTCAATGCTCGGTGGGTGCATACCACCGTCGTGATGCTTTGAGTTTATATAATTTTCATAGAGTTCGTAGTCTTCACCGCGAAAGTGAGCAGGGACAATTTCAACTTTCAGATCTTTATTTTTTTTGAAAACACGTTTTTGGCTTCTACTCGGTTGAAAAAGTGCTGTTGGAATGCGAACTGGAATACAAGCCTGACATTGGAAGCAACGAGGCTTGTAAATATACTCACCGCTGCGGCGAAACCCCATTTCTGTCAATATGCCAAATGTTGAATTGGACATAGGCGAGTAGGGATCTGCAAAAATAGCTGTGACTTCACGGTTTTCTAAATAGCTGCACTCGTGAGGCTTGGTCACAAAAAACTGTATGCGTTCTGGTCTTCCCATAGTGTATTCCCTATACATGGTTAGGGGGCATTCTTCCGATCTGAAGCCCGTAACTATTATGATGACTCATTTAATTGTTGGGCTTAAAATAGAGAGACTATCAATAGTTTAGCTGAAAAATTGTACACATCTCTTAAGCGTTTGTCTGTTCTGATCGGCTTGAAAATGTTGAAGAAATGTAAGAGAAAGCAAAGGTTTAAGTACAAGGTTTGCCTTGCACATGCTTATTTTTCTGTTCCTCTAAATATATATTTAGCACAGAATGCCTGACAATTGCCTCCTGCTGTAGCAAATCGTTACTGACTTCCAAGTCAGTTGTGGTCATTGTAAGTTGGCTTAAATATTGAAGAAAGTGATCTCGATTACATTCAAATGCACCAAGGCTCTTAAGATGTTTTGTCATCATCTGGCAGTCTAGAAATGATAAACCATGAGGGGAAAGGTCTTGTATTAGTGTAATCAGCGCAAGTTTGGAGGTGTTAGGCTCACGGCTAAACATTGATTCACCAAAAAAGAATGAGCCAAGGCTTATACCATAAAGACCAGCCACAAGCTGATCTTTACTATTCCAGACCTCTATGGAATGGGCAATGCCAAGGTCATAAAGCTGGATGTAAGCCGATTTCATATCATCAGTAATCCAAGTACCTGGCGATTCAGTGCGAGGTGCCGCGCACGATTCGATAACCCCCCTAAAATCACGATTCCAAGTTGTCGTATAGGGCGTATTTTTCATAAAGCGTCGCATGCTTTTACTGATGTGCAGACTTTCTGGTGTTATTAAGGCCCTTGGGTTTGGGCTCCACCACATAATAGGTTCATCATCACCAAACCAGGGAAAGATACCCTGTCGGTAGGCTTCAACAAGTCGTACAGGTGATAAATCACCACCAACAGCTAAGAGCCCATTTGGGTGTTCTAAAGCCAGCTGGGGTGATGGAAAGTCTAAATAAACATCATCAAGTGCTGCAATTGAAAACATAACTTATTATTCTGTCATCATTTTTGTTATGAGCAGGCTTATACAAGCTCATCAAGGTATTTTTCTGCATCAAGCGCAGCCATACAGCCAAAGCCTGCAGATGTAATTGCTTGGCGGTAGATATGGTCAGCAACATCACCACAAGCAAATACACCAGGAATACTTGTTTGAGTTGCTTGACCTTCAAGGCCGCTCTTAATTTTAAGATAGCCGTTGTTCATCTCAAGTTGACCTTCGAATAGGCCAGTGTTTGGTGTATGGCCGATTGCAACAAATACGCCTTGAAGTTGACGTTCTTGTGTTGAGTCATCCTTAGTGCTCTTAATACGGATGCCTGTAACGCCAGTTGCATCACCAAGGACTTCATCAAGCTGGTGATCCCAAATGATTTCAACTTTACCTTCTTCTGCTTTTTGGAAAAGCTTATCTTGCAGAATTTTCTCAGAGCGAAGAGAGTCACGTCTATGGATAAGCGTAACCTTGCTTGCAAGATTGCTGAGGTATAGTGCTTCTTCAACAGCCGTGTTTCCACCACCAATGACGCAGACTTCTTGACCACGGTAGAAGAAACCATCACATGTAGCACAAGCACTTACGCCTTGACCTAGATATTTCTGCTCAGACTCTAAACCAAGGTAACGAGCACTTGCACCTGTTGCAATAATCAAAGCATCGCAAGTGTACTGACCATTGTTGCCTTCTAGCTTGAAAGGGCGCTCAGTGACTGTCACTTTGTTGATGTGGTCGTTAATGATATTTGTGTTGAAGCGCTCTGCATGCTTTTGCATACGGATCATGAGGTCAGGACCTTGTACGCCTTCAACGTCACCTGGCCAGTTATCAACTTCAGTTGTTGTTGTGAGCTGACCACCTGGTTGCATACCTGTAATAACAGTTGGGGATAGGTTTGCACGTGCAGCGTATACTGCTGCAGTCCAGCCAGCAGGGCCAGAGCCAAGGATAACTAATTTATGGTGTGTAAGGTTGCTCATAATAATGCTCCATATTTTAAATATATTTGGATTATTGGTCGTCTTATTGACTCGGCTTGTCTTGCGACGTCTCAATAATCTTTTTAATCGTGTTGGTTGTTGAAACACCTTCAACAAAACCTAGAATCTTAACTTCGCCACCTGCCGCAAGCACTTCTTCATGGCCTGCAATATCTGTCACTTGATAGTCGCCACCTTTAACGAGAATATCTGGAAGTACCTCGGCAATAAGGCGTTGCGGCGTGTCTTCTGAGAAAGGCACTACCCAGTCAACATCACGAAGCGCTGCCAAAAGCATCATTCGCTGATCTAAACCATTAATCGGTCTTTGTGGCCCTTTGAGGGCTTTGACAGACTCATCAGAGTTTACGGCAACAACAAGTCTATCACCCTGTTGGCGAGCTTGCTGTAAATACATAATATGACCAGCATGAAGCATGTCAAAACAGCCATTTGTCATCACAACTCGCTCACCGCGGCTTTGTGCATTTGCAATATGAGATTTTAGAAGTTCTTGGCTCACAACACCGTATTGCTGGTATTGCTCTGTAACAAGGTGCTGGAGTTCATCATGAGAAACAAACGCAGTACCAAGTTTGCTCACCACGAGGCTTGCAGCCATGTTGGCAAGAATTACTGATTGGGCTAGGTCTTCACCTGCACCAATCGAAGCAGCAAGGGTTGCAATTACAGTATCACCAGCACCTGTTACGTCATACACTTCTTTGGCGTGTGCTGCTATATGAAGCGGTGCTGCACCATCTTTTTGAATCAATGACATACCATCTGCGCCACGAGTGACGAGGAGTGCTGTTAAGTCGTACTCATGAATGAGACCAAGGGCCTTTTCCACAAGATCTTCAGTGCTTTCGATTTTGCCAACAACAGCTTCAAACTCTTTTTGGTTTGGTGTCAGGAGTGTTGCACCGCGGTAACGTTCGAAGTCTGTGCCTTTAGGGTCAACCAATACTGGGATTGATTTTTCACGGCTTGCTTTGATTAAGGCTTTTGTATTTTGCAGGCAGCCTTTGTTGTAATCCGACAGGATAACTGCATTTGTAGACTCAAGGCTCTGCGTAAAGTGACTTTCAAGTTCTTGTATAAATGCTTGATCATATTTACTTTCTTCAAAGTCCAAACGAATTAACTGTTGCTGCTGGCAGATGATACGCAGCTTACGAATCGTTGGATTTTGTGTCTTAACGAAGTGCGTTTGAATCGATTCTTCATTCAGAATTTCTTCAAGCATTCGGCCAGCAAGATCTTTACCTGTTAAACCAAGGCATACGCAGTTCGCGTTTAATTTTGCAATGTTGAGTGCAACGTTGGCAGCGCCACCAGCACGCTGTTCATCGTTCTGTACTTTAACGACAGGTACAGGTGCTTCAGGACTAATGCGTTGAGTATCGCCGTGCCAATACTGGTCAAGCATAAGGTCGCCAATCACAAGGACCTGTGCTTTTTTGAATGATGGGAATATGGACATATCTTTAAGCTCCGAAGGAGGGTATCTAAAACATGCCTTATAATACATTATCTGCGAAAACTTGACCAACTCTATCTGATCAATGGCTTAGGCTCTCAATTCGCTTTTCTGAATGTTCACATGTGTCAATTTAAAATCGATTCTGCAATGAAATCAATATAGATGAATCGAGAATTCAAATTGATGTTATTTTGATCTGAATGTATAGTGCCACTATGGCTTTTACTTTAAAGCTTAAGAAAAGGATTTTCGATTTACACTTGGGAGGCTGTGAGTAATGGACCATTTTTCTGATGAACAAATCATGACAATGTGTTCTTTTGATAAAGCTATTCCAATTATGGCTGATGTACTTCAATCGCCGGGGAAATATGCTTGTTTGCGTAAAGGAATTATGAATTTTGGTGATGGTGATGTGCTTGGCACAATGGCTGCTGCTGAAAAAGATGGCCCTTTTGGTGTCATTAAATCTGTTTATTTAGTTCGTCAGCCTGGACAAAACTTACCAAGTCATCAAGGGCAAGTTCTTTTAATTAATCGTAACGCTCAAGGTGTTGTTGCTTGTTTTTCTGCTCACACTTTAACTGCGCTGAGAACTGCAGCAGGCTCCGCAGCCGCAACCCAAATGTTATCCCTTGAAAATGCAGAGCATCATTTAATTATTGGTTGTGGTTTTCAAGCCTATCTACATGCTTTAGCAGTAAGCAAAATTAGACCAATTCGTAAACTGACATTAGTTAATCGAACATTCTCAAAACTTGAAAGATTAAAAGAAAAACTACAAGAGTTAAATGTTGAAATTCAACTCTTATCTTTAGAGGATTTTCAACAAAATCCAGTTAAAGCGGATATTATTAGTGTTACAACTTCAAGTACAGAACCTGTTCTTGGTGTAGAGCATGTATTTCCTGGAACTCATATCAATTCTATCGGCGCTTGTACACGTGAGCATCAAGAATTATCACCTGCATTAATAGCTGAAGCAGGTGTATTTGTTGATAATCCAAAAGTCGCTGAATATGATGCTGGAAATATTTTGAAGGCAAGAGATGCTGGTTTTACTTTTGATGTTCTACAATTTGATTATGAAAACCCAATCCCATTAAGAACCTCAGATATTACCGTTTATAATGCTACAGGGGCTGCTTCACAAGATTTAGCCTTGTGTATGTATATGTACCAGAATGCCCAGAAATTAGTAAGGAATGCTGGATAAGTAAGTCTGAAATTTGCTACATGTTATAGCTGAAAAAAAGGGAGACTCATTGCCGTGAGTCTCCCTTTTTTATTATTTTTTCGGCTTTTAGCGTAAGTGGCTTAAGCCTGTAATAACTGCAGCAGTCAATGCAGCATAAAGAGGTGCTTGAACTGCATGAGCTGCGCCTTCTTTTGGTTTTGGCGTAGGTTGAGGGTTTGGCTCTGGAGTAGGTTCTGGCGTTGGTTCAGATGGTTTATCTGTACCAAGTTCGTTTTGTACATAATCGAGAGCTGCTTTAGCATCTAAGCGCCCAGCACCGCATTTACCATTACCTTGGCTGCAAGGTGATGGTAGCTCTGCTGCTGTGGCACGAATAGCTTCAAGTGCTTGGTTAACTGTCAAATCTGGTTTAACTTGTTTCATAAGAGCGACAACGCCAGCAGTAATTGCTGCAGCTGGTTTAGCACCTGATTGGCCAACCATTTGTGTTGATGTAATATTACTTGCCCAAATAAAATCAGATATTTCCTTTTGTGCTTGATCACCGCCAGGTGCTAATATGTCAACACGACTGTTGTAGTCCATTAGGCTTTCAGAATCCTTGCCTTCAACAGTTGCTGAGCCTACAGAAATGACGTTGTTGCACATAGAAGGCACCATTTGCCTTTGATTGCCTGATGGGCCTGCAGGCGCAATAATGATCGTGCCTTGGTTCGTCACATCATCTATAGCTCGTTGCATGCTGGAAGAGCAATATCGACCTAAGTTTGCAGTCGCAAGTAGAACCCCTACAGGATTTTGATTAAGCGGTGCATTTGAGCCTATGTTAATGCCTGACATCCAGCGCATGCGGTTTTCATAGTTCACAATATGCTTTGTTGATTTATCTGCTGGCATCAGCATGAGCTTGGCATTTGGAGCAACGCCAGCGCCATCAATGCCATTGTTTTGACCACCAGCGATTACCGAAGCTGAATGACCTGTTGTTGAATCAGTCATCACATCATCATCAAAAATATCTGTATTTGGTACTGTTCTGTGCCAGCTTTGAGGAATATCGACAATTTTATCTTTAATTTCTGGGTTAATGGAGTTGCTTGGTTCACGTCCAATAGCCTCATCAAGAATGCCAACAACAACGCCTTGGCCGGTCGCAAGGCGTTGCGCGGCTTTTGTATTTGCGCCGCCTTCAGTAAGCTCTAAGTGATGCCATTGGTTCTTTAAGCCTGGATCTTCTGCTCGAATCTGTAGCAGGTGATTTGTTTGGCTTGAATGATCTATATGAGATGTATTTGTTGCGTTCACCTGTGGCGGAGTCGCAATATCCGTTGTTTGGATTTTATTCAGTGGAATAGCACGGCCTTCAGCGCCAAGTTGAGCGAAAAGGGATGAAACAACTGCGGCTTTAAAGCAGTTACCTAGTGATAAATTCATTTTATCGACTCCATGTTTCTTCTTGTGACGTCGCCATGAAGGGATTAATTCTATGACGATCATTGCTGTATCAATAGAGCTCATGCACTCTAAAGAGTATTAACGTGACAGAACGTCAACACGCCCATGTGTTTTCGTGTCACATGATGAAGAAACATGTAGTTAGGAATGTGTAATTTATGTAGCTTTATGTGTAATAGGCTCAGGGTCACTTTTTTGGAGGCTGAATTTGAACAACCTGAGTTTGAGGGTGTCTTGATTTGTTTTCATCGTGAAGCTTCTTGAGGTAAGAATCCCATAACTCATTGTAGTTGTTGCATAATTCATAAAGGTATGGCCAGGTGTAGATGCCTGAATCATGACCATCATCATAGGTTATTTTTAAACCATAGCGACCAATATTTTCTAGCGCTATAAGTGTAACATTTGCTTTCCCTTCAACTAGAATGGGGTTGCCATGTTGACGTACTTCAGCAGAAGGTGAGTGTACACGTAAAAATTCAGCAGGCAGTTCAAATTGACTATCGCTGTAAATAAGGCGCAATTGATTTGATTTTTTAAGTCGCTGAATTTGAGTAGGGATAGGTGTCTGAGTCATAAGCCTGCCGAATAGATCTTGGTCAAAATAAAAAAGGCGATATCATGAGTTGATATCGCCTTTTAATTTAACAGATTTTTCTTACAGAATATATCGAGTTAAGTCTTCGTCTTCTGCAATATCATCAAGGTTTTTCTTCACAAATGCTTGATCAATAACAAGCTCTTGATTGTTATCTTGAGCAAGTTCTGCTGCATTGAAGGAGGTTTCTTCAAGTAGCTTTTCCATTACAGTATGAAGACGACGCGCACCTATGTTTTCTGTTGTTTCATTCACATGCCATGCAATGCGTGCAATTTCTTTAATGCCTGTTGGATCAAACTTAATGTTTAAACCTTCTGTTGCGATAAGTGCTGCATATTGTTCGCTTAGAGAGCAGCTTGGCTCAGTTAAGATACGCTCAAAATCTTCTGGCGATAATGCCTTTAATTCAACACGAATTGGGAGACGACCCTGAAGCTCTGGTACCAAGTCTGATGGTTTTGAAAGATGAAACGCACCAGAACAAATGAACAATATATGATCCGTTTTTACAACACCGTGTTTTGTTGTGATTGTCGATCCTTCAATTAATGGCAGTAAATCACGTTGAACACCCTCGCGAGAAACATCTGAGCCTTGGTATTCAGAACGCTTAGCAATTTTGTCGATTTCATCAATAAAGACAATACCATTTTGCTCAACAGCTTCAAGTGCAAGTGCTTTCATATCATTTTCGTTAACAAGCTTAGCAGCTTCCTCTGCTTCGAGTAATCCACGAGCGTCTTTCACTTTAATATGCTTTGTTTTTTTCTTACCACTTGTCATATTGCTGAAAAGACTGGAAAGCTGGTTTGTCATTTCTTCCATGCCAGGAGGTGCCATGATTTCCACGCCAATTTGCTGTGCACTTACTTCAATATCGATTTCTTTATCATCAAACTCACCATTGCGAAGCTTTGTTCTCATGAATTCACGGGTTGAATCTGGCTCTGCTTTTTCATCTGACGCAATATCAATTGATGTTGCTTTTGCTGGTCGAAGAAGGGTGTCTAGAATGCGCTCTTCAGCTGCTTTTTGTGCTGCTTTTTCATTACGCTTCATTTCTTGCTCACGGAACATTTTAACCGCTGTATCTGCAAGGTCACGAATAATAGATTCAACATCACGGCCAACATAGCCAACTTCTGTAAATTTTGTTGCTTCAACTTTGATGAATGGTGCATTTGCAAGTTTTGCAAGACGGCGCGCAATTTCAGTTTTACCAACACCTGTAGGGCCGATCATTAGAATATTTTTTGGCGTTACTTCTGCGCGGAATGCTTCGTCTAATTGTTGACGTCTCCATCTGTTTCGCAGTGCAAGAGCAACAGCACGTTTTGCATCATTTTGCCCAATAATATGATTATTGAGTTCTGCCACAATCTCTTTTGGAGACATTGTTTCAATATGGGATAGTGTAATTTCTTCAGTTTTTTCAACCATACTAATTCTCGATTATCAATTGTTTACATTTATGGTTCGTATTCTCTTTGATGAATGCTTAACTTATTAAAGCTGATTTATTCAAGTTCTTCGAAAGAGAGGTTAGTATTTGTGTAAACACATGTGTCTGCTGCGATATGAAGGGATTTTTCGACAACTTCACGCGCACTTAATTCAGTGTTTTCCATTAAAGCACGGCCTGCTGCTTGCGCGAAAGGACCGCCAGAGCCAATTGCAACAAGGTCGTGCTCAGGTTCAATAACATCGCCATTACCAGTAATAATCAGCATAGATGTCTTATCTGCAACGATAAGAAGTGCCTCAAGTTTGCGAAGAATTCGGTCAGTACGCCAGTCTTTTGCTAGCTCGACTGCCGCACGAACAAGGTGGCCTTGGTGACGTTCAAGCTTACCTTCAAAACGCTCAAATAAGGTAAAAGCGTCAGCTGTACCACCAGCAAAGCCAGCAAGAATTTGGTTTTTATATAAACGTCTTACCTTACGTGCATTGCCTTTCATCACTGTATTACCAAGTGAGACTTGGCCATCGCCACCGATTACTACGTTTTCGCCACGTTTGACGCAAACAATCGTTGTACTGTGCATTTGTTCCATGACTATAAACCTTTTTATTGAATAGAAATCTTGTTGATCATGTTAAAACTCATTTTGGGGACGATTGTATTGAATTTCAAGTCAGTGAAAAGTGATCGAAAGAAAAAAGTCCCAATAAAGGGACTTGTTGAGACAGCTTAGGTTAAGCATGGTTTTTGTTAAGGGGTGCGAATGACCTGAGCTGTATACCTATTGGCTCGAAGATTGCGAGCAGCTTGTTCTGCTTCAGCCATCGACTGATATGGGCCAAATCGAACACGATACCATTTACTGCCTTTGACAAAGGCTTCTTGAATAAACGGTGCATAGCCACGTCTTTGGAGTTCAGCTTGCAATGCATTTGCATCTTGAGGTGAACGTAAAGAGGCTGTTTGAATATAAATGCCATTCGCATTCGTGGAGTAGCGAAGCTCGTTGATTGAGTTATATCGTTTTCGCTCGTTTGCGACATATTCTTGTGCTTGTTGAAATGAGCCTTTATTCACTGGCTGTGAACTAGATGCAAAACTGGTAATCTGTTCAATTGTCAGTGGTTTTTGCGGCAGATTTCTGCTCAACGTTTCGGGTGCTCTTGTGTTAGAGTATGATTGACGAGCAAAAAGTTGTGATGAGGAACCTTGGCGGTATAAGTAGCGTTTGGCTTCAATCTCATTGCCATTAAATGCGCCTGATTTCAATGCACGATGGTAGGCGATAAGCTCGCTTGGATTTAAATTATGCTCCCATGGCGGTACTGTTGTCATTGCGTACTGGTCTGGCGCTTGTTGGCTAATAAAGACAAGAAAACCTGTGAAAAAAACAAAGCTGCTTGCGCTTGCAGCCCATAACCACGCGGGTACCTGTGACAGATAGGCCAGCACTTTATCTGATTGTGATGGCGGAGGTGCTGCAGGAGCAGCTGCAGGCGCTGGTGCAGGTTCTGGCGCTGGGGGCGGTGCTTCAGCTGTTGGTGCGGGTGCAGCCTTTGGTTCGGCTGGTGCACTGTCATTTTTTTCGTCTGACATCAAATTGCTCCTTTGACTTCTTGATCGCACAGTTTAAAGAGTTAAATCTATGGATAACGCAGCAAGAGTCATTAAATAGATGTAATTCTTTTATATCCATTGGGAAATCCAACAGGAAAAAATATGGTGTAATCCTTTTGACCCTGGGTATAACAATGTATAAGTATACAATTACTTGGTTGAAAATCCAGTGATTAAACTAAGCGACTTTAGAGACCTTGCCTAGTTGTAAAAAATGAACGGTGAATCAATGCAAAATGTAAATTATTATTTAAATCAAGTCTCGCAAATCAAAAATACACTTCATGAAATTATGATTGAAGCATCTCATGCATTGAATGAATTTTATTTAGACCCTAAAACTTGGGATGTTTCTCTTAAAAAAGATGCATCACCTGTGACAACCGCTGATCATCATTGTCATCAGCTTCTCACCGAACAATTAACAGCAACTGGTTTAAATATTCCTATTATTTCAGAGGAAAATACAGAAGAAGAAACCGCTGCTTTTAAAGCAAATCCTCCTGAGGTTTATTGGTTGATTGATCCTTTGGATGGGACTTCTGGTTTTGTAAAGGGGACTGGGCATTATGCTATTAATTTGGCGCTTATTTACAATAATACGCCTATAGCAGGCTGGATTACTTGGCCTCGAACAGGTTTATTATGTTGGGCTTATGGTTTTCAGTCCTTTACCTCTGGTTGTTCTTCATTTGATGTTGAGCAGCCTGAGTCCATCGAACATTTAGTGGCATTAAAAAAACAACATCCATTGGTTATTTATTCATCTTCTACACAAAATGTGCGTAAATTAAAAGTGGTAGAATCTTTAAAGCCTATTATTACGGATGAAGCTATTGTTAATTTAGGTGCTGCTGTAAAGTTCTGTGCTTTATTTCAGGGTTACGGCGATGTGTATCCTCGACTTGGAAGCACATGTTTGTGGGATTTAGCAGCCGGTCAAGTCCTGTTAAAGGCCCGTGGAGGTGATATTTTTAGACTTGATGGTACTGTTATGGACTATGATTTTAAATCTGGTGTTATAAATACTGCATTTGTTGCAGTTGCCGATACAAAACTCAAAGAGCTGCCAGCGATTATGTCTGCCCTCAATCAGGTGCACCAGCAGCTTAAATTAAAAAAGGATTAAGTGTGGATTGGTCACAGCTTTTAACTCCAAGACGATTTATGGGGGAGCCAGGTGCTGCTCAAACAGATGATCTCAATTTAATTGCAGAGGCGGGGCGTAGTCAATTTCATAAAGATTATGACCGACTTATTTTTAGTCAGCCTTTACGGCGGTTAGCTCGCAAAACGCAAGTACACCCATTATCACTTAATGATAATGTGCATACTCGTTTGACTCACAGTTTAGAAGTCGCTTCTGTTGGACGCTCTCTTGGTCAACGATTAGGTGATTATTTAAGTGAGCAAGGCTATTTGCCTGCTTTTGTTGAGCCTGAAGATATTGGCATCATTGTTCAGGCTGCATGTCTAGCGCATGACATAGGTAACCCACCTTTTGGTCACTCAGGTGAAGATTGTATTCGTGACTGGTTCAACGAACGCTTGCACTCGCCAATTGTTGACGTTATTGATAGTGATAGTGAAGTATCAGACTTATTATGGTTTGATGGTAATGCGCAAGGCTTTCGCATTGTCACTCAGCTTGAAAAGCACTGGTATCGTGGTGGCTTACGTTTAACAGTGCCAACCTTAGGTACACTCCTAAAATATCCGTGGCTTTCAACAGTGGCTGAAAAACCTGGTAAATTTAGTTGCTTTGCCGCTGAATCGACAACCCTAAACCACATAGCTACATCCTTGGGCATGCCAATGGTCAATGGACGCTATGCTCGACATCCATTAGCTCACTTGGTAGAAGCTGCTGATGATATTTGTTATTTGATACTTGATCTGGAAGATGCTGTCGAGCTGGGTATTATAGGTTGGGATGATTTTCGAACACTCTTTGAGCCAGTTGTTGATCCTTCTGATCTAAAGAAAGTAACCCAAGGTATTCAGCCAATGAAAACTCGCTTGGCTTTGCTTCGTGGATACGCCATGGATCGTATTATGGCTGGTTTTGTAGATGCCTTCTGCCGTAACCATGATGCGATTTTGGCAGGGCAGTTGCAAGAGCCATTAATGAATCTGGTATCAGATTCAGGTGTTCGTCACTTTATGAAGTCAGTCCGGTCTTTTGCGCAGGATATTGTTTTTCGAAATAAAGATAAAAAAGGTGTTGAGATAGGGGCTTATGCAACCTTGGATACACTCTTAACTGCATTTGTTCAAGCTGGTTATGCGCTTTATTCAAATGGTTTTGATGGCATGAGTAAGCGCGACGCATCATTGATTGAAATGATGGGGAACTGCCAGCCTCATGAGCAGCTGAGTGCTTATCATATTTACTTACGAGTTTTAGATTTTATTAGCGGCATGACTGATCAATACGCAGCTCGTTTAGCGAATCAAATTCGTGGTATTTTCTAATGTCTTTCTTAATAAAGGGCTCTACAAAGTAGGGCTCTTGGCCTTTTGATTTTTTAATACACTTATTTTGCCTTAATCGATTAAAACACGATTGAAGGTGAACCATTTCTGAATAAAATATGTAACAATAAAACTGGGAATTAATTTTTTTGTCATATTTCTTAGATTCAACTCATAAGTGC
>DJZY01000038.1 GCA_002450655.1 Gammaproteobacteria bacterium UBA6940 | reverse complement strand
AAATCACTTGCCTTGCTGAGCACATTTTAATTCGCAACAGTGCCACCAACGACTTTAGGGACGTTGCCTATAAGAGCATCCATCTTCATGCTAGCAGAACGGAATCAAAATCATGAAAATCATTTCTCAGATGCTTAACCATCTACGTTTCATTATGGCGCTCAGCGCAGCTGCAACTACTCTTTTGATGCATACAGTTTATGCAGAGGACATTCCAACACCCAAGGGTAAGCAAATATATATCAGCGACGACCTTAAAACAGCCTTGCGAACAGGCCCAACAACAAGTCATCGAATTACAGCATTCCTTCCTTCAGGCACACCTCTTAAAGTCTTAAGTTCAAATGATGAATGGGTAGAAGTTGACGTTATTAATGCAGATAAAAATGGATGGGTTAGTAAGCTTTCTATTCAAGCTCAGCAAGGTGCAGTCGCTCGCTTAGAAAGAAGTGAGACGAAAGTTGAAGCGCTACAAAGTGAATTAAATGAACTTAAGTCACAATTAAGCGACTCAAAACAAAACAGCAAGTCAACAAGCCAAGAGCTCAAATCTATTACTGATAAATTTGATCGTCTCAACAAAGAATACGAGCAGCTGCAAGAAATATCAAAAAGCGCAGTCCAAAACTATCAAACCATGCAAACAACTCGAGAAGAGCTTGCTAAAACAAAAGCACAACTCAATGAGTTGCAAATTTCTCATTCGATATTACAACAAGACAACTACAATCGAGGCATGGTTCATGCACTTATCGCCGTTATCTTTGGCGTTATCATGACTCTGATTGTCCCCCGATTAAAATCACCGTCAAGATCAAATAAATGGTAACAAAAAAGGCGCCATATTAGGCGCCTTTTTCAATCTTTAAAATTGCATTTTATTATTTATTAGCAATTTTCATTTGTTACGTCTTCGCACGTGTCTTCAACGCCGTTACCCATATCTTGCACAGCATTATCCATCGTCTCGCCAGCATTTTCCATTGGGCCATCTTTCTCACAACCGGCACCAAATACAGCAACAGTTACAAGGCCTAGTACAGATAGTAATTTTAAGTTCATGATGTTTCCTCCGAGTCATTATTCTTAAATTTGAATTAATCTTAATTCTATGACTGTGAAAACGCCGTAAATTATTTTTAAATAATTTTATTTAAAAATAAAAAGGTCTAAAAGTTTCTTTTTGCATGAATGATCTGTGATCATCATCATAGTCAATTTGCTCAACAATCATTTCATGCTGCTCTTTTTCAGCTCTAACAACCATAAATGAATTAGGCTTTCCAGATCGAACTCTATGCGAAGTTGCAGTACCTGCTTGGCATACCCAAATATCTTTCTCCAACCAAGTATATCGTTCTTTCAAACTACGACAGAATGGAAAATGGATATGACCAGCCATTACTAGATCAATATTTAGAGCTTCAAAGTGCTCAACAGCTACCTTACTCTTTGGTATTATATTTTCCATATCCTCATCCAAAACGACGTCAACTGGATGATGACATACAAGTATTCGCTTTACACCCTCTGGCACGCCTGAAAAAAAACGGGTCATTGCACTTGAGTGCTTGTGTGTAAAGTGGCCATTTTTATAGTGTTTTGGATTACAGGAATTCAAACCAAATACGGCAACATTATCCCCCAGATAGGTATAACGTCCATAATTCCCCATAAACTTTGTAAAGTTTTTAGCTGGTTTATAGAGCCTGTGCCAAAATTTATAAAATGGAATATCATGATTGCCAGGCACTATCACTCTGTTTTTGCAATCAATTCGATCAAGAAACTCTTGCGCTTCTTTAAATTGATGATCAAAAGACCGTTGCGTAATGTCACCACTTACAACTAACAGCGTTGGCTTAATTTCATTTATTTTTGTTATCAGTGCTTCTGCAACGTTTTGCACAACTGTGCCGAAATGAAGGTCAGATATTTGAACTATTGTTTCTGTCATCGTGAAAAGATAAACCCTGTGTTATGTATTAGGTAAGAATAATCGTAATGCATTCGTGCGCCTTTCAATTTTAACAGGCGTGTTAAATCGCAAAATTTCACCATCAACAGCACAATCTAAAAATTCTTGATCAGCATCTAAAATTATTTCTTTTCGCATCACTAAATGCACATTTGGGTCTTCATTAAGTGTCCCAACACTCCCCTTCATCACTAAACGAAGTTTTTCAGATAGTGTCTCAGGGTTGATGCTAACAAGTGCGAATTCTTCTTCAAGCTGAGCATTTGAAATATCAAACCCAAGATTTTCAAGGTGAATACGATTATGTGTTGCCATAAAAACAAGCGATTCATGGTTAAAGACTTCACCCTGATCTGTAAACTTAAATCTCATGCTTGGACGATTTTTAAGAAAGGTTAATAAACCAGCAAAATAACCTGTTGCTTGGCTACGAAAGCCAAATTGTTCCTGGTAATACTCGCGCTCTTCAATAATTTCAGGATAAAGTCCAAATGCTGCACTTGTGGTAAATGGCGTATTGTTTGCAAAGCACATTGATACATGAGTTAAAGCATACTTATTAAGTGATTGAATCTGTATAAGAGGGTCAACGGGTAAATTATAGTGTCTTGCAAAGAGATTGAACGTTCCCATACCGAGTACCGCAATAGGAACGTCATATTCGATCGCAAACTTAATCCCTAAACTCAAAGTACCATCACCACCTGCAACAATAACGGCATGTCCTGCTTTAGCTGCATTATCAAACCATTCTTTCATGGCTTTTTCAGGGTTTACATCACCTTCAATAATATGAAAGTGCTCTATTTGTAAATGTGGCTGCGATGATTTAAGTGCTTGAACTGTCTCTTGTGCATTTAACGTACCAGAGCCGCTATTAATAATCACACTACATTGATAATCAGAATGCATTGACTTCTCTTGTTGCACTGCTACATGACTCATAGCATCTCCTTGCGCCACTTAATTTGGAGTAAAAAAAACCGCCTAGATGAAATTTTCACATAGACGGTATGATCAGGGTGTGTTCATACTTATGGCACATATTTGTATAAAGCTAGACCAATTCAATTGCCATGGCCACAGCTTCACCGCCTCCAATACATAATGCTGCAACACCGCGCTTTAAGTTTCTCTGCTTCAATGCATTCATTAAGGTTACAATTAAGCGTGCCCCTGTTGCTCCAACTGGATGCCCTAGTGCGCAAGCACCACCGTTCACATTGACTTTATCTCGATCGATTCCAATTTCAATCATGGGCAACATAGCAACCATGGCAAATGCTTCATTGATTTCAAATAAATCGACATCTTTTTCAGTCCAGCCAACTTGGTTCAATAGTTTTTGAATAGCACCACATGGTGCAATCGTAAATTCAGAAGGATGTCGCGCATTAGATGCATGCCCAACTATTTTTGCCTGAATATCTAAACCCCGCCCTTGAGCTTCGCTTTCTTTCATAAGAAGTACAGCTGCTGCACCATCAGAAATAGAGCTTGCATTCGCAGCAGTAATTGTACCGCCATCTTTCTTAAAGGCAGGTCGTAGCTGTGGTATTTTTTCAGGCTTTGCTGTTTTTGGCTGCTCATCTTCTGATACAGTCATTTCACCTTTACGCAAAGGTACAACAACCGGCATAATTTCATCTTTAAAAAGTTGTTTCGTTTGAGCTTCTTGCGCTCGCTTTAGAGATGATATTGCAAATTCATCCATTGCTTCACGAGTAAGCCCCTTTGCATCTGAGACTTCTTGTGCAAAAACGCCCATTAACTTACCAGTTTCAGCATCCTCTAAACCATCAAAAAACATATGATCGAGTGTTTGGCTATGCCCCATGCGTAAACCCGCACGAGCACCCTGTAGAATATAAGGCGCATTCGACATAGATTCCATACCGCCTGCAATCATTACTTTGCCAGTACCAGCACAAATCATATCATGAGCCATCATGATAGCTTTCAATCCTGAACCACAGAGTTTATTTAATGTTGTAGCACCAACCCAGTCTGGAATGCCGGCTAAACGGCTTGCTTGACGCGCAGGCCCTTGGCCAATACCAGCACTTAATACATTACCCATCAAAACTTCATGGATATCACCTGCATCAAGACCGGTTTTTTCAAGAATGGCTTTAATAACTGCTGCACCAAGTTGAGGTGCCTTTAAAGGACTTAACTCTCCGAGTAAACCACCACATGGTGTACGAAACCCGCTTACAATGACGACTGGATCCATATTCAACTCCCTTGAATTCTCCAGTTAAAGGACCGTATGATCATATATTCATCGCTTTTTGAATATATTTAATCAATACAATTGCTGTTTTAGTGCTGATTATAGCTATCTTCATTCCAGCACATAAGCATGAGTAATATCAAGAGAATTAAAAATAAAGAAGAATAACAAGAGAGGTGAACAGAATGGAGGGGGTAAAAGGAAAGCAAATCATAACTTCCCTTCTAAAAGTACTGCTTTAAGCTGTAAACCCTAAAAAGAACTTTACATCAGCAAGAGTACCGAATCGAATTGCAATTCGAGCGCTTGCCTGAACTTTTGGCTTGGCTCTAAAAGCGACACCTAAACCGGCACGACCAAGCATTGGCAGGTCATTTGCACCATCCCCAACGGCAAGGGTTTGAGACAATGGAATATGCAGCTGTTCTGCAATTTTTTGTAGCGTTTCTTCTTTTCGGTCTGCATCCATAATTGGATCCACAGCAAGACCTGTTAAGCCACCTTGTTCAAAATTAAGCTGATTGGAATGAGTCTCACGAATATTCAGCTTTTTCTTCACTTCTTCAGCAAAGACATTAAATCCGCCAGATAAAATAACCGTATAGATACCTTGATCGTTAAGGAATTTGAAAAGCGCTTCAGCACCATCCATTAGTTCAATTCGATCCATAACTGCCTTAACAGCAGATTCTTCCAATCCTTTTAGCATGCCAAGTCTTTCTCGGAAACTTGCTTGGAAATCAAGCTCACCGCGCATAGCTCTTTCTGTAATTTCACTGACCTTATCCATTTTACCTGCTTCTGCAGCAAGCTCGTCGATCACTTCAGCCTTAATCAGCGTAGAGTCCATATCAAAACATGCAAGTCGGCATCTATGACCTTGGTTTGTAATTGCTTTGAGCCCAATATCAATTGACATTGGTGCTGTAAATTCAAGCCACTCACTCCACTGTTCTTGTGAAATGGTTTCAGACGACTCAAAAATAAGCTCAACAGCAGCTGGTTGCACAGACAATGTACGCACAGCAACAATTGTTGTATCTGAAGCTAGCTTTGTTAATGCACTCGAGAGTTGGCTATATGAAAGTTCAGATGCAACAAGAGTTAACACAGAGGCTTTAGGGTAAGCTTGTGCTAACGCATCTATAGAAGGCGTAGATGTAAGAGCTACATCGTGGAAAAAAGTATTTTCACTTGTTTTGACAATACTCAATCCTTGAAATTGATCAAAAGCAGATTGAAACTGACCTAAGGTTAGATCAATAGCCTCACTTATGAACATTTGCTTTGAGCTCATATAAGTACACCCTTTCTATAGAATTAATATTGATTAATGATGATCGTGACCGTCGCCATGAACGTGACCATGCTCAACTTCAGTTTCAGTTGCAGGTCTAACGCTTACAATATTAACATCAAAATGAAGTTCAACACCTGCTAGAGGATGGTTACCATCAACAGTAACAACATCGCCATCTACGCTTTGGATCACAATACGTTGTGGTGGCTGAGATTCATTTGCTTGCACTTGGAAAACCATGCCAGCAGCTAGATCTTCAACACCTTCAAACATTTGAGCAGGTACTTGTTGAACTAGCTCAGGGTTTGATTCGCCATAAGCTTCTTTAGGATCTACTTTAACGTTTACTTGATCGCCAACAGCTTTGCCAGCAAGTGCTTTTTCTAAGCCAGGGATGATGTTGCTTGCACCGTGAAGATACGTTAGTGGATCTTGACCTTCTGAAGTATCAAGAACATTACCTTCTTTATCTTTAAGTGTGTAGTGCATAGCAACAACTTGGTTATTTTCTACAAGCTCAGCAGCTGCATTAGTCATAGTCTTCTCCAGTAATTTGAATTTATTGCGTACGCTGTAACTTCAGTTTCATCACATAACATGATGTCGGTTACAGTCGCTTAGGTTGAGAACTTAGAACAACAGCCGAATAGGCTCTGTGAATATGTTAGCTCCCCCGTACCACGTATATGTAGGGGCGCTGCCAGCAAAGTTCAAGGGCATCAGCATACTTGATAGCAATCTGTTTTGCAAAACACCTTACTTGTTACTGAATAAGTGGAATTAAAAACAAAAATGACACTTTATCTCCATGAAAAATAGTTCTTGCTATTTCACACTATGCTAATTTTTTGCTCATTAAAAGTACTAACTATAAATTCTTAAATAATATAAAACAGCAATAAATAATATATAGCTTTAAAAATAGAACTTATAGTTTTGTCAAAAACTACTTTAAACCAAGCACATTGAATTTAGGTAGGAATTAAATCTTGAGGAGAAAAATGAAAACACGTTATTCCGTCATCACTGTATCTTTACTTGCAATCGCCTCAGTGAGTGCGATTGCAAACCATCAGATGGATGGACATAGCGAAGACACAAAAGCAGATAAAATAAAAATCATGGTGCAAAAATATAACATGAATAAAAACGGACAAATTTCGAAAGAAGAATTTGTTCAATATTCACAGCACAAATTCAATTCTACGGACACAGATAAAAACGGTATGTTATTCCATCGCTGAGTTGCAAGGAAAACATGCAGACATAAAAGCATGATGAAGAAATAGGGCCTTTTTACTTAAGCACACACCCTTCAAATTGTAACCGTAACCTCATGAAAGCGATCAAATTTGAGGCAAAAAAGACCAATTAATGACTAGCAAGTCACGTAAAAAATATACCCTAAAAGTAATTTCTGTGCATTACCCACATAAGCCAACCCCTTTATTCATCATACTTTAAGCTTTGTGAATACCCTTTTGCCACCTGTGACGAGGTCCATGATGAATGGACGTTACTCAAAACAAGCCTATTGATATCAATAAACCATCATTGCTATTCTTGCGTAATCTCGATAAAACATCAAAGTGCCTGTTTAACTTAGGAAATTCCTTTTAGTTAATAAAGTCAGGCAAGTCATAATGATCAAACTAAATGCTCTATCGCCACAATATGACCAAGGGCATTTATTAAGTTATTTGTTTAGGATTAGAGTTTAAGGAGTAGTTCATGACAGATAATACTCTTAACAATTC
Source organism: Gammaproteobacteria bacterium UBA6940 (assembly GCA_002450655.1). Lineage (GTDB taxonomy): Bacteria > Pseudomonadota > Gammaproteobacteria > Pseudomonadales > UBA6940 > UBA6940. The sequence continues at coordinate 20,630 of DJZY01000038.1, read as the reverse complement.
ACCACAAAAAGAATTTAGCTTTTATGCTAAACAAAAAACAATTCGTAAACCAAAAGCTCGCCTTAGCACAATTACCGTTCTTAATATTGACTTATATATGCCTCGCTGGCTTAAAGTTCATAGTTTTAGGCATCTCAAAATAACAAAAGCAACATCACTTTATCTTGCTCGATTTAAATCAGTAAAATCATACTCATTCGATAGAACAAGCTTTATTGAAGAACAGCGAAAAGAGGTTCAAAAAAGACACATTAATTTGGGTAAAAAAGGGTTTCATGAATTTATTACGCATATTATTAAACACCTTAAATCAGTTGAAAGTACTGGACAGCCACTAGCACAGATCGATGTCGCTAAATCTTTAGAGCACTTTCGACAACATTACACAGCAGTTCAAATGAAGCCCTATGAGCATATGCGCAATATTGCCTATTGGCTTCAGCAACTCTGTGCAACTCAAACATCAAGAAACCCACATATTGCTATAGCTGAAGCGGTGATTAAAGGGTTACGTAATGCCGGCTATAAATACACCAAACTTGAAACACGCTATCGTACTCAAACTATTGTCACACCGGTTTTTACAGATGAGGCTCTTTCTAGAGATCTACATGCTTTTCTAAAAGAACGAGATACGCACAAACAGAGTGTTTCGATACCTCGTGCTATTGTACGTATTGGTTTTACCCAATCAGCACTTATTCAATACCCTTAAAACGACAGTAACACCCGCCCTCCCTTGTTAATCGCTTGCAAAGTCTCCATATAAATATTGTTAAAATTAATTCACTCAAAAAAGGAGAACATCATGCGATGCCATGAAGTTGACTACGACATTATTGGTCATGATATGCAAATCGTAGAGGTTGAATTAGATCCTCAAGAAACAGTTATCGCTGAAGCTGGCGCGATGAATTATATGAATGGCGATATTCATTTTGAATCTAAAATGGGCGATGGTTCGCAACCTGAGCAAGGCTTCTTTTCAAAGGTATTTTCAGCAGGGAAGCGTATGTTTACAGGTGAGTCTGCATTTATGACTCATTTTACGAACCATGGTACACAGAAACAACGAGTTGCTTTTGCAGCGCCCTTCCCTGGTACGATTATTCCATTAAACATGGCTGAGCTTGGAGAAGAAATTCTTTGCCAAAAAGATTCTTTTTTATGTGCTGCACTTGGCACGAAAATAGATATTGAATTTAATAAACGTCTTGGGTCTGGATTTTTTGGTGGCGAAGGCTTTATTCTTCAATCAATTAACGGCGATGGAATGGCATTCCTTCATGCAGGTGGGACAGTCATCAAAAAAGAACTTAATAATGAAACTTTAAAAGTCGATACAGGCTGCTTAGTTGGCTTTACTCGAGGCATTGATTATGACATTGAAATGGTTTCAGGGCTAAAGAGCATGGTCTTTGGCGGTGAAGGTATGTTCTTAACAACACTTCAAGGGACTGGCACAGTTTGGCTGCAAAGTCTTCCTTTTTCTCGCTTAGCCGATAGAGTTATTGCAAGCGCGCCTTCAGCAGGTGGGAACGCACAGGGTGAAGGCTCTGTTCTAGGTGGCATTGGTCGACTTTTAGATGGCGATCGCTAAGTAATACTCCTAAAGTCTCTGCCCAATATCCAAGATATAAAAAAAGCCCTTAAAGGGCTTTTTTTATATCTTGCTCTTCACCATTACGACATATGACTATTTTCAATTTCCAATGTCTTACGAATATTTTGAGATCGTGGCCATAAAATAGTGAATTTAGCACCACCAAGTTCACCAAAGTAAACAGCAGCTACACCACCATGCCAATAGGCAATACTTTTTACGATCGAAAGCCCTAAGCCATAACCGCCAGTACTTCTATTTCGGCTTGAATCTAAACGAGCAAATGGTGTAAACACATTTTCCCATTGATCTTGTGGAATACCAGGGCCATCATCTTCAACATCAACTCGGAACATGCCACCTTCACAGCTGCAGGTTACACGGACTTCCGATACCGCATACTTAACGGCATTATTCACAAGGTTCTGAACCGCTCTATGAATATATCGACGCTCACACTCTGCCATATTTAAGTCATCTTCAGTTGGCGCTTCTGTGACGTTAATTTTAATTTTATGCCCTTGGTTCAAACTTTGTTGTCTTACTTCATTCGCAATGGCGTTTATATCGATCATATCCAAATCAAGCGCTGGTCGCCCTTCTTCAAGGGTCGCATAAGTAAGGATTTCATCGATCAGCTTTTCAAGCTCTTCAATATCACCATCAATCTTATTGCACTGATCGTCAACACTTGGCGTATCAACAAAGTCTTGAATAATTTGCAACCCAAATCGGATACGCGCCACAGGCGTTCTTAACTCATGGCTTACTGCATTGGTCATTTCACGTTGTGATTTAATTAATCTTTGGATATGCTCAGCCATTTCATTAATGGTTGAAGCAAGATCACCAATTGCATCATTGGTATCTATATAGACACGTGCGTTCAAGTTTCCATGACGGATTTGATCAATTGCTGATTCCATTTGCTTCATGCCAGACTCAAGCGGTCTAACTAAGAAGTAACCAATACAGCCAATGAAAATAATACTTACACTACCAAATAAAAACACCAGCCAACCAGGATATGGATCAAATGGGACAACCGGCCCCCATGCCAGAAGCTGGTTTTGATTTTGGCGAACATAATACACTGGTGTTTGACTGTCAGACTGGCCATCAAGCTCAACAGCAACAACATAGCCTCTTTGCAAATAGACCTGCTGCAGCTCACCAAGCTTTGACATAACCTCGTCTAAATCAGGCCTAAATACTTCAAGCTTACTATTTGCACCGTCTAGCTTGCCACTTGAAATCTGGACATGCTTATAATCATCAAGAAAATCAAAAATAATAGTCGCTAGACTTGGTAAATACTCTTTCGAACCAACACCAAGAATAATACGAATATAAAATGGGTGCCCAGGCAAACTCATATAAGCACTGACTTGATCAAGTCGTGGCTCAAAAACAACAACACGGCCGTCTTTCTTTAGCTTCTGCATTGCGCCCGGTGTAATTTTAAGCTTCTCTTCTTCGAGCATGCTTAATTGACCATTTAAACGTCGACTTACATCGCCAATCCATTTAAAAAAATCATCATTAGGAAGAGTATTAAGTTGAGTTTCAGCAAGATCCATGAGCACGGCTATATGCGTATCACGGAACTCCTGATATCGAAGGGTATTTACATGTTGAAATGTAATGACAGCAACACTCACAACAACAAGAGCAGCAACCAACATTCCCCAGTAAATGCGAACAAAAAGTGAGTTCACTGCGTCTTATCCTTAAACGTCGCTTATCCACAGGCTGACTTCTACCGTTAGAAATCAGCGCTCTATACCAGTTATGTACTTCTGATTATACACCTTGTCAGAAAATAAGTCTTACATCAAAAAGTTTTTGCCACGAGCATCAACATATGATGAAAGAACATGCATTCTTTCGAGCTTTAAATCACGATTAACTGTCTAGTGTGTCTTTAACGAACAGATAGCCTTTGCTGCGAACTGTTTTAATTCTCTTCGGATTCATTGGGTCATCCCCAACTTTAGGACGAATACGAGAGATACGGACATCGATTGAGCGATCTTGACCGTCATATTCAATACCGCGAAGCTTTTCGAAAATCTCTTCACGAGTCAGAATTCGACCAGCGTTCGATGATAGCAACCAGAGCAGGTCATACTCAGCACTTGTCAATTCAACCGGATTACCCGCAAGTTTTACGTCACGCGCACCATTATCAATAACAAGCTGACCAAAGACCAAACGATCTTGCTGCATTGGCTCAACACTTTCTAACTCTGCTTGCGCTTCTTTGTTGAGCTCATAACGTCTTAACAAAGCGCGAATTCGAGCTAGAAGTACACGAGGACGAACAGGTTTTGCGACATAGTCGTCAGCACCCATTTCAAGACCAAGCACTTGGTCAACATCATCTGTACGAGCTGTTAGCATTAGAATTGGGTTATGGTAGTGCTCTCGCACTGCACGGCAAACTTCAATACCGTCAACACTTGGAAGCATAAGATCGAGTACAACCAAATCTGGCTGTTGATCAATTATGCTAGTGATGGCTTCTTTACCATCCCCAACCACACCCACATGGATGCCATTACTTTCCAGATAATCACGGCTTAACGCGGCCAAGCGTTCGTCATCTTCGACGAGTAAGATTCTCGGGATATCCTGCCCTTCTTGACTGCTAAAAGAAGATAGATGATCGGACATTAACTACACCTCACTATGTGATGCTACTTGATTTGGGGAGGTTGCCCTGTACACAACCAGTCACTACAAAACTCAGGCCACTTCTCTGAGCTTTTCCTTGTGTGCCACCACTCTTTACCTTGCCAAATAAAACGGTTCATTTTAAAAGAAAGTGCAACTTAATGTTTCACATTATTCTAAATAAAAGCCTTATTTGAATACCTAAACGCCTGATCAGTTAACTGCACTGCCTCAAAAGTGTGCGCGGTCTCTATTATATTCCACACTTTTATCAACATTTCATTTTTCTGAAAGCGTTAAAATAAAAACATTGTAATTTGATAGTAGCCCCTAGCATTACAATTTGCCACCATTTGCCGCCGGTTTCTGTAACAAAATGTACAAATCCGTTACATTTTTATTTTTTCAAACCAAATTAGCTAAATTTTGTACAGCTCGCAATACTACAGGGCTCCAGCCTTAGACCTCGAAAAAGCCAACATGTTATGCATAAGTTATCCACAACTTACACTCATTATCCACAAGATTCGCACAGACTTATACACTTGCTAGTTTAGCCAAACCACACTATCTTGTACTCAAACGGCACCTGAACCCCTACATCTTGTGGCTTAGCATTAAATTTGCACTATTTCAATCATGCACAGATCAGGGCAAATTCAAGCACTAAAACAATTCAGCTGCTCAAAAAACATACCTTTTTAGCTAAAGAGGCTGTTTAAAAGTGAACCCAAGTTAGTAATACACACTTTTATCAACAACTTACTTAGCTAAGTAATTAAAAGACTTTCCTCATTGGCCTAATACAAGGGAGCTTAAGCGCGATGACGACATCCATCGAAACTCAATCTAAAGCAGTAAATCAAGATTTACTGGCACCAGGTCAGCTCAGAGTCATTAAACGTAATGGCCAAGTTGTGAGCTTTGACCAAACTAAAATTGCCGAAGCAATCAAAAAAGCCTTTTTTGCCGTTGAGGGCGATTCAGCGAAGCATTCCAGCAGCGTTAATAACACTGTTGATAAGCTTGCAATAACAATTATGGAGACTTTCCAACGTCGTCTTCCTTCTGGCGGTACTCTTCATATTGAAGAAATCCAAGACCAGGTTGAACTTGCACTTATGAGAGACGGAGCTCACAAAGTTGCACGTGCTTATGTTCTTTACCGTGAAGAAAGATCACAACAACGCCAAGCATTAAAAGCTGCAGCGTCAGAAACAAGCCTACCACAATTCAATGTTCAAACTGCTGATCAAGGTCTACAGCCTCTTGATATAAATCGTTTAACAACGATTATCGCTGAAGCTTGCCAAGATTTAGGGGATGTTAACCCAGTTGCGGTTCTACAAGCTACCCTCAAAGCGCTATATGATGGTGTGCATGAGAAGGATGTTGCTCAATCTTTAGTCATGACAGCACGTACAATGGTTGAAGAAGAACCAAACTACTCTTACGTGACAGCTCGTCTACTACTCGATAGCCTTCGTTCTGAGACGCTGAGTTATTTCGATATTGCAAAGACATCAACTCAAAAAGAAATGTCTCAGCATTACCCAGAAGTATTTGCAAAGTATATTCCTGAAGCAATTCGTCTAGAACGTCTTTCTCCAGAGCTTGCAACCTTTGATCTTGAAATGCTTGGTGCTGCTCTTAAACCTGAGCGTGATCTTCAATTCACATACCTTGGTCTTCAAACACTGTATGACCGTTACTTCATTCATGAAAAAGAAACTCGTCTAGAGCTTCCTCAAGTATTCTTCATGCGTGTTGCAATGGGTCTTGCTTTAAATGAAGACGATAAAAACCTAAGAGCAATCGAGTTCTATGAGCTTCTATCGAGCTTTGACTACATGTGCTCTACACCAACACTCTTTAACTCTGGAACACTAAGATCACAGCTTTCAAGTTGCTACCTAACAACAATTCCAGACGACCTACTTGGTATCTACGGTGCAATCAAAGACAACGCAATGCTTTCAAAATGGGCAGGCGGCCTTGGTAACGACTGGACACCTGTACGTGCTCTTGGTGCTCATATCCACGGCACAAATGGTCAATCTCAAGGTGTTGTTCCATTCCTTAAAGTTGTGAACGATACAGCAGTAGCTGTAAACCAAGGTGGTAAGCGTAAAGGTGCTGTTTGTGCATATCTTGAAACTTGGCATCTTGATATTGAAGAATTCCTAGAACTGCGTAAGAACACTGGTGATGACCGTCGTCGTACGCACGATATGAATACTGCGAACTGGATTCCTGATCTGTTCATGAAGCGTGTCTTTAATGATCAGCATTGGACTCTGTTCTCACCAAACGATACTCCTGATCTGCATGAAATTTTTGGTAAGACTTTTGAAGAGCGCTATGAAGCTTATGAAAAAGCTGCTGAAGAAGGCAAGATCAAGCTGTACAAGCGTGTTAACGCTCGCGACATCTGGAGAAAGATGCTATCCATGCTATTTGAAACTGGCCATCCATGGTTAACGTTCAAAGATCCATGCAACATCAGATCTCCACAGCAGCATGCTGGAGTTGTCCATTCTTCTAACCTGTGTACAGAAATTACACTGAACACAAGCGAAGATGAGATTGCGGTTTGTAACCTGGGCTCAGTTAACCTTTCCCAGCATCTACGTGTCACTGAAACTGGCCTTGTTGAACTTGACGATGCCAAAGTGAAGAAGACAGTAACAACAGCTATTCGTATGCTTGATAACGTTATTGATATCAACTACTACGCTGTAGAACAAGCTCGCAAATCTAACCTACGTCACAGACCAATCGGTATGGGTCTGATGGGTTTCCAAGACTGCCTCTACAAGTTAGGCCTTCCATATGGCTCTAACCAAGCTGTGGACTTTGCAGATCTTTCCATGGAAACAATCAGCTACTATGCGATTCAAGCGTCTAATCAGCTAGCGCAAGAGCGTGGTCAGTATGAAAGCTATGAAGGTTCTCTCTGGAGCCAAGGCATTCTACCAATCGACTCCATTGCAAAGCTTGCTGAAGAACGTGGCAGCGACTATGTCGATATGGACAACTCCAGCACGAAAGACTGGGATAAGCTTCGCAAAGATGTTGTTAAACACGGTATGCGTAACTCAAATGTTATGGCAATTGCACCAACAGCAACTATCTCGAACATTGTGGGCGTAACTCAATCTATCGAGCCAACATATCAAAACCTTTATGTGAAATCGAACCTCTCTGGTGAGTTCACTGTGGTTAATCCATTCTTGGTAGCAGAACTGAAGCGCCACCAACTTTGGGATAAAGCAATGGTTAATGACCTTAAATTCTTCGACGGTAGCATCGAAAAGATCGATCGCATTCCAGAAGAAATTAAAGCACTATTTGCTAACGCTTTTGAAGTTGAGCCACGCTGGTTAGTTGACGCTGCAAGCCGACGTCAAAAATGGATTGACCAAGCACAATCACTCAACCTTTATATTCGTGAACCAAATGGTAAAAAGCTTGATATCACATACCGTATGGCCTGGTACCGCGGTCTGAAAACAACTTACTACCTTAGAGCGATGGGTGCGACATCTGCAGAGAAGTCCACAATCCATACAGGTCAACTGAATGCAGTCCAACAAGAGCCAGCTGCTCCAAAGTTCTGCTCAATCGATGATCCTGATTGTGAAGCATGCCAATAACCCATTGCCCAAAACATTGAATATTTGATTGATGATAACTGCCTGAAATGATTTCGGGCAGTGATAACCAAGGAGAAAGACCATGCTAAGTTGGGACGATTACGATACAGATGTAGCCGAAGCACTAGAAGCAGCTCCAAAACAAGCTGCACCAGCGGCACAAGCACCGCAGGCACAAGCACCGCAGGCACAAGCACCTAAAGCGGAAACAGCCCCTGCACCTGCTCCACAAGCAGCTGCTATTGAAACAAATTCCGAAGTTAAAATTGCTGATGAAGACCTACATAAAGCAGCAGAAGAAAGCCTTAAGAACCTTGATATTGCAGCAGGTCTTGAAGAGCTTGAAATGGGCGCACGTCGTGTAGAAGTTGACGATAAAAGAATGATCAACTGCCGTGCAGACCTTAACCAGCTTGTACCATTTAAATACGACTGGGCTTGGCAAAAATATCTTGATGGCTGTGCAAACCACTGGATGCCTCAAGAAATTAACATGACTGGCGATATCAGCCTGTGGAAAAGCCAAGACGGCCTAACTGCAGACGAGCGTCTGATCATTATGAGAAGTCTAGGCTTCTTCTCAACAGCTGACTCACTTGTTGCAAACAACCTTGTACTAGGTCTGTATAGACATATTACAAACCCTGAGTGTCGTCAGTACCTGCTTCGCCAAGCATTCGAAGAAGCGATTCATACTCATGCATACCAATACTGCGTTGAGTCCCTTGGTATGGATGAAGGTGAAGTATTCAACATGTATCGTGAAGTACCATCAGTTGCTAAGAAAGCAGCTTGGGCTCTTCAGTATACTCAACAGCTTGGTAACCCTGAATTCCATACAGGCACACCAGAAGCAGATCAGCAACTTCTTAGAAACTTGATCGCATTCTACTGTGTTATGGAAGGCATGTTCTTCTATTGTGGCTTTACGCAAATCCTTTCCATGGGTCGTCGTAATAAAATGATGGGTGTTGCAGAGCAGTTCCAATACATTCTTCGTGATGAGTCTATGCACGTAAACTTCGGTGTAGACGTGATCAATCAGATTAAGATTGAAAACCCATCACTCTGGACTGCAGAGTTCCAACAAGAAATCATTCAAATGATTCTTGAAGGCACACAGCTTGAAATTGAATACGCTCATGACACTATGCCACGAGGCGTACTCGGCATGAATGCACAGAACATGGAAGAGTACCTACAGTTCATCTGTAACCGTCGTCTACTTCAGATCGGTCTTCCAGAGCAATTCCCTGGTGCTACAAACCCATTCCCTTGGATGTCAGAGGTAATGGATCTACGCAAAGAGAAGAACTTCTTCGAAACTCGCGTAACTGAGTACCAAGTTGGTGGTGCATTAAAGTGGGACTAATCTAATACCCTACTTTCCTCCCAATAAAAAAGGAGCCTAGGCTCCTTTTTTATTGGGGTTAACTTTTAAAAGTTTATTTTGCTTTAGCACCAAGCTCTTTCGTCAAAAATTCAGAAATCTCAATAAGAATATTGCTTAAATTATCTTTATTACCTTCAACTTGATCAGCAACTTGAGAAAAATACCCAACTACAATTGTCATAATTTCATTTTCAATATATTCCCCAAGATCAAGCGCTGCTAAGTTTACAGACAGCTCTGACTCAATAAACACGATCTTCTGCTTGATACTTTCTGTCTGCTGTGTAAAAAGCTCATCAACCCGTTCAAAAGCATCATTAAATGTTTTTAAGTTTCGAGTTCGCTCTTTTTGAATATCACGCAAACGAATTTCATCATCGCGCATCACTGAGCACTTTGCATTAATGATATTCATTAAAGATCCCATAAGATCTTGCAAATGCCCAGCGGTTTCATCAGTTGCATTTTTAACCAGTAAAATACTTTGGTCAAAACAGGCAAAAATTCGATTATTAAAAATCTTAAAACGCTGCCCAGCAGAACCGCCATCAGATGAGCCATAAATCATGAGCATCATTTCTTGCTCAATAGAATTTGCAGCCTCATTTGAAGCAAAATAAAAATACTCATCAACACCAAAGCAAATAAGGCTTGCATTTAAATTTCTTTTACCAGTAAATTCAAAAACAGCCTCTGCAATCCCCTCATATGTTGAAATACGAGAACACCTATCAGAAAGATCAACAATTTCTGATAAATAATTTGAATACTCCATGGAGTCAGCAGCAACAGCCTGCGCATTTTTAGCTTTTTTCTGTTGTTTCTGAAAAAGATTCCAAAATTTAACCGCATGATTTAAACGCACCATCACTTGTTGCGTATTAATAGGATAAGTAATTACATCGATACAGCCAGCATCCAAACCTTCCATAAACTCTTCAGCTGTCGGCTTATCTGCAAGTAATAAGATAGGAATATGCTTAAGCTCATCAAGATTACGGATTGAATTACATAGCTCAACAGCACCGAAAGGCGCCGCGGAAATATTAATAAATATTGCAGTAAGAGATTTATGAAATAACAATATATTTTTCATGAGCTGAGGGACGTCTTGATAAACAAAACTTTCGTACCCTTCTTGCTCAAGAGAGGAAATCAATTGCTGACATTGCTCTTGATCGGTTTCAAGAATAACAATCTTCTTTTTTGCCATTTAGAACTACATCCATTTAAAAAGTCTTTAAAAACTGAGGCTAAAAATCCATTGGCGCAACATTAATACACATAATATAAAAGCAAATAAGAAAGCGCTTTTATTATTTTAGTTGAAATCAAAGACCGGAAGCAGCTAAAAGAAAAAGAATTAAAAGAAAAAAGGCTTGTTTTAGCTATTAAAACTAAAACAAGCCTTTAAATAGAAAGGAAGAGCAATTAAACGAAAAATTGCTTATTAGCTTGATATAACGCTCTGAATTTTTGATAGCGAGGTTCAAAAGTTGATTGAAGCTCACTATTTGGATTAAAAGTTGCTAGTGTAGGCATGAGCTTACACACATCAGCCTCTTGTCCACCTACAGCTAAATGCCCTAATCGAGCAGCACCAAGAGCGCCAGCTGTTTCACTACCAGAGTGAATAGTCATAGGTACATTGAAAATATCAGCTAATAGCTGTGACCAATATGTACTCTTAGCACCTCCACCAACAAGACATAGAGACTTAACTTGATCGAAATTCTTAAGACCTCTAAAGCCATCAAGAAGACCAAAGCTTACGCCTTCTATCACGGAGTAGATTATATCCGCAGCGGTATGGCTTGGTGTTAAACCAAAAAAGACACCCTGAGCATTTGGATTATTATGAGGGGTACGCTCACCGCAGAGATATGGTAAAAAAATTGGCGCATGCTTACGCTGTTCTTCTGAAAGCTCTTCGACAGCGCTCATAGCCTCAGCTTCATTGGCAAAGTGAGTAAACGATGTAGCCCAACGCAGACCACTTGCAGCGGATAGCATCACAGACATTTGATGCCAACGATTCGGTAGCGCATGACAGAACGCATGGATACCCTGTTCTGGGTTTGGGTAAAAGTCATCATTACAAAGGAAAACAACACCTGAAGTTCCAAGAGAAATAAAACCTTCATTTGGCTCAGTTGTACCAATACCAACAGCACTTGCTGCATTATCGCCTGCACCACCGGCAATAATCACGTTATCAGACATACCCCAACGCTTCGCAAGTTCAGCTGAAAGAGTTGCAGAGTTATCAGAACCTTCAACAAGCTTTGGCATTTGCTCAAGTGTTAAACCTGTTGCCCTTACCATTTCTTCTGACCATTCACGCTTTTTAACATCAAGCCATAGTGTACCTGCCGCATCAGAGCAGTCCATAGCATAGACACCAGAAAGTGAGTATCTTAAAAAGTCTTTTGGCAATAGTACTTTGCTGATTTGCTCAAAAATTTCAGGCTCATGATTTTTAACCCAGAGTAGCTTTGGCGCAGTAAAGCCGGGCATCACAAGATTACCAGTAATGGCATGCACATTACTTGTCTCTTCAAGGGTTTTACATTCTGCTTCACAGCGGCCATCATTCCAAAGAATTGCAGGGCGAAGCACTTGCCCTTCGTTATTTAAAAGAACAGCGCCGTGCATCTGACCAGATAGACCTATTGCTTTTACTTGACTGACTTGATCAGGAAGCTCTCTCGCAACTTCATCAATAATTTCGCACACACCTGCCCACCAATCTGCTGGCGTTTGCTCAGACCAAAGAGGCTTAGGTCTTTGTATTGTCAGATCGTGATGCTTTACAGCTAGAACTTCCTGTTCAGCAGAAAGAAGAAGAATTTTTACGCATGTGGTACCTAGATCAATTCCTAAAAACATAGGTCTGTCCTTTATGAAAATACACCTTTTCAGCAACTCGAATGCATCAGAAAAAGTATTAAGTTTAAGGTTATAAATGGAAAAAACCCGAGTATTTCAAGGAAATACTCGGGTTCAATAAATCAAAATAGTGTTAATTATGCCTTAAGCCACTGAGAAACTCGCTCATACGCACCTTTAAGTGCACTGATAAGTTTTGCATCACCAGCAAGATCCCACCATAGAGCTGCATCACGACCTAGTGCATCCATAGGATCTGCAGCTGTCATCATTTCACGAAGTTTTACAGGGTCGTAAGCTGGATCGTTATAAATGTATGGGACTTTATTTTGATCAAGTTGCTCACAGAAAATAAAGAACGCAGCAATAATACCTGCAGTTGCAGAAATAGACTCATCGCGAGAAACAAGCGTCTTAAATGTTGGCAGAATAAAGCCAGGAATTTTAGAGAAGCTATCTGCAGCAACACGTTGGCTTGTATCCATAAGCGCTTTGTTGCTGAAACGATTAAGAGCAACATTCATATAGTCTTCAAGGTCAAGTGGGCTTGGTTGTAGACATGGAATAACATCTTCAAGCACATACGCACGTACAAGCTCAAAAATCTCTTTATCAGCAACACCATCATGAATATATGTGTAACCTTTAACTGTGCCAGCCCAAGAAATAGCACTATGAGTTGTATTCAAAATACGAATCTTCGCTTCTTCATATGGCTCAACGTCTTTTACAAGGCTTGCACCAACTTTTTCCCATGCAGGACGGCCAGCAATAAAGTTATCTTCGATAACCCACTGGATAAAGTCTTCAGCCATAACCGCACATTTATCAATACGGCCTGTTGCTTCAAGAACTCGATCACAAACGTCTTTTGTTGGACGAGGTGTAATACGGTCAACCATACAGCTTGGGCTTGTTGTATTTTTAGCAATCCACTCAAGAAGCTCTTTATCACCTTTTGCTTCAAGGAAAGCAACAAGACCTGTATGGAAGCGCTCGCCGTTTGAACGAAGGTTATCGCAACTTAAAAGTGTTACTGGCGTTTTACGCTCTTTTAAGATACCAGCAATTACACCATAAATTGTAAGCATTGTACCGTTGTTAAGGTCGCTTTCGATATCTGGGTGCGCTGTATCTAAATTGTTATTATCAAAGTAATAACCACCTTCCGTTACAGTAAAAGAAATAATTTTTGTCGCGTCATCAGAACCAGCTTCAATGATGTTTTCAAGCTGTGGAGTCCAAGATAAAACTTCCTTAATAGAAGTAATTGTTTGGTAGCTGTGCTCGCCTTCAGGAGTGATAGTTTCAAGCGTGTACTCGCCACCTTGAGACTGAAGAGCGCTAATCAGTGCAGAGGCATCATCACGCACGTTTGCGCCAATAATACTCCAGCTCTCATCACCTTGCTCGATCAGGTTTTGAAGATATAAAGCCTGGTGAGCTCTATGGAATGACCCTAGACCCAGGTGAAGGATTTTATGAGTTGCATTAGAACCCATTTGTACTGATTTTTCGTTGCTCATACCGCACTCCCTAAATACTAAAATAGCCACCCAAATAATAAGTGGCTATGAACCCCCTATGCTATCCATAGACTGGACTAAACGCAATATATAAAGACGAGAAATGTACATGAAAATGCACTTCAATACGACTTAAAAAAGCATTTTTATAAAGAGCTACCCTCTCTAGGGCAAAAAGCATCTCTATAAATCTATAAACCTGCTCCATTTTTGGGCAAGACTGGTTGTAGAAGCTTATACATTTAGCAGATTTAGGTTAAACAAAACGTGTTCAAAAAATGAAGTTTTTTGTTGTAGCATTTCGTTACAACCATCAGAATATTAATATCTTAAAAGCAATTTAAAGGCATAAAAAAAGCCCTAACAGTTCAGCTGCTAGGGCTTTGTGGCTTTTTGTCACTAAACGGACAAATTCTTATTGTTTGATGCCTTCAATAGAGACATAAATTTCAACTTCTTTAGAGGCTGGCCCCAAATCGTAGTCTATGCCGAAATCCGCAAGTGCAAATGTTGTTGTACCTTCAAAGCCCATTCTGTAACCACCCCATGGGTCATCACCAGCGCCAATTTGTGTCATATCCAATGTAATTGGCTTTGTGACACCATGTAGCGTTAAATCACCATGAACCTTGGCTGTTTTATCACCAGTTACTTCTACCTTAGTGCTCTTAAATGTTGCTTCTGGGAACTTTGAAACATTCAGCATATCACCGCCACGAATGTGCTTATCACGTTGCGCATGATTTGAATCTAAACTCTCTGTTTTAATCGTAATATCAACTTTAGAGTCTGCCAGATTTTCAGTATCAACAGTAAAAGAACCATCGAACTTCGTAAACTCACCAAGCAGCATTGAATAACCAAGGTGTGGAATTTTAAATTGAATGAAAGCATGCTGACCTTGAGTATCAACTTTATATGTTTCAGGGGCAGCAAACGCTGAGCTCACCATCGCACCAGCAATAAGACAAGACGCAGCTATTTTCTGTAAAGATTTCATGCAAGGCTCCTCATAAACAATCTTTAAAAGTACAAAAAATGCTCTAAAATTCACAACCCTAGAGCAACAACAAAATAAAAAACTATGTCATTAAAGTAGCGGAACCTACCCAAAAAATCGAGTATCAAGACCATGTATTTTTCGAACATATCTATAGATTCCATTGAATATGACATTCAAGCTCAAAATGAATATGCACGAAGATATTATATTTAATGACACTCATGAAAAATATTCATAATATACTTTCATCCACCTTACGCTTCAGGAAATAATAGTGATAGATCGAATCCATCTTAAAATTATGGCAGCCATTGATAGACATGGTTCTCTTACAGCAGCAGCAGAGTCTTTGTACCTTACTCAGTCGGCCTTAAGTCACACCATGAAAAAGCTTGAGCAGCAAACAGGAGTTACGCTCTGGCATAAAGAAGGCCGCCAACTACGATTTACCCAAGCTGGTGAGTATTTATTACAACAAGCTCTCAGGCTCTCACCACAATTAGAGCGAGTAGACCAAGTTCTAAAAGAATTTGCTGATGGGGATCGAGGTACATTACGAATAGGCATGGAATGCCACCCTTGCTATATATGGCTGTTAACGGTAGTCAACCCATTTTTAAAAGCCTGGCCCAATATTGATGTAGATGTTAAACAACGCTTTAAGTTTGGTGGTATGGCTGCTTTATTCCAGCATGATATAGATCTACTCGTCACTCCAGACCCACTTCTTAAAAAAGGCGTCGAATTTATTCCTGTCTTTGACTACGAGCAGGTTCTTGTTCTGAGTACAAACCATCCGCTGACTAAGAAAGCTTATGTAACACCAAAAGACTTAAGCCAAGAAACGTTATATACATACCCCGTTGAAACAGAAAGGTTAGATATCTTTAAAGACTTTTTACTTCCAGCCAACACTTCACCTCTACGACATAAAACTCTTGAAGCAACTGAAATAATGTTGGAAATGGTTGCAGCTGAACGAGGTGTTGCTACCCTACCACTTTGGTTAGTACAGACTTACCAAGATAGCTTGCCTATTACATACCAAAAACTTGGAAAGTCTGGCCTGAAAAAACAAATATACTTAGGCATGAGAAGTAACGAAGATAGAAGCTTTACAAGTGCCTTTATACAAATGGCAAGGGCAAGCGTTGAAAGTGAAGGATCATCAACATGAGACTGACAAACACCGAAAACAGATTTGGCATCATTTCTGTTCTTTTCCACTGGGTATTTGCTTTAGCAGTCATTACTTTACTCGGCACCGGTATTTATATGGTTGGATTAAGTTATTACAGTCCTTGGTACCATCCAATGCCAAAGTTCCATCAGCAGCTTGGTATTGCGACAATCATCATTTTTGCATTAAGAGCAATGTGGCACTTTATCCATAAACAACCAAAAATAAAAACAAAAAAGCGCTGGGAGAAAGGCGCCGCAAAAGCAGCGCATCATCTAATGCTCTTATTAAGTGCAGGGATACTCATCAGTGGTTATATTATGGTCTCTGTCGAAGTTGAATTTATTGAATGGTTTCAATTTCAGCTGCCAACCCTAACCTTTGATATTGAAAACCAAGCAGACCTTGCGGGCTTCTGGCATAAATATCTTGCTTATGGACTTATCGGCATCATTAGCGTCCATGTATTGGCAGCGCTAAAACATCAGTTCATCGATAAAGATCGGATTTTACAGAAAATATTTGGGTTATAGGCCCTTTCTACCCCAAAGTACATAAATAAGATATCCAGCCATAAAATTTAACATCATTTTGAAATCGGTTGATTTACAATAGTAGAAAGACTTATAAATTTACAAAAGGATACTGCAGTGGCTGGCTTTCAACCTTCATTATCGCACCAACAAAACCCTGCGACTCAAGGTTATCAACAGATACCAGCCGCAAGCGTTCAACAAGATTCTCAAATACTTGGCGATATATCTAATTCAAATACGAAGCCAACCTATCCTCAAATCAATCCATTTGCCCTACCCCAACAGGATATGACGAGCCAAGCATCTTTTCAGTATTTACCGTCCACAAAACTTCTACCACAGAATATTATGGACCCTCGACTGAGTGTAAAGGATGCAGTTCAAGATCTTACAAGCTATATAAGGCCTCTTATTCATCAGGCACATCTCACCTACTTCAATCACAGAGAAAATTGGAGTGCAAAAGCTGCCACTGAAGTTTTTAATGCTTTGGGGCAACATGTTATCAATCAAAATAAATATCTGCCGCGAGACTTCGTAAGCCAAACACTGTCTTATTTAATTCAGAACACAGCCCCTCACTATGTTATTTCAGAACAGGGCGATTATTTTAAAGCAAATAAAATTAAACCTGATCGTGATAATACAAATGCCAGATTGCAAGCAACCATTGTAAGAGCATCAGATGGTCAACAATATGAACTTTTAAATACACTAACCCCTGAGCAAGCACAAAAAATCAATGTAGATACAGGCCGTAATTTAACAGCTGGTAAGGCTGATATTGGAGATGGAAGCTTTGGCATTGTTAGGTATGCACGCAATATGCAAACAGATGAAATTGTTGCAGTGAAAAAAGGCTCTCATGAACATATGGCAAAACTTGAGATTAAGTCGATGCAGCAGCTAAGCCAGCAACCAAAACTTGTTGCACCCTATAGCCACGCAAGCATTCCATTTCAAGATGAAAATGGAAATACTGTACATAAGCATTACTTTTTTATGCCTTTATATAATGAAGGGGATGGTGTGGATGCCTTAGAAAAGCTTCATGAATTAAAAACAGTGAACCTACCTGAAGCGGAACTAAAGCTAAAACATATTGCGTTTTCATACCTTGATGCCGTTGCTCATTTACATAAGCTAGGCATGGCTCATAGAGATATCAAACTTGATAATTTCTTACATTCAAGTAAACATGGTATTGGCCTTGCCGACTTTGGTTTAGCCAAGAAACTACTCGCCAGAGTATTTAAAAGTACCGCTGGAACTAATGGATATCTGCCACCAGAATACGGCAAAAAAACATATACCTACTTGGCACATGATAGCTTTAGCTTAGGTTTAGCGCTTTTAGAGCTCAAACATGGTATTGAGCCTTGGAGTATTAATGGACCTCACCTAGTGATAAGAGGCCAAGAGTTAAAAATCCGACAAAAGCCAGATACAAACTTAGCAGGTATCTCGAGCAATAATCGATTAATTCAAGGCCTAAGATTTGAAACATTTGATGAAGTGATTGCGGGCTTACTGCATGCAAATCCAGCTAAGCGTATTACACCTGAGCAGGCATTAAATACACCATATTTTAGAGAGTACGCAATAAGCCAACAATCTGCTCATGTGCTCTTTTAATTATGCATTAGGAATATCCAATACTAATATCTCAGCATCTGTAGTTGACAAGATTGAAAAAGTTTCACCAAAACCAATTTCACAAGCATCTCCTTTTTTGAGAGCTACTACATTTTCACCTTGCTGCACAGTTACACGGCCTTGAGACACTAAAAGATACCCTAGCTTTTCAAGCTGGTGCTTTAACTCTGTTCCTTTCAATAATTGCCCTGCAAATATTTTTGCGTCTTGGTGAATCATAAGCGGTGCACTTCCGTCACCAGATACGAGTAAATTTAATTGATCTTTAACTGGTTCTTGAGGAAATTCTGCAGCATCCCAACGTGGTGTAACCCCTTTTTCTCGAGGGTGAATCCAGATTTGGTACAAGCTTGTTTCCTCATCTGCGGAATTCCACTCGGAATGCTTGATACCTTTGCCAGCACTCATCACTTGGACATTACCAGCAAGAGTAACACCTTCATTGCCTTCACTGTCTTTATGAGAAATTGCCCCACGTCTAACATAGGTAATGATTTCCATGTCTTTATGCCCATGAGGGGGGAAGCCACTTTGGCCAGCAATTAAATCATCATTAACGACAAGTAAAGCGCCGTACCCCATACGCAACGGATTGTAGTAGTTTGCAAAGCTAAAGTGATAATGAGCATTAAGCCAACCATAGTTGGCTTGACCTAATTCTTCGTAATGAATGTGACGTAACATAATGTTATACCTCGATTTTTATATTATTTGGTACCACGTCTTAACTTTAAAGACTGTATATCCTTATATTACCGTTCTAATATATCGAAGTAAAAGCTATATATAAGAACAAATCATTTCATAAAAATGAATTTAGCTACTTAAGTAAACGTCTCACATCTGCCTCAAGACTTGCTGGAATATCCGGCTTATTACGCATAATTTCTTTAGCAAAACGCCTCATATAATCAAGCTTCAGCTCATGCAAGCCATATACACTTTGGTAAACTTGGTCTTTATATTTAACAAATAAGCGGCCAGAATCTTTAGACTCAAAATGCGAATCGCCTCTGAGTACGAAAGCTTTTAAATAAACCAAGGCATGCTCTTGGTTAAAAGGTTTCTTTTGACGAACAGCACTTTCAAGCTCATCAAATATTTTTAAGGATTTATTTCTTAAAGTTTTAATATGCTCTGGCTCGATATGTTTGGAAATCGCTTTAAGTGCATCTTTGCCAATACCACGATCGACCATCATACCAAGTAACAGCATATTTTCTGCACTCATAGACAGGTATGAATTCGCATACTTCCCATGAGCATCTTCAATTGCATTAACGATGGCTTCTTTCGGCAGATTTTTCTTTAAATCTAAGCCTAAAGTAGCGTGCCATTGATGACCATTATCTACAAGTGAATGGAGTAAACCGATAATTGCTTCATTCGTGACTGGTAATTTATTCACTTCAAGAGACGTGTGCCATGTGGTTGCAATGCTTCTCAGCATTTGATCATATTGGCGGTCTGACTTATTGAAAGTATCAAAGCTATGTACAATTTTGCTTATGGTTTCACTGTAATCTCGAATTTGGTCAACTAAGGCACCATCAGCGAAAAGTGTTCTAAAACGTTCAGCATTTTGTGATGCGGCAAATAAAGCAAATACTTGAGCATTCACAAGCTTACGTAATGTAATAGCTGAAGTATATGTCCCTTCTGTCGCATTACTATTTTTAATACCAACAAGGGATTTTAACTTGGTATCTATATCCATAAACTGGTTAAACTTAACCATCTGCGTCGCAAAATCTAAAAACTCAGTTTTCTTTGTACCTGATTTTTTATATGCGCCTATACAAGCATCCATTGCCCAACGAAGCCCATCGAATGAGGCATCCTGAATACGGTTAAATGGGTTATCTTCAGATAAATTGCAATGGAATTTATTATCAACAAACTCAGTATTTCTACATATTGTCAGCAGCTGTACTGCCATATCTTCATTTTTAGAGGTAAGACCAAACATATCATCTTTACCACCTTTCATGGCCATAGTTATTTGCAATAATAAATTATAAGCAACTGGTTGCTTCGCAAGATTAGCTTTCACGATTTCCCGTTTAAAGAAATCCACTTCCTGCATTATTTTAGCTTCATCTTTCAGCTGTAAAATAATTGAGCCCAAGTGATTCGAGACATAAAGTGGATCTAATTTAAAGCCTTCTTTAAAAACCTCCAAAGCATTTTCAGGCATTTCAAAGTGATAAAACATTTCGCTTAAATGCATATAATCTTCAGCAAAGTCTTCATCTATTTCATTAAACTTTTTAGAGGCAGCTCTATAGGCTTCAGACAACTTTTCAATTTTTGCATCAACATCACCTGTATTAAGCGTCAATAACATGGCATCACCTTGACGCTTAAGAAGGTAGCCTTGAGTCCTCATCACATTATTTTGAATTGCTTTTTTATCTGTATCGCTCAGCTCAGTTTTTTCTAAAAGCGTTTGTATACGGGCATTAAAGTGCTCCAATACTGTTGGCTCTAGGCAGCGTTAACATATGGCCAA
>DJZY01000021.1:140823-184650 GCA_002450655.1 Gammaproteobacteria bacterium UBA6940 | reverse complement strand
AAGTGGGTGTCCTTGAAGTGGGTGGTGTGAATTTTATGTGACCTTTATGGGTGTTAAGCTTGTAAGTTATTGAAAAATAGAGCAGAATTGCTGTGTTTATTTTTTGGGGCTATTTTATTTTTGCTGTTAAGCCCTTCTGAGCTTACTAAAGGACCTAGTGATATGAAGCTAACAACACTTTCCCTAATTTCCTTATGTCTCGTCGGTTGCGGCGGAAGTAGTGTGCCTCAAAGAACCGATTCATTAGGTCAGCAAGTTTCAATCGGGACGCCAGTCCCTGTCACTCAAATTGTGTCTGGCTCAAATCCAGATACGAGTGAGAATAACAGTGTTGATGAAGCAAAAGAAGATGATGCCGGATCAGTGATTACAAGCCCAAGTGCTGATTTAAGCGGCGGTCTTTCTGTTGACTTGGATAATAGTGATGAAAGTCTTGATGAGAGTTCTGAAACGGAAGAGGAAACACTAACCCCTGAGCAAGAAGCAGCAGCTGAGCTGGCCTCAACACATTTGTTAAATGCATACCACTATGAGCTTTTTGAAATCTTTAGTCAGAACTTTGCAGTTGCATTAACTGAGCTGAGTGCCAACATGAACGAAGTTTCTTATGATGATGCACGTACTCGTGTACAAGCGTTTCAAGCAGCATATGAAGATTACTTAGATTTTTATGCAGCTGAATTTGTCATGTACCTACGTAGTATTACAAGTGGCTACCTGCTTGATGAAGCTCAAATACAACATCTTTTTAATCAAATCACCTCTGATTTTGATCAGGCATGGATGAATGCCATGGCTTCAATTGATGAAGCAGAACTCGCTGAATATATTGCACTTTCGACTGATTCTATTGAAATGCGCATTACAGACCTTTACACGACCATGGTTCAAATTGTGAATGCCTATGGGCAAAGCAAGGATCAAAGCTCAATAGAATAGGCTAGGGGTGTATTTTGTATAAAAAGAAGCTTGTTATTTTTATCAATATACTATATTAAGTATTGACCCAGTGCTCTATGCAGTGGGTGAGTTAACCTCATCGTCTATATCTTCCTGATTTTTCTATTGTACTTTTTTAATGATGAGGCCAAATGTGTTTTGTTTTTGGTCTTATCTTGAAAAGCCTCTAGCCATTACCCCTTTGTCGTATTCGGCCCAGCAATTCAAGGCAAGCCTGTTTTGAGGGTTTTAATACTTATGGCAATAGAAGTTCTTCATCTTGATGCAGCATGCGATAATTCCGTGCATGAAGTCTTATTTGAAAAAATCGCAAATGATTTGCTCGAAAAAGGATATTCCATTACACCAACTGGCTTACCATTAGAATTAGTGGATGCTATTCAGACTGATATTGCTCAGCTTGGTCATACAGAATTTAGCCCTGCAGCTATAGGTCGTCATGACGATACCAGTTTAAATAAGTTTGTCAGAACGGATTCAATTTGTTGGATTGAAGGTGAAATGCCAGGCTGTGCTGCTTGGAATGCTTGGATGGAAGAACTTAAGCTCTATCTTAATCGCCGTTTGTACCTTGGATTATTTGCCTTTGAAAGTCATGTTGCTCAATACCAACCTGGTAATTTTTATAAGCGTCATGTTGATGCCTTTAGAGGTGGTAACAACAGGGTGCTTTCAGTTGTCTCTTACTTCAACTCTGGCTGGAATCCTGATGATGGTGGTGAGCTAGTGCTCTATAAAGATGATGAGGATATGGTAGGCATTAAAGTTACACCTGCCGCTGGAACCCTTGTTATTTTCTTAAGTGAAGAATTTCCGCACGAGGTGTTACCAGCAAACCGTACCCGTCATTCTATTGCTGGCTGGTTCAGACAAAACCCTGGCTCTGATCATTTGTTAGAGCTACCAGATTCTGCCGGCTCTCCTATTTAGGCAAGGTCGCTTAGTACCAATCTTTTTTGTTTTATATTTACTTATGAAGTTACCGCCATTTTTACATAGCTTAAAGCATGATTATGGCGGGATTTAATCACACCTAAGAAGCAGATTAATGCTAGAAGGCTCATGCCTAAAAAGCCAAGACCCAAATGGAGATAATTTGCATCGTATAAGCCCCCAGTGAAGCCTGTTACCAAAAAACCAATAAGGCTTGCACCAGCGCTAATAAATGTTGAGCCAAGTCCAGCAGCTGCCCCTAAATATTCAATCGCAAGTACTGCTACGTTAGCCCATAAAATACCGTAACTAAAAAATAACCCGAAAAAGCATACAAGAAATACTGCAAAAGGTGGAGTGCCGCCATTAAGGATAGATGTAAGTAATGTCGTTGCTGTTGATATAATAAGAATACCAATTGCAATAGCACAGAGTTTAATGCCCCCAATTTTATTCACGAGCTTTGCACTTGCTAAATAAGCAACAGCAATAGCTGTTGCAAGAAAGCCAAAGTAGTATGGAAAATTGTGCTCAATACCATAATAGTTTTTAAAGATTTGTTGAGCAGTGCCGAGGTAGGTAAGATTAATACTAAACACTAACCCCAAGAGTAACGTCAGTAAAAATACTTTCTGATGGGCAAAGATAAGCCCAACAGTTCTAAATAAAAACCAAATATTGAAAGTAGTGCGTTTATCTGGGGATAGCGTTTCTTTTTGCATAAGTGTAAAAAGCAGTGTTGCGACAAAGCAAAAGCCTGCAACAGTTAAAAACTCGCCTTCCCAGCCAATTTTCGAAGTAATCCATTGCCCAATAATCGGGGCTGAAATTGGAATGATCATGAGAATCATAAAGACCATTGAGTAGACTCTGGCAAGGTGCACGCCAGAATATAAGTCTCGTAAAAGGGCTCGCACTGCAATTTTAGGACCTGCCGCTCCAAAGCCTTGAAGAACCCGAGCTGCTAGGAGTTCTTCATAGGATTGCGCGTTGGCACACCAAACAGCGCCGATAATAAAGGATATACTGCCGCTGATGATAAGAGGTTTGCGTCCAAATACATCAGATAATGGGCCAAAAATAATCTCACCGAGGAAAATCCCGAAAACTAAGCAAGTAATGACTTGTTGAGACGTTATTGCGCTTACGTCAAAGTGTTGAGCAACATGTGGCAGTGTTGGCAATAGCATATCTATGCTGACAGCTGTAAATGACGTCATCAGTGCAGCGAGTACGAGAAATAAAATACTTGGTTTTTCGATAGCTGCGTGTTGCATAAGAGACGTCCTGACGCTTTTATAAAAATGAGTGGTCGGCCTTAGCCCTGATCGTTTTTTCTCGATTAACGCTATGTAGTCGATGTTTTTTATAGAGCTCTTAGCTTTGGTTAAAAAACTCTTATCGTGTACTGATTGGTTTAAGTGTTTTAGAAAAAAGAGAAATGCGAGGATAATTACAACTTCTACAAAAGAAACTTAACCTATTGTGTTTTTCTACTTTATAGCGAATAAATACTGCTCACAATGGCACTTTACAGTGAGTAATCTTGTTTTTAGAGATAACCCTATTCTGTCTAGCGGATAAAGTATTTAAAGAAATTAAGTTTCTAGAGACTTTTGTATCATTATCATAAAATTCAATAGAAAATATTTGCGAGATCGGACTTATCGTTATAGCATAGTGCTCTCGGTTTGATGGTATTCGACTACGTATGTGTGGCTTGGGATTTTTATGAAGTTCGAAAAAATTGTTCTAGAAGGGGAGCATGTCCGTTTAGAGCCTCTTTCTCAACAGCACAAAGACGGACTCTGCCAAGTCATTACCGAGAGTGAACTCTGGAAAATCTTTGTCACTACAATTCCACATCCATGCGAAATTGACGCTTTTTATGACGAAGCTCGTTGCACCTTTGATAATAATGAAGGGCTGGCCTTCGCAATTATTGACAAAAAATCAGGCCAAATAGCTGGCACAACTCGTTTTTACAATGGCGTGGCTCAGCATAAGCGGGTTGAAATTGGTTATACTTTTTTAGGTACGAAATTTCAGAAGACACCAGTTAATACTGAAACAAAACTCTTACTGCTGACTCATGCCTTTGAGGTATTGCAGACTATACGGGTCGAGTTTGTTGCTGATTATTTTAATACTGTTTCCCGTAATGCACTTTTGCGGCTTGGTGCAAAACAAGATGGGGTTATTCGTAATCATGCAATTATGCCTAATGGCCGTATTCGAGACTCTGTTCTTTTCAGTATTTTGTCAAATGAATGGCAAGGTGTGAAAGAAAATCTTAATTATCGACTTGGTCGATAGCCCATTTCTTATTATTTATTATTCCAAACTATTTTCTCTATAACTAGTCTGTTAAAAATTGTTAAACATGCATTTAGTGCTCATCTCCTAGGTTTTGATCTGGTATAGTGCCATCATTTGATGTGAAGCTAACATCTTTTTATTTATTTCACTTTTTGTTTTTACTTAAGCAAAATTTCTTAAGCATCAGACACATTGTCTAAGCTTGCAATAATAAGGAAAAATATTATGCAACCCAATGGGATGAACTCTTTTGGTACTGGTTTTCATTTATTACAGCAGTTTAATCAGCAAGGCCAAAATACATTTGAGCAAGGTAGTTTTGGAAATATGGCCCAGCATTTCACACCTGCACCTGAAGGCTATGCACCTGTTCATCCACAGTATCAAGACATGTCAGCTTCATCATCGACATTGCATATGTCGTTTGTGCAGTCTTCAGCTGAGGCGCCTGTCGAGCAACATGTTAAACCAGTGTCTCATGTTAAAATCCTATCTAAGCCAGCAAATACTCAAAACAGAGAGGGTGCCTCTGTCTATAGTCGTTCTCATGGCACTGATTCTCTTGAAGTTAATAATGCCTCTTTAGTTGTGCCTTCAGCTAAAGAAACACAAGAGTTTCAAGCTCTTTTTAAACAGCCGGCAAAATCAAAAACAAAACTAAAGACAAAGCCTCGTGATCTTGTTTCCATTCCTGAGCATCTAAGACATCCTAATGAAAGCTCATTGAAAAGAATATCACGTAAAAATTTAGAAGGGCGTAAACCTGTACCTTTAACGAAAGAGCTTTTATATCCTGGGGAAAGGGTTGGTCAATTTATTTCGAAAAAAGAGTTTCAAACAAGAGAAGCACGGTATAAAAAACTAACGAAGGCCTTGGAGCGTAATACTGTGGCAGAAAACGTTAATGTGACGCCGCAGCAAAGTATTCAGCAATTAACGTTACCATATCCTGATACTATTAATACAGGTGCTCCTTTACCAGAAGTGCAAATGCCAAGCGAGCTAGATGCTTTTAATGATTTTATGCTTAGTTTTGATAGTGCTTCATTTGATACAAGTTTCTTAGATATGTTTGCAGGCGCAGTGTTGCCTCAAAGTAATGGCTTAATTCAGCAACCAGTTCAGTCTAGTAGTGTATTACCTGTAGTTAGCGCACCTCTAAGCTCAGAGTACCTACAGCATGTTTCAAATGTAGCTGCAGGAATACCGAGTATTGAGCCTCAGGCTAAGTTTGTTCAACCTGACGTACCCACACTTATGCAGCATACGCAGATTGTTGAGGTTCGTGCGCAGCAAGCGCCAACAGGAATGGGTTACAATATTGATCAGTTCGCTTTAGGTTTAAATGTACAGCCACAGGGTACTGAAGAACTTGCAAAACGATTTTTAGTACCAGGTCTGCCTAATGGTTATCAGCCTACAATGAACCTGAGCCGACAAACACTTGTTGGCCCAGGCACTTAAGACAGATACTAGTTTGAGGTCACAAGGCCGGTCTGATCCAATGTGTGGATTGGGCCTGCAACTTTAAGCTGTACAGTATTACCGTAATGAATTTCTGCATCACCAGAAATTCTGACATTAATTTCATCGGCACCTTCAACTTCGACACGAATATAGGTATCTGAACCTAAATGTTCTGCAGATTTTACAATGCCTGACATATCTCCAGCTTCATGCACAACTGATAAATGTTCAGGTCTGACGCCAACTTCATAGGCTTCATTGCCAATGATTTTTCCTGGGAAGAAGTTCATTTTTGGTGAGCCAATAAACCCTGCAACAAAGCGGCTGCGTGGCTTGCTATAAAGTTCAAGTGGCGAGCCGACTTGTTCAATAACGCCGCCATTTAATACAACTATTTTATCGGCCATTGTCATTGCTTCAACCTGATCATGGGTTACATAGATCATGGTTGTTTTTAAATCACGATGAAGGTCGATAATTTCACGACGCATGTTAACGCGTAGTGCAGCATCAAGGTTTGATAAAGGTTCATCGAATAAGAAGGCTCTTGGTTCACGCACAATAGCACGACCAATAGCAACACGTTGGCGCTGACCACCTGATAGTTGACCTGGTCTTCTATCAAGATACTGCGTCAGGTTTAACACTTCCGCAGCAGAATCAACTTTTTCTTTGATACGTGCTTGATCCATGCCTGCCATCTTCAAAGGGAATGCAATATTTTTGCGAACAGTCATATGAGGATAAAGTGCATATGATTGGAACACCATTGCTAATCCACGCTCCGAAGGTGGTGAATGTGTCACATTTTTATCGTTAATTTGAATATCGCCACTGGATACATCTTCAAGACCTGCAATAAGTCGAAGAAGAGTGGATTTACCACAACCAGAAGGACCTACGAATACAACAAACTCACCATCGTTAATTGTGAGATCAAGTGGTGGAATAACTTGCGTATTCTCAAATGTTTTTGTGATTTGTTTTAATTGAATAGTACCCATAATGTATTACCTATTTTACAGCACCGAATGTAAGACCTCGAACCAATTGCTTTTGGGAGAACCAGCCTAGAATAAGGATTGGTGCAATGGCCATTGTTGAAGCAGCAGAAAGTTTTGCGTAGAACAGACCTTCTGGGCTTGAGTAGCTCGCAATAAAGGCTGTGAGTGGCGCTGCTTTTGCTGCAGTGAGGTTGAGTGTCCAGAAGGCTTCGTTCCAAGCAAGGATGACATTCAACAGCATGGTTGATGCAATGCCTGGAATTGCCATTGGTGTAAGCACGTACATAATTTCATGACGTAAGCTTGCACCATCCATTCTCGCTGCTTCAAGAATATCCCCAGGGATTTCTTTAAAGTAGGTGTAGAGCATCCAGATAATGATTGGCAGGTTTACCATCATCATAATGACCACAAGCGCGAGCTTGGTGTCGAGGAGGCCCATGCTTTGTACCACGAAGTAGAGTGGTACAAGCACACCAACAGCTGGGATCATTTTTGTGGACAGCATCCACAATAAAATGCCCTTCGTGTTTTTGCCTGGCACAAATGCCATTGACCATGCTGCTGGAATAGCAACAATAAGGCCTAGCAATGTTGAGCCAATTGAGATCACAACTGAGTTCCAGAAGTGACGGCCATAATTAGAACGCTCTTGAACTGTTGTGTAGTTCTCAAGGGTCCAGTCAAAGTTGAAGAGTGACGGCGGAATTGTCACAGCTTCTGCTTCTGTTTTGAAACTTGTCAGAATCGTCCAGAAAATAGGGAAGAAAATCGTAATACCTATTGTCCAGCCAATGATGGTCCAGACAAGAGTACCAGTTGTTTTTTGCTGTCTTGCCATAATTAATGATCCAAGTTTTTACCAATGAGACGCATCATGAAGATTGCGACGACGTTTGCCAGAATAACCGCGATAATACCGCCAGCTGCGCCACCACCTGCGTCAAAGCCAAGACGTACAAGGCGATAAATCAGGTATGTAATGTTTGTGGATTCATTACCTGGGCCACCATTTGTTGTCACAAGAATCTCGGCAAATATACCCAGCAGGAATATTGTCTCAATGAGGATGACCACTGTAATTGGGCGGGCTAGGTGAGGCACGATAATATGCCAGAATCGGTGCCAAGCATTTGCGCCATCCATTTCTGCAGCTTCAATTTGCTCTTGATCTAAGCTTTGCAGTGCTGTCAGCAAAATAAGCGTTGCGAATGGAAGCCATTGCCAAGCCACGATGCCAGTAATTGTTGCCAGCGGGTAATGGGCGAAGAAGTCAATTGGTTCTGTACCAAAGAACTGTGCCGCATAGGCGAATAGACCGTTTACTGGGTTCATGAACATGTTCTTCCACACCAGTGCCGATACTGTTGGCATCACGAAGAATGGTGCTATGACTAAAAGTCGCACGATGCCTCGTCCCCAAAAATCTTTGTTGAGTAGAAGTCCTAATAAGACGCCACCAACGATTGTGATAAAGATAACGCCACCCACAAGATAAAGTGTGTTGACCATTGCTTCCATAAAAGAAGGGTCAGTGACAAAGTAGTAGTAGTTTTTAAAACCAAACCATTTTGTGCCTGGTTTGAGTAGGTTGTATCTCAAGAATGAGAAGTAGAGTGTCATGCACAGTGGCACGATCATCCATAAAAAAAGCAGAATGACTGAAGGCGACAGCATGAGCTTTGCCGCAGATTTTGAATGCGTCGTTGACATAGGGTACCACTTCTATTGGAAAGGCTAATACAAGGGGTGAAAGAGTCAGCTTGCGTATTAACAAGCTGACTTAAGACTGGCCTTGTGGCGGGGCTGGTTATTAGTAACCAGCTTTGTCCATTTCACGTTCAGTTTTGAATTGTGCTGCTTTCAGTGCTTCTTTAGCAGATTTTTGGCCTGCTAGAGCTGCTGAGAATTCTTGACCAACGCTTGTGCCGATTGATTGGAATTCTGGAATAGCAACAAACTGAACACCCACGTAAGGCACCGGTTTAATAGTTGGGTTTTTAGGATCAGTTGCCATGATGCTCTCATATGTCATTTTTGCGAAAGGCACTTTAGAGTACTCTTCGTTGTCATAGAGAGATTGACGTGTGCCAGGTGGTACGTTTGCCCAACCTTCTTTTTCTGCAACAAGCTCTAGATACTCTTTAGATGTAGCCCATTCAATGAATTTTTGAGCTGCGTCTGCTTTATCAGTACCTGCTGGAATTGCAAGCGTCCACGCCCATAGCCAGTTAGCACGTTTGCCAAGGCCATTGTCTGGTGACATTGCGAAATCAACTTTGTCTGCAACAGTAGAGTCATTTGCATTTGTGACGAATGATGCAGCAACAGTTGCGTCAATCCACATGCCGCATTTACCTTGTTGGAAAAGAGCAAGGTTTTCGTTAAAGCCGTTAGATGATGCACCTGGAGGGCCATAATTTTGCATAAGGTTCAGGTAAGTATCGAGAGTTGCTTTCCATTCTTTGGTGTCGAATTGTGGTGCCCAGTCTTCATCAAACCAGCGTGCACCAAAGCTGTTTGCCATGGACGTAATGAACGCCATGTTCTCACCCCAGCCGGCTTTACCACGTAGACAGATGCCGTAAACGCCATCTTTCTTGTCTGTCATTTCTTTTGCGGCTTTTTCGATGAATTTCCATGTTGGTTTATCTGGCATTTCTAGGCCAGCTTTTTCCATAAGATCTGTTCTGTACATGATCATGGAGCTTTCTGCATAGAATGGTGCAGCATAGACTTTGCCATCAACAGTAAGACCATCTCGGATGCCTGGAATAACGTCATCTAGATCATATTTATCACTAAACTCAAGTGGTACAAGCCACTTGTTCTGACCCCAAATTGGCACTTCATACGTACCAATAGTCATAACATCATACTGACCACCTTTTGTGGCAATATCAGTTGTGACTTTTTCACGAAGTATATTTTCTTCTAGTGTGACCCATTCAACTTGAATATCTGGATAGACTTTGTTGAATTCACTTGTAAGACCTTGCATGCGAACCATATCACCATTGTTTACTGTGGCAATAGTGATTGTTTCAGCATGAGCGGAAAGGCTCACTGCTGAAGCAAGAGCCGTCATGGCGAAAATAAATGGACTTGAGCGTTTCATGCAAACTCCTTTTGCAGTTTTTGTATTCCTAAAACGTTTTCAATTTAGAATGCTCTTTTAAATAAAGCTGCACTGCTAAAGTGAATGGCGTTTCAATGTCCCGGAAAATAGCGCCGTTATGATACATTTAGCACCTTTTAGCTGTTATAGCAAATGCTAACCAGGCTGATTTTTATCCGAATTGATGTTACATCAAAAATATAACATCAAGAAATATGGATCAAAATTCTGTTTTAGTACACTTTATTCTAAAAAATAAGCAAAAAAGAATTTAATTCTCAAATTAAATAGTTTCAAATTGCCAGAATCCATGGCGAATTAATTAAAATAAATATGTATACATTTGTTATTTATGACTTTCTGATATATGAAGTGAAACCAGTGTGAATGCAAATAGTAAGGAGTAAAAGAAAGAAGCCATTAACAGTAGGGCGCTTTTATTGTGCGTTTTTAATGGCTTTTTTCTAAAAGGTTAATCGAGGTTCCATTCATTGCGAACAAAGTGGCATGTGTAACCGTTCGGATAATTCTGCAAATAGTTTTGATGCTCAGGTTCTGCTTCCCAAAATTCTGTTGCAGCTTCAACTCTTGTTACAGCTTGGCCTGGCCATTTATCAGAGGCGTTAATTTTATCTATCATCTCAAGAGCTGTGTTTTTTTGTTCTTCTGTTAAATAAAAAATAGCTGATCGATAACTTGTGCCGATATCATTGCCTTGCCTGTTTTCTGTCGTTGGATCATGAATTTTAAAAAAGAATTTCAGCAGTGTTTTATAGTCCGTTTTTGTATCATCAAAAATAACTTCGATGGCTTCAGCATGAGTACCGTGGTTCTTATAAGTGGCGTTCGCAACATCGCCGCCTGTGTAGCCACAACGTGTAGCAATTACGCCAGCCTCATGTCTGAATAATTCTTCCATTCCCCAAAAACAGCCGCCAGCTAATATTGCGCGTTCGTGTGCCATTTTACATCCCCTTTTATTGTTCGTTATTGTTGACTATAAGATTTTTGTATTGCCCATAACCTTGTTCATCCAGCTTATCATAAGGAATAAATCGGAGTGAGGCAGAATTAATGCAATATCTTAAGCCCCCTAAAGAAATAGGGCCGTCTTCAAACACGTGCCCAAGATGACTATCTCCATGAGTTGATCTCACTTCCGTGCGAATCATGCCATGGCTTGTATCATTAATCTCTTGAATAAACGCAGGGTCAACTGGTTTGCTAAAACTTGGCCAGCCACAGCCTGAGTCAAACTTATCATTGGATGTGAATAGCGGCTCTCCAGACACAATATCTACATAAAGGCCTGCTTCTTTATTGTAAAGGTACTTACCTGTGCCAGGGTGTTCCGTCCCATTTCGTTGAGTTACTCTGTACTCTTCTTGACTTAGTTTTTCAATTGCTTCATCGGATTTGCTGTAATCCATAATCAACTCCTTATCTTGTTTTAAGACATATTACAGCTTTTGCTATGAAAGAGGTGTGTTGCTGCGTAAATGAAATAAACTTGTAGATCCGTTCACAGGTGAGCATCACCTAGGCGTGTAAAGTTATCGTAAAAAATATGCTGGGTTAGTTTGCAGGTGAGATTGATTCTTAACCTCTGCTTAACCCTCAATATTGATAATCTAGAACAAGTTTATTATTTAAAGCTTTACTATGCTGGCGGCAACCAGTATATGAAGGTTAGTTGCACCCAAGGATACTATTATGCAAACCGATACTACATCGAAACTCAGTCACACAACGCTCGCCTTACATTGGATTGTAGGCTTAACAATGATCGGGATGCTTGCGCTGGGAATTATCATGGAAGAATTTGATATGAAATACTTGATGCCATGGCATAAGTCCATTGGTATTCTCATATTTGCTTTTGTGATTGCTCGAGTTTTATGGCGTATTAAAAATGGCTGGCCTAAGCCTGTCAATCAATATAAGTCATACGAACAGCTGTTATCTAAACTCGTCCATTGGGTGTTGATTGTTAGTACGGTCTTAATGCCATTGTCTGGTATTTTAATGTCTTATATGGGTGGTAATGGCTTAGAGATGTTTGGTTTAGAATTAGCTGGTCGTAATATAGATGCCGCAACTGGAGAAAAAGTAGCTCGTAACAAAGCGCTTGCTGGTCTAGCACACTCCACTCATGGCATTGTACCGACAGTTCTTTACGTAGCTATAGCTTTACATGTTGTTGGCGCTTTCAAGCATCATATTGTTGATAAAGATGGAACATTAAAGCGTATGATTGGTAAAAAAGTCGACATTAAATAATGGCATTATTTATAAAAGCTGCTTCGGCAGCTTTTTTTGTGCCTAGATTTAGTTCGAGTCCCTTGATTTGATGTCATTTGTCGTTCATCTCAATATCATGTGTTATGCTTTAGTATGAAAATAATTACCTAAAAAGTATATTTTATTCTGAGTGAATCGTGGAATTTAGATGTTTTGCCTGATATTTTGGGGTTAGCTGAAAGGAGGTTTTTCTTAGTTCCGTGTCGATTAAAACACTCTCTGTTGGATATAATTGGCAAGGAGTTTTATTATGACAAAAAAACAGAATGATGATCATTCAGATGAAATAACTGAGGGTCAGCATCCATATGCATCGTACCGAGATGAAAAAGGTCGATTTCATAATAACCATCGCGCCTCCAAGCAGGGTGTGATGAAATCTATGGGTATTTTTTACCGCTTTTTCACTGAGAAAAAAGTCAATACAATTCCTGAAAAAGACATTCCTGTAAAGCCTTTAACACCTGATCTGCTGCAACAACTTGATTCAGATAAGCTTCATATTATCAAATTAGGTCATTCTTCTTTATTATTAAAAGTCTATGGTAAATTTTGGTTGTTAGATCCTGTATTTTCTTTAAGAGCATCACCATTTTCTTTTGCAGGTCCGAAACGATTTCATGAGACGCCAATTTCGCTAGAAGATTTACCTGAAATTGATCGTGTCATTATTTCCCATAATCATTATGATCATCTTGATAAAGCTGCAGTTAAAATATTGGCGAGTAAAACCAATCAATTTTATGTGCCAATAGGTGTTGATGATGAGCTGAAGCGCTGGAAAGTACCTGCGCATAAGATTAATGCATTTGATTGGTGGCAAGAGCATACAATTGAAGAGGGTATGCTCGCATTTACGCCTACACAACATTTCTCAGGCCGAGCTTTTAGGGATAGTAACAAGACCCTTTGGGGTTCTTGGGTTATTCAAGTAAGAGAGAATATGCTCTTCTTTAGTGGTGACTCTGGTTATTTTCCTGGATTTAAACACATAGGCGACCGTTATGGGCCATTTCATTTAACGATGGTGGAAACAGGCGCTTATGATGTTGACTGGGCGCATATTCACATGCAGCCAGAGCAATCTGTACAAGCACATATTGACTTGAAAGGCCAAGTGATGATGCCAATTCATAATGGGACTTTTGATCTCGCATTTCACCCTTGGTACGAGCCTCTTGAAAGAGCACAGGCTCATGCGGCTAAACATGATGTGAAGATGGTTACACCAATTGTTGGTGAGGTTTTAACACTTGATTGTCTTAATCAGTCACGCTCTTGGTGGAAAGATTTAACAAACCCTGCCTTAGTTGATCTAAAACTTTCTACAGATACATAGTGCCTTGTGAACTGGGTTTTGATTAAGCATTTTTCAAACCAGTCTGCAGCGGCATTATTCGTGTTGCCGCACAAATAATACCACTGCAGGTTTTAATATCCTGTTTCATCTGCCCGACTATTATTTGATATGTGACTGGTAAGTTCTGTTATGAGTGCTTTGCTGCTTTGTTTCAGAGTTTAGCCAGTCTGCGTCAGACTATTGCGATGAACTTACATTGGATTTTACTTATAAGTTAATCATATGGCTATTCTGGCTTAGAGTGATTCTGAAATCATCACAAATCTGTCACAAAATAGAAATAATGTGTGTGATATTTACTTTGAAGCCTTGCGTTGAGGAAGACTTTATTGATCAATGGTTTTAATGTATCGATGATTGACACACTAAGGTGAGGTTGGAGTCTCGGGAGGATCGTAGGGGAGTGGAATGACATGTAAACGCTCACCAAAAAACTGGCCGCGTATCAGTGGCTTATTCGGGTCTTTAAGGTTCATCTGAGTCCAATGGCCTTTCATCCGGTCATTATTGTCATCCAGAATGAAGAAGAAGTTAACCTGTTCAATATCAGGGTCGTGTTCCGGGTCATCTTCATCTTGGGCAACAAGTTTCATGATGGTGGCTTTATAGTGTGATGGACCAACCTGTTCCCAGGCACCTTGCGCAATGTGGTATGAGCTTGTCTTTATCACAGTGTTGTTGTTGATAAAGTTAAATATGACTGTTTTTGCTGGAATTTTACTTTTAGGTGATTTCATTTCACCCTGCCAAGCGCCAGTAATGTCAGTCATATCATCTGCAATGAGCGAACATGATAATAAGACAGCTATTATTGTCAGTATGATCTGTCGTGAAAGTTGCATCAACACATTTCCATATTACTGTTAGCGGTAATTCCTTTAAGCATAGACGAGAAGATGTCTTTAGGGGCTTTTCTTTGGTCGAAAAATGTTTTTTGTGACAAAAAAATACCCTCACGAGGAGGGTACTTTTAAAACAAGTTAGCCAAAGTGTCGCTTATTGCTGTACTTTAGACTTAATTGCTTTACCTTGCTCTACAGCGTTACCGATGTAGTTTGAAGGTGTCATTTCAAGAAGCTCTTTCTTAGCTGCTGCTGGAATATCAAGTTTTTCAACAAACTCTTTAACCATAGGCTCAGTAATTGCTTTACCGCGGGAGAAGGCTTTTAACTGCTCATATGGGTTTTCAAGGCCATATCTTCTCATCACTGTT
Source organism: Gammaproteobacteria bacterium UBA6940 (assembly GCA_002450655.1). GTDB lineage: Bacteria > Pseudomonadota > Gammaproteobacteria > Pseudomonadales > UBA6940 > UBA6940. The sequence continues at coordinate 169,975 of DJZY01000021.1, read as the reverse complement.
TGAATTGGCTCAGCAAGGACTTCCCAAGCGTTGTTAAGGTCACGCTCAAGGGCTGCTGGGTTTGCATTTAGCTTGCCAATACCTTTGATAGCTGCAGAGTATGCAAGTAGAGAGTAACCCAGACCAACGCCCATGTTACGTAGAACCGTGGAGTCAGAAAGGTCACGCTGCCAGCGAGACACCATCAGCTTGTCAGCCATGTGTTGCATTACTGCATTACCAAGGCCAAGGTTGCCTTCAGCGTTTTCAAAGTCAATTGGGTTTACTTTATGAGGCATTGTGGAAGAACCAACTTCGCCTTCTTTTAGTTTCTGAGTGAAGTAACCCCAAGCAATGTAGCCCCAAATGTCACGACAGAAGTCGAGAAGGATTTGGTTAAAGCGAGAAACACCTTGGAATAGCTCAGCAATCCAATCGTGTGGCTCGATCTGAGTTGTGTATGGATTAGGTGTAAGACCTAGAGCAGTGATGAACTTTTCTGATTCAGCAGTCCAGTCGATTTCAGGGTAAGCACTCATGTGAGCATTGTAGTTACCTACAGCACCATTGATTTTACCAAGCTTTTCTTGCGCTTTTACTTGATTAAGTTGACGATCAAGACGGTATGCAAATACGGCCATCTCTTTACCAAGTGTTGTTGGGCTTGCAGTTTGACCGTGCGTACGAGACAGCATTGGAAGCGCTGCATGAGTTTCACCAAGGGTTGAAATCATGGATACAATTTCATTCATTGCTGGAAGAATGGAGTTGTCCATTGCACGCTTAACCATAAGGCCATGGCTGAGGTTGTTGATGTCTTCAGATGTACATGCAAAGTGAACAAATTCTTTTGCTTTTTCAAGCTCAAGAGTTGTTAGCTTGTCTTTGATCCAGTATTCAACTGCTTTAACATCGTGGTTTGTTGTTGCTTCGATTGCTTTAATTTGAAGCGCTTCATCTTCACCAAATGTGTGGTAAAGGCTACGAAGGCTTTTTTGGTGTTCTTCGCTTAATGGTGCAAGCTCAACAATTTTCTCGTTAAGGCTAAGATGGATTAACCACTCAACTTCAACAGTAACACGAGCGTGCATAAGGCCAAGCTCACTCATGTATGGTCTTAGGGAAGATGTCTGTCTTGCATATCGACCATCTAATGGTGAGATATTGGAAACAGGTTGATTGATCATGACTTGTTCTCTCTTACATATAACAGTATGTCAATGAATTTAAAGCAAAAATAAAGTTTTGCTTTAAGGCTTAATTTTTACTAAATCTGCGCTGTATTCAGGCAGTAGTTTGGATATCACATTGGTGAGCTCTTTTGCTTTGCGCAGCAGTTTGCCACGTTGGAGCAATAATTTCCACTTTCGACCACCAACTTGTTCCCACAAGACAGTAAATCGAATAGCACCAAGGAGTAAGCTTCTAATTTGCTCCACTGTTGCTGTGTGTTTTAGTGCTTCTGGCGCACCTTGGACAATAATTCGAAAAGCCAGATCGCCAAAGATATCAATATACAGGCTCGCCATTTTACTGATCACTTGCGGATTTGCAATAGATTCTTCTGTTTGCAGCTGCCTGTAACGTGAAATGACTTGCAAACGGTTCTCTAGTAGGTCGAGTTTCTCTTTATTTTTAAAAAGAAAGCCTTTTAGTTTAATCGCGCCCTGAGAATACATAATCGACTGTCGAGCACAAAGATATTCTGGTTGAGAGTATGCGGTTTCTTTGTAGGTCACGGGGTGAACCTTTTTGCCACTGAGAAGTGATTGTAACCAGAGAAGGGCTTGATGTGTTACATCGAGTCGGTTAAACAACTCAAAGCATGTCTGCGGGTTCATATTTACAGTGGCGTCAATATAAGCTTCCAAGGTTGAAGCTGTATTGCTTGGAGGATTATTTTGTGCAATATGGTGCACTTGTTTGCATGCATAAACCATCATGGAGAATGCCAGCGTCTGTTGAGCCAAAGGGTCGGACTCGATGTATTGATGCAGCTCTTGAATATTCAGAGTGGTATATCCTTATTGTGTTTTATCAACTATTGCTCTCAGCAATCTGTTGGTGCTGAATACTTTTAATTGGTCCACCGCCAAGGCAAATTCCATCGCGATAGAGCACGAGGTATTGGCCAGGCGTTACTGCCCATTCTGGTGAATCAAAAGTGACTCTTGGTTGGTCGCCATCATCTAAGCGCAGAGATACAGGCACAAGCTGTTGGCGGTGACGACAACGGGCAAGACCTTTCCAGATACCTGTTTCTATTTCTTCAGGTGTAGCAGTTAAGCTTGGGTGCGTGATCCAGTTAATGGACTGCAGCTGAACTTCGTAGCTCATTAACCATGGATGCTGTGGGTCTTGCACAATGTAGAGTCTATTGTTTTTCAAGTCTTTACGTGCAACGTACCAAGGATTTTCACTTGTGTTTGAAACGCCACCAATACCTATACCACGACGTTGACCAAGGGTGTAATACATAAGCCCTTGATGATCACCAAGTTTCTCATCTTGATCATTATAAATGCCGCCTGGTTGGGCTGGGAGGTACTGGCTCAAGAAGTCTTTAAAACGACGCTCACCAATAAAGCAGATACCAGTGGAGTCTTTCTTTTTCTGTGTGGCAAGGCCAGCTTCTTCAGCTATTTGGCGTACCGTTGGTTTATCGATGCAGCCTAGAGGGAATGTCACATGTGTAAGCTGCGACTTCATGACGCCATTTAAGAAATAAGTCTGGTCTTTATTGTCATCAACACTTTGGCGTAACTGAACCCCTTCAGGTGTATTTCTCGTGCGAGCATAGTGTCCTGTTGCAATGCAGGTGTAGCCTAAATGTTCAGCATATTGCTTAAACACTTGAAATTTGATTTCACGGTTGCAAAGCACATCTGGGTTTGGTGTAAAGCCAGCTTTATAGCTTTGTAAGAAGTCTTCAAAGACATTATCCCAGTATTCAGCTGCAAAGTTTGCTGTATGCAGCTTAATACCAATTTCATCAGCCACGGCTTGCGCATCAGCTAAGTCTTGCTTAGCTGTGCAGTATTCAGTGCCGTCATCTTCATCCCAGTTTTTCATGAATAAACCAGCGACGTTATAACCTAAGGCTTTGAGTACTAGGGCTGTTATGGATGAGTCAACACCGCCAGACAGGCCAACGATAATTTCATTTGAAGGCAATTGTGCTTCTTCAACGCAGGCGCGAAGAGCTGGTAGATGTTGCCAAAGAATAGGGTGGGTTTCTGCAGAAATATTCACAATGAGTCAGCCGTATCTATTTGAATTAGAGCACATGTTTTAATGTGCGAATTATATCACGGGCTGATAACGAGTCTCAATAACTTGTAAAAGGACACCCACTTTTATAAGAGTGGGTGTCCTTGATATTGATGCCGAATGTTAGGCTTGTGCAAGCTTGCCACCGCTTGCGCTTGATGTGGCATATTCGCGACCTTTTTTGCAGTAAGTCTTTGTATTTGGGTCTTCCCGCTTGATCATTGAAATAATTCGACCGTAATGCTGTTGTGCATGATTAACGATACGTCCGTTAATATCATTCATTCGTTTGCATTCATCCGCTGCCTTTCTTAGGTTGGTAAATTGCAGCTGCAGTGTTTTTGCTAATGGTCCTTTATATGAATCAATTGCTTTAGTAATAAGTTCTTTATTTGGGTTTCTAAAGATACGCTTTAGTGTTTTTGACAGTTGATCATCAAAAGTTGCAGCTTCGTTTAGCAGATGCATCTTGTGCTGGATGATGCGATCAAGTTCGGAAAACTCACGTTTACCCATGCTGTCTCTCTCACGTTTTAGAATGTCCTGTAGCTCTTGGAGTTGTTGAAGATAGATGTGAAGCTGGTTCTGCAGCTCTTGAGCTTGTTTATCATTCAATTTAGTCATTCTCATTTCCTCGTGTACTGATAAGACCCGCACAAAGGGGGACGAAATGAGTTATGCAATTTAAGTGCCATCTTTGTGTGGCTGTCCTTATATAGTGTGTTTCTTTTAGAATGTGTTTTATAGCTAAAGACTATGAGCTTATAGGCAAATACTGGATTATTTCACCTGCGGTTTTCGCTGGTTTATGAAATAATAAATCATTTCAATTTATAAGATTTATGGTAATAAGCAAGGGGGCTTTAGATGGCACAAGACAATAGCCAAGTGCAGGAGTTTGATTTAATTGTAATAGGGGCGGGCTCTGGTGGCGTAAGAGCGGCACGAATTTCTGCACAGCATGGGGCTAAGGTTGCCGTTGTTGAGTCAAGTCGACTTGGTGGCACATGTGTGAATCTTGGTTGTGTGCCAAAAAAACTCATGGCCTATGCATCTCACTTTGCTCGTGATTTTCAAGATGCCAAAGGCTATGGCTGGACGGTTAACTCACCAGAATTCAGCTGGAAAACGCTTATCGAGAATAAAAACGCTGAAATTGATCGCTTAAATGGTATTTATGGCGGCATGTTAGAAAAAAATGGCGTTGAGCTTTACCGTGGCTTAGGACGTTATCTTAAAGCAGCTAATGCAAAGCATATTATCCGAGTTGATCAGGAAGAGGGCTCAGTTGATATTTGCGCTAAGCGAGTTTTGATTGCCACTGGTGGTAAGGCTGATCGTCCAGATATTCCTGGTGCTGAGCATATGCTTGTGTCAGATGATTTGTTTTATTTAGAAGAATTACCAAAATCCATTGCAATGGTTGGTAGTGGGTATATTTCAGTGGAATTTGCCTCAATCTTTGCTGGCCTTGGTGTAGATGTGCATCTCATGATTCGCAACGATGCCTTTTTGCGTGAGTTTGACAGCCAGCTTGGCGCTTGGTGTGCTGATGCTTTTAAAGAGCGTGGTATTCATGTTCATCAACGTATGAATGTGAAGTCTGTTGAGAAAGCTGGTGATAAGTCAGTTTTATCTTATGAGCAAGATGGTGAAGTTAAAACACTAGAAGTGGATCATGTTGTTTCTGCTATTGGTCGTTCGGCACTTGTGCCTAAAGGTGTTGAGGCTTCAATTCCAGAAGGTTTAGATAAGAAAGGTTTTATTCCTGTAAATAACAAATTTGAAACTTCTTTGCCAGGACTTTATGCGGTTGGTGATGTAACTGGTTGCGCCGCTTTAACACCTGTTGCAATTAAGCAAGGGCACTGGCTTGCTGATGACTGGTTTGGCACGCCTCGTCCTGTATTAACGATTCCTTCAATTCCAACTGCAGTCTTTACTCAACCTGCAATTGGTACTGTTGGCGCATCTGAAGATGAATTAAAGAAAAATGGTGTGGCTTATAAGCTTTACCAAAGCTCATTCCGCCCAATGAAACATACGCTTGCGAAAAACCCACTTAAAGTTGGTATTAAACTTATTGTGTCAGATGATGAGCAAGAAAAAGTGCTTGGTATGCACATGTTTGGGGATGAAGCGCCTGAAATTATCCAAAGTTTGGCTGTTGCATTTGATATGGGCCTTACGAAACCACAGCTTGATATGACTTTAGGTGTTCATCCAACTGTTGGTGAAGAGTGGGTGACAATGAGGGGTTAATGTAGAAAATCCACCTACACACGTTCTTACTGTAGAAAAACTGAGAGGCCAGAGCATCGTTCTCTGGCCTTTTTGACTCATCGATATTAAACGTTATGCCCCATTCAAAGTTAGCAACGTGACTTGGGGTGAGCGTCACTCGCCCAATGTTGACCAACATTGAGTAATCCGACAAAGTGATGACTGAAACGGTAGGGATTCAGTCCCCTATACCCAACTACTAATATTCACTAAGTATATCTTTCTTAAATATCTAATAAGGAAGCATGGCATTGTCTTTATAAGGAGCATATTAAAGTGTCGAATATTAATTCAGGTGACGGTGAACGTACAGCCATGCTGGGGTATGTTCCGCAGTATGAAATAGCAGCAGGCCTAATATATGAAGCTTTGCTCAATGGAAGTCTTGAATGGTTTCGAGTGGCTGATCCTGATGCGGGAAGCCTGGATGACATACTGATAGCTACTACTGGTAAGCTTGATGCGTACCAGGTTAAGTGGGCAGAATATACTGACACAATAAGTTATGCCGATTTTGTAAGAGATGGCATGACTAAGAAGGGAGAAAAAAAGCTTAGCCTTTTCAGGCAGCTTGCGGAAGGATGGAAACACTTAAATGAAAATTACAAAGAAAGAACTGTAAAAGTTCATCTGCTGCACAAATTAGTACCGAGTTCAAACCCTACCGCAAAGGTACCTTTTGGAGATACAGCCCCTAAACATGCACACTTTCAATCTTTCTTAAAAGAATGTTGGTTTGATAGAGGGTGGTGTGAAGCTGGCTTTGATAAAGTAGCAGTATGCTGGAAAGTGGCACTGTTGGATCTACAGAAACGGTCAAGTTTTAATGATGACCAATTTTTGAATTTTATTCGTTGTTGTGAGCTTGAATTCAACTATAAGCGGCCTGCTGATATTCCTATAACTAATCAAGGGCAAGCAAGAAAACAAGATGATATTGAAAAAATATATAACCTCCTAACGAAAATGGCGGGAGGTGAACGTCGAATTATTGAGCTGTCCAAAAATGATATGTTAAATAGGATGGCGTGGAGTCATAGGTTTAAGCATAAGTTTGTTCACGAGTTTCCTATAGATCGAACCTATCAAGAAATTGAGGACACTGTCAGTTCTATATCTGATGTTTTATCACAAACCAAGCAGGGGTATATTGCATTGCTTGGAACTCCTGGCTCGGGAAAATCAACAACGCTGACTCATACTTTGAAGTATAAAGAAGGATATAAATTAGTTAGATATTACGCGTATGTTCCCGATAGCACTTATCAAGGGCGTGGTGAAGCGACTACTTTTCTTCATGACATCACCTTATCGCTGAAAAATCATGGCTTTCGTGGTGAAAATTTCGGGCAGCCAGGTTCAAGAGAAGAATACCTATCGCTGTTAGGAGTACAGCTTCAGCAAGCCCATGAGAAATGGAAAAATGATGGTGTAACCACCGTCATCATGGTCGATGGGTTAGACCATATTCAGCGAGAGCAAAATCCACTACAGAGTTTGTTGTCAGATTTGCCTCCACCAAACACACTGCCTGATGGGGTGATATTTGTTTTAGGTAGTCAAACGCTGGAGCTGAACGCTATCTCTGACACGATAAAGGAGCATGTCAGGCATGAACGTCGAACTATTGTTATTTCTCCTCTGACTCGGACAAATGTCTATGCAACCATAGACAAATGGCCAGGTTGTTCCGAGCTAACAGATGATAATAAAAAGAAAGTTTTCGAAAAGTCATTGGGGCATCCACTATCTTTGGTTTATTTGCTGCAATTTATTACTGCCAGTTCGGGAAAGAATCATGATGAAGCTATTGATGATTTTCCACCTTACCAAGGGCATATTGAGCAAAGCTACTCAGTTTATTGGCGACAAATAGAGAGTAATCAGAAGCTTGTTGAATTGCTTGCGTTATTGTCAAGATTGAGAGTTCCAATAAATACTCAAGTGCTTGAGAAATGGTCTGATCATTCAACTATTCGCGCTTTTATTTCAAGTGCATCCCACTATTTTAAGAAGGATAGTGATTTAAGTTGGCGTTTTTTTCATAACAGTTTTCGACAGTTTATTTTAGATAAAACGAGTCGAAACCTATTTGGTAATCTTGATGACTCAAAGAATATTGGATATCACAAGGTATTAGCCGAACACTGTATTCAATCGTCTATGGATAATGATCCAATGCGATGGGAGGCAGTTTACCATCTTTTTAATGCTCGACAGATGGAAGCTGTAATTAATACAGGGACTCAAGGTTACTTTAGAGACCAGTTCTTTAATCTTCGGAATACTTCGAGTTTGACAGATGATATTGACGCTGTTCTATTGTCGGCGAAAGAGCTGCATGATCCGCTTGCCATCGTAAGATGTCTCTTAATTGAACATGAGCTTAGAGAGCGAAGAGATGCCCTTAATGAAATTGATGTGCTTAATCTCTTATTTTCATCGAAGGGGGTAAGTTCAGCGCTTAGCTATATATTCGACGGGGAGTTGCTAAGGGTAAGTGATTCAGAAGCACTCAAATTTTCTAAAGTTCTTGCTGAGAACAAATTCTTTAATGAAGCTAAAAGGGTCTTTGAATCGGCTGAGCCGCTTAGTTACTTGTCAGGTGGTGACGCTGTAGATCCGCAGCATGGTGGAACTGAAGATTTGAAACGATGGGCTGATGTGGCTCATTATTTCATGCCGCTAGACGACCTTGTCTCAACTATTCACCAAACGAAGTGTGAAGTTGATGATGTGGGAGCATGGAGTAGAAATGATGAAGACCTGCATGCTCGCTTAATGAGGCGGTTGGTCAATGGTGTTTATGAAACAAAAGATGAAGGAAAAATAGGTGAGCTTTTTTCTTTCTTTTCAGAAAAAAAAGGGCACTTTGATTGTTTTATAAATTTATGTTTCTCCATATGCCTTAATCAATATCCATCGGCTTTGGTAGACGCTGCATTCGAGGCAGTTGTTGACTGGTCTGAAAATGATGAACTGGATTTTTCGGATAAGTTGTTGGTTGTAGAGCTGGATTACAGAGTCAATGGAAGTGTTGAAAAAACTAAAAAATGGTTTGAAAATTTAGAGCAGCCAAAACTTTATAAGCATGGCATTCATGGCCAATGGAAGAGGTTACGTCCATTCGCAGATAGAATTCGTCTTAATAGATTAAGAGCAGCTTTGGGCCAAGGTGTTGATCCTGTCAAGGCGGTTCCAAATGAAAGCGAAGAAAAGTATACAGGAAACGTCTTATTTGAACGTGCTTTAGTGAGGTTTTCAAGAATTTGGGGGCAAGGTTGGGCTGGAGAGAAGCTGCTACCAAGTTTTATTGTTCAAGAGATAAAGCCATCATTTGAGTTGTTACGAAAGCCTTATGATCAAACACGGGATTGGATTGGGTGGTATGAGTTCGAATCAGCCGCTGTTGATTACTTTAACTTCGCAATAAGGGCTGCTGCCCAACATGGACATGATTGTATTTTGGCTTTAGCCTATGCGTTTAGAAAAGATTGGGATAAACGGTATTGGCCGACTAGCTGGCGCAGAGAAATTGCTTTCACTTTGTATAAGGAAGGATATGGCTGGGATGGTTTAGTTGAGGTTCTGGATCAAATCGAAAAAGAGATCCCCGATTTTGACGACGTTCACTCCAAAATATCTGAGTACTATGAACTTTCTATAATGTGGTCAAAGATTGGTAAACCAGATCGAGCTGCTAGTGTGTTACCAAAAATATTTAAGGGTTCTTTTGGAATATATCATAGGAAAGACAGCCAATTTTCACATTGGGTATCGTGGTTAGGTAAGTTGATCAGTCAATATCCTGATTTAGCCTACGATGAAATATGTCGATTTTCTTTGGCTTTAGTAGATTTGGAACAGTCGGGAAATGGTCGTGGTACGCAGGAAGCGGGGCTTGATCTCATCACTATGACCTCACGCTGGAATCCTGGATATGGTTTAAAGCTCTTGAGGTGGTTATTCGATCATAAAGGGCTTGATTATGCTCCGGGCCTAACAGGGTTATTGTCTGGAATGCTGGATGGCTCTAGTCCGCCATTGAAAGAAATATTAGTGATGACGATAAAGCTGCTGATCCCTTTCGAAGAGTACAATCTTTCTGATCTGCCTAAAAAATTAGTGTCTCTGACCTGTCAATCCTCAAATGATGGTGTGATGGATGAGATAGAAAAGCTTGTTGCATCTATCAATACACACTTATTGCCTTCAAATCGTTACTCGTGGTTAGAAGGGGTAGCGCTTGGCGTCAGGGACGCGGGGTTTGACAATAGTTTTTATGCCTCAATGGCGATTTCTACCCTCCAACAAAAGCATGTTACTCATGAACCTTCTCTGATCCTAAATTCAGGGGAAAAACTTACAGAAGAAGAGATTCAACTGAAAGTAAATTCTTCTGAAAGCCTTTTCCAGTTTCTTCGAACTGTGAAATCCGTTGAATATTTCCGCTGGATGAACCTAATTCAACCTTTTTTAAAAAGTATGAATGTCCCTCAATTAGAGGAACTCTATAAGCTCTTAAAGCCAGTTAAGCCTGATAATAATGTTGTTTCTTGTATTGCTATCGCATTGTCTTCATATGGTGAAGTGGATAAAGCAAACAGTATATTAGAAGGTTTATTCGATAACTCAGATCCTAAAGGCTGGGATCTGTATTGGGATGGTGGTTCTAGGCAGTCGATACTTAGGGCCCTTGTAGAAATTGATACTAAACAGTGGCGCCCTAAAGCGCTCGCTTGTTTAGTTGATGACTATATTGGTGAATATAGGTATCCAAGCAATTTAATTCGGAACTTACCAGAAATTGTAGACATCCTCTTTGAGGATAAAGATGTCCTGCCCATTTGGAAGGAAATCAAAGAACATGCATACCAGCTAGACGCTTTTGAACAAGGTGCTGAGAATCCACCGGCACTTTTCGACGAAATTGGCGAGAAGAGGGGGGCTGATTTACTCATTGAGTTTGCATTCGATATGCTTGATGTCGCTATTCCTGAATTAGGGGTGATGGCTCACCAGGCAATTGTTGATTTGGTTGAAATTGAAGCAAATTGGCCAGAGATTCTTGGGCAAGTAGTTCGTAGAATAGACACTGTTGGGTTGGCGCAGGTACAAGTAGTGTCTTTGTTACGTAGCTTGGCAAATAATTACAAAGGATTCGTTCTTCAATTTAAGGAGGAAATATATTCACTCTGTGCGTCGGAAGACTTTACTGTCAGGATGATGGCCTTGGGTTTGTCTAGTAGGTTAGAAATTGAAGGTAGGCTGCCTTCACATGAACGCTCAAAGTTACCTTTGATATACGACTTGGAGTTACCAGAAATAAGAAATAGAAAGGAAGCTATTCCTTTTTCAGCTATCCGTCCTGGAGAAACACTTCCTGATGTTGATGACCCGATTGAGTTGCTTAGGCCGTTGATGACTGAAGCAAAGCTTGTGGCTGATATGTCAAACGTATCGTTTGAGAATTTAGCCTACAGAGTTTATGAATTTATGAAAACTTTGATTCCAGAGAATGAATGGAATAAGCAGGCTGAGCAAATTTATAGAAACTGGTTGGGAGGGATTGGACTCAAGCTGACCTACCATCGGCTAAAACCAAAAGTGGCAAAGCTAGCACTCTCATATGTGGTGTGCGAGCTATTGGATGCAGGACGAATACTTCCTCAAGAAGTTGATCTTCTGCGAGCTATATTCAAACGTAGCGATGAATTGTTATTGGTGCTTGAGCCCGCTATTAGACCTGCGTGTATTGTTGTACCGAAAGCAGAAGATCGAAATATATCTCATAATCACGATGAATGGTTGGGAAATATCGAACAAGGTATTACACAATTCGTTGATCGTATAGACACTGAAAAACAAATTATTGGTGAGCTTACAACTTGGAGCTGGTTAGATTGGGATTTGCCGACGGAAGTTCGTATGTCAACAGTCTGTCATCCTGAATGGAATGACGATGTAGAAGTTACCTCACCTTATGCTTTTTTCCCAAGTATGAAGCATTGGTCTGCAAGCGATTACCCCAAAATAAATTTTACTAATGAACCATCTTTGGTTATTTATGGTACAGGTGCATATATCGATCATGGAGGCGTTGAGTGGTTGGCACTAAATCCATCTATTGGTCTGTTGCTGGGGTGGTCTGTTTCTGATGCAGGAGTGTTCCGCTGGATCAATCAGAAAGGGGATGTAATGGTTGAAAGCATCTACTGGAAAGATGGTTCTATTTCTCGACAACCACCCAAAATGGATGATATTTGTTCGAATGGATGGCTTGTTATTGCCTCTGACGAGGCAGTTGAAAAAATCAGGGAAGTCACTGGCAAAGCGATAAAAGTAAATGCTGTAATACGCAGTTATGGTCGAAATACATACAATCCTGACACTACTTCCATCCAACAGAGAATTAATTGGTAGTCACATTTGTATCGTTGCAGAGCAGCCTCATGAGGTCGCTTACGCCGCCGAAGAGATAGCCTCGAAGCATTTGATTTAGCTTCGTCTTATGGAGCTACTAAAGCGTATCAGTTCTGATACAGGTTTCCAAATTGATAGCTGCACGGTCGATGACTTACACTAGTTGAAACAAATTGTTGAATTAGGCGCGGAGGAAAGCTCTACCTTCATCTTGACTTACCAGCCCGTTCATGTCTCGGCTTAAAGATATGAGGTAATATTGACCATCCGACCTATAGCTGCTTAATGAGGGATTATTTTGGCGACGATAGACTTCAATCAAATTCGATCTACACCTAAGAGTAAAAATGACAGCTTTGAATCGCTCGCGATTCAACTTTTTCAAGCGAATTGTAAATCACCACAAGGTTCGTCGTTCTTTAGCTTGCGAGGCGATGGTGGTGACGGGGGAGTAGAAGCGTATTACAAAACCCCTACAGGCGATATTCTAGGAATTCAAGCAAAATACTTTTTTAAGCTTGGAAATGGTGAATTTGGCCAGATCAAGAAATCATTAACCACTGCATTAAAAAACCATCCAACACTATCTGAATACTGGATTTACATACCATTTGATCTAACAGGTAAAGCCGCAGAAGGAAAAAGAGGAAAAAGTGAAGTTGAAAAGTTTGAAGAATGGTGCGATGGCATCAAAACTCAAAAACCGAATCTTCATATAAAACTGGTTACGGCTGAAGTATCTAGACAGCAGATATTAGAAATAGACAAAAGTGGTGGTTTTGTAGCCTACTGGTTTAACGAAAACACATTAACATCTCAAAAGATACAAAACTGTATTGACTCAGCAGCAGCCTTCGCTGGTCCAAGATTTTGCAGTGATTTAGATATAATTACTGAAGCCCATGATGCTTTAGATTCATTTGGGGAGATTTATGATTTTAAGCCGTGGCTAGTTAATATTTGGAAACCATTAAAACTAAGTTTCAGGACAAAAGCTCAATATTCAGAAAAGGTATTTTCTCAGACACCTGAAAGCGAGAGAGTGCAAGCGATACAGCTACTAAAAGTACTTTTAGATAAAACTTCTAATAAGTACAACATTATTGACCAAACAGTTATTTGTTCAACTTTAGATATCATAAGATCACTTAAGCCGCTCTGTGAAAATGCTGTAAAACAGCAAGAGCAAAAGTTTTTTGCGGAACACGGTGAAGGTAGTGATACGCCTTCATTTAGACAATTCCACGCTGAATATATGTGTGTATTCCCTGCTGAGAACCTAGATGCCTCAAGGGAATTACTTGCTTCAATAATAGATATTAAAAATTGTCTCAACAGCCCTCTGATTCAGTCCTGCCACGCTAGATCTTTCCTACTAACCGGTCCGGCGGGTGCAGGTAAGACACATTCTATCGTAAGTTTTGCGAAGAGAAGGCTCGACAAAGGCGCTCATACTCTGGTGCTATTCGGGGAAGATTTTGATAACGCGGAACCTTGGGATGTGGTAAGAAGCAAACTGGGCTTTGGAGCCGTTGTTGGTCGAGATAAATTACTATCTTGTCTTCAAGCAAGTGCTCAAGCCAATAACTATTGTTTTGTTATTGCCATCGATGCGTTAAACGAAGGAGCAAAGGCAAGAAAGTGGAAAAACAAACTGCCAAAAATAATCCAACAACTAAATGAATATCCTCGTATCAAGATTGTTGTGTCTAGTCGCGAAATATATAACAAATTAGTTGTGGATGAACGATTCCCTGGTTATGCATATAGTCATATCGGATTCACTAGGAATTTTCACGATGTCCTCTCCTCATTCTCTCAACGCTACAATGTTGAAAGTGAGATAACACCTATTTTTACAGATGAGCTACGAAACCCCTTACTTCTACATTTAGTTTTCAAAACTCACAAGTCGGAGGACACTTGCTCTCTTGACGTATCGACTAGTGGCTTCTCAACCATTTTTTCTAAATACCTCAAGCAAATTGATGATTTATTGAGAGAGCGATTAGACTATGTTAGTCCTAAAAATATGGTTAGAGCGGTAATGAGCAAGTTGTCTGATTTTCTAGCTCATTCCGAAACCCAAACTATAAATTGGGAAACTGCCGTAAATACAATTAAACCTATTCTAGGTAATGAGCTACTTCCAGAAAAGTTTATTGATGAGCTAGTTAAAGAGCAACTACTAATTTTATCAGCAACTAACGATGAAGATTTTCTTATTAGGTTTGGTTATCAGAGGTTTGGAGATATGCTGCGCGCATCTTCAATAGTTCAATCCTATCAAGAAACTGGCAATAGTGATCTATCAATCTTTGCAGAAAAGCTGGCGATTTTAACAGATATGGAGTGTGGCATTTTAGAGGCTCTTGCAAGCATTCTCCCTGAAAATATCGGTATCGAAATCACTGATAACCGCCTAGGCTTAGATAACGATTTAGCACATAGGCTTTTTGTAAAGTCACTAACTTGGCGTTCAAAGCAAAGTGTTACCCCTGCCATTAAAGAACATATGTTTGGGGCTTTAAGAACGGGCGGATTGTGGCAGACTGTTTTTGAAAGCCTATTCCAACTATCTATAGTTCCAAGTCATTATCTTAACGCAGAAAGTTGGTTCAAAGATTTTCAATGGAGGCAAGACTTTCCATCAAGAGATACCTACCTTTCTGTCGCCTTAACAGATTCATACAATAAAAAAGGTGCAATTTGGTTTCTAATTGAAGCTTTGGAAAAAATAGAAGCAACCAGTTGGCCCGAAGAAAGTTACAAATTAGCATCCACGGCTTTACTTTGGTGTTGTTCAGCTACGGATCGACGAGTCAGAGATCAAGCAACAAGATGCCTTGGCTTGCTTTTTAAACAATACCCTGTGATGTGCTTGCATGCAGTAAACACGTTTACTGGGTGTAACGACGACTACATACTTGAAAGCTTGATTCTGGCTATGTATACGTCCTGCTTGCTTTCACCTGAGTCAGTTGAGAACTTCGTAGATCCATTAAATAGATATATTAGAGCAAATAGAAGTTCAAATAACATTTTAATTCGCGAGCATTCCCAGCTATTGAGACAGGAGCTTGTTAAACTAGGGATTGAAGAAGACAGAATATCAAATCAATATGTAACTCCTTCTCTACCATTAACATGGCCTATTCTAAGTGATGTGCAGACCTTGCTTAAACTAGAAAACTTGCCCTTAAACATGCGCCTATGGGGTGATCAATTAGGTCCTGACTTTTTGCGCTATGTAGTAGAACCAAGACTTAAAGCCTTTGACTTACAATCACAGAACATAACACTTGAGAATATTGCCTGCTGGATTATGAGAGAAGCTGAATATATTGGCTATCCCGGATATGGTAATGAAGCCCTCAAGCATGACTTGGCAACTCTTCATAAGTATGGAAGAGGAAGAGCAAAGCCCGGCTATGCAGAAACCATTGGCAAGAAATGTTATTGGGTTGCTTTTCACCGATTGATAGGTCTGTTAGCTACCAATGTAGCACCGGTCCAATCTCGTTGGGAGCAACAATTGACCTCTAATAGATTCTGGTCGTTAGAAGTTAGAAAAGTTGATATATCAGACATAAGAGATTTATCATCAAAGCAAAAGTACCCTCTTAGAAACCTAATAATACAAGAGCTTGAGCTTCCAGAAAGTAGTAATGTGGACTATTGGTTGCAGACTGATGATTATTTCGTTGCAAGCAACGCACTTGTCTGGAATGATGAGAGCAGTACAACTTGGATTAACTTGTTTTTTTATTCAGAGGTTCACGCTAAACGAGATGAGGACGATGTCTCATTTGACGCTGAAAGCTTCCTTGGTATTTCTAGTTATAACGGCTATTTTGTTGACCCTTGCAACACTGAAGCATTCGAACTCCACAATCATAGTAATGACCACTGCTACCGTGTCTACTTGGCGGAGTACCCTAGAAGCCCAGCTTTCAAGCAATGTATTACTGAACAAGATACGACTATTTCAGATGACCAGCGAGTATTCTCTAGTATTCAACTATTGAGAGGTGGGGAGTGGCAGTACGATTACTCAAGCAATGTTGAACAAAGCTCTATTAATATGCCTTGTCCTGATTTAATTGAGAAGATGAACCTGATCTGGGATCAAGACAGTGGATGGCTCGATGAAAACCAAGACTTGGCTGCGTTTAGCCATAACATTGATAGAAATTCTTCTTTGTTTATTAGGAAAGATACCTTAGATAGTTACCTATCTCGGTTTGGTAAATCTTTGGTATTTTCGCGTTTTGGTAGAAAACAGATCAGCCAAGGTTTTTCCAATGATGCAAAATTAATGGAAGTCACTAGTAGGTACGTTTACATACCAAGCGATGGCTCTTTAAAACGCATTAGCGAAGAGACCGAGTACTTGGGCTTTGAGCCTCGCGAAGCACTGGAGTAAAATTTCTGGAAAGAGCTTGAATGCCACACTACAAAAGGTGTTGCAGAAAAAATCTAGACTCTGGGTGTGGCAGTATTGAACGACAATGCGTTAATATAAAAAAATCCCACTCTTAATCTTACATTAAATATAAAGATTTCTGAGTGGGACTTTCTTTCCTAATAAAAAACAACGCTCATACCGCTATCGGTGCCAGAGAAACTTTGAGAGAGTTCGTCATCGGCATAGTTTGCAGAACTCGTGCCAGTGTAAAGGTAAAAGCTTGAGCCAGTTTGTTCACGATAATTAAGTAATTCTTGGGCTATAGCATTATTTCCACCGCCATTTACATCACTCAGGAGTTCACCATTCTGAGAAGGCTTCATCAATGTGCCATTTTCAGAGAGCTTGCCATAATTTAAATACTGATTCATGTCGGCATCATTGCCCTGTGTTTGACCATCAGGGTAATAGGCTTTAGTGTTAATAAAATCTTCTTCGTTTGAATTGTGTGGGACACCATTGATATAGCTGATGTTGAAGTACGTACTTGGTTCACCAGCGCCAATGTCCTGATTTGTCGCAACTTCAAGCATGGCGCCTGTAGGCTCATTTGTCTCAGCTGCTCTAATCTCAAAGTTACCAGCCCATGACTCACTTCCAGTTAGGGCGGCTATATCTATCTCTGTAGTTTGGCCTGCAGGAATCGTTATTGGGCCGCTATTAATTGGGCTTTGGTCTGCATTTGCCAATGGGTGAAGGACAATATCGTAATCTTTATCATTGGTAATGCTAATTTTACTGCTTGAATCAGGGTATGAATCTGGAGGGTTTGTGGCTGATGCTGGAGAGCCTTCCGAAGTGGGTTGAGTAAGGTCGGTCTGAGTATTCGGGTTATAGTTAGAATATGTTTCCATTCTTAGGGGCTCTCTCTTTTAATTATATTATCTTGTTTTAATTAGGCTTTTAAGCTTGTGTGTCTGCTTTAGAAATGACCATTTTTTAAATGGTAACAATCTTAATGCTGGCGTATGTATTATTCAATGAGAGCATTTGTTATTTATTGAGCAAGATAGGGGCGAGGAATGTAACCAATGGAGGCGTGTGGGACAATTAAAATGAAAAGTTATATAAATGTAAGTGGTTAGACTCAATTATAAGTCTAACCATTCGGCTTAAGTTTTGCTTTTATTGGATGGTTTCAGGTGGGGGAAAAGGCGCATTTAAAAATGCTAAAGCAGTTTTTGAAAAGGCATTTGCAATATTCGGTACTACTTCAACCCGTGCCATATTGTACTGAGGGTCTTGGTACCCCGAGTGATGCAGCCCAGGTTGGTTTGGGCAATCGCCAATAGCAGAGCCAGGGATAACCATAAGTGTTTCTGCGTTGAGAGCCATGTCTGTTGTATCTCGCAATTCTTGATTTGAATTTAATACTTCACCAATAAAACCATTATCTTCACCCCATAAAAACCCACTTTCAAGTTCGATAAGTTGAGTCTCAGTGGCATTTTTAAAGTGTTGCGTGATAGTGGGTGTATTAATGTTCGCATGAAAAGGCTCAATTTCTTGAATAGTATCTGCGCCAGACTCTTTAGCAATGAGAAGAAGTGAATTAATATTTTCTTCAAAAATTCGAGGTTCAAATGCTCTATAAGTTAAACCACAGAAATTCTCTTGGCCTGACGCATAATTAATAACGCCAGAACAAAACTTCTCATCGAGTTTTGGAATGGTGCCATGAGGTTGTGCTTTTTCTAAAACTGCTGAAATGGAGGCAACAATATTTTGGATTTGTGACGAACAGCGTGTATATTTTTTCTGCTCATTTTCGCTTTCGATGTGAAAGCGAAGAGATGTTCCGAGTGTGTTTTTAGTATTGTAATTTTCAACTTTTTCACCAATAAAATGTGAAAGCTGTTCAAGAGACTCTTGCATTTTATCTTGCCCAGTAAAAGCCAAATCAAGCCGGCCTACACCTGGGGTTGTGCCAAAAACTGTACCGCCGCCAATAGGCTTTTGCCCGATTTCAAAATCAAGAATAGAAAACTCAGGGCAAGCCTTGTTTACTTCTAAAAGTGCAGTGCTAATAATACGTGTTGGGTTGACTGCATTCCATGGGTTTGCTGCGTGAGATTGTTCACCCGTAAATGTAATAGAGCATTTAGATCCAAGGATCATTAATTGCTTTTCACGTTCAGTGCATGACATTTGAAAAGAGGAAACGCGAGTTGAGATTGGCCCAGCTTTAAAGGCAATGGTATTCGCTGGTAAGACAGTTTTTCCATCTGGATAAAAAGGACTATTGTGACCTGCAAGTACAGCTCTGTGCTTAAAATCCTTCATCCAATCTAAAAAGCGAGGATCGCTTACGGCTATGCCCATGCCAGTGCCATCTTCTTCGGAGCCTTGCACCAGTAAAATAAGGCTTGCTGAAAGTGGTAGTTGAGAAAGTACCTGCACGGTACGGGCAAATGCTTCACTAGCCCACATCATATGCAGATCATGACCACATAAATGTTTTACGCAGGCTTGTTTATCTATAGTAGGGATACCATCCATTTCTGCTCGAAAAATCACGACTTTATTGTCTGATGGAGTGCTTTTTTTATACTGAGGCCCATCAAAGCGAATGGCAAAGCCATGTTCTTGGCCTAAATCTGTAATCCATTGGAGTTGGTTAAAAAGTTCAGCTGGTATGAGTTCTTCCACTATTTGTTTTAATTTAAAAGACGTTTGTTGTTCTTGATGGGAACCTTCTGCTACTCGCTGTAATTCTGCTGTCAGCTTTTTAAGGTGCTTTAATTTTTCATCATGATTTATTTGAGTTTCATAGCTTGACGTTTGCATAATGCAATCCTTAAAAAGTAGACAGGATTTTTTAATGAAAAAAAAGACCTTCAAGAGAAGGTCTTTTTATAAGGCTTTTAAAAGCAGAGATCAATATTTAAAATTAATCCCAACCATTTTCGCCTTTATATGTTTTAGCGCCTGTGTTTGAAAGCGTATAAACACCGTCGTTGTCCATTAATGTGTCAGCAATTGGTGTTGCAGACAGTGTGTATGAACTTGTATCAGCATTGATGCTCAGGTCATACTTTGGCTCATTGGAGTTTAATGGTGCTTGAGCAGGGAAGACGTCAGAGTTTGGTGTACCACCAGTGTTTGTACCTTCATAGGTATTGTTTTCTGTGTAGAAACGCTCCATCGCTTGCTGTAATTGCAACAACGCCGATTGTGCTTCGCTACGGTAGCTCGATTTAACTTTATCAACGTACATCGAGTAGCCGACCGAACTAAGGATACCGATAATACCGATAACAATCAGAAGTTCAATAAGAGTGAACGCTCTTAAGATCTTTGGTTTTGCGTGTTGTGATGAAGGTTCAGGTTGGTTCATTTCAAACTCCTTGTGTGTGAGTTCCACCGTGTATCAGGTTCAGTGCGGGGGAACCACGTCGTTAGTGCCCCCTGCATCTTATCTGAATGACAGTCGTTCTCGCTGTCAGGAGGCTTTAATCTGGGTCTTCCGGACGACGGTAGATCTGTGTCCACTCGTCAACCAGGCCAAGGTCTACATTTTCCAGTGGTTGCTCAGGGCCAACAAGTACCACAGGAGCGCCATCTTCTGGGAATAGCACCTTCGGAGACGGAGGTATGTTTCCGGAAGCCAGTGTTTTAGAACGATCTTGAGTATCCTCTAGAGAGCCGTCCTCGTCAAGATCTGCAACAGCAGAAGAGCTTGTTAAATGCACCACGTAAGCTCGTCCAGTGCCCACCACTGGGTTACAAGAGGATGCAGACGAGTCTGGTGAATACGTTGTGAACAATATTTTGCCTGCAACTGTCACACTAGGGCTCATGACTTTTTCGCCAGAGTTTGGTAAGTCAAAATACCAGCCTGCATCTTCAATACCAAGGGTAGAAATTGAAGATGTTTGATCAATTAAGTCGGTATGTGTAATGACCTCATAGTTCTCTGGTGCTGTGTAGATACCATCTTGCAATATTACATAGAAGCGATCTTGTGTAATACGAGAGAGTGGGTTTGCTCTTGAGCCACTACCAATCGCAATCGCAAGTTTTTGTTGCTTGGCAATACTTGTCAGCGATACATCAGGTGAGTTAAAGAATCGACGGTTATTAGGCGCTGTATCTCCACCAAGGTCTGCAATAACACCACCTTGAATCCAGTCTCCACCAGTTTTATTCTCATGGATGTCGAATCTAAAGATCTGGCCATTCACATCAGCAGCATAGAGCTGATCTGCCATGCCATCACCATTGAGGTCGATAATCGCAATATCACTTGGAATAGGGTGTTGCATATCACTCATGCGTTGACCATAGCCTGTTGTTGCAGTGCTTGATGCGTACCAGAGGCGCTCACCAGTTTTAGCATCAACAACAAATATGGCATTACCTGTTGATGTAGAGCCAGTAAATGATGCGTCATCATAAGCTGTGTCATAGCCACCACCAAACACTAAAACACGTTTGGTTTCAGTGCCTTGCTTAATGCTTGTCATTAATGGTGTAGACCATGTTTGACCTAACTCAGCAAAGTCGCCAGTGCCACCTTGGATGCGCCATAAGACCTTTGGTTGATCACGATCAGACACGTCAAGGGCATAATATTCGTTACCACCACGTCTCATGCCAAAGTAGACGTACACAAAGTCGCCTGCATTTGGTTCGATTTGATTATCACCATCAACGTCATGAACCCAACTTGCTGGCGAGCCATCAACGCCGTATGGGTGAGTAAAACGCTCAGTATTATTATATCGGCTCAACATTTTTGGCAGCTGAGTCTCAGGCACAAAGCTAAAGACTTCTTCACCAGTTGCACCATTGACAGCGTGGAGATAGCCACCATTTGTACCGAAGAAAATTGTGGTGTCTGGGTTTTCGTTGGTGCCACCGTAAGTCACGATATGAGGTACAGAGTGAAGAGGGTCTTCATATTGTGTGCGAACTTCACTGGTGTCCGCATCAGAATCCCAATCAAGAACATCCACGCCACGAGTCCAACGAAGCACTTCATTGCGCTCAGCCACATCACTGACACCAAGGGTTTCTTTGGTAATGGCGCCGTTCGTTTCATGGACTTTGTTGATTGCGGAGGTAAGATCTTTTGAAGCTAAGCCTGAGCTTTGCAGCCATGTGTAGATGTTCAAATCATCTGGGCTGGTTGGTCTTTGGCTCGCTGCACCACCTTGAGCAACATAGGCACCATCAATAGCATCAGACCAAACACTTTGGGCTGTTTCTTTAAAGTAACCTGTGTTTGAATCCACAGCGGCTTTATCATTTGCATCAGAAATAACAGCTGGGTTGCCTAATAACTTGTAGCGTTTAAGATTACCAGCCCAGCGTGGTGCTGAATCTGGTTTAAACACAGAAAAGTAAACTTCGTTTCGATGGCTTAGGCGATTAAACTGGTTTACAGTTGCACCTGGCGCTACAAATGTAGCGGCAGTGGAGCGCACGCTTTGAATAATGGTGTCAAAAGCGGTTGTTAAGTCTTGAGCTGTATTCACGTTATAGAAACCACCATCGCCTTCTCGGGCAAGGTCTTGTAGGAAGTTAACTGCCACAGGCGAGGAGAGGTTAAAAGCAATGGTGTGAGTCTTAACGGTATTGTCGTTACCTGATAAGTCTGTTCTTAAATCAGAATTGGCCATCCAACGTACCAAGCTACGAGCACATTTCTCACCGCCTATGCTGGCATCACTATCGCAGTTTGTTATACCTGTAAGAGATTTAATATTGCTTGAAGCTTGGTTTTGGTTAGCGGCACCATCTGTCAGCACAACAACATGAGATGTTTGGCATGCACTTGTTATTGGTGATGTGTACATTGGTGAGCCAGAAATGTATTCTGAAGAACAGCGCTGGCTATCAAGATTATCATCTGTACAGGCTGCATCACGGATAAGAGTACCACCTGTATAGCTCAACTCATGGCTCACTCGACCATAGCGGCTGTTATCACGGTCTTTACCATAGGTGACTGCGCCACCAGTGTAATACATGGCTGCTTCGTAAAGAGAACCGGTGATTGGTGTCATACCACGAGGGTCAAGGTCGTTCACAAGACCAATCTCATAATAGCGCACAGTGTTTGTTTCACTTTCAATGCCACCATCTGAGGCTTTAATAACAAGCTTCGCGGCTTTACCTGAGCTGCCATCAAAAGACCAGAATTGGCGATCACGACTATTATTCGTTGCAGAAATAAAGGCGAGGGCATTGCCTGCGGCCCAATCAGACTGGCTGGTAATTTCGTTGATGATCGCGCTTAAGTCAGGTGATTGATAGGTTTGATCAACATCCCAAGAATCTAAAGACCAGTTTACGTATTGGTCTGTAAATGTTCGATTGGTGACGTTATAGCGGCTTTGTGGGAAAGCTGATGCACTTGAGTCCTTATCACCAACGATTGTCATGGTCGTGCTGCCAGAGTCAGATGATGACGCTGTATATTCAATATAGGCCTCTATAACTTCCATGCCTTGGGTAATAGGTACATTTTCAAAGCGTAAACCAATATAGTGATCACTATCATAGGTAATTGTATTTGTATCGTTATAGGTGTAGCCACTACGCCATGATGCGCCATCTTGGTAGGCATCATTTTCTGATGAATTTATGCGGCTCGACCAATTTCGCTCGATACAACCATTTTCACCACCTGTGTAGCTCACCGTGAGTGTGGCTTTTTTACCAATGCCAGCTTCATATGCATGAGCTAATCGACTGAGAGTATCTGTAGCCGTGGAAGGCTCAAGATAGAAGGCCATGGCATTACCACCGCACCAGCCACTTGTACTGCTCACCACTCGTTGTACGAGAGAGGTGACATCTGGGCCTTGCACAGTTTGGTTGTAATCCCAATCATCATCTGGATGCCAGGTAACAACATCGCCGAATTTAGTGCGGCTGGAGAGACTGT
Organism: Gammaproteobacteria bacterium UBA6940; assembly: GCA_002450655.1. Classification (GTDB taxonomy): domain Bacteria; phylum Pseudomonadota; class Gammaproteobacteria; order Pseudomonadales; family UBA6940; genus UBA6940. Next base: position 146,657 of record DJZY01000021.1, on the reverse strand, counting down.
AACGAGCATCTGTAAAAGGTTGCGCATCAGCTGCGTTTTCAATCTTGACTTGTATTTGTAGATCATCAGCAGTAGCGTTATCAGCTGCTGACACAAAATCAATTCGAGCATTGGTCACGGTCGCGCCGCTTGGGATATCAATATTATCAAAGCGAAGGCCGACGGTTTGCGCGACTTCTGGTTCTGCATCTGTATTGTATTCAATGATGAGTTTTGTACCTGTGCCATCTGCACCAGTGGTAGAGCCGTTATTGCTACGGCTCAGTGTGCCTGCTCTGTGGCCTGTACCTGTAATATGCTCAAAAATAAAAACGAGAGCATCATCAGGGTCCCAAGTTGATTGATCTATGATTTCTTGAATTACATTGGAAATATCCGGTGAGTTATATTTTTGGCCTGAATACCATGGAGTTGTGCCATAAATTTCCCAATCTGTATAAGCTGTCGTTTTGTTTGCTAAGCGATCGCTAATATTGCCTCGATCTGTTGTAAATGTATCTGGGTTGTCGCCATTTTCACCCCAGATACGTTGGTAGATATGATTATCAGCATTAAAATAGGACGTGAACTCAAAATAGGCACGAGCTATTGTGGCGCCTTTTGGGATATTGAGGTTGGTAAAACGAAGGCCGTTCATTTGCGTGGAATTCATATCGAAACGTGCTTGATTATCGATATAGACTCTGTCATTTGAATTTAAATACTGTTCGGCATTATCTGAATCTGCTTGTATAAATTGAGTTATAGACTTGCCTGCTTCGCGATTAACAGTATGAGCAATGGTCAGTGTTTCATCATCGACATACACATTGCCGCTGGACTTTAATTCGACAGCATCATCTGCGCCTGATGTCATGCCTATATTTGATTCGAAGGCAAAATTATCTGAACCACTTGTGCCAGGTGTTGTAAGTGCATCATCAATATTGGCCACAGGGTAGAGCATGTAACCACCGTTACCATTGAAACTCATAAGCCCAACATTTAAACCTTCGGCATTTTGCATAACCTCTTCGAATGCCACTTTCATGTTTTCCATGCGGCTGAGTCTGGAGGGGCGGCCGTATTCATCGTAAGATGAACCTGACATGGAGCCTGAGTTATCAAGTATAAAGAGAATGTTTGGTTTAACACCTGAAGTACCTGTGCCACCACCAACGAATACTTCAGTATCGTCGGCATGAAGAACCGTGCTGGGCGCAAAACTTAGGCCAGCCATAGACATGCTCAGAATGGCTTTAATAATACGTTTCATGATACTGCCTCGGTATTTTTAAAATGAATAGTGGGGGCGTTGAGTCTTGTTATTAAGAGTGAGCTAGTTAGCACCAACTCGAATCCAACCTTGCGCAACACGCCTATCAACTCGATTGTTGATTTCTGCGGTTGAGTCCACTTCAAGTAAGACTTGTTTAACAGACTGCCCTGAATTTAAAGAATAGCCTTTTAATGCAACTCGCGACACGCTCAGTTTTGCTGTTGCTATTTGATGAGTCTGTCGTGTATCCAAATCATATTCAGGCCAAGCATCGAATTGCGGTTCGTCGATATAACGAAGAGCTTCATTGATGTAATTGGTTGTCTCAAAAGCTTGTTGATTTGCAGAGAGCGCTGCTTGCTCTGCCTCTAAAATAAGTTTCGTGTTATGAGCAACCTTTTCGTTGTTTAAACCAATTTCAGCAGAGGAGTGACTGATTAATGCCAATACAAGCAGTAAAGCAAGACCGATCACTAATGTCACGCCTTGCTGCTGCTTGTAGTTCATCTGAATAGATGACTGTCGATATATCTGCATAAAAGACTCCAGTCAAATAAGTGTCTTTGGCTTTGTATTTTTTAAGCCCTATTTTTAATATCTACATGGGTTCTAAATGGTGTTTTTAATAATTTATTGCGGCCATAATCAGCTCTTTGGTTTGGCCCTATAATTGCACCAGGGAGGCGATATAATTTTGAATCATTATTCATAAGAACATTTTTATGGCCTGTAATTAAGAGGCCAAGTTCTAATCCAGTGACCTTCATTGGGTCAAAATTAATGTCATCAGCTGTCATATCTTGTACGCCTTGAGCGCTTTCTTGTTTGTAGCTCATTTGCAGAAACTCGATACCATCTGACAGCTCTACCAGGTTTTCTTGATGATCTGCGCGATAAAGGCTGTAGATAGTGTCTCCTGTAACTGTTTCTCGCTCAGAGTCAGCCACAAAATATGTAAAGTAATTAAATTTGCGGACTCTTGCCGTGGTGTCATATGGTTTTGATAGGCGTGCATTACGGTTGAGGCCGGCAGCATGTTCAATTGTCGTAATGCCACCGCCACTCGTTGCCATGCTCGTGATTTCAACAATATCGGCACCAGTGCAATCACCGATCATAATTAAGTCACCGACACTAAAACCAAGAGGGTTGCCTTCAATTTCGATACTGCTAAGTTCGGTGTTCATTTCTGAGAATAAAGTGACGCTGCGTCTATCGCCGTACTCCACATGAATAATGTCACTGTTAGGGCGAGGGGTACGATCTAGATCACCATTCTGTAAGTTTTGCATGTCAGTTGTCGCTGGTACTGGCGCAAATGTACCAGCATTATTCACTTCATAAGCAAGCAAAGACGTCATTGCATATGGCATATCTGCAAGAACAGCTGCGAGAGGTGTAACAGATGCTTCATTAGCCCAGTCAATGGCATCGACATTATCAACATTAAGAGACATCGGGGGTAAGCAGCCTTGGTAGCCTCGTTGTTTAATATTAAATGCCAAATGATTTAAAAGGGTTCTGCCTCTATCTTGGATTTCATTAACGCTTTGATTTAATGTAACCGTCGCACGGGACTGATTAAACACTTGTATAATGGCCCCCATTAAGAAAATACCAAGGGCACTGGCGATCATAAGCTCGACCAGTGTAAAGCCTTGTTGATAAGATGAGGTTTGATTCATCATGTTGACTGCCACTTCTTAAATCGTTAAAACCAGTTCGTGCGTTTGGGTGCGATTTGTTTTTTGAGCCCCTGTGCTTGTTTCTTCATAAGCTTGCTCAGTCCAAGACACCTGGATCGAATACTCATTATTAGCAGCGTCAAAGTTAATCGTTGCAGCGCCGTCTGGAAGTAGGTGAGTAAAACGCTCGTCTTCATAGACATTTGCAAAGTTTTGGCTCCAATCAAATAAATGGTATTGCGCAATATTTGTAGTGGAGCAAGGTGCTTGGTCGCAACCAGGGTTGCCTGGTGGATTTGATGAAGAGTAACTATCGTAGTCACCAGCCAGTGCGGCCTCTCTGTTCGCTCTCATGCGTTCTGCAATATCGTTTGCCGCCAATATTGCTTTAGTTTGATGCAGAGAGGCCTTATTGCTTTGCACTGATGCGCTTTGTAGGCCTAAATTGCCAAGAATACCTACAGCAAAAACTAAAGTTGCAACAATAACCTCAATTATTGTTTCGCCTTTTTGAAGTTTTATTGCATTTGTTTTAATTGAAATCATATGCCTTACCTCTGATCAATTTGCGCAAACAATGTCAGTTTGGTCGTGTAAATTCACGAGCCTGTTATCATCGTCGTCGGTGGCTAATCGAACCATGCCTAGTGGGTTTACTATAAGTGCAGCACCAGCCTCGCTGCCTCTTGGGTCGCAGAATCGAATACTTGCAGTTGTTGCTAAATTATTTATTTCACCTGTGTCATTGAACTCAATTGCTGTAAGGCTCGGAAAGCCAACAAGATCAATAATAAAATTTTCAATTGATATTTCATCAATAACCCGTACAAGGGTTTCGCTGCCGTCGGACTCTCTTGAGGTTACAATTGCGCCATCAGCATAATTCGTCGTATTTGAACATGTGCTCATATTTGTTGAAGGGCAAAAGGTTACTCTGGTTGCTTCAGTCATTGCTAAACTGCGTGCGAATTGAATAATGCCGTATGTTTTCTGTAGTGAAGAAGACTGTGTTTGGCTTTGGCGTAACTCAAGAAAAGCGGGTAAACCTACTGCAATCATTAATATAGCTAAAAACATAGTTACCATTAGTTCGACTAATGTCATCCCTTTTTCTTTTAATGAGATGGTTCTATGCATGTATTGCCGGCCCTCTAAAAAATAACTCGCTGTCTATTTATGGTAGCAAAATGCTTTAATGTATTCTTTTAATGATTTCTTCTTATATAGGTAATACTTTTTTTTTAAGTGGCAGATTTACAAGTGTTTTTTTTTGAAGGGTGGCGTATTTAGGCAAAGTAGGCTGGTTGGTTTAGCTGGAATGTGTATTATGGCTGGCTATTTTTGATGATTACTGCGACATATTTCACACAATTAATGTGTGTCTATTATCAGGTTTGTAATTTGTTGAAGTGAATATATATCAGCTTAACGGGAAAAAGGCTCATAAATGAGCCTTTTGGATAGTTTGGATTAATCGCCTAAAAAGTACACTAGAATATCAACTGCAATCAGGACAATAATAATCCATTCAAGGAATGCAGAATGCTTGTGGTTTTGTTCAGATGCCAGCATTTCCAACAGCGCATGTATGGTTTCTATTTTTTTATTTAAGATATTGACTCTCGACACAAGGTCAAGGTAGCCAGCAAGTTGTTTATAGTAATGCTCAACTTCTGGGTACTCCCAAAAGAATTCTGGAATATCAAGTAAGTTAAAGTGTAATGAGATATCACAGCTTGTATCAAAAAGTGTGCCTCTTAGTTTTGAGAGCTCTTTTCTTGAAAGAGAAATATGGCCTTTGTTTGCAAGTTCCTTCGATAAGAACCGGTGATGCTCAATAACTGTCCTTGCTTTTTCTTCAAAAAAGCCAAGTTTCTCAGACTGTGCAAACGCATGGCTCATGGCAAGGCGGCTTAATGGATCATCGTTATCGAGAATAATATGATCATGGTGTACTTTAATGCTGGCTTTGTCATCAATAATGTATGTGTATTGCTCACTTAGGGGGCGGGCTACTGGGTTATGAATAATTGGTTCCAGCATGCTAAATAATTCTTGGCGCTCATCATTTGACATATTCCAGCAAACAGCAACACCATAATTAAAAACCCAAGCTTCACCTTCGTGATAGCGTAGCCAGTAGGCATCTCCATAACGTACAGCACTTTTTTGTTTAATTAAAAGTCCATCAGCTTCTTCTTTTTGGAGAAAGCTGCCAAGTAATGCAATGTGAATACGTTTAAAGTCAGACATGTTTGTGCCCTTAAAAAAAGACAAGTGGTAGAGCGGTTTAAACGCTCAATTCTTGGGGTGTTAAAAATAGTATGGCACAGACTGGCTAATAAGCTATTGAAATGAGGTATAAAAAAGGCCTTAAAAAGTATGACTCTTTAAGGCCTTAAACTGTTTATTAAAGGAGGGGTTATTCTATTGATGCATAAACAGTATTTGAGAATGGGCTTGCATTACCTTGTTTTGTTATAACTCTTACAGCAAAGTAAAGGTCGCCAGTGCCTAAGTCTGTGATTCTATATTCTGTCGCATTAGGATCATTAATTGCAATAGTTTGATCCATTGTTGCAGGTGTTGCGCCATAAATAATTTCATAGCTGTCAACTTCAGCAAGACTTAAAATATCACCGGAATCATAGAAAAAGCTATTATCCCATCCAAGTAAAACACTACCAGCGAGTACATCTGTTTCTGGGGTTTCATCGACAAGTGCAGGCTCTTCTTCTGGTGTTTCGATCACCTCTGGTTCTTCAGTCACGACTTCAGGTTCTTCGATTACCTCTGGTTCTTCAGTCACAACTTCAGGCTCTTCGATAACTTCTGGTTCTTCAGTCACAACCTCAGGTTCTTCGATGACTTCTGGTTCTTCAGTCACAACC
>DJZY01000021.1:0-140479 GCA_002450655.1 Gammaproteobacteria bacterium UBA6940 | reverse complement strand
AGTCACAACCTCAGGCTCTTCGATCACTTCTGGTTCTTCAGTCACAACCTCAGGCTCTTCGATTACTTCTGGTTCTTCAGTCACGACCTCAGGCTCTTCGATTACTTCTGGTTCTTCAGACGGCGGCGTATAATCACCAAAAGTTGGCTTTTGTGGTTGCTGTGGTTCTTCAGTAACAACTTCAGGTTCTTCGATAACCTCAGGTTGTTCAATAACAACAGGCTCCTCGATAACTTCAGGTTGCTCAATAACAACAGGCTCTTCGATCACTTCAGGTTGCTCAATAACAACAGGTTCTTCGATCACTTCAGGTTGCTCAGAAGGTGGAGTATAGTCACCAAAAGTTGGCTTTTGTGGCGGTGTTGTGATTGCTGGTGGTGTAATAACTGGTGCTTTTGGGGATTCTGCGATAGCTTCTTGTTGCTCGGCTGCCTCTTGCTCTTTTTTAGCTTGCTCTTCTAAGAAGGCTTGTTTTTGATCGTAATAACTTTTTTCAAATTGATCCAAGAAAGAGGAATCTTTATCGACACTAGTATCGAAAGACTTTTCAGCGGGTAGTGATGTCTGAGTTGTATTGAGAGAGTCAGACTCCACAGACGCGCCGCACCCGGCCAAAAGACCGAAAGCCGTCACGACCACTGGTAACTTCAAGTACTTGAACTTCTGATCATCCTGCATAAATTCACCTTTATGATTGTGCCTTACACCATTTGGTGTGAGTATGTTGTCAACAAGCCTACAATAGACAAAACAATTTCATTAAAGTTCAATGAATGAAATTTCGCCAGATTCCAACTCTACATCTATACTAAAAACATGAAGAGAAAAAAGAAGCATGCTGATGATATTAATATGCTTTTTTGATAGGGCACTAAAGTACTCTGTTTCTCTTGAGTTGTAAACAGGATCAAGGAATGATCCTGCAAACCCGATGTATGGTAAATGCAGAAAGGAAGTTGCATGTCTGGTGTGGTAGGCGTTTTCGCAGTTGGTGGTGCAAGGGTTCCTTGTGATCCTTTAATGGTAGAAATGGCAAAATCAATTGCCTCTAAAACTGAAATACCAATGGAGTTTAATGATCATCGCTTGCAGTTGAAAGCAGTTGTTAACCCAAGATTTAATCAAAGCACATACCATTGCACAGAAACTGGTTGCTTAATTTGGCTGCAAGGTCAGTTTGATAACCAAGAGGTTTTAAGTGCTCGAGTTGGGGCTCAAGGTGCTCGCGTCTACAACCAAGCAGAATTACTTTTGCGGCTATATCAGTCTCGAGGCCTTCTGTCCGTTCCAATGCTTAAAGGGCAGTTTAGCGCCTTTATATGGGATCCACAGGAACAGCGCTTTATTCTTTTTCGCGATCCTCTTGGTTATTATCCTCTCTTTATTCGTCATGACGGCGACCATGTTTGGTTCTCAAGTCATGAATCAGCGCTTCATGTTGAGTCTCCTCGTTTAGATATTGCGGCTTTGCATCGAATGATCATGACAGGGGATGTTGGACCTAAGCAGACGTTATTGCAAAAAATTGAATCAGTTGGTGCAGGTGAGATTGTAACGATCGAAAAGGGGCGCATGCGTCGTTCTCGTTACTGGCGCTTTTTATGGGAAGAGTCTTACCAAGAGCCATCTATTGCACAAATGCAAGAAATAATCGGTGCAAGTGTTGATAAAGTTTTGGAGAAAGCAGAAAAAGAAACCCTTACAATCGCGAATCCTGTTGAAGCAACACCGCTTCTTCCGGCACTTGTAAATACGCAATCCCGCAAACCAATTAATGCATTACCATATGAGCGCGATGGATTGGATTATATTGAAATGGTAAAAGCTTGGGGTAGGCCGATCACAAGTTTAGAGTCATTGCCTTGGATTGCATCCATTTTTACTGCTGAGCCAGATCAGCATGTTGCTATGTCAGTCGGTGAGGATATTCTGTTCGGTTTTCATCATTTCACTCAGAAGCAGCGTTGGCTTCAACGATTACCTTTAGCAACGCATGAAGTGGATGAGAGCTGGAATTTACCTGCATTACAGCCTTTATATCATGAGTACCAAGCCACGAAGGATTATTTTAGTGATGAAATTAATGCTCTTTTCAGTTGTGATGATTTAGTTGAAGACACACCGCTAGAATGGCAGGACTGGTCTCCAAAAGAGCAGCTTCATGCAAAATTGTTTGAGCATTATTTGCAGCCGCTTATGGCAAACTTGAATCAAATTGGTTTGAAGCAAGAAGTACAGGTGCATATGCCTTTTGCTGATATGGCAGTTATTGAGTGGTTAAGTGCACAGCATCCACGCTTTCATACCAAAGGCGTTGTGGGGGGGCAATTATTAGATCAAGCCTATCATGAGTTTTTTATGGAGCTTGATGTTGAAAATCCTAACGCTGTGTTGCGCAATGCTTATCAACACGAGCAATTATGGTTGCAGCTCTGGCCTCAATGCTGTGCTGCTTTGCAAGACACTATAAAGCTTATGCCATTTAATCAAGATAAAGTTTTTACATTAATGGATCGTGTTGCAGTTTCGAGAGGCAAAGTTTCTACCTCTGATCAGCGAGCTTTAATATTCTTATCGAGTTTTGCGCTTTGGTATGAATCTGCGTTCGAATCATAATAGAATATGAGAAGAAAAGGGAGCTTGTGCTCCCTTTTTTGTTTTAGGCAGCGACTTAAGGGGTGTTGCCTCGTCCACTGCTAGATGTTTTAAATATTCTCTCGGTTAAAATGACTACTTTTCAATAGATTACTGTGAAACCTCTTTCTAAAAACTCCCGATATTGTGAAAAAAGTGTTATGCTTCCAGTCAAATTAGCCAAAGGGATTTGTACGCCCTAAGGGCGTGTTAAAAAAGTGACGAGGAGAATCAGGACGCATGAATTCAGAATATCGTGATCATCAAGGGCGTCGATTAGTAGCTGTAACAGGTATTGGACATGTAAGCTGTCTTGGTTTAAACATGGCGGATGCTTGGGCCAAGGTTGCAAAAGGTGAGTCTGGTATTGAGCAGATCACCAAATTTGATGTGTCGGAAGCTAATGTAAAAATAGCCGGAGAAGTAAAAGGTCTTAATGTCGACCAATTCTTACCTGCAAAACTCGTCCGTGAAATGGATCCATTCAGTGTTTTTGGTTTAGTCGCTGCCGAAGAAGCATTACGTCAGGCAGGCCTTATTTCTGCATCACAAGAAGAAACATCTCAGCTCGCTCAAATTCAACTTGACGGTGATATCGACCCAACTCGTTTTGGTGTCAGTATTGGGAGCTGTATGTCTGGTGTAACAACCATTGAAGAGAATGTTTTAAAGCTTCAAAACTCAAAGCGTGTAGAAGCACGTACACACCCTAAGTACCTTGGTAATATGCCTGCTGGACAAGTTTCCATTCGTTATAACCTACGTGGGCCAAACTGGGCAGTTTCCACTGCTTGCGCAACTGCTAACCATAATATTGGTATGGCTGCACGTGCTATTCAGTGGGGTGAAGCAGACCTTATGCTTGCTGGTGGTACTGATGAAGGTGTCACGCCATTTAGTATGGCTGGTTATATTGCAGCTAATGCGCTTTCTAAACGCAATGATGCACCAGCTGAAGCGAGTCGTCCTTGGGATGTAGATCGTGACGGGTTTGTCTTAAGCGAAGGTGCAGGTGTACTTTTACTTGAAAGCCTTGAGCATGCGGTAAATCGTGGTGCTCCAATTTTAGCTGTTATTGCCGGTTTTGGCAGTGGGTCGGATGCAGAGCATGTGACAAAGCCACCTAAAAATGGTCATGGTGGTGCTGCAGCTCAGCGAATGGCGTTAAAGGATGCAGATATTACAACTGCCAAGCTTAACTATATTAATGCCCATGGTACATCAACACCTCTTGGTGATTTTGCTGAGCTACAAGGCATTGCAAGTGTACTTGAAGCTGATGGTACACCTAAGTCACAAGTGCCTGTCTCTTCTACGAAGTCTCTGCATGGGCATGCGCTAGGTGCTGCTGGTGGTATTGAAGCTGGTATATGTATTCAAGCCATGCAAGAAAGCTTAATTCCTGCTACTGCAAACCTCTATACAGCTGATCGTGGTTGCGATGGTTTTGATCTTGTGCCTCGTGAAGCCAAGCCTGCTGAGCTTAACTACGTGCTCTCAAATTCATATGGCTTTGGTGGCACAACAAGTGCGCTTATTTTTGCTCACCCTCGAATGTACGGGATTAAGTAACCCTTATTAGCCTCACATTCTCTTAACAAAACCCTGACTATTGTGTGAGAGTCGGGGTTTTTTTGTGGCTGGCTTTTTATAACTTTTAAGATCGCTGTGAGTTACTTAGTGTTACATTTAATACACTAAGCCACAGCTTATGAAGGCTCAAGTTATGAGATTATTAATGCATCTCTAATTCAATAAGTAGGGCTCAACCCGCACGGATATTATAATCACAGGTGGAAAAAAATTATGGATATTAATGGCGTAGGTCAAGATCCCTTTGCGGTCGTAGACGATTTAGGTATTGCGGAAGGTGAAGCTGGTAATAAGGGGGTTGTCACTCCCGAAGAAGCCTTAACAGTTTCAAGAGATGAGTTTGTCACAGGTATGGAAGAGCTTGGTATGAGTGAATCTGATGCCGAGAAAATGTGGGACATTTTATCTGATGGTGAGCCTGAACTGACGAAAGAAGACTTTGACCTTAAAGAATTTGCAGATGTTGAAGAAGTTGCAGGTGCAAATCAAGCCTTAATGCAGCAATTTATCAGTTTAATGATGTCACAAGTCACTAAAACAGATGCAGGTGATTTATCAAGAATGGTGAGGAGATAATCCATGGCTCATATTGAATTCTTTAAAACTCGTGGCGCTGAGTCAATGAAAGAGCAGATTGAAACTGCACTCAAGTTTTATGGACTTATTGAGCAATTAATTATTGATGAAGGTCTTGAAGATGCTGCATTAACTGTCTTTGATCTTGAAGATATTGTCGCAAAAATACCAGGTATTGATGACAACCTTGCTATAGCTATTACTCAGCTTGCAAGCAACAATGGTAAAGAATATGTCTCGGCCCATGAGATACGTGCAAGAGCAAAAGAGTTTACTCAGCGTGTCTTTAAAATGACCTATTGCATGTATTTAATGCATCGTGAAATGATAACGCTTGAGGACATACTTAACTTAGGCCTTGTTGATCAGTCATTATTAGCTGATGAATTCAGAGCGATGATGGACAAGAAAGAAGCCTAATAAGATGAGCCATAAAAAAACCGGTTTAAGACCGGTTTTTTTATGGCTGAGTTTTAATTCATGACCATTGCAAACTGATGAACTGGAAGCAGAGTGTTTATACTTTCACTCCAAAGCAAAAATATCCAACCGCCAATGGCAAGGTATGGACCAAAAGCAATTGGCTTTTGACTGTTATGGCCGCGCATTAAAATCATGCTGATCCCAAATATGGAGCCAATGACAGAAGCGATCATGAGAATGGCTGGTAATGCTGAAATGCCAAGCCATGCACCAAGAGCAGCATAAAGCTTAAAATCACCAAATCCCATGCCTTCCTTGCCAGTGAGCATTTTGAAGAGGTGGAAGAGTATCCAGAGGCTCATATAACCTGCAATTGTACCTAGGACTGCAGACTCCAATGAAACAAAGGTGTCAAAATAGTTCAAGATAATGCCAATCCAGAGGAGTGGTAATACAATTTGATCAGGTAAAAGCTGCGTGTCAAAATCAATTAATGTGAGTGCAATAAGCACCCAAGTCAGAAATAGAGCGGCAAGAGTTACAAGGCTGTAACCAAAGTACCAGCCAACAGCAAATGACATTAAACCAGTCACCAACTCGACACCAAAATAACGCTTTGGAATTTTGGCATCACAGTCTGAATTCGCACACTTTCCTTTGAGTATTAAAAAGCTGACAAGTGGAATATTTTGCCAGGCTTTTATTTGCGTTTTACACTTAGGGCAATGTGATCGTGGCTTGCTGAGTGTGATTTTAGGCTCTTCAGGCTGTGGAAGGCTTTGTTCAAATTCAAGTGGACGAGGGCGGATGAGTGAGTGCCCAGCCTCAATGATTTGCATGATATATTTAGCATCTTGGATCCAAGATTGCTCAAGCATAAGAGGAAAGCGATAGGCAACAACATTTAAAAAACTGCCTACTAGTAAACCAAAAAGCCCCGCCAAAATTGGCAGAGCTATTGGGAACGTATCGAAAAATAATTGATAATGTTCTGTGTATGTCATTGTGTCGTTTTTATCCTACGGCTTTACCCATCTGGAAGATTGGGAGGTACATTGCAATGATTAAGCCACCAACTAACACACCGAGGACGGACATGATAATTGGTTCCATAAGTGAAGTTAAGCCATCAACAGCGTTGTCTACTTCATCTTCATAATACGTTGCTACTTTTTCTAACATAGCATCCAAGGCACCAGATTCTTCACCAATAGCAGTCATTTGAATTGCCATAGAAGGGAATACACCTGTTTGTCGCATTGCAAACTGAAGTTGCGTACCTGATGCAACTTCTTCACGAATATTCGCAACTGCTCTTTTATAAACAATGTTACCAGTTGCGCCTTCAACGGATTCTAATGCTTCAACCAGTGGAACACCAGCGGCAAATGTTGTTGCAAGGGTTCGAGCGAAACGAGCAATTGTTGATTTGAATAAAATATCACCAACAACTGGTGCTTTAAGCATGCCTTTATCTACAGCGTCTCTAAAGCCTGGAAATTTACGAAGGCAATACTTAATCGTGAACGGAACTGCGATAAAGAAGCCAATAACCATATACCAGTTAGCCTGCATCCACTCGGATAAGCTCATTACAAACTTGGTAAATGCTGGAAGTTCTGCTCCAAAACCTTCAAAAAGTTCTTCAAAGGTTGGTACAACTTTAACCAAGAGGATAACTGTTACAATTAAAGCCACACAAACAACGGCAATAGGGTATTTCATTGCCTTTTTAATTTTCATTTTGAGTGCTTCAGATTTTTCTTGATAAGTTGCAACGCGATCAAGCATAGTTTCAAGAGCACCAGCTTGTTCACCTGCACCAACTAAGCTGCAAAATAGATCATCAAAATATTTTGGATGGCGGCGTAGGGCGTTTTCGAGAGAGTTACCACCTTCTACTTCAGTTTTAAGTTCAAGTAGAAGTTTGCGCATACTTTGGTTTTCTAAACCTTCTGCTGTAATTTCGAAAGCTTGAACCAGCGGTACACCTGATTTCATCATGGTTGCTAATTGGCGAGTAAAAATACAGACATCAGATGGCGTAATTTTTTGCTGTTTGCCACCAAAAAGAGGTTTTGGCTTTTTCTTAATCCGCTTAGTGATAACACCTTGACGTCTTAATTCTGCTTTAGCAACAGTAATAGAAGGGGCAGATATATCACCTTTCAGTTTTTTGCCTTTTTTATCGACCCCATGATACTCATATTGCACAATTTTTGCGACTTGTGCTTTTTGGGTCTTTTTAGCTGCTTTAGTTGCCATTTTCACCGCCGTTACTGCTGGATTTCGGTCAAAGTATTTTTAATTTTTCTATGCCAAATTACAGAAAATAAATTTCATTAGTAAAAGTATAGATGCATTTTTAATTTTGTTAATTTGAAGTTACCCTGTTGACTTCTTCTAAGCTTGTGACGCCGTCTTTTGCTTTTTTCAATCCTGCTGCACGTAAGTCTGGATAGCCTTCAGATCGAGCTTTGTCACTGATTTCTATAGAATTACCATCGCTCATAATAATGCGGCTTAAGCCTTCAGTCATTTTCACCACTTCATAAATACCAGTACGGCCTTTGTAGCCATTAACACATTTATCGCAACCAACAGGGCCATAAATTGTAATATCGTCTAATTCGTCCTCTGCGAAACCAATTTCTCGAAGCGCTTGGTGGGGTAAGTCGAGAGGTGTTTTACAGTTATTACAAAGGCGGCGAGCTAGTCGCTGTGCAATAATAAGTGATACCGATGTTGCAATGTTAAAGGCAGGTACACCCATATTTCGAAGACGAGTAAGGGTTTCTGCTGCTGAGTTTGTATGCAGTGTGGATAACACTAAGTGACCTGTTTGCGCCGCTTTAATTGCAATCTGTGCAGTTTCAAGGTCACGAATCTCACCAACCATAACAACATCTGGATCTTGACGAAGGAAAGCACGAAGGGCAGTACCAAAGTCTAAGCCAACTTTCATACGAACGTTAACCTGGTTAATCCCTTCTAAGTTAATCTCCACAGGATCTTCCGCTGTGGAAATATTTCGTTCTGGGGTATTTAGAATATTTAAGCCTGTGTAGAGGGAAACAGTCTTACCTGAACCTGTAGGGCCTGTTACGAGGATCATGCCTTGTGGTTTAGCAAGGGCTTCTAAATACAATGCCTTCTGGTCATCTTCATAACCAAGCATATCGATACCAAGTTTTGCTGAATCTGGATCGAGCTGACGCAAACAGATTTTTTCGCCAAAAAGAGTAGGGAGTGTATTTACACGAAAGTCGATGGCTTTTGTTTTGCTGAGTTTTAATTTAATACGACCATCTTGCGGGATACGTCTTTCTGAAATATCCATACTCGACATGACTTTTAAACGAGCTGCAATTTTAGGGGATAAATTCACTGGAGGGCGGGTCATTTCTTTTAAAATACCATCCATACGAAAGCGAACACGGTAGGCTTTTTCGTACGGCTCAAAGTGAATATCCGAGGCACCCATTTTTATAGCATCAAGCAGCATTTTATTCACAAACTTAACCACTGGCGCATCATCGGTACCCACATAGTTAGGGTCATCTTGTGGTGTTTCCTCTTGAACTGTTTCAAGATCTAAATTATCAAGATCAGTATCTTCAAGATTCATGCTTTCATCTTGGCTATCCAGATACTTATCGATCATTGTTTGAAGTTTATCTTCTTCAACAACAATGGCTTCTGTTGTGAGGCCGGTATTAAATTTAATTTCATCTAATGCGAGAAGATTAGTAGGGTCTGCTACACCAAGAAATAAACGATTGCCTCGTTTAAACAGCGGCATAACTCGGTGTTTTTGGATGAGACCATTTTCAACTAAATCTTTTGGACACAGCTCCATGTCATAGGCTTGAATATCAAAGACTGGTGCACCAAATTCATCAGCAGCAGCTAAAGCAACTTTGTGAGCAGAGGCTTTTCGTTCTTTGACGATAAAGCTGACGAAAGGTATTTTTTGCTCAAGCGAGGCCGCTGTACACTCTACAGCGGTTTCTTCTGTAAGAATGCCGTCTCGCACTAACCTTTTAGCTAAGCCTGAAATATTGATTTTTGACATTTTGCTCGACAACTCCCTGAGGCACGTTTAATTTGCAATGTCCTTTTTGAATTATAGATCAATAATCAAAATTAGTAGGATGAACCTCGACAGTTAATGCCACTGTAATTATCGACGGTACCATCGTTATTGGTATCATCACATCCTGTGCCGGTGAGTTCCCATTGGAGAGCAGTGCTATTTTCGATTGGCGTCAATATAATATTCATATATTGATTGGTTGTGCCAGGTATAAGTGCGCTTGTTTCAATAGTAATAATGCCGTTAAGCGTGTTGAGTGATCGTATATGGTTAATAGTACCAGTCGTCGTAATGTTTGCAGGTATGCCAAATGAACCCGCAGTACATCCTGGCAGTGAGCCTTGTCGCTGGTAGCATTCACTGACAAACTGCTTATAACCAGAACCTGCAGAAACCGCGCCGGCAACCTTAGAACGTTCAGAATAGTTTTGATAGGCGGGCACTGCTATTGCTGCAAGTATTCCAATAATAGCAACTGTTATCATGAGTTCAATTAGAGTAAATCCATTTGTTTTTTCAGTATGGCTCATGTTTTTTCTCCTAAAAAAAAGAGCGGCCAAGCCGCTCTTTCTTACATTTTGTTCTGTTATCCGTTTACAACACCGCCACAGTTAATACCACGAGCATTATCAATTGTGCCATCACCGTCTGAGTCATCACAACCAGTACCTTCTAGAGTCCACTGAATTGAACCACCTGCAATTGTTGGTGTCATTGTAATGATCATTGCGTTAAGTTGAGGGTCACGACCTGCTGTTGTTACAGTAATCACACCGTTAGCTGCTACCTGAACGGCATCAACATGATTTATTGTGCCTGGAGCTGCGATGTTATCTGGAATGCCGTAGTCGCCTGCAACGCATGGTAAAAGTGAACCTGTGCGTGTATAACAGTCGCCAACATATGTTTTAAGTGAAGAAACAGCTGCTACTGCACCAGCGACTTTAGAACGCTGTGTGTAATCCTGATAAGCAGGAACCGCTACCGCAGCCAGAATACCGATAATCGCAACAACGATCATCAATTCAATAAGTGTAAAACCTTGTTGTAGTGATTGACGTTTAATCATAAGAGAGCCTCCAAAAAACTTTAAGCCAAATATCGAATGCAATATACATAATGCGAAATTAATGCCAGTTTTTCAGAGGTGATTAATTAATTTTAATTTGTTCGGAAATACAGCAGCTTAATTTTAAATTGTTTTTTTAAGTTGCTGTATTGAGGTGAAATGTAAATGGGTATGACAAAAATTGTCCGTCATAAAGTGACAATTTTTGTCTATTCTTGGCTGTTTTGTTCAAGTTGACTGACAATTTGTGCGCTGAGATCTTCATCAACAGGGTCGCCTTTCGTTTGGCAAACATAGACTCGTGTTTTACCCCATAAATAGAAAACAGGGAAGTCGTCTATATCTTCAAATAATTCTTCTTCATAGTAATCATTTAAAGAAAAGCCAACACAAACGATTCGAATACCAGCAGGCAGTTGCACAAATTTTTCTATTAATGTGAGAATTGCTTTATCGTTAAAAGCAATGCCGTAAAAATAGAGAACTGTAGAATAGCTGAGATCTGAATCAAAAATGCTTTCTTCTTTAAAAGTAACATTGTCGAGGGCAAGCTTTTCTTGAATTGCGGTTGCTTTCTTAACGAAGTCAGGGTTGATCTCGACGCCAATTGTTTTTGCGCCAGTTAAAGCGTTCATAAAGAAGACGCCACGACCACGGCCGCAACCAAGATCATAAAAGATATCATGAGGACCAATATTGAGGCGATGAGCAATTAACTCAAATGTCATGCAGAAGGTTTCGCCATAGATTACTTGAACACGGTTAGCGCCACTTTCTTTACCTTTGGCTGTGGTAAAAAACTTACGGCACATGGCATAGGGATTGCGAAGTAAATAGCTTTTAGTCAGGGCGAGGTCTGCCTGACGAAATGATTTATATTTGTAGTAACAGGCCGCATCATGGATGCGGTGCATGATATCCATTAGTGTAAAGTATGGGAAATGAAAAAAAGCGCTTAATACTCTAAACACAATGAGTTCCTCTGTGTTGCTTAGTGAGGCTCGTCATCGTCCTCATTAATAGGTTCGAGTGATAAAGAAAGCCCTGCAGGTTTATCTGGCTTAGGTGGTGCAGCTTGTGCTTGCGCTTGTGGGGTTGCAGGTTTTTCTGCTGCTGGTGTGGCTGGCGCTGCAGCTGCTTTTGGCTCTTCTTTTGGTGCGGGTGTTTCTTCAGCACTTGGGTTGTCCAGGGTAATTTTAAGTCGTAAATTATTTTTGGAATCAGCATTTTTAAGGGCTTCATCCATGCTTATTTTGCCATCGCTATAAAGTTTATACAAAGCGGAATCAAAGGTCTGCATGCCTTGCGCTTCTGATTTGCTCATCACTTCTTTAATCTCGTCTGGTTTACCTGTTTTAATAAGGTCGCAAACACGAGGGGTGCCAAGCAATATTTCCACAGCTGCAGCACGCTTCTTATCAACAGTTGGTATTAAGCGCTGCGAAATAATGCCTCTTAAGTTTAAAGATAAGTCTAAAAAGAGCTGTTTGTGTCGTTCCTCTGGAAAGAAGTTCACAATCCTATCGATAGCTTGGTTGGCATTGTTCGCATGCAGTGTCGATATACAAAGATGCCCTGTCTCAGCAAAGGCAAGGGCATGCTCCATTGTTTCTGCTGTTCTAATCTCACCGATGAGAATAACATCTGGTGCTTGTCGTAATGTGTTTTCCAGTGCATCTTCGTAAGAGTTTGTATCTACACCAACTTCTCGCTGGTTTACAATGCTTCTTTTATGAGGGTGAACAAATTCTACAGGGTCTTCAATGGTAATAATATGGCCTGCTGAGTTGGAGTTTCGATAGTCAATAAGCGAGGCGAGGGAGGTTGACTTACCAGAGCCAGTACCGCCCACAAAGAGAATTAACCCACGTTTTTGCATAATAAGTTTAAGCAAGACAGGAGGGAGATTCAGTGATCTAAAATCTGGAATATCCGTTTTAATAGCTCGTATAACCATGGATATATTTGAACGTTGCCGAAAAATATTCACCCTAAATCGACCAACGCCAGATTCAGAAATAGCCAGATTCATTTCTGGTTTTTCTTCAAAAGCCTCTCTTTGATCAGAAGACATTAAAGACATTGCATAGGCTTCAATAAGCTTGTTATTCATTTTCTCTTCAGAGAATGGGCGAAGTTCACCATAGATCTTACAACTTATTGGAGCACCTGCCGAAAAGAAAAGATCTGAACCATCTTCATCAATCATTCGTTGCAGGTAAGGCACAATGCTCATGTAAAACTCCTAATAGAAAATAATGTATTCAAAAATTATAGACAGAGAATAGTTTTAAGGGCATGGCTTTAATGAAATGACCAATATTTTTCGAGACGAGAAAAAACTTTATCTGGGTATTTTCTTTTACCCAATGAGCCGTTGTAGCGACCGAGGGCGCGAAACATATTGCCTTTTTCAATCTTTAAATAAGTTTTTAAAATTAAACAGCCAAAACGAACGTTGGTGTCTATATCGAATAAATTGGCATCAGGTTCATTTAATTCTTTTTTCCAAAAAGGCATGATTTGCATAATACCTTGGGCACCAACTCTTGAAATTGCAAAATGGTCAAATAAGCTTTCCACGTGCATAACAGCTAATACTATTTGTGGGTCTAGTTCATTTTTACTGGCTTCGCGATGAGCGGCTTTTAGAATTTTTTCCCGTGTGGGTTTGTCCTTGATATAACGCTTTAAACGGCTATCCATGGCAACCATCCATACTGCCGCATCAAACTCATCGTTAAACCCCTTTGATTCTGAGGCTGTTTCTTTAAGAATTTCTAATGTGAAGGGTGTTGGAAGGTCTTGTTCGCTTGAAAGTGAATAATTGTGAACTAGTACCAGTAATAATCCTAGAGAAAGCCGAAATACACCTTTAAAATAAAATTTTACTGCCATGTTTACCTACAAAATTCCATTTTTTGATCTTTACTGAAAAGAGTTATTAATTTAAAGCATAGCTTTTTTATTTAAGAAATATCTTTAATAAATAAATTAAATAGCTAGTTCGGTTGATGATTAATCAAGGATGGAGATTAATAAATGAAACTAAAAGCTCTCACAATCTCGGTGGCTGCACTGACAAGTCTTGCTGGTGCTGCGTTTGCTGCGCCATCTGGCTATGCACCAGGGAGTACTTTAACAACAGGCGCTGTTTCCAATCCATATGCACTTTCAAGTTTGGCGTATAACCCGGCAAGCGCGCAGTTGATGCTTAGGGATGATGAAAATATTCGTTTTGGCTGGTTGACGACAATTGGTACAGGTATTGAATTGGGTGATGTCTCTAATTTTGAACAAGAGATTAATGATCTTTCAGATGAGCTTGATCGTGATGACTTAACTTTAAGTGAAGGTGAAGCTCTTGTAGACCGGTTTAATGCAATCTTACCTGAACTTGGCCGTGAAGGCTATATGAAACTTAATTCTGGTGTTTCAGTGCCTCTCATGCCAGTTGTATTTAATGTCGGTGGAATGAAAGGCAACTTTTTTGTAGAGTCTGGTGCTGAACTTCTTATTGGAGGTCGGTTTATTGATGACGAAGTCACAGTTCAAATGAATGGCTCTACTGGAAGTATTCAAACTCAAAGCTCAGTGTATTTGAAAGCAGGTACTGGTATCCGATTAGGTTTAGGATATGCGCAACCAGTATGGGAGGGGGGTGAAGGTTGGAAATCAGGCCAGTTAATTGTAGGCGGTAAATTAGACGTACATCGCTTGTCTCTTAGTAAGCAAGTTATTTTAATTGATGATGTTGATGACCTTGAAGATACAATTGAAGATGATTACGACAAAAACGAAGTCTCTTCAACTGGGGTTTCATTAAGTTTAGGTGCAATTTGGCGTGCAGATATGTATCAGCTGGGTTTAACCTTAAATAATATCAATGAGCCTGAGTTTGATTATGGGCCAGTAGGCACTAACTGTGATGGTTTATCAGGTACATCTCAAAATAATTGTTTCCAGGCTCAAGCCTTTATAGCTGATGGGCGAATTGATGGTACAGAAACCCACAAGATGCGAGCTTATGGCACTTTGGATGCAAGTGTCTGGCTTAAGCCAAATCTGATGCTTGGTACAAGTTTCGATATTGGTGAGCATGAAGATTTTGTTGGTGATGATTATCAGTGGATGTCTGTAGCTGCATTTTATCAGCCAGAATTTTGGGCTATTCCAGGTGTCCGTGTAGGTTATAAACAAAACCAAATTGGTTCTGAACTTTCCAGCGCAACTTTTGGTTTTTCTCTTTTTAGAAATATTAACTTTGATTTTGAATACGGTTTAGATACTACAGAAGTTGATGGCGACTCTGCACCACGAAATATTGCATTTAATATTGGTTTTGAAGAGCATTTTTAATTGCAACGTCATTAATGCGTTCATTTGAATTCAGAGGAATTAAGATATGAAGAATTTTAAAATTAAACCATTAATTTTGGCTGTTGCTGCTGTAAGTGCTGGTATTGCTGGTTGTGGTGGTACAGGGCAAGATGATGGTGTAGAAAACCGTGTGAATTTATCAGGGCTTGGCCTTGATGGCTATATTGCGCGAGCTGAAGTCTTTCAGGATTTAAACAAAAATGCAGTACGTGATGCTTTTGAGCCTCATGCTTACACTGATGATATGGGGTATTACAGTTATAATCCAACCACTTCACCCGCAACTAATTATTGTACGAGTACAGATGAAGCTTTAAGAGAAAAGCATTGTTTGAAAGCTATAGTTGGAGATTATCCTGTTTTAATTCAAGGTGGGTATGACTTATTAACTGGTGAGCCTTTTAAAGGTATATTGCGTAAAAATGTTAATGTCACAGCTCAGAGATCAATTTCCAATATTGATGTTGTGAATCCTATTACAACAGTACTATCTTATGTGCCAAATAATACAGCAGATCAAACACGAGCTAAATCTCTTCTTGGTATAACAGATAGCGACTTAAATCGTGATTTTTACAATCGTGATGCAATAGCTTTTAATCAAAGCCAGGATGATGCTGCAGATTTAAGGCTTTTAAAGCTTACACAAAAAATCCATAAAACTGTGACCTCTGCTTCTCAAATAGCTGACCAAGTCTTTAAGGTACGAGATGAAGAGTCACTGCCGACTGATACCTCTTCGTATGTTTATAACGCGCTTACACAATCGCTTTTGGATGAAACTGATGCAAATACAGCACTGGATAATACGTTGAGTTCAGCAAATCTAAGTATTATTATGCAAAATGCAAGGCAAAATATTGAGAATACTTATACTCTCAAAGGTGTTACTTTGCCTGACACTGCAGGTGTATCTCCTGAAATTCTAAACACCAGTGATCTAACTAATCTTACTCGTGTGGGTGACATTGTTGATGATGTGGTTAATGCTTTAAGTAATGTTTCTACAAGCAGTGACACGCTAGGAACTGTCAAGTTAATTGATTTGGCAACTTCAAAGATTGCGAATCAAAATAGTGTATCTGATATTTCCAATCTAATTACAGGTATTCAGAACAGTTCAACACTCACGACTTTAAAGAATGAGTTGTCAAAGCCTAGTACATCAATTACAAGTTTGATAAATGTAGATATGTCTAATGAAACTGAAGTTACAAATACAACAACAGTTTCATATAGTGGCGAACTGTCTGATCTTGGTGGGAAATACTTGAGAGTGAGTGAATCTACTGTTGCAAGTAATGTGCGTAACTCTGAAGATTATTCTGCTGTACTTTATTTTGTAGCTGATGAAGGCAGTACAACAACTGGAACCCTAACTGCTTGTGTGCGATATGTGGATGGCCTAGATGCTGATTATACTTTGAAATCTGGTGGTACTTTAGGGACACACTCAGACAAAGGGTCTTGGACAGTTCTTAATGATGGCTACGCTTTGATGCTTGATTTTGAAATTGCAGGTGTTAACAGACAAGCAACCATTCAATTTGGTGGAGAAGATCCAAATAATCAAGGTTCATATATTTATCGTACTGATATTGATGATGAGCTAAGAACATGGAGTGGTCCTGCTATTCCTGAAACCTACAATGGTACAGTGCCAACAAATGATACAGAGTGTCAGGATGCTCTCAACTCTTTAGATCCAATGGATACCACTCTTGCCAATGCTATAAGTTCATAGGCATGAGCTTTTGTATTTAAATACTTAGTTTTAAAGAACCCACCCCTGTCTGCAGGTGCCCATGGAATGGGCACCTGTGAGACAACCAAAGTAACTTTTTTTAAAAAATCCTCTTTTCCCCTTGAAATACATTGACCTGTCCCCATCTTATTCCCTGTAGCAAGGACACCCATCTTTGCAGCCAATTTTTAAAAATATTGAACATGTCAATTATTGAAAGGAGCGACCACATGGTTGAAACAGTCAAGAAGGAAACTCATGGTTTCCAGGCAGAAGTCAAACAGTTACTTCATCTGATGATCCACTCTTTATATTCCAATAAAGAAATCTTCCTAAGAGAGCTCATCTCAAACGCATCTGATGCTGCTGATAAACTTCGCTTTTTGGCTCTTGATAAGCCAGAGCTTATGGAAAATGATCCTGAGCTTCGCATCCGTGTTACTTTCGACGAAGAGAAAGGCACTATCTCGATTGCTGACAATGGTATTGGTATGACTCGCGACGAAGTCATGGAAAACCTAGGTACGATTGCAAAGTCTGGTACAGCTAACTTTATTCAAAATATGAGTGGCGATCAAAAGCAAGATTCTCAGCTTATTGGCCAGTTTGGTGTAGGTTTCTACTCAGTGTTTATTGTGGCTGAATCTGTTGATGTCTATACACGTAAAGCAGGTGAGAGCGAAGCAGTTCACTGGTTCTCTCAAGGTGAAGGCGAGTTCGAGATTGAAGCAACGCAGAAAGAAGAGCGTGGTACTGAAATCGTTCTTAAGCTCCGTGAAGATTCGAAAGAATTTGCGAGTGACTTTAAGCTTCGTTCAATTATTGGTAAATACTCTGACCATATTGCACTTCCGATTGAAATGCTCAAAGTCGAGCACGAAGAGCCAGCAGCTGAAGGCGAAGATAAGCCAGAAGCAAAAGAAGAAAAAGCACCTGAGTTTGAAAAAGTAAACCAAGCGACTGCACTTTGGACTCGTAGCAAAAACGAAATTAAAGACGAAGATTACCAAGAGTTCTACAAGCATATTTCACATGACTATGAAGAGCCACTTGATTGGGTTCATAACAAGGTTGAAGGTAAGCTTGATTACACAAGTCTACTCTATATTCCAAAACGTGCACCATATGATCTTTACAACCGCGAAATGCCAAAAGGCTTAAAGCTGTATGTGCAACGTGTCTTCATTATGGATGAAGCAGAGCAGTTCTTGCCTCTGTATCTCAGATTTATTAAGGGTGTGATTGATTCCAACGATCTATCTCTAAACGTATCTCGTGAAATCTTGCAAAAAGATCGTCAAGTTGAATCCATGAAGTCTGCGGTCACAAAGCGTGTGCTTGATCTACTTGGCAAAATTGCAGAAAACGATAAAGAAAAGTATCAGTCTTTCTGGGAAGCTTTCGGTAGTGTTCTTAAAGAAGGTCCTGCTGAAGATTTCTCAAACCGTGAGAAGATCGCAGGTCTATTACGATTTACTTCTACTCATGAAAACTCAGACAAGCAAACAGTGTCTCTTGCAGATTATGTGAGCCGTATGAAAGAAGATCAAACAAAGATCTACTACCTCATTGGTGAATCGTACAATGCAGCTAAAAACTCGCCTCATCTTGAGATTTTCCGCAAGAAGGGTATTGAAGTGCTTCTTATGAGCGATCGCATTGACGAGTGGATGATGAACTATCTTCACGAGTTTAATGGCAAGCACATGCAAAACCTGAGCAAAACAAATCTTGAAGAAGAAAATCTTCTTGACGAAGAAGAAAAGAAACAACAAGAAGCTGTTGCTGAAGAAAGTAAAGATTTAATCGAGCGTCTTAAGAAGTCTCTTGAAAATGAAGTGTCAGAAGTTAAAGCGACACAGCGTTTAACTGAAAGCCCAGCATGTCTAGTGCTTAATAGCTTTGATATGGGTATTCAAATGCGCGAAATTATGAAGGCTGCTGGTCAAGCACTTCCTGATTCCAAGCCAATTCTTGAAATTAACCCAAATCATCCATTGATTGAGCAGCTAGAAAAAGAAGACCAAGAAGATCGCTTTAAAGATTTTGCTCTAGTTATCTTTGAGCAGGCAACGCTTGCTGAAGGTGGTAGCTTAAGCGATCCAGCTGATTATGTTAGACGCATGAATAAGCTTTTGCTTGAGCTTAGCTCCAAGTCATAAGTACCTATGCGCGCAAGTATGTACCATTAGCTAAGCTAAGTGTTCAGCTCTGGTGCATTTAAAAAAAGGGGAGAGGTTAAATATCTTTCCCCTTTTTTTTATTCTAATTAAAACAAGCATTTAATAAAAAAAATAACAAGTCTTTCGATTTTTTTACTCGTTTTTGGTCGTTTACTGTGCTAATTTTAAAGTAGGGATAAAGAAATTTATGCCTGTTTTCACCCTTCGTTTTCAGATGCTTATCTGATTTTATATTTATTTTTTATCGGTCTTTCAAACGGGCTTTTGTTTGTCCATGGGGTCGCTTTGTCTCTGAATTTTGATGCTGGTGAACCTGTGTTAAAAGCACTTTGAAGCAGATCGCAACCATTCTGAGTGAAAAGGATACATTTATGTTGAAAGTCGATGCACATCGTCTCTTCTCAAAGGAGGACGCTACAGACAAGCGAGAACAGCTCTTAAATATTGTGCTGGACTCGATTAAACATGTCGCAGAAACTGAATCAGGTTATTTACTTAAATTTGGAACTGATCAAGAAGATATGGTGCTTATTTCTGATTGGTTATTAACCGAAAAAATTTGCAATCCTTTCCTGCGCTTCACACTACATGTTGAATCAAATAATGGGCCGATTAGTGTTGAGTTAAGCGGGCCGGCAGGTACTAAAGATTTTCTAGAATCAACCCTAAGTTTAAAACGTTGGTTATAAATGAAAGACCTCAAAAGCCGCTAGGTTGTTGGGCTTCCAAATCAAGGCAAATGCTTATCATTAAATGGGCCTGTAGTTGATCGTGACAGGCCTCAGTCATGTGTTACGCAATGTAACACTAGCTAATCTCTAAATCTATGAAATAATTTATATTCTGTCATTTTATATACACATTTCATACAAAATCGAATGGCTCGGTCTTTCCTTTGCTAAACTATTTATTACTTAGACAGCGGCTTTAGGGACGTTGTCTCGCAAATTCAATTAGCTTTTGGTTAAAAAATGAGTCTAATTCAGGACGATTCCCATAGGCGTTGTTCAGTTTCATTTTTTGCAGTGGCTCAATGAATCTTTTATTTTAAAAAGTTGAGACGCAGTGGAATTCGTATTATTCTTCTGGCATTGAATTCTATTGTATGAATTGCTGACTATAGGTGCGATACGTCTATGCGAAACTTGTTATCAAAGACATTTTTTAGAAGTCAATTTTATTCAATGTGTTGTTTTACTGGTGCATTAATGGCATCTCAGTATCTGTACTCTCAAGAAACCATTGTACTTTCTACTGTAGAAAAACCACCATACGTTGGCGAGCATTTAGCGAACAAAGGTTTTGCAATTCAAGTTATTTCTGAAGCCTTTGCTGAAGTTAATTATGATGTCAAATTTGAATTTATGCCTTATCAACGAGCTATGATTGCTGCCAAAAAAGGCTCGGTTGATGGTTTGGCTCCAACCTTTGTTGATCCTGCAAATACGAGCTTTGCTTATTCAAATGAGTTTCCAGGCAATATTGTCGGCTTTCTAAAGAAGAAAACAACAGACCTCACAGGTTACTCTGATGAAAATTTGACAGAAAAAGAACGTTTAGATCAGCTCAAATCATATCATATTGGCTTGGTAAAGGGCGCTGGTATACATCCAGCTCTTGAAACAGATGAGTACAAAACATTTTATGTTAAGCATGATTTACAGAATATAGATAAGCTTGCAATGGATCGTTTGCACCTTGTTGCAATTGATAAATATTCAGCAGCGGATGCTCTTGTTAACTTTCGCCCTCATCTTATTGGTGATTTAACATTTATGCGCCCAGCGTTAGCATTTCATGATTTTAGCATCGGTTTTAGTAAAAATAAATCAGATTACGAAAAGCATCTGAAGGCTTTTAATAAAGGCCTTAAACTATTGGAAGAATCTGGACGTTTAGAGGCTATACAACTTGCTCATGGGCTTTATGATGTGCGGCATGACCAGCACCTGAATACCAAAAAAATTGTGATTGCAACAGTTGATAATTATGAAATGTCTGTAATGCAAAAGCTTTCAAAAAACTTTCTTGAGAAAAATCCAGGCATTGAAATTGAATGGCGCGTACTTGATGAAAATACGCTTCGACAACGTTTATTAAGTGATATTGCTATAACTGATGGTCAGTTTGATATTATGACTATAGGTGCTTATGAAGCACAAATTTGGGCTCGAAGTGGTTGGATTAAACCTTTGGAAAACTTGCCAGAATCTTATAATGTAGCTGATGTTATTCCTAATGTTATGCAAGCCTTATCTTTCGAAGAAAAACCCTATGCGCTGCCTTTTTATGCTGAAAGTTCGATGACATATTATCGTAAAGATCTTTTTGCTGCGAACAATTTAAAGATGCCTGCAGCGCCTACATATGATCAAATTGCATCATTTGCCAAAAAAGTGCATGACCCTAAAAATGATGTCTATGGTATCTGTTTACGGGCAGAGCCAAACTGGGGCGGTAATATTGCCCTTTTAACAACAATGGCGAACTCATATGGGGGCCGTTGGTTTGACGAAGCTTGGCAGCCAACACTTGATACATCTGCGTGGAAAATGGCTTTAAAGAAATATAAAGACTTACTAACGCAGTATGGTCCACCTCAATTTGAGACAAATGGTTTTAATGAAAATTTAAAGCTTTTTGCTGATGGTCATTGTGGTATGTGGATTGATGCAACAGTTGCCGCCGGGTTTTTATTTAATAAAGACCTTTCGACCGTGTCTGATAAAGTTGCTGTAACAGCAGCGCCGATTGGGACAACTGCCAAAGGATCTCACTGGCTGTGGACATGGGCGCTTGCTATACCTAGTTCATCACAAAAATCTGAGTTAGCACAAAAGTTTATTACATGGGCAACTTCAGAGGAGTATATTAATTTAGTTGCAGAATCTGAAGGTTGGGTATCTGTACCTCCTGGTACTCGTAGAAGTACATATGCTCAAGCAGAATACGTTAAAGCTGCTCCCTTTAGCCCGCTCGTGTTACAGTCAATTGAAGCTGCTGACCCGATCGATTCGACCGAGTTGCCAAAGCCATATACAGGTATTCAGCTCGTTGATATTCCTGAGTTTGCTGCTATTGGCTACCAAGCTGGTATTTACATGCTTGAAGCTGTCAAAGGGACAATCAGTGTTGATGAGGCATTAGAAAAATCGCAACGTTTCGCTTCTCAACAAATGTTGAAATCTGGCTTTTATAAGAAGAAAATGTACATGAAGCGTGGGATTGTACGCTAAGGGATTTTTTTAGATTTATTATAAATGCTTTAAAGAGGGCCGCTCACTTTTTACATAAGGGGCCCTTTTCTTTTATACTCTGTCAGGTCATTTTAATCAGATAGAGTCTAAGTATGGTTGTTCAAACACAAGTTCAAGATCATGTAATGGTGCTCACCATTACTCATAAACGGCGTACAAATCCATGGGATATGAGTGTTATTCAATCTCTTGTGCAAGCGTTAGCAGAAGTTAATGCTGCACAAGACATCAATGCTGTACTGATTACTGGTGGTGCAAGGCGAGGTTTCAGTGTTGGCGGTGATTTAGATGAACTTCAACGGCTGGCACAGAGTAACCAATTGCAAGACTGGGTCGATCTTAAAAACCAGCTTTTTAATCTCCTATTTTCCATTAACAAGCCTATTGTTGCAGCAATGGATCGCTACTGTATTGGGCTTGGTTTTGTTGTATCACTTTTATTTGACTGGCGAATCGCAACAGACAAAACAGTTTTTTCTTTGCCTGAAATTCCAAATGGTGTTGAGGGCAGTATTGTTGTTGAGTTTGTGAGTGCAGTGACTCAATTGAATACGGCTCGCCGTTTATTGTATCGTACAGAACCTCTTCAGGCTGCTGAAATTCATCAAATGAATCTTATTGATGAGGTTGTGCCTGCAGATCAATTGCTCGAATCAGGTTTAGCTATGGCAAAAACCTTAGGTGCTTATCCCGCTGAAACCTTTGCTTCAACTAAAGAAACAATCAATAAAAGACTTCGTCTTGCCCATCAGCGGGCCCAAGAAAAGGACTTTGCTTTTATTACAGAAAGTCGACTTTTTAATACTTTTACAGAGGCCTAACTATGTGGTTCCAAAAAGAGATCCAGCTTGGTAATTATGCTCGTGGTTTTCATTTAATTACCGAAGATGTCCTTAGACAGATTCCAGAGCTTAAACGATTAGAGGTTGGTCTTTTACATGTTTTTATCAAGCATACCTCTGCATCTCTAACACTGAATGAAAATGCTGATTCAAGCGTACGTGATGACTTCGAAAGCTTTATAAATCACCTTGTACCGGAAGACGAGCCTTACTACACCCACACTTACGAAGGCAGCGATGATATGCCCGCGCATTTAAAAAGTAGTTTACTCGGGGCGAGTGTCACAATTCCTATATCAAAAGGGCGCTTGAATCTTGGTACATGGCAGGGTTTGTACTTGTGTGAGCACCGTGATGGGCGACATCGTCGACAGTTGGTGCTTACACTGCAGGGTGAATAAGGGCTTGGTTCAATATTTGAGTTCAAAATTTTAAGGTGTTTATCTTTGTTGCCTAGTCTTGTAAGGCTAAAAACACCTTAATTTCTTCACTGTCTAAGGAAGGTGTATCGCTCTCTGAATAGGTAAGTGTATCCCCTTGGATTATGATGCTGACAGATTTGTTGCTCGAAGACTTTAACGCTTTCACAGTGGCTTTAATTTGTGATGTTGTCTCTTCTTGATTCACAGCACTAATTTTTATATCGTCAAATGTTGTTGTATTCTGTTTAAGTGTTTGGCATTTTTCGTCTGAATAAACAGACACTGATGTTAACCTGTGTTCGCCTAAAAAAGACATAATCGTTTCTTTATTATTGATACAAGATGACACCCAGTCCTGAGACTCTAGGGCTTGGTGTTCTTTAGAATAGAGCAGAGTGTCAGCTTCAACCTTTTGGCTAAATCCAGTAAATAATGATGTTATTACGAGTGATAAAGTCAAAAATTGAAGTTTCATGTTTCATCCTCTCTTAAAATATCCACTTCCAGAATACAACATGACTGACAAGATAAAGTTAAACTTTTTTATCCTTGTTTGATATGTTTGTAAATTTAACGATGATTTATCGGGTAAAGTGGCTAATCAATCCTTTTTCTTTTTATTTTTGACCCTTTATTCATTCCTGCATGGGTATCTTAAATTAAGAATTCATAATGAGTATTAAAGAAGCTATATGCCCAAGCGACTTTAGGGACCTTGCCTATAATAAAGTTATGAGGCAATAAATTAAAAATATGTTGATTGATTGACGAAGGAGCATTTATGGCTATTGGATGGATTGATAAGGTTTTAAATAAAACCGACAAGCTTTGGTATATCAAATCAAAAAATGACATTAATAACGGTATTGTTGAATCTGCCCACTTAAAATTGCAATTAGACGACTGTCGATTTCATGTGCTTGATCCTCGTACCACCTATGAAGGTGAATGGTGTGGTATACCTCTTGATGCAAAAGGTTTGCACTATAAAGAGTTTGCTACAAATAAGCAGTCTGGTATTGCCCTTTATGTCATGCAGACAAAGCAGGGTGCATGGGTTGAATTTAAGTCAACTCGAACTGAAAAGATTTTAGCTCGACAAGACTTACCACTTGGCAAAGAATTTCATTGTCATATTCGAATTGAAACAAATGGTTTTTACGTTGATATTCTTAATGCAACTGGGGACGTTATCTCTCATGCAAGTACCTATAGATACAATGAAGAAAACCAGTCATGGGTGCCTGATACTATTGATGCAGTGGCGGCTGCCTTAAAGCAAGCAGCCTAAAGTTGAAATAATCGCTATAAATCAAAGTGTGAAGGCATCATGACAATATCTCGAATTGTCATATGCCTTGGCCTAGTTAGCATAAACAATATTGTTTCGGCAACTTCGCTTGCTTCTAACAGGCTACCCTTAGCCTTCGCTTCCTTGAGTTTCTCTTCAGGCCAGCCTGCAATTAATCCTGTGATCACTGGCCCTGGCGATATAGACCCAACTCTTAGGCCATCTTTAAAAACCTGTCGTCTTGTTGTCTGTACAAAGCAGTCAATTGCCCATTTTGATGAAGCGTAAACTGGTTCCCAGGGCGTTGGAAAGTGGGCGGCCAATGAACTTGTGATGACAATATCTCCAGTTTTTCGTTGCATCATGTGCTTAATCATGTCACGAACATTTTTCATGACAACAGTGACGTTCAAATTCATCATTCGTTCGATTGCATCATGCTCAGCATCAATTAAATCGCCACCAACATATAAGCCTGCATTTGAATGGAATATATCAACATGATCTACAAGCCCTAAAACTCGATCCACTAAATGGCTGCATTCCTCTGAATCTAAAAGATTAAGCTTTAATGGTAAGGCATTTGGGCCTAGGGTATCACATGCTTTAAGGAGAGCACCTTCGTTATAATCAACAAGTACAACTCTTGCTCCTGCTTTTATCATGGCTTCTGTTGATGCATAGCCAATACCAGATGCTGCACCTGTAACCACTGCAATTTTATTTTGTAGATCCATCTTTCCAATCCTTTACATGTGAAAATGCGATTTAATCTTTCGCTAAAAACAGTTTAGGTTGTGCGCTTAGTATGAATCAATTTCTTTTTTAAGAATGCTAGGCAACGTCCCTAAAATCACTTGCCTTGCTGAGCACATTTTAATTCGCAACAGTGCCACCAACGACTTTAGGGACGTTGCCTAGGGGCGTTGCTTATAAAACTGAGTAAACCTTACAAAAGGTAACAGCTTTGTTTTCAAAAAAAATGAATTTATAGCCTTTATTCCTTAATGGTTGTGCTAGTATTGTTTTGCCTTTATTGAAGGTGAATGTGCTGTGAATTAAGAGGGTGGTGACGGGTTGCTTTATGGTTAGGTCAATACATTCAAGTGGTGTTTTTTTCGCCTCCGGCACTTCTTCAAAGCGAATAACAGTTCCTGATATTTTACTTGATAGTGCTTCGAGCTTGAATAACATTCATCCTTCTCGTGATGTGCCTCCTTTACCTTCGCTGCATCATCTCCAACCTGGTATGCACGACTCATGTCGTAACTCTTATCTAAGTGCGATTAGTAATTTGAGTGAGTTTGCTGCAGGCTTCTGTTCGCCAGTCGTGAAGCAAGTGGAAGATACGTGCTTATCGCCTATGGCGAGCTCGGTATGTTTACCTCAAGCTCATAAAGTCCCTGTTGAGAATAAAATATTTATTACGCAGGGCCATATCCCAAGGCCGAGGCAGGGATTAAGAAGTCTACGAACTCGTCAATTGTTACAGCAACATGTGTTTAATCCATTAAAATCACTTTTTGGATTTTCTTTGAAACTTTTTGCAAAAGCCTTCAAACCAATTCATCAAGCATTTTTGGATGGAGTACAAGTTGTTCAGACTTATAAAAGGCATGGTGCTACGCAAGTGACAGAGCTTATTTCAAATAACCCTCCTACAGGTAAACGTGATAATCTCAATTTTAGTTGCCGTGGAGATAGGGGGATTCCAGTCAATACTAATGAAACGCCATTTGAATTTAAGCTTTTAGAATTAAAACTAAGTTCTACAAATTTAGGTGCTTTATTTAAAAGCGGTGAAACACCAGTTTTACCCTAAGTATGGGATGAGGTTAGACCTCAAGCACCATACAGCTTTAATAAATCAATGATAGGCTGGCTCGCTACACTGTAGGCCAATGCAAGGGGCGGCTGTCCCTGAATATTCGGTAGTCTCGTATTTACACCTGCTGTTAATAAGCGCTCTACCATTTTGGTGTCTTTATTGATGATTGCTTTATCAAGAGGTCTTAGATTATTGCGATCTGGCGCGTAAAGCCCTGCGCCCTTTGATGCAAGTAAACTAACAGTATCATATTGTTTTGCTTCAAGTGCAGCATGCAGTGGAGAAGGCGCCTCTTGCCCTGTAGTCGTACCATCATAACTTGGTAATTCACCGCCAAGGTCAACAGATATACCAAGGGCGCTTAAACCTTCAATTATGGCATTGTGACCATTGGCTGCAGCAATGTGCATTGCAGTTCTGCTCTGATCATCTTTAGAGAAGAGGACATTGCTAAATTGCTGCAATAGATATCGCTGATCATTCATCGCGCTTCTAAATGGGTTGTTTGAAGGCTGTTGATGCATATGCTCTATAAGCATATCAAAACAGTCTTGGCTTCCATGCTGAGCAATAGTGCGCAGCGCATCTCCTAGCATGTCCTTCAGTTGATTTGATGTAAGCAATCCCACGAATAAATCCGCCTGATCTTTTTGAATAATAAGGTCAACAGCAGTGCGTCCTGATGTATTTTTTAAAGTGAGGTCAGCTTTATTTTCCATTAAGAGGGTAATTGCTACTTCATCGTTTGCTTCAAGTGCATCATGAAGAGGCGTATTTTTATCTGACTGTGTTTGCGCATTAATGTCTGCCCCCATTGCAATAAGATAATTCAGAGCGTTTGGCTTTGATTCTCGAATCGCAAGATGCAGGGGTGAAAGATCTTCTAAAGGGTGATTAAATGGTGAGCCTTGATCAACCAAATAATCGATGCTTGCTACATTTTCACTCTGTACTGCTGCGTGTAATGGACGCATGCCTGAATAATTCAGTGCATCGATATCCGCTTGTCTATTTTTCAATAATTGCATAGTGTGTGTTTGACCAATAGCTGCAGCTTTATGCATAGCAGTATCACCAGCACTATTCTCTAAATGCACGTCGGCATTTAATTCTATTAAAAGTTGAGCAATAGTGTCTTGGTTCGATTCAATTGCAATCATAAGCGGGCTATTCTGTTCATCACCTGATGGATTATTAATGTCAGCACCGCTTTCAAGCAGTGCAAGGACTGCTTGTTTTGCGCCAGATTGAATAGCGAAAGCCAATGGTGTTTGCCCATTGTGAGGTGCATCAACCTGTGCTCCTTGGATAGCGAGCATTGGTATTTCATCTATATTATTGGTTTGTATGGCTTGGCGTAATTTCGTTTGAAGCTCTGGATTCTCAACATGCATTAGATTTATGGCATTATTTTTACTTGGGCCTCGCATCATTGAATTCAAGATTCGACGAGGTGTTGGCATGTTAACCCTTGAAGATGTAGATACATCAGCTGGTTGAGTTGTTGCTTGTGTGCGATGTCTAAAGTGGAGGGAAACCATGCTTATGCCTCATATGTGCTGTATCAAAACGCTATTAGAAGGTGTTGATGTTAGAGACATGCTATAGATACAGCAAGCTTTGTAACTTACTGAGTAAGTCAAAAGCTTGCTTAGCAAGGCTTAAAAAATCGCTTTATTCGAGGCAGGCTCTTCGTGAGTAAATAAAGCTGCTTCCAGAAGGGCTTGTGTATAAGGGTGTTGAGGGCTCTCAAACAGTGTTCGAGCATCATTTTGTTCAACAACTTCGCCGTCTTTCATCACCAAGATGTTGTGGCTTACAGCTTTAACGACCGCTAGATCGTGGCTGATAAAGAGGTAAGTCATGCCTGTTTCTTGTTGAAGTCGAACGAGAAGATCAATTAATTGTTTTTGAATTGTGCGATCCAACGCTGATGTAGGTTCATCAAGCACAATAAATTCAGGCTTAATGGCAAGCGCGCGGGCGATAGCAATACGTTGCCGTTGGCCACCAGAAAATTCATGGGGAAATCTGAAGCGAACATCAGGATCAAGCTCAACTTGGGTGAGCGTTTCTGTGACTTGTCTATCAAGCCATGCTTGCTGATCGTTTTTCCCTGATGGCATACCAAGGCTTTCGCCATGAAGCTTTAAGCCTTCTTCTAGCATTTCTTGAATAGTCATTCTTGGGCTTAAGCTTGAGAATGGGTCTTGGAAGACGACCTGCAGACGGCGTCGAAATGGCCGTAGGGCTTTACGGTCAAGATCTTGAAGTGGTTGGTGATCATAAATAATACCACCTTCTGATTCGATCAGGCGAAGAATAGCCATGCCAAGGGTAGTTTTGCCTGAGCCACTTTCACCAACAATGCCGTAGGTCATGCCTTTTTGAATCTGTAGATTCATGTTCTTGACGGCTTTAACGTAATCAACGGTTTTTTGGAATAAGCCAGCTTTAATTGGAAACCAGACCTTTAAATTTTCAAGGCGTAAAATTTCAGGTTGTGGAATCACTTCTGGTGCATAGCCGCTCGGTGCTGAATTCAAAAGCATCTTTGTGTAGTCTTGCTGTGGTTGAGCAAAAAGAGCTTCCGTTGTATTGGTTTCAATGCTTTTTCCATGGTGCATGACGACAACACGGTCCGCCAATTTCCTTACAAGATTTAAATCATGTGAAATAAAAAGAATGGCCATGCCAGTTTCTTTTTGCAATCGTAGGAGTAATTCTACGACCATTTTTTGGATAGTAACGTCGAGCGCTGTTGTTGGCTCATCTGCAATTAAAAGCTTGGGATTGTTGGCCAGTGCCATTGCAATCATAACACGTTGCCGCTGACCACCAGAAAGTTCATGAGGATAAGCTTTTAGTTTTTGAGCAGGGTTGGGGATGCCTACCCATTCAAGTAATTCTAAACTACGCTTGCTTGCAGCTGCTTTTGATATTGATTGATGCAACAATTGAATTTCGTTGAGTTGTTTTTCAATACGGTGAAGTGGGTTTAATGATGTCATTGGTTCTTGGAAAATAACACCAACTTCACTGCCGCGACGAGCACTGCAGGCAAGGCTATCAAACTCAATTTTTTTGCCTTCCCATTCAAGGGTACCTTTTAATTGTGCAGACCCTGGCGAAAATAAGTTTAAAGTCGACATAGCAGAAACTGATTTACCGGAACCACTTTCGCCGACAAGCGCCAGTATTTCACCTTTTTTAATATCAAAGCTGACGTCATGAACCACTTGCTTCCATTCCAAGCTTTGTTTTGTTTGATCAAAATGATTAAATGCAACCTGCAAATGTTGAAGAGAAAGCAGGGTGTCTTTTGAATTTATTGTCATATATTATTACGCTAGCCTCTTGATCTTGGGTCAAATGCATTACGAACAGCTTCACCGATAAATGTTAACAGGCTTAATAGAATGCCGAGTGTAAAGAAAGCTGAAAGTGCTAACCATGGTGCGTGAAGATTGTTTTTACCTTGGGCAAGTAACTCACCAAGTGAAGCCGAGCCTAGAGGTAGCCCTAAACCGAGAAAATCAAGTGAAGTGAGTGTTGTTACTGAGCCACTCAGGATAAATGGCATAAAGGTGAGGGTGGCCACCATTGCGTTTGGGAATATATGCTTTGACATAATGCTGTAGTCGCTCAAACCAAGTGCTTTTGCTGCTTTGACATAGTCTAAATTGCGACAGCGTAGAAATTCAGCGCGGACCACATCAACAAGGCTCATCCAGCTGAAAAGCAGCATAATCCCTAAAAGTGTCCAAAAGCTTGGTTTTATAAAATTAGCCAGAATTATAAGAATGAAGAGCACAGGCATGCCGGACCATACTTCAATAAAACGCTGACCTATTAAGTCAACTTTACCACCGTAAAAGCCTTGTAGTGCGCCTGCTGCTACACCTATAACTGAGCTTAGAATGGTAAGCGCGAATCCGAATAACACACTAATGCGAAAACCATAAATAATTCGAGCGAGTACATCTCGTCCTGTATCATCGGTGCCTAGCCAGTGTTTAGTCGATGGTTTTGAAGGTGCCGGTTCGTTTAATTCTTGGCTAATGGTTGTGTAATGAAATGGAATAATAGGCCAAACCATCCAACCTTTCTCAAGAATAAGTTCTTCTATATATTCATCTTTATAGTTTGCTTCTGTTTCAAAGTCGCCACCAAAAGTTGTTTCTGCATAATTTTTGAAAACTGGAAAGTAATAACTTTCTTCATATTTTACTATTAGAGGTTTATCGTTGGCGATGAATTCTGCACCAAGAGAGAGGATAAATAACACGCTAAAAATAATAAATGACCAATAGCCGCGCTTTGTTCTTTTAAATGTATCCCATTGTTGTTGTCTTTGTGGGTTTTTCATTAGAGTCTCCCTGAAAAATCAATTCTTGGATCAATGGCGATATAGGTTAAATCGCTCATGAGTTTCAGCACCAAGCTGACAAGAGAGAAAATATAAAGAGTAGCAAAGACAATTTGATAGTCACGATTGATAACGGCGTTATAACTTAGTAAACCAAGCCCATCGAGTGAAAAGATATATTCCACAAGCAAACCTGAAGTAAAGAAAATACCAATAAGTGCTACAGGCAAACCTGCAACGACGATGAGCATTGCATTTCGAAAGACGTGGCCATAAAGTACTTGACGCTCTGTGCATCCTTTGGCTCTCGCCGTTAAGACGTATTGTTTATGGATTTCATCCAAAAAAGAATTTTTAGTCAACATTGTTAAAGTCGCGAAATTTCCAATAACCATTGCTAACGTTGGAAGTGCTATATGATGTGCATAATCGAGTATTTGTTCACCAGTTGAGAGTTGATGAAAGTTATCAGACACTAGGCCCCGTAACGGGAACCAATTAAAATACTGTCCACCGGCAAACAATACGATTAATAGAATAGCGAAAATAAAACCAGGAATTGCATAGCCTACAACCACTGCCATACTTGTTGCGACATCAAAGGTTGACCCGTGTTTAACGGCTTTGCGAATACCAAGCGGTATTGATATGAGATAAGTAAGAAGTGTACTCCAAAGACCTAAACTAATTGACACTGGTAAACGTTCAATAATCATGTCCACCACTGGGCGCCCGGAAAAATAGCTATCGCCAAAATCAAATTGAACGTAATTGATAACCATGGTAGCAAATCGTTCCCACCATGGTTTATCGAAACCATATTGTTTCTCAATACGCTCAATCACTTCTTGAGGCAAGCCCATGGAACCGCGATAGGCGTTATCCCCACCTTGATCTGCAGGGCTGTAGTTTGATCCTGAGTCATTACCACTGGAGCCAGCAACGCTGGCACCAAAACCTGTATTATAGCCTTGCAGATTTGCAATAGCTTGCTCTACTGGGCCGCCTGGCGCTAATTGAATAACGGCAAAATTCAACACGAGAATACCAAAAAGTGTTGGAATAATAAGGCCCAGTCTGCGGATAATATAGGTCGTTAAATTCATTCTTGATACCACCAGCTTTGTAGATCAACAGCATATTTCGGGTGTTGTTTCGGCATAGTGATAGGAGGCCAGTAGGCAATACGTTCATAATCGACGTGCCAGTTTGGAATAACGATAAATTGCCATTGCAGTGCTCTATCTAACGCATGAGTTGCAGTGACAAGATCATCTCGGCCGTCGGCTTTAATTACTTTTTCAACTAATGCATCTATGGCAGGGTTTTTGATGCCTGCAAGATTGCGAGAGTCTCGTTGATCGGCTGCTTTTGAGTTCCAGTAATTACGTTGTTCGTTACCTGGCGAGTTTGACTGCGGAAAGGTACTGACAACCATGTCGAAATTGAATTCACGTAGGCGCTCAATATATTGGTTGACGTCAACTCGTCGAGGTTCAACATCAATGCCGAGCACCTGTAGGTTCTGTACGAAAGGAAGCACTATACGTTCGAAACCTGTATCGTAGAGTAAAATTTCAAATTTTACCTGTTTACCATCAGGCGAGTAGAGCTTTTTATTTTTTAATGTATAGCCTGCTTTGTCGAGCATACGCTTCGCTGTACGTAGGTTTGTGCGAATGCCACCTTTTACTTTTGTTGATGGTGGGTTGTATTCTTCGGTAAACACTCGAGCTGGCAGTTGATCTTCAAATGGCTCTAGAAGTTCGAGCTCTTTAGCAGTTGGTAGCCCAGATGATTCGAGTTCTGTGTTTTCAAAAAAGCTACGGCTGCGCTTATATTGGTTGTAGAATAAATTCTGGTTAGACCACTCAAAGTTGAATGCATACGCAATTGCTTCACGTAATACAGCATCTTCAAACACAGGTTTACGTAAGTTATAAACAAAGCCTTGCATACCTACTGGGCTGTCAACATGAACTTCTTGCTTTTTGATGCGCTTTGCATCGAATGCTGGGCCGACATAACTTGTTGCCCAAAATTTAGAATTATTTTCAGCGCGGAATGTGTATTCACCAGTTTTAAACGCTTCAAGAGCAATATTTGACTCGCCAAAATATTCCTGCACCCAATGATCAAAGTTAAAGCGTCCTTTTCGCAGTGGATGTTTTGCAGCCCAGTAATCTTTAACTCGTCGATAGGTAATATTTTTGCCAGCATTCAGTTTTTCAACCCGGTATGGTCCGCTGCCAAGTGGGTAGTTGAGACTTGGTTTGCTGAAATCATGATTTTTCCAAAAATGCGCTGGCAATACAGGTAGTGAGCCAAGTATTAATGGCAATTCTTTATTTTGATTGTGCTTAAAGCGAAAAAGAACTTCTTCTTTATTCAGTGCTGTTACGTCAGCAACATCCATGTATTGAAGTTGGTAGAGCGGTGCGCCTTCGTTGATAAGTGTATTGAATGTAAATACTACATCATCAGCATCAATTGGATGGCCATCGTTAAAACGAGCTTTATGGTTGAGCTTGAAAATGACCCATGAATTATCAGGTGCGACTTGCATTGATTCTGCAACAAGGCCGTAGGTCGAAAATGGTTCATCAAGGGAACCTTCCATAAGTGTGTCGTAAATCAGTGAAAGACCATCAGCAGGTGTTCCCTTAGAAATAAATTGGTTTAAAGAGTCAAATGTGCCGAGTGATGGCATTCGAATTGTGCCGCCCTTAGGTGCGTCTGGGTTGGCGTAAGGAAGGTGATCCCAATCACCCTGTAGAGCAGGTTCACCGTGCATAGCCATACCTGAATAGCGTGGGATGTCTTTTCGCATAGCTTCAATTGCACTAATATCGACAAGCTGTTGTGAAGTTGCTACTTGAGAGGCAGATGGTTTTTGTGTTGTCTCTTCTGCGTGAGCTATTGGTAGACTCATCATAAAGAGGCTGAAAAAAGAAAATAAACGTGCCTTTCTCATAGAAATTGATCCTTCATGTATTTGTTCGCATTGAGGGTGCTTTATGCCGTGTCTCTATTTTGCGATTTGCATTGTTGGCCTTATGTGAACTCAGTAAGCCTTTAGGCATGTGACATAATAAGTAGTGTAATAAAAAAACTTGTTTAGCGCCTATTATAGTCTTAAATTCAGTGACTTTTGTATTCTTTAGGTGTAGGCCATCTTATAAACACTCATGTGCGACACTTGGGTTTTCCATTGGGGCCAATCAGAGCGCTACTGTCACAATTTTTTTAAATATGTTTTAAAAATGAACATATTTAAGGGACACCCCCTTGAATTCATATAACAAGAACTGTTTCAATAGTTTTTTACTTGCCACTACTTGAGCAATGACTTTAGTGGATTTGCCTTTACAAATATACATTCAAGGGTATGCACATGACCATGGTTTATAAAACATGCCAAAGCTATGATCTTGAGTATACTCATCAGTTGCAGCACCATGATTTTTTTGGCAGACCAAGTGCGATTCAGCAGGCTGGCTTTATGCTTGTGTATAAAGACTTGTGTAAATCGCCTCTTGTCATCAGTGATAATGTTAAGAACTATCTGCCATCATTGCGGCATGTGAATATAAAAACAGCGACAGAGGAAGAAGTAGCCCTTTTAAAGTTGGATGCACTCCTTCAAAAGGAGGATATTACCCGTCTTTATCAGTCCCTCGCCTTAAGTGCTCGACAGCAGCATAGAGCCCAAATTAAAGTCCAACTCAAGGGCGGTGGTTGTTATTATTGCTTTAGTCATAGATGCCAAGAGCATAATTTTTTTGAATTTATTCCTATTGCTCAAATTGAAGCAAAAGCTGTCCCGCACTTTGAGAGTTTTTTATCTAAACTCCATGGAATTTCCCATGAATTGCAGTCTTATGAAGTTCAACATAATCCAATGGCACACCTATGCCAGTTTTTTGTAGAAGAGACACAAGACTACACAGGCTTTGAATGTGTTCGCTTACATCGTTTTTTACCTGACTGGAGTTCAGAAGTACTGGCTGAAGCTATTGATCAAAATAGTGATTTGGTATTAAGTTCAAGTCAATTTTATTCAGAATCATATTTACCATTTAATTTACGCGTACAGTGTCAAAAAATGAAAAGTTGGTCTATTTTTGATACAGGCCAAATGCCTTCAAATCTTGAGTTCGTTGGTAAAGGTGACCAAGTGCTTCATCGTCGTTATACATATGGTATGGATCTAACCCATTCATTGTTGCGAGCTGCACCTGATTATTATGTTGAGCAACTGTGCGCTAGGGGCGTTGGTTGTCAGCTTGTGTTACCTCTTCATCTGAAAGGTGCTTTATGGGGGGTGCTTATCTGTACCTCAAGTAAAGCCAGAGACTTTAATTTTCACTTGAGACAACAATTGGAAGTGATTAGTCATCAGTTTACTCAGTCTATTCAAGCACGTCTGGAGATAATTAATGCTAGACAATGTTTTCAAATTGAATTGTTTTTTAAGCAGTTAAGTCATCGGCAGGATATGAATATCCCTGTTACAGAGTTGTTGTTGCAAAACAGTCAATGGCTCATTGACCTTTGTGATGCACAAGGCTTATTTATGCAAATTGGCGATAATAAGGCTTGTAGCGGTACTGTACCTCATGAAAAGCAACTCAGCTTTTTGCAGTCATGGTTATCAAAAGCGATGGAATCTGGGCTTTTATACTCTGACTCTATCGGAACATTATTGCCTGATATACCTTTTGATTACACGAAAGTGGCAGGTTTCCTTGCTGTAGGTTATCAAAGTCATAAAGGTGCGCCTCCGCTCACTTTAATTTGGTTTAGGCGAGCCACGCCACGTGAAGTACAACAATGTGTTAACTGTGAAATAGAGTTAGCCCATGATTATAGTGAAACTTGGAGTTGCTATCATCAGCAGGCTGCCCAAACTGTGTTGCATCAATTGTGTGGTTTTCTCATGCCATATTATATTGAGCGAGAAAAAGCTTGCGAGAGAGTAAACTATAAATTATGTGAGCTTGAATACAGCGCGAAGCAAATGGTATCGCACATTAAGCAGAGTTTTTGCAGATCCCAGCAGCAAAAAGAAAAGAGTATTACCTCTAAGAATATGAGTGATGCAGATGCTCTTGCGCATTTAAACACTTTAGCTATGGAAATGACACTGCTACTTGAGGATATACAGCGAACTTTTAAAATTGGATTGCATAACGTCCAAGTTGATGCTTTAAATCTTGTTGATGAAATTACTGAAGTCGTTGATGACTGTAATTTCCATAATATTATCGCGATGAATATTGCTCAGAGTAAATCGAGTATTGTCTTTGCTCATAAGCATGAGTTTGAGATGGTATTGCTGATATTAATCAGCTTTATTATAAAAACATCTCAACAAACCAATGCTCTTAAAGTTGACATTACATTTGAAAATCAAGATAAAAAGCATATTGTATTGAGGTTTAAAACAAATTATAGACTTACGCCTGATGAAATAAAAAAGTTGAATTTTTTTTATGGTACATCTGCTTTATCCGTTAAAAGTGAAATGGAACCAGCTATGATTGCATTGGTTCAAATTTTAAAACAGTATGGTGCTGGGCTTTCATTTAAATCAGAAGAAAGTGAAGTAATTGAAGGTTCTCAGCTGCTTAATATTTATATGTCATATCCATTAGATGTAAGAGACTGGCGCTAAATGATAAGTGCAAGCACTTATCATTACAACTTCTATTAAAATTATTTGCTAAATAAGATGGCCGGTTTTTATAAATTCCAGCAAACCTCTAACTATGCCATTGGTCCAGCCAAATCCGTCTTGATTTGGATATTCGCCACCGCCACCAGCGCGTTCAAGATTACAGACATCATATTTTTCCATCATTTTTCCTGTGGACAAAAAAACGTGGCGCGCTTGATCTACAAAGCGCTGTGCAATTTCAAGCGCAAGCTGTGTGTGGCCATAATTAACAAGGCCAACAATTGTTGTCCATTGTAATGGTGCCCAGCCGTTTGGGTAATCCCACTGTTGTGTGCTTTCAAATGCTGCCGAGGTGGTGACAACGCCGCCTGGTTTAAGAAAATGTAATTTAATATATTCTGCTGCTTTATCCGCTTGGGCCTGCGTTGCAAGCCCGCAAAACAGCGGGAATGTGCCAGCTAATGATGCTACAGATGTATTTACTAAAGCTCTTGCTTGGTTGGCTTCGTTCAATTCAAAACTTGCATCATAAAACCAGCCATCTTCCTGCCAAAAGGGGGCGGCGGTGAGTATTTCTTTTCGTTCTTGTGCTTTTAGCGAATAAAATTTAGACTTCGATGGCAACCATTGCGAGAGTTTGATTTCCATATAATAGAGAAGGGCATTTAAATCAATTGGAAAAATTTGCGTTGTATTCGTTCTGTGGAGTGGCCAGCTGCTTTTCGGTGAGTCGCCAAATTGATTTTTAATAATCCATCTACTGGAAAAGTCCCAGCCAGACTCTGCACCAGCTCGTATATTTTGAAATAAGCGTGCAGAATCTTGCTGGATAGCATGATCATGCTCTGCTTCAATAGCTAACTCAATGTCTTCTTTATATGACTCTGGACGAGGTGTTGATTGAGAGTCCCAATAACGATTGAGACTTTGATCCTTATAGTGAAGTGCACGCTCGCCTGTGCGATTCCAGAACTCATATTCCTT
Source organism: Gammaproteobacteria bacterium UBA6940 (assembly GCA_002450655.1). Taxonomy (GTDB): domain Bacteria; phylum Pseudomonadota; class Gammaproteobacteria; order Pseudomonadales; family UBA6940; genus UBA6940. The sequence goes on along the minus strand of DJZY01000021.1, from coordinate 103,108 downwards.
TTCTAATGCAGGTAATAGATGCTCAATTGCAGAGACACCTTCTTTATCTGCGATAAGATTGACTATATGACAAAAAAATGGTGGCTGTGAGCGGCTTGCATAATAGGTGCGATTACCATTTGGGATAAACCCGATGTTTTCAATCATATCTGCCATATTTTGGGCAATATCTTTGACCAGATCTAGGTGACCATCAGCGATAAGACCAACACATGTGAAGTAGCTGTCCCAGTAGTAGCATTCTTTAAAACGGCCGCCAGGTACGATATAGGGGTGTTTAAATGGAATTTTTGATGTGCCTGTATCAGTGTCTTGCTCTCGTCTTAGCCATGTCCACATTTTTTGAATATGCTCTTCCATTGTTTTGCTTTCTGGTGGAAGTGTATGCTGGTCTGTTTCTATGTCAAAACATTCATGAATAAGAGTGTGTAGCTTTGTTTTAAATTGAAAGAGATGCTGAATATGTGATCGTGTTATTGAAGCTGCGCAACTTGATTCAGGTGTATTGATTATATCTGCATACTGATCAAGTAAAGGTTGAAGCTGCTCTTGTAAGTAGGATTCTGTAACTCTGAGCTGAGAATCTGGAAATGTTTTTGAATCTGGGAAGAGTTGTAATAATTGAACTATTTCAAATAGAAAACCTTGGGTTTGAATAGACATGCCTTACCTCAAAATAATACAGATTTTCTCTATTTATACTGCTCTAGATCGTCTGCCTTTGTTTGTATACCTATAGTGATATGTATTTTTTGTATTCAGAAGCACGATTATAGAGTTGGTTTGGGCAGTTGTGAAGAGCCCTGAGCCCTTTAAAAATCGAAGAATAAAGGGCTTAGTAGAGGTGAAAGATATTAAAGGTGTTGGGGGGGGGCTGTTATGGGAGGAAGTGGTGTAGGAGCTGCGTGTATGTATAAGAATCGCCCCATAAACGTATAAAGCCATTTAATGATGGTGCGAGCCACCAAAGAATAAGGCATGGCACCAGCATCGCAAGACTTGATTTCCAGTCTTTATAAGTAAAGAGCTTAAATGCTGTACCAAATGAGCGTTTGAGTTCGGCGTTCATAAAGTCAACGCTGTAAATTTCATCCAGAATTAAATGAATAAAAACGCCAATCATCATAAAGGTACCGCTGAGCCAAGCAATCATTGGTGGTACTTGGTGAATATACCAAGTAATAACGACAGTCAATAAACCGAAGAATATGGCGGCAAGAACTGAGTGGAATATGCCACGATGAACTGTGTATTTTTGAAAAATATTCCGCAGAAAAAAACCTGTGCCATAGCCTGCTAAGATTAATCCAATTATCTCTAACCCAGAACGATTAAGACCAAAATTTTCAATAAGGGTATAAATAATAAGGAACGCGAGTGCGGTAAACAGAATGTCTTGGGCTGTGCCTGTATCTGAATCTACATCAGGAATAATACTGCCAATACTGCCGCAAAACCATAAAAGTGTTGCTTGTGACGTTGTGATATAGCCTGTTGCTACAATCGGGGCAACAAGAACCCCGTTGCCGATAAAACCTGCGGTTAAATGCTGTTTAAAGTTAGCCATGAACTCATCCTGAAATGCTGACTTTTAGAGTTGACCCTCTAGTACTTGAGGGTGTCATGGCAATACTATACATAATTTTGGCTTAGGAGACCAAAAGTTCATCATATTGATTTAGGGGTGTTGCTTAGATCACGCCTTCAATAATACTCCTAAGCGTTTCTGGTATTTTAAGCCTTTGGTGTGAGGGTAAACCCAACAGTTCCGTTTTTAATGCCTGTTGTAATTGTCTTGGCAGTCGGCTAAAGACTGCTAAAAAATGTTTTTCTTGATTTTGATTCAGGCGGGTGCATTGCGCTGGAAAGCGATCATAAGAGAGCGCTTCAAGAAATAACATTTTATTTTGATCTATTGTTTTACTTATGTATTTTCCAATACCTGTTGCGCTATTCATTAAATGGCCCTGTTGAATTGTGTAGCGTGGTTCGCTTATAGCATGGATAATTTGTGCAAAATGATCAGCTGCTTTTAGTTGAATAGGGTAGTTGTTTGCAAGTAAGCCAGGGTTGACACCTGTGATGGCAATTGCTTTGTTAACAATGTGATCCATATTCTGACGCTGTTCGTGAATATGTAAATGGAGTAGTGCTGCCATTGGTGTTGTTGCTTCATCTGGTAAAGCAAATAACATTGCTTGCATTAAGTGATGTCGCCAATTGGTCTGATCTGCTAATGTGTGTTCAAGCATTGCGCCGCGTTGCTTTGCAAGAAACTCTTGGTCTGTCGTATTAAGGTTTTCACATATTTCAACAAAAAACTTGAGATGCTCCGGCTCTGATGCTGCGCGAAAAACTGGGGCTACAAACTGCTTAATAATTTGCTTGCCGGCGTTCTCATTTATATTGTTCATTGCTTTGTAGATTGTTTTAAAGCGATCAATATTCAACGTGTTTGTGAGTTGAGCAAATACTGATGAGTCATCAATGCGATTGTTTGTATCTAGATAGTGCTCGATTGGCCATGGGATTCTATTTATCGCCTTGGCAAAATCAGGGTTTCTTTCATAAAGCTTTTGTTGTTCAGCGTAGGCAACAATCGATGAGCTAGCATTCGCGTGTCTGGAGATTAAGTTATCTATTGCTTGTGTTGATTTTTGCATTTTTTGCAAAATATCATATCTATTGTGCTCAATTGCATAAGCGAGTAAGTGTGTTGTAAGTGGAGGAAATGTTGTATGCAATGCCTCAGAGGCTAATACTTCTGGGAACCAATACGCTAAGCTTGATTTTGACTCTATCATTGTTTTAACAAGATTTGGACGGTATTCGTTTTGTATCAGTTGTTTGATAATAAGTTCTTCTATTGCTTGTTTTTTTATTTCTGGTTTATGTGCGGTTAATGCATCAATAAAGGCAGGTATATATTTATTGTGAGAGTTAATAAGGTTGTTCAAAATAAAAACAAGGGACTTATATGATTTTTCATCTGCTATTAAATGCTTTGACGCATAGCTTGTTATTTTATCGAGAGGTATCTCTCTATCGATCAAGTAGCTTGCATCAAGAATGTCCATAGGCACATTATTTTTAAAGTTTTCGAATGCTGTACGAATATCTCTTAATGATGCTGAATCATATGGGTAATGCTGACCAAAAACCTCATCTATTCTGGTTTTAAGTTGCTGTAGAAGCTCTTTATTCGTTGATGCTGTTGTTCTGCTGATGGAAGCATCTAGCCTTGCTTTTACATAGGTTGTGAGTTTTTCATGCTCAAGTCTCTTGAGAGGGCCTTGGGAGCCGATTAAGATTTGGAGCGCTGTTTCTCTATTATATAAACTTTTATTTGAATGCCGTATGTCGGCATGAGCTAATTTATTCATGATGAACATTAGGGCGTGATGCTGGTCATACTCATGGCCCTGTCCGGCGATAAGTTTGCCGATATAATCAACATTCATACCATCAATTTCATCATATGAGATATCTTTCAGTGCAAGGTCTTTATTATCTATTAGAGCCCAGTCGTGATGCAAAATATCTGAAAGTGTCTTATTCAGCTCCTGCCATTTCCAACCTTCGAGCTCGGTGATGGTTTCATCCCATTTGCCAAACACTTGTTCGAAGGTTTTATTATCAAGCTGTTCTGTTATGGCTTGAGTGAGCGGCATTTTTTTAAGTTCTTGCATTTTAAAACCGAAAGGGTCTTCTAGATAACCAGCAATAAGTTTTTTATCATCAACATTCTGTGCAAGTTCTTGTGCGTCTTTTTCTAGTTTTTCTGGGTTTGTCAGGTCTTTCAGGATATCTTGAAATAAATCAAGTGAGGACTGACTGATTTCAGTTTGAGTGTTTTCAAGCAAGCGTTGGAATAGATTTTTCTCATATTTATTAAGTGTGTCATAAATTGCATTGCCTGCGATGTGCTTAAGTGTGACAAATGCATATCGATCATTCTCTTTAAACAAGTTTGGATCGATACCGAGCTTAAGAAGCATGGCTTTCGCTTGATGCACATTAAAGTCTTTATGAATATGCTGTGCTATGCCTGTTTCATAATTTGTTTCAACGAGTGTGTTGTTATTAATTGGAAGCTGTTCTGGTATGCTGTTATCTAGCGTTTGCATCAGCTCTGTTGGTTTGATTAAACCTGCTTGTACTAGCTCTTGCTTAAGCTGTTTCTTTGAGTTTTCTAGGCGAGTTTGTGTGCCATCGAAACACTCCAAGTCTTCTGCAGGGGGTGGGAAGTGCCTAAGAGTGGAGAGCACTATGGCCTCTGGTGCGGTTATTAATTGAGCACCTATATGTCGTGCTGTGTTTATCATTTCCAGTATGAGTGGTTTTGAGTCTTTATATTCAGCTTCGACTGCTGATGCATATTGAATGATAGCGCTTTGGTTGTTGAGCTTGTTTTTTGCTTTGCTTATGAGTTCTTGACTTGCATTATCTCTTTTGCATAGGTTTTGTCCTAACTCTAAAAATGTATCTTGAAATGCATCTGATGCTTTTTCTGGTGTGTTGATATCTGCTTGAGTGAGTTGTTTGAAACTCACGAGCTCTGTTGTTGCTTTCTGATTGCTTTCGTCCAGTATTTGCTGACCAAGTCTTGCTATGAGTTTTGGGGTGTTGATAGTTTTACCTTGTATATTTGGTAAGCGGAGCTGTTGTGTTGCAATCTGCATTATTGTTGTTTCTGGCTTTATCTTGTTTGCTCTATTGGTTTGCTTGTGTTGTTGTTCTTGCTGGTTGGCTGTTGTGAGTGGTGCGGCACCTTGAATTGGTTGCATTAGTTTAATCTCTTTATCTCTTTGACTATAGGTGAGGGCTTTGTGCCACTTTTATGTGAGATCTTACTTAATTCTCAAGCTGTGTGCTTACTTCGTTACAAGTTTTTTAATGTTCTCTTTTCCTCTTTTCTTCCTGGACATGCACATCGTGTCACTTGCAACGGCAAGGCGGCACTTACTGCATCGGAAGGCGGCACTTACTGGACATGCACAGTGTTCATTGATACTTACTGGACACGCATACAGATACTTACTGGACACGCATACATACCTTTCAATACAGATTGAGCTGGTCTTATTTTACCTTGTTATGTTGAGTGTCCATGATGCTTGATTGTGAGTGTCCGTGAGACTTGGCACTTGTATCAAGTACCTGATAATATAATTAAAATAATTATGTATAGGCTATATGGTATTTAATGGTGTAAGGGTGGCTGCAAAGAAAGTTAAAGTTTGGTTTGTCATGATCTTTTGGTTTGTTATAGCTGTATTTGTAGGGCATGAAGTTTATAAGCTTTATGATGGGTATCAAATACGAAGACATGAAACTAAATTGTATGGTGATTACATATCAGATTTGCAGCAGAAGCTACCGATTCCCGTTGCATTGGGTGTTGAGCTTGTTGATGCGCGATTAATTCATAATCGTGTAGAAACTCAATATATGTTCGATCGGTATTATATTGAAAATAGTGAGAAGTATACATCTTATGATGATGTCGTAAACTATATGACGACGAATGTCTGTCAAAATTTTAGTGATGCATTTAAACTAGGGTTTGATTATGAGTATTCTTTTGTAGATGAGCAGCATAACCTGATCTTAAATGAAACGATTACACCAGAGCGCTGCCAATATCTAATGATGTAGAGTATTGGCTAACAAAACAAAGCCCTTTAAGTCTTTTCATTCCCAGCTTGTTTTTTATTCGTTCCAACAAGGTTTTGCTGCCTGCAAAGTGACTAAAGGTTGTTTCAAAGGATAAAATTAGCTGTTTAAATTCTTTGTTATTTAAGCTGATGCTGAACGGTTTTATGTCTACTAGGTCTGTTTTTTTATTCAATATAAGTTTTTGAGATTCCTTTAATAATTCGCTGTAAACTTTTTGTGAGAATGGTAACTTGTCTTTTTCACCTAGTTGATCACTAAAGTGCATAAGATTTATCTGAGCTGATCTTACGTGTCGAGCTTGTGCAGATGTGTGATCAGAGCTCTGAATTGAGGTGCTCATTGATGCTCGCAATGGGTTTAAGTCTACATATGCCATACACATCATGAGCGCTTTTTCATCTAACAGTGCTTGCGATTTAAATCGTCCCTCCCAAAAACGACCAGTGCAATCATCTTCTTTGTTTGCTTTTTTTGCAATATATTCATTTAATGTTTTTATAAACCAGCTGGCACTGACTAGTCTTTTTCGCCAGATGTTCACGAGTATCTGGGCTCTTAAAGAGAGAGTTTGACCTTTATCTAGTTCTTTCATAATAAAGGTTGGAATTTTAAAAAGTCGGCTCCATCGTTTTACAACATCGCCGTCTGCTAATAACTGTTCCTTGTTTTTATTAATATGAATAACTAAATGGTAATGATTATTCATAATGGCATAGGCTGCTATATCTATGCAAAACACATCTTGTAATGCATGTATGCGATCTTTAATCCACTGGCGTCGATGATTGTAATTTTTCTTAGCATATTGATCACGACCACACAAAAAAGCCCGCCTTACACAGCGAGAAATAATGTGATAATAAGGGGTGTAATCGAGTGAGATAAGTGAGTGTCTAGGTTGTGTCATTTGTGTGCTCCTAAAATTAAGGAGTCTATTGTGAGTTGTTATTTGGAACTGTGATGCCTTTCACATATTGGCCAAATTAATTAAAACACCTTTCATTTTTTCAATTATTATGTTTAATGTTACACAAAATAACCACTTACAACTCAGTATCATTTTAGAATAGAGCTTCTATAATTGAGGTGGTGGCTATATAGTGGCCTGGTTGTTGGGAGTATCGCAGTGATCTGTAGTTCTTGTGGTCGCAAGCATAATTCTTTGTATTCTCTTAAAATACACGTTGATCATAGTGTGTGTTTGCCTTGTAGCCATTGTAATGCAGAATTAGTCGATACTAGTCGGCTCAAGCTGCATACTATTCGGTCCTTTCTTTTATTCGGTTTCATGATTAGCGCTTTTCCTGACTCCTTTGGTGAGCCCATGGAGTTTGCTATATCCTTTTTTGCAGCAATTGCCTGTTATTACTTTCTTCTTCCCTTTAAGCATGCCGAACACTCTTAAATTTAGAGCATTGGACACTCACCCTTATATTTGACCGTATTGTCTTTTTTGTCCCGGTTTTTATAGTTGTTTGTATGCGTGTCCACGAGTTTTTTATTATGCGTTAACGAAACTGTGGCATTCTGTTGTTATGGCCTTATGAGGTAATTTGCACCAAATTAGCTGCAGGTTATACTGAAACTAGGTCAGCTCATAATGGAGAGTGCTATGAATAATTCAAATGATATCAATGCGTACGCAGTTCAACATGGTCTTGTTGGTTTATGTGAAGAAACACTTGAAGGCTTAATTCAGCAGAAACCAGGTTATACAATTGATAAAGCCAAGCAATTTTTGAAGTTCAATGAACGTTTAAAGCACGAACTTTTACAGCACGACATTATTAAAAGAAACCCTTTTTGCGAATGGTTTTCAAAAGGTGATATATCTACAGATCAGCTAAAGCATTTTGTTGTTCAATTTTCTGTTTTTTCAAACCTATTTCTTATTGCTCAGTTACTGAAGGTGATCAATGCTGATTCCCTCGAATCTATGCGAGCAGGCAAAGAGATTCTTGCAAATGAAATTGGCGTAATCTTTAACGATAAAAAAGCACAGCAGAAAGATGGTGTGAAAGATGAAGAGGGTGAGCTGGTCTCTACGCAAGGTAGCGTGGATGGTGGCACCTTTAAGTTTCAAGCTGCGCACTTTGAGTGGTTGCTTCGCTTAGGTGAAAAAATTGGGCTCGGTTTTGATGATATGGGGAAACGTCGACATGGAACTGAGTCAACCTTGTTCTTCTGTGATGAGTTGCAGCGTTTATATGGCAGTGATCATTATCAAAAAAGCCAAGCATCCAGTTATGCTGTTGAAAACTGGGCTGCTGCAGGTTTTTGGGATCAGCTTGTATCTGGTTTTGAAACCTATAATCAAGCTCATAATACACGCTTACCAATTTCGTTTTTTACATGGCACGCGAAAATTGAAGCACAGCATGCGGCTCATACACAGGAAGAGTTAGAGGAGCTTTATTTCTCAACAGAAATACATGAAGATGAGTTTATTACCTATGGTAACGAGATGCTTGATGGCGTTGCTGCTTTTTGGAATGGACTAGAAAAAGATCGACAGGCTTCATAATTAAGGATTGAAGAATGAATAAAATGGAAAAATTCCAGCTTGTTGATTTAACACAAGAAAAGCTCGCGGAAGTGCTTGATAAAACTCGATGGGCGGCAGATATGCAGTGGCAGGAGCTTTTAAAGCTTGCCAGTGTTATGAAAGGGTATATTGTCCCAGAGGGCTGTACACTTTGGGGTGAGGCTGATCTTGAGCGTTATATGTGTATTATTGCGAAAGGACGAGTTGGGGTTTTAAAGTCGGATTCAAAAGGGAAAAAAGGGGTGATTGCTGAACTTGGAGCTGGTCAGAGTCTTGGGGAAATGAGTCTTTTGGATCATCAACCTCGTTCTGCTGAGATAGTCGCATTAACTGACCTTAAGATATTAGTAATGCCTACCCATGCATTGGATGCACTGCGTGATAAAGACCCATTGGTTGCTTATAAGTTTATGCTTAAGTTGGCGCAATTTTTAAGCCACCGTCTCCGTAAAACAAGCGGAGAGCTCTTAGATTTTCTGTGTTTTGAACGCTAACCTAAAAAACCAGTAAAGCTTAAGGCTTTACTGGTTTTATAAGAAGAAGCTGATTAATTTAATTAAGCTTATTAATAGGAATAGAGCGGTAGGTTGTCATTTAATGTTGTAGGGTAGCCTGAACCACCGCCAGACACGCCAGTGTAAAGCGTATTTCCATTTTCAACTCTAAAAATGTCGTAAGAAACAGCATTCGATGATGTATCAGTAAAATTAATTCTGACAGCAGTACGTCCAGTTGAATCTGTCATGTAGCCACTTGTGGTGTAAGTAGCATTCGTTGTTACAACTGGTGTTGCAGCCTCTGTATCGCACGTCTCATCTGTATAATATTCTGTGCTTAACGAGCGTTGTGAGCCAGAAAAAACCATTTCTGTAATTTGTTGATTTTCACAAATTGTGCGCCATGTCTTGCCCTCAAGAGCTGTAAGTTGCTGAGAAACAAAAGTTGAGGAAGTAATTGACGAAGTAGTTGTGTTTGTCTGATTTTGATTTGTAGAATTATTGTATGGGTCACAGATAGGATCGCCTATAACAACCAAGTCATCGTCTGGGTCACATACAACAGGGTTGGCTTCATAGTCACCACCGCAACCTGCAAGTGCAGTAAGGGTGAAAGAGCAGAGTAAAAGGGCGCGTGGCAACTTCATATATAGGTCCTTTGATATCCGACATTTTTACTAGTGGCTTCGTTAAAGCTTTTGAATCCTACCGGTTTTCTTTTGATTTTCTTGTTATTGTGTATGGTTAGATTCAGCTTGTGCCTTCATGTATTTATTGAGGTTATTGTATAGGATTGATGAGGCTCTAAACTGCGGGTTTTGTCACTTAATTGTGAAAAAATGTAGCGGGACACGCATTGTATTTTGATATGCGTGTCCAGTAAAAATACCTAAGCTAAAAGCAATAAGTATCTGATTGCACTTTAAAAGTCCTGAGGGTCAATTTCTAAAGCCCAGCGGACTTTTTTGGCTGTAGGTAAGTTTATGAGAATATGAAAAACAGAGGCAACTAGCTTATGAAGCTTAAGCCTATCAAGTCCTTGCAATAAGAGATGATAGCGGTGAACGCCTGCTTTTCGCTCCATTGCTGCATTCACCGGCCCTAATATCAGTACATCTTCCAAGCTCAGTTCTGGATGCTGGTCTAAAGCATTTACAAAGGCATCTCGTGAATCAAGTAAAAAGTCACGAGTGTTTTGGCTGTTAGGTGCTTCTGCTCTTAACAAAATATGATAGGAATAGGGCGGTAATCCTGTTTCTTGGCGTTGTTTTAGCAGGTACCTGCTTGTGGCATGGTAATCGTGTTCCACCCAGTGAGTAAATAGAGGATGGTCAGGTTGATATGTTTGAACAAGCACTTGGCCGCGCTTTTGACCACGGCCTGCACGACCACCAACCTGTGCAAGGAGTTGGCTTGTTTTTTCTTCTGCTCTAAAGTCACTTGAGAATAGGCCGTTATCTATATCAAGGACAACCACTAAATGAACCCCTAAGAAGTCATGCCCTTTTGATAGCATTTGCGTGCCAAGTAATATCATAGGCTCGCCAGTGTTAATACGGTCAAGACAAGCATTGAAACGAGTTTGTGTTGTCATCGTATCTCGGTCGACACGTATGACTGGTTCTTTAAAGTGGTTTTGTAAGGTCTCTTCAACTCGTTCAGTGCCTTTACCGTGAGGGTTTAGGTGCACTGACTGACACATAGGGCATTGGAAAGGAACCCCTGTAGTGTATTCACAGTGATGGCACTTAAGTTTGTGAGAGCCGCGGTGAAGTGTGAGCTTTGCATCACATTCAGGACAGTCAGCTGTCCAGCCACAGTCATTGCAAATCACTGCTGGTGCAAATCCTCGCCTATTCAAAAAGACTAAAACCTGCTGGCCTTGCTTTAGGGTTTTTTTCATGGCTTCAAGAACTGTGTGTGCAATCCCTTGTTGGCAGTTTTCTCTACGCAAATCAACAAGCTTTAGATCGGGCATGGTCACGCCAGATGCGCGTTGCTTCATCGTATGTAATAAAAAACCCTTATGTTGTACGTTGTAAAGGGTTTCCAAACTCGGTGTGGCTGAGCCCATTACAATAGAGCATTTTTGCCATTGTGCACGAAGAATAGCGATGTCTCTCGCTGAATAGCGCATGCCATCTTGTTGCTTGTAAGATTGGTCGTGCTCTTCGTCAATGATAATGATGCCTAGTCGAGGCATTGGCGTGAATACTGCAGAGCGCGTCCCAATAACTAAGTCTGCGTGTCCTGCAGCAGCTGCAAGCCATTCTTGAGCTCTTTCTGTTTCAGATTGCTGAGAGTGTAAAACACTAATATGGCAATTAAAGCGTTTATGAAAACGAGCCATGGTTTGTGGGGTTAGACCTATTTCAGGGACAAGCACAAGAGCTTGTTTACCTTGCTCTAAAACTTTATGGATAAGATCCATATAGACTTCGGTTTTACCGGAACCTGTGACCCCAAAAAGCAGGTGTCTGCCTTGAGTGTCCGATATGTCTTTGATGACTTGCTGTTGCTCCAACGTGAGCTGTGGCGGCAAACTACGAATAATATCGGGGGTTTGCTCTTGGGTTGTGATTTCAATTTTTTCAACAAGCTTTTTCTTGGCCAGTGCTTCAAGTGTACTGCTGCGAACTTTAAAGCTTTGCAGCAGGGTTAGGCTCATGCTTTGGTGTTCATGCAAAAGTTCTAGAGCTGTTTTCTGAATGCCAGAGATGCCTTTGAGTTCTTCTAATGGTGTTACTTCACCTAGAGTTGTTAAAGACCAGCGCTGATGCTCATAGCGATCGAGTGATTTGCCCTGGCGGATCACGCTCGGAATCATAGTGGCAATGCTATCGCCGATAGGGAAGAAATAATATTGGCTGCACCAGCGCGCAAGTTTTAAAACCTCTTCAGGGACAAATGCTTCTTCATCAATAAAATTTGATAGAGCTCTGATTTTGCCGCCAGCATAGCTTGGCTCAGCAGAGACACCCATCACAAAGCCAGTCATTTTGCGATTACCAAATGGTACTTCAACACGGACACCCATCAATGTATTGGTGTCTTCTGTAAGGTGCTTGTATTTTTCAGGAATACGGTAATCAAAAAGGGTATGGAGTGGAATAGGGAGTGCCACCTGGACATAAAGCGTTTGAGGCTGATCAGATGTGGCTTGCACTGAATCCGTGTGAAGCTCGGTAGTCATGTAAGAGTGGGTGTCCTATATAAAAAGGCAAAGTAGTTGGATCTTGGACACCCATGCTACATAATGAGTTTAGTGTGGGTGTCCCAATTAAGTAAGCGCTCTTCAATATTATGAATAGAGGACACCCACGTAAAGTTCGGTTATATATGTGCGTGTCCAATACAAAGGCGTATTAAGCCCCTTTGGCGAAAGGTGTTCCTGCAGGTGGTTGTCCACAAGTAAGTTGGTATGAGTCATCAACTTTATAAGCAACGAAGCTCTCATCAGAGTTAGAGTAATGAAGCTCATTACCTTCTAGGTATTGAACATCATATTTTTCCACATAAAGGCGATTAGGGGTGGCTGGCTGCCAGGTTTGGTTTTCATCAGAAAGCTGAGTTGTCGTTGTAATATAGCTAGAGCCTTTTTCTACCCAATGGCCCTCTTTAAGCTGAAAGAAGACAGGAGTAGTGTCACGGCATTTGCGGAATGTAAGGCTAAATTTACCTTCAGTGCTTCGGTGGTTAACCCAAATAAGAGTTGTGCCATCATTTTCCTCACTTTGACCATACCATGAGCCAGATAAGTTTTCTTGTGTTAATGGTGCTGATGGACCATGAGATGCACAAGCTGTTAACAATGATGTAAGGCCAAAACCTGCAAGTAGGGCTGTTTTTTTGATCATTGAAGTTGTATCAGTAAGGCTCATAGTGGCTCCATTATGTTCTGAATTATTGATGCATGGCTGTGGTTAAATGCACTGAATTTATAGAGTGATTTGCTGCTTTATGCAATATGCAGTCTGCTTTTTTAGCACTTGGTGCGATATGGTTGTTAAAATTTACAAGGTTGATTTTGTCCCATAAGTCAGAGGCAACATCAACAGCCTCGTCGTCTGATAGTGTAGCAAACCGATTGAAGTATGCCCCAGGTTTAGCAAAGGCATTATTGCGGAAACTCAAAAATCGTTTGATATACCATGTTTTGATGTCTTGCGTATCTGCATCAAAATACAGGCTAAAATCAAGCGGAAAATCATCTCGCTGTAATACGTTAACACCCTCAAGTACAAGGATGTCTGGACGTTGGATTTTCTGCATTACATCAGGAAGTATGGTGTATGCAATGTGATCATAGGTTGGAATTGTAAAGAGATGCTTGTCGCTTTCTAGATCGCTTTTAAATTTCTCAATAACAGTTTCATCGTAGCTTTCAGGAAATCCTTTACGACGTAATAGGCCTTCATCTTCTAGGCGACTGTTTGGTTTTAAGAAGTTATCCGTTGTAATCAGCTCAACATTGAGTGCTTCTCGACGAAGTAACTCGGTAATCACGCGAGCCCCTGTACTCTTGCCAACAGCAACACTGCCACTAATACCAATAATATAGGGTGTTTTTTTTGTTCTGCTGTTAATTTGCGCTCGATAGTTGGATAAGATTAGACCAGCCAGCGGGTAGTACATTTGACGTATTTCTTTCTTTTTGAGGACTTCATTAGTGCCTGCTAAACGTCGTAATACATCTACATCTGAGCGATTTAATGGCTTGTGCTGAACCTTATGACCGAACTGAGAGAACCACGATTGTGGTGTAAAACATTCCCATGCCTTTGATGCATGAGTCTCACTCGCATTTGTGCTCGTCTGCTGTGCAGTATTCTCTTCTTTCATAATGCAATTCAGTCTATTGAGGTTTAAGATACGCAGCATACTACTGCAATTTGATTGTGAACTCAATTCGAAGTCACAAGTCTTATTGCGTTGGCTTATGAAATACTCAAAATTCTGTTAAATTAGGCTATTAACACCCGCTATAAGCAACTCTGGTGCCGATGATTAATGCACCTAAGGGGCTCAAAAATAAACTTTAAATGAGGATGAAATGGAACAAGAGCATCTCAAAAAAGTCCTAGACGCCATGCCAAAACTACCAGGTGTTTACCGTATGTTGGATGAAGTTGGCCAGTTGCTCTATGTTGGCAAAGCGAAAAACCTTAAAGCTCGCGTTAGTTCTTATTTTAATCAGAGAGACCACAGCACCAAAACCATTCATCTTGTCTCTAAAATAGCGGACATCCATACAACTGTCACAGCATCTGAGACTGAAGCGCTCCTTTTAGAGCAAACACTGATCAAAAAGCATCAGCCGCCATATAATATTTTGATGCGTGATGATAAGTCATATCCTTATATCTATTTAAGTCAGCATGAATACCCACGTTTAGGTTCTGTTCGTGGACGACGGAGCTACGGGCGATCTTTTGGGCCTTTTCCAAGTGGCAGTGCTGTTCGATTTAGTTTGGGTGTCCTGCAAAAGGCATTTAAAGTTCGTCAATGCCAGGACTCTTATTTTAGGCATCGCTCAAGGCCATGCTTGGAATATCAAATTAATCGCTGCTCTGCACCATGTGTTGGGTTAGTGTCTAAGGAAGACTATGCGCAAGACGTTGAAGATACTGTGCAGTTTCTACAAGGCAAAACAACGCAGTTGATGGATGACCTCACCAAACGTATGGAAAAAGCATCTATTGCCATGGACTATGAGCATGCGGCTCAGGTGCGTGATCAGATTGCTATTCTAAGACAAATTCAAGAAGTACAGCATGTTGATACTGCTGATGGCGATATTGATATATTTGCTGTGAGCCAAGATTTAGATTACATCTGCGTTCAATCCTTGGTTGTACGAAAAGGCCAGCTGACAGGTGGCCAAAGTCATTTTCAAAAAACGCAATTTCCTTTAAGTGATGGTGAAATTCTTGAGTCATTTATTGCGCAATATTATATGAATGATGGGGGCGGGCACGGTTTTCCTCAATCTGTATTATTAAGTCATCCATTGCCTGATGACAAAACCCTTGAAACATTGTTAGCTGAGTTTAATTCGCTGGATGCGCCGCGAGTCAAAATTTTAAAGCGTGCCACAGGTCATAAATTAGCTTGGTTAAACATGGCTGTCCAAAATGCAGAGCAAGGTCTTAATACCCGTAAGGTCACACATTCAAGACGTGAAGAAACTTACGGCAAAATTCGCGATTGGCTTATGCCTGATTTGGCAAAGCATTGTGTGAATCGCTTTGAGTGTTTTGATATTTCTCATACCCAAGGGGAAGCAACAAAAGCCTCTTGTGTTGTATTTGATCATGAGGGGCCACGTAAAGATTTATACAGACGCTACAATATAAAAACCACTGATACAGGTGATGATTATCAAGCCATGGCAGAAGTGATAGAGCGTCGCTATTCTAAATTAGATGAAAATAGTGACTGGCCATGGTTGGTGATTATCGATGGTGGTCTTGGTCAGCTTGGAATGGCCGCGCGAGTTTTTAAATCGATTGTGTTAAAGCAACGAGAAGAGGGCAAGTCAGGCTTTATGCCAGAGTTTTGCTTGCTTGGTGTTGCTAAAGGGGTTACTCGAAAGGCTGGTTTTGAAAAACTCTATCGAGTGACATCGATTAATCGTTTTATTGATGCAGCGGAAGAGGAAGAACGTGACTGTATTGAAGAACTCATTAAACCAGATGATCAAAGTGTATTACGCCTCATTCATGAAATAAGAGATGAGTCTCACCGGTTTGCCATTCTAGGGCATCGAAAAGCCCGAGAAAAAGCACGCACGTCTTCAAGTCTTGAGAGTATTCAAGGTGTAGGACCAAAGCGCCGCAGTGCATTACTGAAATATTTTGGTGGTTTGCAGGGGGTCAAGCGTGCAAGTATTGATGATTTATGTCGAGTTGAAGGCGTCAATCGACCGCTTGCAGAGTCGATTTACCATCATTTAAGGCAGGCAAAATAAATTTAGATTCTCTTCAGGGAAATAACACAAAGTACATATCTTGTGTATATAATGAGTCTCGATTTTGAAGGCATAATTGGCTTGTCTTCCCTTGAGGTTATTGAGGGACATTACCTCATTCTATTTTGATAACCTCGCACGAGCTAGCAAGGATTTGTAGTTATGAAACATGAGTTTTGGAATATCCCAAACAGTGTCACCATTGCCCGTTTAGCACTTTTACCTCTAGTGGTGCTTTGTCATTTTTGGGAATACACTTGGGGTGGTCTTATTAGCGCGATCATTTTTGGTATTGCGGCGTCTACCGATTGGGTTGATGGCTATTTAGCTCGAAAATTGAATCTAACAACACCTTTTGGAGCTTTTCTTGACCCTGTTGCAGATAAGTTGATGGTGGTCACTGCGCTTGTGCTTCAAGTTGAATTTATGGATACCTGGTGGTTTACGCTGATTGCTGTAGTCATTATTTGTCGTGAAGTGACTATTTCTGCATTACGAGAGTGGATGGCTGAAATTGGCAGCCGTCGTAAAGTTGCTGTGCAAATGCTTGGTAAAATTAAGACAGTCTTTCAGATGGTTGCTATAAGCCTATTATTCTTGTATCAATCATGGGAGTATCAGCCACTCTTTTACTTGATTATTCTTCTTTTCTTGGTGGCAGTTGTCTTCACTCTATGGTCTATGTTCATTTATCTCGTATCCGCATGGCGTGCTATGAATGAAGATGATGATGAAATGCTCGGATAAGGCGCCTGCTTTTATTGCCTAAGAACATGATCGCTTAAGGGAGTAAGCTTTGGTCACACTTGCAATTGATTTGGGCACAACTAATAGTCTTGTGTCCTGTTGGAAAGATGGAGAGGTCCATCTTATTCCAACGGTTTTCGAATCATATCTAACGCCTTCAGTTGTTGGTGTTGATGATAAAGGAGCCATTATTACAGGTGCGCCAGCAAAAGAACGTTTAAGAACTCACCCCGATCATACTGTAGCTGCCTTTAAGCGTGCCATGGGGAGTGATAAGCTTTTTAAGATCGGTTCTCATATACTTCGAGCAGAAGAGCTTTCAAGTTTTGTACTTAAGTCCCTTAAGGCTGATGCTGAGGCATGGCTTGGAACGACAGTAACGCAAGCTATTATAAGTGTTCCCGCCTATTTTAATGATCTTCAACGAAAAGCAACTGTAGCAGCAGGTCGTTTAGCGGGGCTCCAGGTGCTTCGTTTAGTCAATGAGCCTACAGCAGCTGCTCTTGCTCACGGCCTGCACGAAAGTGAATCTACTTTTGTTGTGCTTGATATTGGTGGAGGTACTTTTGATATTTCCATCATGGAACTCTTTGAAGGCATTATGCAAATACGCTCTTCAGCTGGGGATAACTACCTTGGTGGGGAAGACTTTGTTGATCTGATCATTAAGTCTATTGCGGATAAACACGCAATACAGCTTGAAAAGCTGACAGGGCAGCAGTTAGCTGGTTTTCGTGAGGTTGCTGAAAATCTAATGAAAACAGTATCAACTCAACAAAGTGCGTCATATCAGCTTGTTGTTAACGAGACCATTGATGGCGTGCTTACCCGTCAAGAGTTCGCCACTCTATCTGAACCACTACTACAGCGTGTACGACAACCTTTAGAGCGTGCTATTCGTGATGCTGGCTTAAAAAAACAGGATTTGAATGCAGTAGTTCTAGCTGGAGGTGCTTCTCGGATGCCGCTCATTCGAAGTCTAGCAGCGCAGCTTATAGGCTTAATACCAACCTCTAGCCAAAACCCGGATGAAATTATCTGCCGAGGTGTTGCGATTCAAGTTGGTCTTTATGAGCGTGATGCAAGTCTTGAAGATAAAGTTATGACTGATGTGGCACCTTATAGCCTTGGCATTAATGTGCATAATGAACATGCCGATAAAAAAGAATATCAGCCACTTTTTTCGCCGATTATTGAACGCAATTCACCTGTACCAGTGAGTCGTAGTGATGTGTATTATTCGATGCATGATAATCAAAAAAGTATTAGTTTTAATATTTATCAAGGGGAGCAGCGACTCGCAAAAGATAATATTGAACTCGGTACCATGAGTATTGCGATCCCACCAAAGCCAGCCGGAGAAGTTAAAGTTGAAATTCGATTTACTTATGACATTAACGGCCTTTTAGAAGTTGATGCCAAAGTTTGGAATACTGATATTCATGAGCAATTAATTGTTCAGGGAAATTCAGTCATGAGTAATGACGAAATTCAAGCTCGATTAGCCAGTTTATCAAGTCTTAAAATACACCCTAGAGAACAGCTCGAAAATACCTATATTATGATGCGCGGCGCTCGACTTTATGAAGAAGCCCTTGGCGATATTCGTGAGGAAATCGGTGAAAAGCTTTCTTTCTTTGAGGCTATACTCAACCGTCAGCATCATGAAGAAATTAAAGAAGCTGCAGCGGCGATAAAAGCGTTTCTTGATGAAGTTGAAGCAGCTTTAAAAGTGTAATGATCAGAGGGGAAGGCATGAATTGCTGGGCAGTGTTAGGGATAGATGCAACTCAAGATCAAGCTCTTATTAAAAAAGCCTATGCTGCTAAGCTCAAAATAACGCGACCAGATGAGGACCCATTTGCTTATCAAGAGCTTCGTGAGGCATTCGAACAGGCTAAGCATTGGCATCCACATGAGCAACATGACCAGTCCCCAATTTCAGCACAGAAAATGACAGCTTCATTGCTCAATGAGGTTTTCCAGCAAGACACTTTTTCTGCTCAAGCTACCGCTTTTAAAGCGAGAATGCTGCAAGAGCAGGATATTTTTATTCGTCTTGAAATAGAAGATGCTATGCGATATATAGGCATGGCTTGGCCAGCTGAAACCCCTTTTCCAGCGCTGGTGTTTATGGCGGCTGCTCAAGAGTTTGATTGGTATAATCATGATCCAGAAAAATCACGTGATCAGTTGTTTGAAGATTTGCTTGAACGCATTTGGATTGAGTATGAACTCAAAATGGCACAATCCGATTCAATTCATTTTCGTTTTTATCACCTTTTTTCTAAATCAAAGCGTACGGCAGCACTTATGCATAGACGTATACCAAACTGGGTATTACGAACAGCTGGTTTTTTTGACTTGGCGAGAGGTGTTAAAGCAACACTAACACACTTTGATACTGTTTATGCAGGACAAGCTTGTGCTGCTACAGAGACTCGTAATTGCCATTGGTGGCGAGCTTATTTTAATGAAACATGGCATTTACATATTTGGCATCACCTAGGCGCTTTAGTTGTAAGCTTGATAGTGGCTTTCTTCTCAATGGCGTTTATTGCTCGTGGTCTTGATGCTGGCGTAGGATTTGGTTACGGGGGGAGTTTTTACTGCTTATATCTTATTTCTGCTGTTGTTATTCAGATTTTACACCGCCAATTCAATAAGAATAAGTCATGTTAGGCTAGTATTTAGAAGATTAAAGTGAATTAAATTCAACTTTTTTGAATGAAGTGATACTATAACAAAAATGCTTATAGGAGAGAACTCAAGGTGAACCTAAAATCGAAGATGTTGATCTGTGCTCTTATGATGGCGTTTAATTCGCCTTTGCTGGCTAATTCCGAGCCTGAGCATCTAGATATCCCGCATGTACATGGCACAGCACATGCAAGAATTGCTGTGGCAGAAAACACGGTGGTGATCTCCATGCAATCGCCATTATATAACATTCTTGGCTTTGAGCATCGCGTCTCTACACCAAAGGATTTAAAAGAGTTTCGTAGAGCCCAGCAAGTATTAGGGAATGTTGCGCCACTGTTTGATTTTCAAGGCTCTTTATGTAACAGCGTTAATGTAGAGTTGGATTTCTCAAGCCTGACAAATGATAAGCCTCATAGCGATGTCCATGCTCGATATGACTTTGTTTGTAATGATGCCTCTGCGCTTACTTCAATCTCAATGCCTATTGTGAATGTATTTCCAATACTTGAAAGTATTAATGTGGAATGGGTTACAGATTCGGCCGCAGGAGAAGCCAGTGTTAATGCGGCCACATTACTTGTCTCTTTTTCACATGAAGATACATCGGTAGAAGAGTAAATGGTAATGAAACTTTTTACTCTTCGTGAAAAGGTTTAATCAATATCAAAATCTTCAGTTGTATCATTACGTGGATCATTTGGATCCACATCTTCTTCAACTGGTGATTCTTCGTAGGGTTTAAGTGTGTGAAGCTCCATCGTGTAAGCGCTTGTACCAAGTTCACGTTCAGACACCTCTGTTTTAACAACACCCTCAAGCCAGAAAGGTTCATAAAGCTCTTGCTGTTCAATGCCATTTTCAGCCTTTACAAATATAATTTGGTTTGGCGGTGGTGGTGGTACGTGAATACAGGCACCGAAGTAAGGCACTAAGAAGAATTCCGTGACTTTCTGTTCTTCGTTAAATTCAAGTGGCACAATAAACCCTGGCACCTTAATCGCTCTGCCATTCATGCTTTCGACAATATTGCGTGATGTGAGTGCTTTTTGATACGGGTCATCAGATGCTGTTGTTGAGTTACTCAGTTGTCCCGCAATTTGATCTTCATCGCTACCATCTTGAACATTATTTAAATACTCTGGTGGTGTCATTAAAGCTTGGAGATCATCAAGTGGCATGAGATCCGTCCACTCAATTGTCTGATATTCAAGGGTTTCCTCTGCTTGAGTTTCACTCTTTTCGTTGGAGCATCCCTGTAGTGTCACGAGAGCACAAGCAATAAGGCTGCATTGTGCGATGTTTTTTATGGTTAAGAATTTCACGCGAGCCTCTTTACGATTTTCTTACGATTAATGATCTTTACATTGGGTTGATGTAATGTATCATGCATGCAGTTGTGATGGTATGCCTTTGCTGTGAACAAACTCTCATCAGTCAAACTCTTAAAAAAGACGAGTGGCAATGACTTTATTTTATCTTTTCAAAATAGAGTTTTCTGAGGACATAATCAATCTTTTATGCCATATTGATCATTTATCTTTATGAAATAGACGGAACCATAATGAGTATTTCAATAAACCAACTTTCGTTTTCATATTCGAAAAACGCCGATATATTGCATATTCCGCAGTGGGATATCGAAAAAGGGGATACAGTTTTTTTGCACGGTCCCTCCGGTTCAGGAAAATCAACACTGCTTAATTTGATCACTGGTGTTATCGTACCTCAGTCTGGCAGCATACAAATCCTTGGGGAACGATTAGATCAAATGAAGTCACGAGAACGAGATCGTTTTCGTGCCAAGCATATAGGTTATGTTTTTCAAAACTTTAATTTAATTCCATCATTAAGTGTTATGGATAATGTGCATTTATCCTGCTTTTTTTCTGGGCGCTATATAAACGATTTAGAGCGTGCCGCAACACTTTTGCAATCATTGCAAATTCCAGAAAATTGCTGGCACCGCGAAGCGCAGCATTTAAGTATTGGTCAACAACAGCGCGTTGCGATCGCTCGTGCTTTAGTTCATAAGCCAGAAATCCTGATTGCAGATGAACCTACCTCATCTTTGGATGCTGATAATAGAGATGCGTTTATTCAGCTTATGTTATCAATGGCGAAAGAGCATAGTATGACAGTGGTTTTTGTTAGCCATGACCAAAGTCTTGCATCATATTTTCAACATCAAGTCTCTCTAAACCAACTTAAAGCCACTGCGGTTGTGTAGGTCAAAGTATGTTTTTTAAAATTGCAATTCAAAGCTTAAAAAGCCGCCGTGGCTCTGTTATTTTGACACTCTTGGCGATGACAATTAGTATTTTTGTTTTACTCGGTGTTGAGCATATTCGACACCAGGCCCGTGATAGCTTTAAGTCAACTATTTCACAGGTTGATCTTTTAGTCGGTGCAAAAACAGGCAATATAAATTTACTTTTATATTCAATCTTCCGAGTTGGCACGCCAACCAGCAATATAAGCTGGAAATCCTATAATCGTATTGCAGATAATCCAGATGTCGCTTGGACTGTGCCAATATCCCTTGGCGATTCCCACAAGGGTTTTAAAGTCATTGGCACAACGCAAGACTATTTTGATTTTTATCAGTACGGTCAAAAACAACATCTAAAACTCAGTGATGGAAAACCTTTTGATCATTTGTATGATGTGGTTTTGGGTGCGAGTGTTGCAAGCCAGCTTGGGTATAAGCTTGGCGACAAGGTTATATTGACTCATGGTTTAGCAGAAACCAGTTTCACCAAGCATAAAAATAATCCATTTACTGTGAGTGGCATTCTTGAGCCAACTGGTACGCCTGTTGATCAAGCACTCCACGTCAGTTTGCAAGCCCTTGAGGCAATTCATCAAGGGCATGGAATAAGCCCCGATAAGCTAGAGCCTTCAAGTATTACTGCAATGCTTGTGGGGTTAAAGTCTCGTATTAAGATCTTTGGCTTGCAGCGTGATATTAATGAAGACACTTATGAGCCACTGGCTGCTGTTCTGCCAGGCGTTGCCTTGAGCGAACTATGGCAAATGATGTCTCAAGTGGAGTCTGTGCTTCGTTTAATTTCTGGGTTGATTCTATTCTCTTCTTTGCTCGGTATGGCGGCCATGATGCTCTCATCACTAAGAGAGCGACGCCATGAGCTTAAGATTCTACGCATGCTTGGTGCATCGCCATTCATGATATTTAGGTTAATTCAGTTGGAGTCACTGTTGATTACGCTATTAGCAATGGCCATTGCTGCTGGTGCTCTAGTGGGCGTCCTTGCTTTGTTGTCCTCATCCCTGACAGCAGAATATGGTTTGCACTTAACATCACAAATTCTAACGCTCCAAAGCGGTGTTATCTTAGGTGTTATTTTTGTGAGCACTCTTATTGTTGGCTGTATACCTGCCTTTAGTGCTTATAAGTCTGCTGCTCAAATAAAGGTATCTTAAAGATCTTAATAATGCTGATGAACTCTTTTTCGAAGGACACTCACTAGTGCAACAGTGAGTGTCCTTTTTTATATGAGCTGCCTTTATTATTGTGGACACCCATCCTAATTTAACAATGACTGTCCTTATTAATCTTGTGCTTGTTAATCTTTATCTAGGACACCCATATTATTATTTAGGACACCCAATCAATTTTTGTATGGGTGTCCTAGATAGATCCTTTGTATGGGTGTCCTAGATAGAGATGGTATGGGTGTCCAGGATAGGGAAGAGTCTAATGTATTGATATGTGGAATAAACTGATCTTGAGTTTTGCTATAGATGTAAAAAGGTGTAAAGACTGCTGGTTATTAATGTCATAAGGTCGTACTATGCATTAAAAGTCTCAGTGTTGAGAGTCTTAATAATAGAAGAAGAGTGTTATGCCAGCTATAAATGCAGTTAGTTTTGGTTCTCCAAATATTTCGCCAACCTATTCAGGTCCAAGCTTTTTTAACAGCCCAAGCTTTCATGGTCATGGCTTAAGCAGCAATACCGCCGAAAATGCGCCAATAGCACAGGTATACTCTCAACAACAAATGCACGAGTATCAATCTCATCAATATCTTGCGTCAGCAAATCCACTTGATATGTTGCATGAGCCTGTTTTTACATCAGGGCTGAGTCGTTCAGATTCATCTGCAAGCCGTGCGCCAAGAATGACAGCAACTCTTAATCGCAATTGGGGCTGGGATTCTAACGAATACACAAATTTTGCTGCTGATACTATCGATGAAGAACTGATTGTAGAAACCCCACGTCTCGATCAAAACTCATATGCAACCCCGTATTTTTCAAATACATATGTTGATACATTACCTATTAGCTCATATGGTGATTCGTCTGATGAGTTTACTAGCGCAAATTTATTTGGATCAGCGGCTCATAATAGCTTCGATAACGATCTTGTAATGCCAGACCCACTTGAGTTTGGTGGTGAATATGAGCATTTACAGCAAAATGAGCCTTATTCAAATCAAAGCTTAGAATCGGCAACATTACATGTTGATGATATTAATGCTTGGTCATCGATGATGCCGCACTTTGATTCATTTCAGCAACCTGCCAACCCCGTTTCACGTCGACAATTTATAGGTGCTAGTGATCTACGTGACCATATTCGTCAGACTGACGAAGCTGAGCGCATGCAAAACCAGCCTGAGCAAAGTTTGGGTGCTAGCGAATTAAGAGATTTATTTCAGCGACAGGTCGCTGAAGAGCAAGCCCAAGCCCAGCAAAGAGCAATGTCTATCCAGTCTCCACAGCCAAATGGGTTGACTCGTGTTGGTTCATTTGCTCGAGATGCTTATATGCATGCTGATTCTCAATATGGGACTGGTTTATCTTCAGGAAGCGTGCGCCGTAATCACTCACGCATGTACTCAACAGGCGCAATACAAAGAAATAATTCATTTGATCAAGTCAGCTTAACGCTTAATCATGGTCATGAGGCTAGCAGCCTGCTAAGAACCCTTCGTCGAACGCCGCAACAGGGTTTATACATCCGTTATGCTGGTGAAATAGGTGCTGATGCTGGTGGATTAACTCGTCAAGCATTCGATAAGGCCTATAACCAACTCTTAAATAAAGAAGATGGCCTCTTTACTAAAAATGAGCATCAAGAGTTTGAGCTTAATGAAAGTGCATCATCTCAAGATGCAAAAGACTTTGGTTTAATTCTTGGTCGTATTGCCAAGCTTGATAATGGAGTTGGTCATGATTTAGGTGAAGACTTCTTTAAGAAACTTCACGTGGTATTGCCTTTAGCTCAAGATGGCGCAGAGAACGCTGATGCACTCTTGTCGAATGCAAATAAAACATCATTGATCAATCTTCTGACAACTTTTGACCCAAGTACTTTTGGTTCAGCAGCGAGTCGCGAAATGCTGAATGATATGTCGACAGATGATTTGTCATCTTACGTTAATGGCAGTGCTAAGACTTTTATAGAAATTGCTTTGGGTTTTAATGCTGTTCGACCACGAATGATGTCGACACATGAAGCTCTTATGGAGCAAATTGGTGGCCCATTAAACTTACGTGGTGCATTACGTGATTCAAGTCGTTTTGAAACTATCGATCGCATGCGAGTTGAACAGCCAAAGGTTAAGCGTAAACGTGATTTTGTGAAACGCTTGTTTGGTCTGAAAGTTGCACAGCCACCAGGGCCACGAATCACAAATGCTGAAGAAGCGGTAACCAATTGGATGAAGCGAGCATTTGATGAGGCAAGTGAGGCTGATCTGAAAAATGCATCTCGTCAATTTACTGGTGGTGCAAGTTTCAATCCAGTGACAAGGCCAGTGATTTTTAACATGCGTGCTGATAGCTATGCCTGGAACCCAGATTCAATGCTCAAGGCAAGCACATGTTTTAATACTGTTGAAGTGAATACGCCAGTGGTAATGCGCTTCATCCGTAATAATGAATTTGATGCGTTTAAATCACTGATGTTTAGTGCAAGTTCCAGCTTCGATCAGGCTTAACCTCTGGTAGAACGCTTGACTGTTTAGTCTATATTTTGTACTTATTTGCATTTTTTATTTTGGATTATAACTTTTTGTATAGTGCTTTTGCTCTTGAAAAGGTATGATGGCATAAAAATATTTGCAGTCCGATTGAATATGAAGCTGCCTTAAAAGAAGAATATTATTATGTCTGTCATATCTACATCTGTTGGTTTTACTACACCAAATATATCTCCAACGCACACTGGTGCTAGTTTTTTTAATAGCCCTTTATTTCAGTCTCAAGGTTTAAGTCGCTCAAATGCTTTTAGAGTGCCAGTTGCTACAACTGTTAATACTTACTCAATTCATGAAAGACCAGTTTCGACAGATTTTTTATCGTCTGTGATCCCTGTTGAGCCTGAGTTGACTGTGACAGTGCCAAGAGTTGTAGAGCCACGCCTTCCTTTACATCAAGCGACTGAGTTACAGGCCGCTGAAGTGACGCCAAGACGCCAATGGGTCATTATGAATCCAGACCCTGAGCCGGAAGATGATGTACTCGAAGAGGATTCTTCTGTTGGTACGTTAGCCTATCATGAGGTGCCTGAGTGTCTTAGAATTGGCAGTCAAAGACCTCAACCAACAACGCCTTTTGATCAGTCGAATGCGCCATATCCAGAAGATGCTGTACTGCCTGACCCAAATCAATACGGTGGTCGATATGAACATGAACAAAGCACAACACCATCAAGAGAGTCTTCTGTTTCAAGTCGTATGACTGATGCTGAGTTACGTTCGCAAATTCATCAAGAGCTTGAGCAAGAGGCAACCCAGCAAGGTACTAATAACAGATTAGATCAGCGAGAATTACAGCAGTACGTGCAGCAAGAATCAGCACGATCAAACCAAGAATTCTTATCGCCACGTTCATATACACCAACTCGACAGCGTACAATGCGTGCTCACTCTATTGATGGCAACCCATTTCAAGGTGCTGGAGTGAACCGTATGAGTTCCTTTGCAAGAGATTTTTACCGAAATACAGACGTGCAGCAAAGACGACAGAGCCCTGAGCCTGCACCTCAAGCAGCGCAAATACCAAGTCCGCAAAGAAGCCTAAGACGCAATCATACTCGTACTCGATCCACAGGGGATATTAACCGCCAGTTTTCTACAGGCAACCCTCGAGTTGTATTAAGCCATGAGAATGAAGCAGCTGGGCTATTGCCAAAGCTTCGTCGAAACCCTCAGCGTGAGTTAAAAGTTCATTACGTAAATGAGGCTGGTATTGATCAAGGCGGCCCTTCCAATCAAGCTTTTGATCGCGCCTATAAACAACTTCTTAATCAAGAAGGCGGTGTTTTTAAGAAAAAAGATGATGGAAGTTACGAGTTTAATCTTAATATGAATCCTGGTGATGCAAAGGATTTTGGTCTGATTTTAGGCCGAATTTCACAATTAGATTGTGGCGTTGGTCATGACTTAGATGAAGGTTTTTACAGAAAACTTTTTAATGCGGATGAATACCTGAGCCATGCGACATTATCCGTGGATGAATCTCTTGAAAGGCAGAATAAAAATAATTTTATTCAAATACTCACAAGTTTAGACCCAACTCTCTATAAAGCTGATGAATTACAGGATTTACCCATAGATGAACTCGCTGATTATGTGAAAGATAATGCTAAGCCATATTTAGATATTGCGGCTGGTTTCCGAGCAACACAACCTCGAGATGCTGATGATTTTGAGACTCTTAGAACACATATTGGTGGCCCTTTAGACCTTAAGAAAGAATTTAATAAGTCTCAATTTGAAATACCTTTCCGTCTTAAAACACGCAAGAGAGACTATTTTAAGAATTTATTTGGCTTTGGTGGCAACCTTTCTCAAGGTGTTACGCCAGAGCAACAAGTGCAAAACTGGTTTAAACGAGCTTTAAACGAAGCAACAGATGAAGAGTTAAAGAATGCATCCCGAAACTTTACGGGTGCTGCAAGCTTCAATGGCGACTTCCATCCAATTACATTTAAGTTGGATGGGCATATGGCATCTACAGATGCGATTTACAATGCACATACTTGTTTTAATGATGTAGATGTCAACACACGTATGCTGTTAACGATGATTAAGAATAATCAGTTTGATTTATTTAAGGCTGAAATTTTTGGTGCAAATGCCCGAAATAACTACAATAATGCCTAGGGTGTTATTGCAAGACTTCTAACTGTTAAGAGCGTTGCATCATTCTTCACTCAGCACACTTAATTTGATACTATAGCGCTCACATTTGATATGCATACAAGGATTTCAAAATGAGCGCTCCAGTTAAGCCTGCTTATACACAAGTGATAGAACCTCGTTTACCAGGTCGAGACCGCTACCTCGGTGGCGAGCTTTGCGTCAAAACTGGCGATCTTTATTGTGTGCCAGGGTCTGCACAACGTGTACTTAAAATTAACCCTGAAACTGACGAAGTAAGCTTAATTGGTCCAGAGCTACCAGGTAAGTTCAAGTGGTTACGAGCTGTTTACTGCCCAAACAACGGCCGTCTTTTCTCTATTCCTTCCTGCGCTTCCCAAATGCTGATGATCGATCCGACCACTGATGAAGTCAGGGTTTATGGTGATGTTGGTTCTGAAAAATGGAAGTGGCATGGCGCAATGTACTCTGACATAGATGAGTGCATCTACTGTATTCCTTGTAATGCCAAGCAAGTGCTTAAAATTGACACCAATACAGGTGATTACGAATTTATTGGCCCAGTGTTTGAGCAGCGTCTGCAGTGGTATGGTGGTTTTAAAGACTCTAATGGCTGTATTTATGGCGTGCCGAACTGTGCCGATCAAGTCTTAAAAATCGATCCTTCAAAGGGTGGTGAAGTGACTTTATTTGGTGATTATCCAAAAGGTGATTATCAATGGCATGGTGGTGTTAAGGATAAAAAAGGCATTTTTTATGCGGTACCATCTCATGCTAAGCAAGTGCTGAAAATTGATCCAGAAAATATGACGACAACCCTTATTGGGGATGAGATAGACCCTGGTTTGTATCGCCCAAAAGGTAAGTATAAGTACGGTGGCTCATGCCTTGGTGATAACGGCATGATTTACTGCATTCCATCAGATGCAGACCGTGTTCTCAAGATTGATACTGAAAATGACACAGTAAAGCATATAGGCCCATCTTTTGCGATGCATAACAAATGGCAGAACGGCTACAAAGCCCGTGATGGTCATATTTATGGTATTCCTTGTAATGCCGATGGCCTTCTGCAAATTGACTGCTGGAATGATGAAGTTAACGTCCTTGAGATTGATGAATCTACCAAAGATGGTTTTGAAAAGTGGGAAGGGGGCGTGCTTGATAATAACGGTGGTCTCTGGTGCGTTCCACAAAATGCAAAAGTCGTTTTAAAAGTACACCCAGAAGAGAAAGCAGAATGAAAGAATTAAGTAGTGCTTGGCTTGATCGCTTTTCTGGCATCGGCCGTTTATATGGAACTCGTGCGCTGCATGCCTTAGCAGATGCCCACTTTATGATTATTGGTATCGGCGGTGTTGGTACTTGGGCTGCAGAAGCGCTTGCACGTACAGGTGTTGGTGAGTTAACCCTTATTGATATGGACGATGTCTGTATCACAAATACAAACCGCCAGCTGCATGCCCTACAAACTAATATTGGTCGCAGTAAGATTGAAGCAACATCTGAACGCCTTAAGCTTATTAATCCAGAAATTAAAGTGAATCTGATTGAAGACTTTATTTCAACTGACAATATTCCAACTATCGTAACGCCGGACTACGACATGGTCATTGATTCCATGGATATGGCTCATACCAAGTCAGGCTTAATTGCCTACTGTATGGCTCGCAAGATTGGTATTGTGACGGTTGGTTCTGCGGGCGGTAAGCAAGATCCAACTGCGGTGACTTGGGGTGATTTGGCGCGTACTGAGTATGACCCTATGTTGTCGAAGATCCGTCGAGACCTCTACAAAAATCATAATCTGTCAAAAGATAAAAACCGCAAGTTTCGAGTTGACGCTATCTATTCAACAGAAGCCATGGTCTATCCAAAGCCAGATGGACAGGTTTGTACACAGAAGCAAGCCCTACAAGATGGTGTAAGGCTTGATTGCACAGGTGGTTTTGGCTCAGCCACTATGGTGACTGGCACCTTTGGTTTTACAGCAGCGAGTCGTGCCATTACTCGCTATCTGATGAAGTGGGAACGACTGAACACTGCGCCGTCAGAATCATAGCTCTAAAGCCATTATTTCGGGATGCTGAAAGATGGCGGGTTAGCCCTAGCTTTTGGCATTCTGTTTCCCAGTCGAAATTTTGAATAAAGTCTGCATCTTTGCCATTAAACCAGTGCTTCATCAGCACACCCAAACCTCGAATAATACGGCTTTCGCTGTCTGTAATAAATTGGTATTTGCCGTCCACTTGCGAGCCTGCAAGCCACGTTTTAGCTTCACAACCGTGGATAATATTGTCATCTGCTTGAATGGATTCATCACGTTCTTCTTGGCCAAATTCCATCAGCATTTTATAGCGTGCCTGCCAATTTTTTGCATTTTGCAGTGATTCTAATATTGAGTTAGAGCAAGGGGTAGTGGTGGTTTTTGATTCTTCAATATTATCGATCCATTCGCGTATAACTCGAACCACTTTGTCGCAATCTTCAAAGGTATTGTAGCCAGCAACAGAAATACGAAGCCCTTGTTGCAGTGCACGGCTTTCATAGAGTGGTTGTGCGCAATGATAACCAACTCGTACAGCAATATCATGCTCATCAAGCCACTGGGCTAAATCACCAGATGTAGCTTCTATCACGTCGCTCTTAATATTAAAGGTGCATATCCCAAGGTTGTTCTCAGGTTTAGAAATTAATTGAATAGCAGGGAGGCTACTTAATTCTTTGTGGATATGTTGAATCAGCCGAACTTCATGAGCATGCATGCCTTCACGGTCCTGCTGGCTTAAAAATTCAATGGCAGCACCAAAGCCTGCTATGGAAGCAAGCTGCATTGTGCCTGCTTCGAATCGACCAGGCGCTTTATTAAATTCAGCTGCGTCAAGAGTTACACTTTTAACCATTTCACCGCCAAGTAAATATGGGTCAAGTGTGCTTAATACTTTTTGTTTGCCATAGACAAAGCCAGCACCTAATGGCCCATAAGCTTTATGAGCAGAGGCAACGAGGAAGTCACAACCAAGCTTGTCCACATCGATTGGGCAATGGCCTAAACCTTGCGCTGCATCAATCACGTAAAAGCAGGGGTGATCTTTAAGAAGCTGTGCAACGGACTCCAAGTTGAGCTTGCAGCCGAGCACATTTGAAGCCATGGTGAAGCTCACAATGCGAGTGTTGTCAGACAGCATTGATGCAAGTTGCGATAAGTCTGGAATACCATCAATATCTGGCACCAAGCGTATTTTCATATTGCGTTGCTCTGCAAGGCGGCGCCAAGGCAAAATATTGGCATGATGTTCAGCTGAAGTAATAATGATTTCTTCTTGAGCATGGCATTGGCTTGCAAGGCCATTGGCTAGTAGGTTGAAGCCTTCGGTTGTACCACGGCAAAAGACAATATCTCGATCATTGGCATTAATAAAGCCAGCAATAATTTTTCGGCTGTTTTCAATAGCGTCTGTTGCAGCTCGTGCAAGACGATGACTTGCACGGTGCGCATTTGCATTTTCATAGAGATAAAAGTGGGTGAGGCGATCTATAACAGCTTGTGGCTTTTGCGTGGTTGCAGCATTATCGACATAAATGAGCTTTTCATTTTCTGCTTGGTCGAAAATTGGGAATTGCGCTTTAAATTCATGTGGATTAAAAGTAGTTTCAGGCACCAGGTCTATCCTCTCAGTGAAATAGCCTTCAATATCAGTTGAAGAGAGAATAAGAAATATACCATAGAATTGTCTATTCGTTTGCCTCGACAAAGGACGCTTTAACTCGTTTAATAAAAACACTGGTTGTGGCTTCATAGCCAGAGTCAATACCTACAAATAACCAAGCATTACCGTCATTATCACTTTGGATGTAGAAAGGTTCCGAATTGCTAAGGGTTTTGATCATGTATTTTTTCGGGTTAAAAGCATTATCAACACCAATATGGCCTAGAACAATAGCATCATTGCCTTCTGAGGATTGATTGCCCTTATCAATATTCAAACGACGGTTGCCATTAAGGGCCGCTGTTGGTCGTACCACTGAGGCACCAGCTTTGAGAAATACACTTGTTGCCGGGCTACCACCAATACCAAAGCTATCACTTGTCGCATTTGATGCAATTGTTGTTTGAAAAAAGGCTTTGTATTTTGTATTTGGTTTTAGTTTTGTGACTTTTTTTCGAAGAAACATGCATAAATCAGCACTATGGTTATTGCCAGATAATAAAAAAGCGAGCCTTTGTTTATCAAAATAGGATGGTAGCTTTTCAATGCCTGCATAGAGTTCATAGAACTCTTCTTCCCCAGCTGGATAGTCAGCAAAGTCTGCGGACCAACCATGCGCCCCTTCTGCAAAACGGTAATTGTAGATCAGCATTGAATCTGCCAAAGCGAGTTGGCTTAAGCCAAGCAGTGATAGTGCAACAAGGGAGGTAATAACTTTCAATGGATGATCCTTTTCATAACCTTTTGCTTAACATGTACGTATTTGTATTGATCATCAATTCTTGTTGATAGTTCAATTTAGATCATATGATCTTTTAGATTAAAAAGGCATAACGCGTTCTGTGTCGTCTTCGTTATGACTTCATCAAGTGGTACTTGTTTTATGTCTGCAAGGGCTTGTGCTACATGGACGATTTGTTCTGGTGTGTTTGTTTGCCCTTGAAAGCCTTTAATTGGCATGTCTGGCGCATCAGTTTCGAGAATAAGATGCTTAAGATCAATTTTTTCACAGGCTTGAATTGTTTTGCGTGCACGAGGGTAGGTAATTGTGCCGCCAATACCAAGGTGTAAACCTTGTTTTATAAATTGCAGGGCGATATCAGGATGTCCTGAAAAAGCATGTAAAACACCACCTGCTTTTAATGGGTGATTTTTTAAAAGCCGTTGCAATAGATGGTCAGTTTTTCTGGAGTGTAAAATAATTGGCTTCTTAAATTGTTGTGCGAGGTCTAAATGTACTTCGAGTATTCTTTCTTGTAGTGCCATGTCTGTATCTATAAAAGCATCAAGCCCACATTCTCCAATAGCAATGCATTTAGGGTGATTTAATTGCGTGCTTATTTGAACCCGTAAATCTTTTAAATTTACTTGTTTGTCGATCCACCATGGGTGTAACCCAGCTGCAAAGTAAATTTCATTGTGTTTTTCAGCTAATGCTATGACCGTCTTCCATTGATTCGGATCAAGGCCGGGTACGATAATAATATTTATATTGTGGCTTTGAGCCTTTTTTAAAAGGGTTTCTGGTAGCTCTTTTAACGCTTGTATTACAAGGTCAAAGTGACAGTGAGAGTCAATGATAAGTGTGTTTGAATGTGTTAGTGCTGATGACATAAGGATTCTATTTATTTGGTTAAATTATGTTTTATTTTAATTTAAAAATACTTGAAATAATAGCTTTTGATTAAAAAGGTTTAATAGGTTTCAAACAAATAATTGTTTCAAAGACTTCGAACAATTTATCTGTTTAAAAATAGATTTAATCTTTATTGATTTGTCTTATAAGGCTATTAATTATTGCAGATAAAGTCATGAAAAATGCAAATAGCTAAAGAGCTATAAGGTTAAAAAAAATACATTATTTGAGTAAAAAACGCTTAATTAAGGTCCAAATAATGAACAGTACAAAAAATGAGTTATAGTGCACATTTCTTTAATAAATTGGACATCTTGAAGTAAGCATAAAAGGTTAAAAATTGAACTGTTTAATAAATATCATCAGAACTTTAAGTGTTTTCCAAGGAGTGTTGACAAGGAGCTTTGATGACCGAATATAGTTTTATTGATGGGTTGCTTGATTCTTATAACCCTATTTTATTTGTAATAAGTATTGTTATTTGTATACGTAAAGCCTTATTGCGCCAAACTCATAAAGTGATTCGAATTTGTTCGATGTTTGCTGTCAGTTTTGGTTACGTTTATGGCATGTTTTTTCTCGACAAACATGTCCAGCTTTGGGCGTCTTTTGGCTTGGATTATAGTACGCATACTGCCTTTGCAATTGCAGTGTCGATGACTATATGCTCTGTAAAACAATGGGTCGAAGTGTTAATGATTCTATTTTGTTTTTATGTTGTTGGTATGCTTTTTATGGACTTCCATACAGTCGAAGATATCGTAGCTACTTCAGTGGTTATTGCTATACCTCTATTTGTTGCGCAATATTTTATTATTCAAAAAACTCGATCAAAAAACATGGAAGAAGCTGTAAGCTCTTCATAAAAAAACCTTGGCGCAGCCAAGGTTTTTTTGTTCAATTTAATCTCTCTTTATCGATAGCCTTGGCGTTGGAAAATAATATTCGAATTATTTTTACCAATAGTCGCTGAAGCTTTCGGGTTATCGTAAGTGCCGTCGCCATTAAAGTCGTACTGGAGGTAGTCTGGCACGTTTATAGTCATAGGAACTCGGCCATTTAAATCATCTCCTGGGCCTTGAGTTGTATCTGTAGGGTCAACGACATTAAAGTTAGACATGCCTTCCACCCATGGGGTTGGTGCCGTAAAGCCAACTTCACTCGCTGCAATGCTGCCTTGGTTTTCAAGGTTGTTTGTACTTGTGTAATAGCTCACTGTCACAGGGAAGTTGCAAGTACCGTTTGTATGATGTTGCGTATTAACTGCAAAACCTTGAATGCTGCTTTGTTCTTTCCAGTATTGAGCCGTCAGGGTGATATTCATCGGCTCTAAGCCCGATGCAGTAATGTGATCACCAACGACACGACCATATCTTACTTCTGGGCCATTATTGATTGCATCAAAGCCTGTAAAGGCATCTGCAATACCATCAGCGTTTGTGTCATACATGACATTGTCTTGATCGCTTAATTGCACTGCTGCAATGCTCATGGTAAAGGCTGGTGTAAACGGAAGATCAGCATAGACTTCTGTTGTACCTGCTTTTTCATAGGTGAATGTATCTTGATCAAATACATATTCGCGATAACCTTGAATCGCATAAGTTCGATTCAGCTCTGGGCTTGCCAGTGATGGTGCGTTTTTCAAAGGGTTTAATGTGGCTTGCGAACTTGTTTGATTATCATAAGTGGCACGCATATTCATGTTAAGTGCCCAGAAATCATCATGAGCATAGTTGTGCGTGACAGTATGCTGGCTGCTTAAACCTGAGATTTTAATTGCAGGGTAGGCTGTTGAGTCAAAGAAGAGTTTTTGACCATCAGTTGTCCCATTTGGTTTTGTTTGATAAACGAAACCACAGTTGGTGTCTTCGCTCAGCATAATGCCTGATACAGATGGCTCAATGCTTAAACTTGCAGGTTTAAATCGACCAACTTGATTCATGCTGTCAGATAGAACTTCACTACCAAGACCAGACACACCTAAATAAGTGGACGAATCCATCTGGGCTGTCAGTGAAATAAAGCCTACCTCATTCCAAGCCACTTGGCTTGTCATAATACCAGGGGACGATTCAGTCCAGCTTGCAGCATTGCCACCAGTTAATGTGCCTGGAACACCATCTGCAGGTGCAACAAGGGTATGTGTGAGTGATAAGTCTTCTTCAGTCTCAGCAAATGATGGAACAACATCGCCTTCAGCATCAAGTACAGCTATAGAGACAGGGAAGCTTGTGCCTGCAATAAAGTTGGCTGCAGCATTACGATCAACTGATTCAGCCTCAGTGAGACCTCGTATTTCTAAGCGATCAGGACGTACCACTATTGATTCAGTAGAACCTGTCAGAATACGACCTGGCTCGAGCATAGAGTCAGTTTGATCCTCTGCAAAGACTTGAATAATACCAACATCTTTATACTTAAGGGTGACATTTGCCTCGCCATTATTAAAACTAATATTTAATGGCAGTGTATCTGTAGTTGATAGACTATTGCCATCAATTGTTGGGTTGACTTCTCTGTCTTCAGTAACACTAATAGGATTCTGTGTTGGGTAGTAACGGTAGCCAAACTCGAGTGATTTAGCGCCGTTGTAAGTTTCAATAACTTCACAAGCGCTTGATTCAGGTATTTGACCAATAGCTGTAATATTAAGCACACGATCAGTTCCTGCGACTAATGTATTATCAGTGGCAGATTCAATCGTAAAGCCTTCTGGTGAGAAGAGAATATCTTGGTCTAGTGTGCTGCCCTTAAGCTCTGTAATTGCAGTATTCACATCATAGACCACATTAATATTTACTCTTGGGCCATAGTTTGCAGCATCAAAACCAGATTTATAATCAAGTTTAAATCGTGCAACACCTAAATCACTTGTGCTGAATGTATAAGTTGCTTCGCCATTGTCATTGCCATTATTGCTGATTTCACCAGAGCCAAGGCTTGTCCAAATACCTTTACCTGTTGAGGTTGAAAGATGAATAGTCCCTGTAAAGCTTGGCAGCATAGTACCGCCAGCATCATAGGCTGTAATAGTAATGTCTTGCTCTGGTAAGCAATAGATACCATATCCATCGTGTGCAATACCGAAATAGTCGACATCAGAGTTTTGGAAACGATCAGTTGTATTTCCTGCTGGTAAGCATGTTTTAAATGTTTCTGTTGGCACTATGTCCACAGTAGGGTCACCTGTACGGGACCACTGTAAACGGAGCTGCTCAGCCGTTTTTGTAGCTGCACGGAAATCAACACGAACAGGGTAGAGACGGCCTTGCTCAAGACTCACTGGTGCACCAGTTTCTGCATTTAAGTTTGTGTTAAATGAAGGTGCATAGTTATCAAGAACAAGTGCCTCGCCAACCCACACACGTACACCATCGTTACTACGAGTTCTAAATGAATAGGTATCAGTTGCAGGTGCAACAATATACCCTTGCCATTGTGCACTAAAGTTTTGATAAGTGCCTGTTGGGGCCAGTAAACTTGATGACCAGTCAAAATTAATATTGCCATCTGTCTGCTTGTAATAAGAACCAGTTTGATCCCCAAACTCAGCGAGTGTTTTCACTTCACCGTCAACGATCTGATCGAAGTAAATGCCAGTAAGACCGCTTACACCATCTATCGCAGGCATAAAGTAAAGCTCTTCGCCACCAGCTGTTAGTGTGTAGAGTGTATTAGCTGCTAATGCATTTGTTGTTAAACGAATGCGAGTGTTGTTGTATGGGTCGATCATTGCAGTTTGAACAGTGCCGTTCAGCTTGAAGCTGTTCATAAAGGCAGTGTCATTTAAGTCGTCAGAATTGAGGGCACGGTTGTAGTTCACTAATAATTCTGTAACACCGCCACCATTTGTCGGTTCGCAGACATTTGTCACACTCATGACTTTACGGCGACGCTCTGGTTGTGACAGCTTACATGTGGAGAACTGGCTTGAATAACTGCTACCACCAGTTTCTGTTGTCATATTTTCAACAAAGAGACGTAGCAATTGTGGTAAGCCGTTTTCACCGCCACGACGGTAATCAAGACGAATGCTCACTTGCTGACCTTGAGTCAGGCCAGTCATGGTGTAGTTTTCTTCACGGTTATAGTCGCCAGCAGTTGTTGCTGATTGACCATACACCCAGGTGTTAAGCACACGCTTACCGTTAACCCAAAGTCGTGCACCGCCCTCAGCAACCATTGTGAACTTATAATCACCATCTGTTGGTACATTGAATATACCTGAATAACGAGCGGTAAAGTGTGTTGCACCGATTTCATCAGAAGGTGCTGCATCACTTAGCAGTGGTATTGAAACACGCTTGGAAATTGCACCAGTAAAGTAGCTTGCTGCAGCTGTTTGCTTATAGCCGTCAGCATCTTTTTGGTTCCAGAAGAGTGTGTTTAAACCTGTTTGTTCTGCAGCAGGTACAACGAAGTCGAATTCTTGACCATAGAATACAAGTCTAACAAGATCGTTATGGGTTAAAGCAGTATCAAGTTCAATGGTAATGAGTTTGGCGTTATTCGTATCACGCGTGAGTGTTGCTGCTGTTGCAATGAGCTCACCTTGAACACCATTTCCGTCAAGTGCATAGACAGTCACGGCTTCTGGTTGTGATAACAAGTCAACAGGGACGTCATCAGCAAAGCGCACTTCAAGTTTGTGTAGATCATCACAAAATGCGGTGACATCTAATAACTGCATTGGATAGTCAGCATCATCAGGTGGCTGTGAGCAAGCTTTAAAGTCATTCACTGCAATGGTGTTGTAGCCAGTATCGCTTGGCTGTTTCCAAGCAAGGTTATAACTTGCTTCACCCGTTGCTTCGTAATATTCAGCACGAATTGCATAGCGTTCACCGGCAGTTAAATCAAGAGTTCGAGATATTTGTGCTGCACCATCTGCATGCCAGTTATCAATGACAAGCGTGTCGCCAAGCCAGAGTTTAAAGCCATCATCAGTTGTGCTTTGCAGCGTATGGATACCTGATTCTGTTGGCACAAGGTAGCCATGCCAGCGAGCGGAGTAATGGTTTGAACCTACGCTTTCAAGTGTCATATCGGTAGTGTTGTAGCCACTTGGACCAGCAACTGTCGCAGGCATATCAATATTTTTACCTACATTTGTCAGGATTTCACCTTTAAAGTAATCCTCTTCAACACCATCTTGTGTGTAGAGCACTTCAAATAATCCATCATGATCAGTTGAAGGAATCATAAAGGTAATTGATTCTGAGCTGAGTTTTGGTGCTGTTAATGTGTATTGCGTGTCACCAGTCATTGGTGATTCTGTACGCATTAAAATTGAGTTAGAGAGACCAACTAAACGCTCAACGGTAATTGTGTTTGCTGGGTTTCCAGTTTCAACAAGAGTAATATCGCTTGTATCGAGTAGGTTACGCTTCGCATCAAAAGTATTGTTGAGCTCAAGCAGTACGCGATCATAAGTGCCGCAATAGGTTGTCACGTGGCGTAACTCAGGGAAGTCACCAATACATGTGCTGAGGCTTTCACTTGGAATAGGGCTGGCCACAGACGCACCAGGTAAAATCCATTGCAGTTTCATCGCATAATCAGCATCATTTGAATAGTATTCAATACGGATGGCAACTTGCTCTTCTGCTTCAAGTGTTAAGACATCTGATTGATGTGCCACGATTGTGTTTTCGTGCCATTGATCAAGAATCAACGTGCCGTTAGCCCAAACGCGAGCACCGTCATTATGTTCTAGGTAGAGGCGATAGTTGCCAGCTTCTGTTGCCTTAAAGCTACCATCCCAACGGATTGAATAGTTCTGACCTGTAATACTGGCTGGCTTAACTTGACCGTCTGTTGTCAGCATGACTTGGGTATCAAGGCGCTGCGACGCAAAGCCATTTCTAAAGTAGCCATCAATAGCGTTGTAATAACGACCAGTTAAACCATAGCTATTGTTTTTGTAGATGCTGAAAGTTGATTTATGGCCAAAGGCTCGCAATGTATAGACTTGCTCTGGATCAAGCTCTTCAGCAAATGTGAGGTTAACCCCTTGGTCCGCTTCAATAGTCACATCTGTTACTTCAATTTCTGCATTGCTTTCATCAAACACTTGGTAAGACTGCACATGATCAAGTTTTGCAGAGTGGAGTTCACCTTTAAAATACACTCGTACTTGATTGTTTTGACGACAAATAGGAGTGACAGACACAGTTTCTGATATTTCAGTTGGGAAGCATGTGTAGAAATTATTTTCTGGAATTAAGCCATTGCTGCTATCAGATGGTGTTGTCCATTTAAGATGAGCTTCTGCATCATACTTCGCATCAAAGAACTGAATTGATAGCGCTGCTGGCTGTTCATTCACGAGATTAACAGGGTCAGCAACCACCACATCCTCAGGGCCTTTGCCAACCCAAGCATTCATTATATGCTGGCCATCTAACCAAATTTTAGAGGCCTCATCTGATACCATATCCAGTACATGTGTACCAGTTTCGTTTGGTAGAATAAAGCCATTCCATCTAAAGAAGAGGTTGTTAAATGCAACAAGCTCAGCTTTGGGGATATCAATAATACTGTCGTAACGTATGCTTGATGAGCCTTTATAGAAATAGTCAGGGAAGTCACCATATGCATCACTGACATTTTTCCATTCAGTTTGCTGATAAACACTGCCCATAAGGCCTGTGCCATGAATTTCAGCTTCAGCAAATGGGATTTTATGGCCAAATGCAGATAAAATATGGGCTGTATTCTCAAGGCGATTTTCGGTTTTTAATATCACTTGGCGTTGATCATCAGCGTTTACAGTTGCGCTTGTCACGTTCACCGTATTACCACCACGTTCAAGCACGTACTGGTCAAGATTTGTGGCGTCATCAGTATCAGGCACTTGATTGTATTGCACGAAGAGCTCATCGCTTACACCACAGACTGGAGCAACAACTGTAGGCATAGCTTGTGGTACTGTTGCTTTACATGTGGCTAAATCTGCAATATCAGCTTCTTCCCAAGTCACACCATTATCCATAGAGTATTGCACTTGGTAGTAATAGTCGAAGCTATTATTTTTCACGTCAAAGCGAATTGGGTAAGCCTTTCCTGCGACAACATTAATTTCAGCGCTGAGGTTTGTAAATACAGTTGTATTTGTATAGCCGATATCGTATTGCACGCCATTAAACCAAGGCTCAAAAGTATCATCAAATGCAGCACGAAGTTTTAATGTGCCTGATTGAGGGGCAATCCAATACCCTTGTGTGCGTGTTGACATATCATCATGAGCGACACCATTGCCTGGGCTTTGGTTAAAGTAGCGACGTAAATCATCGTTAATAACGCTAATACCTGCTTTTCCGGCATAATTTTGGCCATTAAAGTAACTTGTATAAACACCTGCAGTATTCACTGGTACATGGAAGTAACTTAACTGACGGTCAAAAGCTTTGACTCTGTAAGTTTCGCCTGCAATGAGGTTTGTACTTGTAGTAATGATAATTTCACGTGAGTCTGTTTGAATCTCAGCGTCTGTAACACCTATAGTCGAACTATCAGATGCAAGTAACACTTCATAATTACTTAGTTCTGAGGCAAGAGCTGACGGAATTGTATTTTCAAAGACAAGACTTATTTTATTATCGCTATTGCACACTGAGTTTGTATGAGCTAAGCGGGCATTATTTAATGCTGCAAGTGGGCTCGCACATGTACTGAGAGCCGTACCTGTAAGTGTATTAAATGTGCCTGCATTACGTGTCCATTGGAGGTTTACGTTAGATGTTGTATTGGTGCCTGTCTCGATGTAATCCACACGAACAGGGTAGCGAAGACCTGCTTCTAAAGTAATCGCTGTATCACTGAGTGGTTTTTGGTCATCACTGATGAGGGTGTTATTGACCCAAAGGCGCATTTCTTCTTCGACATTATAGTTTGATGCAAATGTGTAAGAACCAGATTGTGTTGGCTGAATTGAACCCTGCCAGCGCACAGAATAATCTTGACCATTCAACCCTGTTACAGGAACAGCATTACCAGCCCAGGTAAAGTTCATGCTGGTATCGAGGCGAGTTGTGATTCCACCATTAAAGGCTGCATTTGTATTTGCTGCAATTACATCATGAGCATCGTTTGCTATACCATTGGCCATTTGATTGAAGTAGCTGCCATAAAGACCTGTTTCAATCGTGTCACTACCAACGAATGAGATGTCATTGCCAAAGGCTTTAAGCTTGTAAGTCTGACCTGATGCTAATGAAGATGTTGTTATAAGAACAGATTGACTGCCATCCAAGAGTTCAACATTCGCAATTGTTGCTGCATCAATGGTGTAATTGGTAAGGGTTTCTGCATCTGCAGGCAGCTCATCTGCAAACATCACCAATAGCTGTGTATCGCTGCCACAAATTGGTGCTGCATAGGTTGGTGTTACTGCTTTTGCAGTTGCGGTTGGTTTACAAGTGCTAAATGCCATTTGTGCCTGTGCTGCATTTATTGCGCTCGGCTTTTCAATTTGTACACGTAGGTGGCCTGTTGCATCGGCATCCCAATGATCAATTGTCACAGGCACTGCTTGATCTTTGGTCAGCGCAATACTGCCAGTATCAAAATCGTCATCGTTCCAAGCCTGGAGATGCTCATCCCAATGGTTGATAACCTGCGTTTGGCCAACTTGAACTTTAACACCTGCAGATGAGCGGCTGTTAAAATCATAGGTGCCAGATGCGCTAGGTGTCATCATGGCTGTCCAGCGTACAGAGCGGGGGGCGGCACCTGTATTATCAATATAGTGACCATCAGTATTGAAATATGGCAGACCTGTATTCACCGCAGCATCGCCAGTCCATAAACCACCATTGCTCGCGCTGACTTTTTCGCCGTCAGTCATTTGGTCAAAGAAGAGTTGCGATCCACCAACTGTATCTTGAGCTGGCATTGCAAAGTAGAATGTTTGACCAAAAGCTTGGACTTTGTAGGCTTGACCACGAGTTAATGTTGGTACAGTTAAAAGCACTTCTTTTGGATTTGATTGAACTGCGGCAGCTGTTGCAGTGCCAAGATCAGTGCCATCCATTTCAAAAATACGATATTGGGTTTCATCGTTGGCTTCGTACACGTATTGATCTTCACTGAAGAACAACGTTATTTCAGTGTCCATGCCACATGAGCTAATCACATGCTGTATTTCTTTTGTGCCTTGCCATGCACAGTTTTTAAAGCTTGGGCTTTGCACAATATCAAAACTTGAATCACTTAACATGTGAGTGCGGAATTCAAGATTCCATTGGCCATAGCCTTGAATCATGTCGATCCGAACAGGTATTTCTTCACCTTCAGCTAAAGTAATTTGGACATTAGATGTAGTGGCTGTCTCACCAAAGTTATCCATGTTATCGATAACAAGTCGACCGCCAATCCAGACTCGTGCACCTGCTGCATGATTGAGTCTAAATTGATATTGACCTGCACGAGGCGCTACAAATAATCCTGTGAACTGGCCACTAAATTCAGCATTGCCTACACCTGGAAGAGGCTCGTTCGTGGAAGACTTAAAGTTAATTTCCTGATACTGGCTTGAATAGGTTGTACCCGTAAAGTACGAACTTGAGTCTGGTTGATCAAACCAGTTACCTTGCAAGAAATAGCCTTTATTTTCTGGGTAAATATAGGTAAATGAGCGCCCCCAAGCCATAATTGAATACTCATGACCTGGTGTTAAACCATTGTGTGTCAAT
The DNA here is from genome assembly GCA_002450655.1 of Gammaproteobacteria bacterium UBA6940. Classification (GTDB taxonomy): domain Bacteria; phylum Pseudomonadota; class Gammaproteobacteria; order Pseudomonadales; family UBA6940; genus UBA6940. The sequence goes on along the minus strand of DJZY01000021.1, from coordinate 60,791 downwards.
GTTAATTCTTTTGGCCCATACTGGGTTGCTTGATGGATGGTCACTGGTTGCCCATTAGTAATGTCAGTAATGCTGTAAAGAGCTTCCTCAGTAATATTGGCATTAAAGTCACTTAAATTACCATCAAAGGTTAAAAGTGTATTCACTGTACCATTACAGAAAGGCAGGGCGCTGTTTAATGTTGGCCCAGCAAGGGCTTTAACTTCATCATTACCTAATGCTCGATTAAAGAATTTAACGTCATCAATGGTGCCATCAAAGTAAGATGTTGTGCCTTCATTGGTAAATGGCGATGCACCAATAGAAATGTCATAGGGTGTGAGTGGTGTAAATGCCTCAATATTCGGGTAATGGGCTTCAAGCTCACCATTTAAGAAAAGGTCAACAGTATTAGAGTCTTTATAGAATCGATAAGCAACATGATACCAACGGTTTGCTTCTAATGCTGTAGCGCTTGCTGAAGTGAACCAGCTTGAATCTTCATTTCTACGTGTGCCAGCCGCCATTGTTGGTGGCTGATTTGCAAGGCCATTTAATCGCAAGTTCTGGTTGTTGCCCATTGATAAAATATAGGCATTCGCATTGGCTGTTGTTTCATATTTAATCCAAGCGCTTAAAGTGACATCTGTATTTTCATAGACAGCAGGATCATTATCTAATAAACGGTCATCTGAGCCATCAAAATTCAATGCACGGCCTTTAATACCTGTCGCAATGGATTTATTGCCAAGGTCTGAATCACCTTGAAGTGTAAGGTTATCATTGCCTACAGAATCATTTACTGTTGTGCCAGTGTTTTCATCAAGAGCCCAATGGTTGACAAGTGCAAGATCACTGACAGTTGATACTGGCATACATGTACGAAGCATATCAGTTGTAATAACATCATCACTTTGGCCATCATCATCAAGGTCAACCATGACCTCTATATTGGCACTGCCTGCATTTTCGAGGAAGTCAACGCGAATTGGATAATGCTGGCCTGCAACAAGATCAATGTCTGATGTGCGATAGTGGTAGTCAGCAGAGTTACCCCATTGTGCATTCACAAGTTTACCGTTAACAAATGCGCGAGCACCATCATCTAATCCTTTAAATCTAAAATGATAAGTATCAGTTCGATCTGGAGTAAATGTCCCTTGCCAGCGAGTAGTAAAGTAGTCTGAACCCTGGCCATAAATACTGCTCACTTCAAAGCCTGCAGTTTCAGCAACAGAGCTTGCACCAGTGAAGGCTTTATCTTTGTACCATTTTTGCTTGCCTGCACCTTCATCTTGGTCAAAATATTGGCCCACAAGTTTATTTGAATCTGTGAGTGATGTTGCAAGCTTAAAAGTATTGCCAAATGCTGTTAGTTCATAACCAGTGCCATTCATAAGGCCATCTGTTGTGATAAGTACTGCTGTTTTGGAAAGGGCTTGCGCAGCTGTTACATTGACTGTGACACCGCTTGAACTGATAAGACCATAGTTGCTGGCATTTTCCATTGCTGCAAGACTAGGCGCTTGTGTTTCACGGAAATAAGCAAGGAATTGCGACGGCATATCACACACTGCAACTGTTTGTGCAATTTCATGATAGGTTTCACTTATTGTGCCCGCACAGTTTTGCCAATGTTGACCGCTAATGATTTCGTTGGCTGCTGAAATTGAGCCATCCTGGTTCAGGTCGGTTGCAATAACCACTGAAAGATCGTCAGTAATTATATTATTAATAGACTGACCAAGCACACGTAGAGGCACTTTTTGTCCTGCGGTCAGCTCAATAGGATCACTCGTGTAAGAGTCACTCATTGCATCATTACTGTCATTGGTAATGCGCTTGCCATCAAGCCAGACTTCGCCAGTATTATCAATAAATGTTTTAAATGTATAGCTGCCTGTCACTGGTGCAACAAACACGCCATCCACAACAAGTGCTTCACGTTGGTCAGTGTCAACACTGAAGGAAAGCATGTCAGTTCGGCCAAGCAAATAAGTGCCAGACATATTGCGATTTCTGAACGTTGTCCAGTCTACATGATGGCCTTGGCTTGCTGGCAGATAGAACTTGGTGTTGCTTGTAAATGCACGCACATTATAAAGTGTGTCAGCTGTTAAGCCATCCACTGCGAGTCGAACCTTATTAGTGCCAACGAGCTGTGCATTTGTAATCGTCAGTGCAGCACCACCATCGTATGGTGTTATTTCAAATTCAGTGATTTTGGTCGCCATCACTGGATCAATATCACCAGAGAAAGTCAACTCAATGTCTGTAGAGCTACCACACACAGGTAAAACTGAAGCAGTGGTGACACTAATAGCGGCCATTTCTGCAGCTGAAAGTGCACGGTTGTATATTCGAGCATCATCCATCAAGCCAATAAATAAGCGATCTGTACCACCGCTGGTATGGCGGCCAATTTTACGGTTTAATCCAAATGCTTGGGAGATAGCGCCCATTTGCATTTCACCTAGGAGATCTCCATCCAAGTAGAGGCGAGACATCTGGTAACCATCAAATGAAACTGCAATGTGGTGCCATTGGTCATCAAGCAGGTTGTTGTCATAGGTATGGTGTACTTCCCAGCCAACTGTTGTGTTGGTTGCATGTTGTAATGTACCAGCGTTGGTTATACGCAGGGCGCGCATGTCATCAAGGTTAAACACATCAGAGCTTGTTGAACTCGTTGTGTTTGCTTTAATCCAAGCACTTAAAGTGTATTCTGGCAGAGTATCAGTAATTGTATCGACGTCTATACCAGTATTTGCAGCGGCATCTGGTAAAAACTCTAAAGCACCATTAAATCGACCTGCTGTAGCCTGGCTGGCAAAGTCCATATTAATTAATGTGCCGTCATTATCTTCTTCGCTGGCATCTGCAGCGAGGGTACCTGTTGTTTCATCAAGCTTATAATGACCTATTAAACCATGAGAGGTATTACCAAAACCAACACCATATTTTTCAGTAAGGCCAAGTAATAGATCTGTAGACTGTTTTTCCGTAAGGGCTTCATTAAATACAAGAACCTCGGCTACATCTGTTGCCGATGCTGTTGAACCATCGCTTCGAGCGCCTAGCATAAACAGGGTAGAATTAATTAAATGGTCATCCATAATTGCTGTTGCAGCATTAATGCCATTAATTGTCAGTTCAACAGAACCCTTCGACCATCGAACACTTGTAATTTGATAGCCTTCTTCCATGTTGTTTTGAAGAGGCACTTCTGCAATGGTGTCATGGTTAAATTGAATTCGGTTATCGATGGTAGATGTTGTGAGTGCAATGCCATCAAATTCATGAATGTCACTATTCGAATTGGTATTAGACGCCATGGAGAAGATGCCTTGCAATTCTCCGCTGGTCTGGTTGTTGACTTTATGCACCAATATCAGTGTAAATTCTTCACCTAAATTGAAGCCATTTCCAGAGACTGTATCGTTAAGACCATCAAATGATGCAACAGGATACCCGTTAAGTGCATTATCGATAAGTGCTGGCTGATTTGATGTTAATACTTGAATAGCATGGTGATTACGGCCTGATTTATCAAACCAATAATTCAATCGAGCAGTGCCCGCATCATCAGTGGTGATGATAGAGCCTTCATCATCAGCAGCGAGCCAGAGCTCTGGTGTTAATGCAATTTCACCAAAAACACTCACAAGTGAAACTGTACCATCAACATAGAGGTTATCGAGATTCCAACCTAAACCTTCAGGCAGGTTCACACTATCGAGTCGAATATAACTAAACTGGCCAGTTAAAGTGCCCCAATCAAGAATGTTAAAGGTATCACCAGCTGCAGGTGTATAAGATGCTGTATCCAGTGTAAGTTCAAGTGTACCATCAAGCTTCATTTGACCAGCAGCGCGTATAGCACCAATGTCGGCATTGTCATTTGAATCTAAAACAAGGCTGAGTGTTGTCGGTGCTGCTTGATGATAGTCATGGCTGAGTACGAGAGGTGAGCTGATTGTCACTGAGCCTTCAAAGCCATGACGAAGTTGTAGACTACGTGTATTTGATAATGCATTATTCCAATACACATCATCATTACTTGCACCAAAGATAATATTTTCATGATCATCTGGCGTATCAGTGCCAACCCAGTTATTAGCATTTGTTGCATTGGTATTATTAGCACGATCAGCACCTGTCCAGAAGCGGTAATCCATAAAGACAGGAATTTCACTGCGTTCTTGTGCTGTCAATGGTGTTGGTTTTATCTGCACTTGATCGATTGCACCGTCAAAATAAGCGGTGCCAGAGGCTGAGCGACCAATTGAGTAAGCGCTGCCAAGTGTTGCATTAGATGTTTGGTTTTGAATGCACAGTAGTTGGCCATTGTAATAAAGGCTGACAAGGTTTGCTGAAAATTCAAATGTGACTAATTGCCATTGATCTGGGTCAAGAGTAGGGATAGCGCAGCTCAAAGGGTTTGATGCAAGCACACTAGCGGTGAGCTGGTTATCTGCGGATAGGCCGATACTACGCGCATTGGATGCATTGCCATTCGCCCATGACATAAGCGTACGCACATGATCTGATGGGCCTGTTTTAAACCAGAGCGATAAGCTTGAGTCATCATTTTCATCTGGTAGTGTTGATTCTGCACCTGAAATATAATCATCAGTACCATCGAATTGAACCGCTGTGCCATACACGCCATCTGTCCAAGTTGCACCATTATTTAAGGTACCGCTATTACCGTGACCTGTAATATCTTCAGCAAGCGTGCCAGTGCCTTCGTTTAAAGGCAGGTTCATTTCAAGAGCTGCGTTTGGCGACTCAATTGGCAGATTGTATTTATCTGCTAAGTAAGCTTCCACTAAATCATGGTCACGTTGATTTAAATATTCATCATAAATAATAACTTCTGCAACTTGAGCATTATTACCATTCCAAGGGTCTGGGTCCCAATACACGCCCATAATACCAATTTCGGTAGGTGTTACTATTGGATTATTGTCATTGGCAACTGCTTTTAATTGGCCGTTATTGTACATTTCAATGGATTGGCTTGGTTCCCAACGTACCGACATCACATTAAATGTGTCAGTTGAATGAATAACATCACCAAGTACATTTGAATAGTTGGCAGGGTCACTATTATCACGTGTAAATGCTTCTATTTTTCCATCTTCAGAATTATTAGATTTATAGAAGAAGTGTGGGTAGGTGGTACTGTTACCAACACTAATAATATCGTTATCCGCATTCGTACCAGTTGTGTCTTTAATAACCACAAAGATTGTTTTAGGGTTCACTTTGAGTTGCGATAAATAATAGTCATCAGTGAAGTCGAGCACTGGCTTGCCATTGAGTTCACCTTCCAATAATGCTGGTGCATCGTCATTTAATTGCACAGCATTAATATCACCAGCATAACCTGCTTTATTCACCCAGCGCTCAACAGTGCTAACCGCTAAATTCTGAATAAGAGAGCCAGCATCATCTGCCGCTAACCAAAGTGCAGGGTTGGTTGCAATACGTCCTGGTGCATGTGTCATTTTAATCACACCAGCAGTGTAAATTTCAGATAAATCCCAGCTGTAGCCATCATCTAGTTCAGGCAGAACAATATTTTCAAACTGGCCTGTAATAGCGCCGTTAAACACATTAAAAGAGCGGATACCTGAAGAAATCGCAGTGCTTACTCGTAAAGTACCATGCACTTCAATTGTTGGTGCAGTTATACTGCCGTATTCCGCGGCATTGACAGAATCTAAATAGATGCTGATGCTTGTGTCTGTTTGCTGTTTAAAATGAGACGTTAATGTGAGTGGGTCATTAATATTCACTTGGCCAGTGAAGAAAGGTGCACGCAATTCCATGGCTTTATATGCATTGCCGGCGTCCCAAGTAACGACAGTGTCATGGCGATCAAACACGATAACATCGTTATCATCTGGCAGCCTATTATAGAGCCAATTATTAGCACTGCTTGCAAGGCCATCATTTGCATCATTATCCCAGAACTGATAGTCGCCCATTGTGACAAGCTGCTGCACTTCGTTATGCGCAATACCTCTGTTATAAATTCTCAAGTCATCAATTGTGCCGTGGAAAAACTCATCGGCTAACCAGTTTGAACGAGCAATATAGTTATTGGTACGAAGTATTTCATTTGGAATGTGCACGCTCTTGTAGGTCATATAAAAACCATTGACGATTATGCGAGCTGTGCCACCATCAACTAAATCATGTTCAACAGTGATATGGTTCCATTCGTTGAGTGGGAAGGCTTCAACAGATGGCGAGAACAGATATTCTTCTTCAGTGCCTTGACGTACAGAATAGCCAAGGGCATTCGATGATAAATAAGTGCCGGTCCATATATTATCGCTGTTTTCGCCATTGCCCATGGACATGTAGCGAGCCCAGCCTTTCACTGAGTCGTGCTTAACCCAAGCAGAAATGGTTAAGCCTTGGGTGAAATCATCATAACCGTCTGGTAGATCAACATAATCGTCAACGCCATCAAATTGAAGCGCATTGCCTTTAACACCTTCAACCCACTCATTACCACTCATATTCATGAGAGTACCGTCGTACCCATTTTCTGATATATCCGGCAAATTGGTGCCAGATGTTTGATCAAAATCAAAATGGGAAATAAGGCCGTAATAGGGAGACCATGCTGTAATGCCGTATTTATTGGCGAGAGATGCTTCTACTCGTTCAAGCTCATCTTGTTCAAGTACTGAGTCAAATATTAATACCTCAGCTATTTCACCATCAAAATAACGAATATTGGTATTGATTGCGCCAATAGTCATTGTTGTTGGTGTTGTTAAAGCGGCAGTATTTGCCCCAACAACAATATCAGCTTGTCTTGAATCTTGGTACAACGTAATTGTACCAGTAGACTGCTCACGCGTAACACTTGCCAGTATTGGTGTATCAGTATTAGCAAAATAGGTGTTCTGTGCAGTAATATCACTATTACCAGTACCTGCGGCAATATGACCGTTAAGGAGACTCAAACCAAAGTCATTTTGTTGGCCAGAGACCTCAGCATCAATAAGACCTGCACCTTGATACCACTGTGCAGTTCCATCACCATAGGTTTGATCTGATTTAAACACGATAACCATGGTGTAATCATTCTGAACAAGTCGTGAGCCTTTAAGGCTATCGTTTATACCATCAAAGGTGACACCATCTTGGCCGCCAACAGTGCCAGCATTGAAGGTAGGTGAGTGTGGTGGGTCTAAGTCTGGAGCTGCAAAATGATTATTGCCACCAGATTTGTCAAACCACTTAATGACCTTGCCATCGACATTGGTGTACATAGCACCTTGGTCGTTTGCTTCTAACCACAGCTGTGGTTGTGTTGCTATTTCACCTGGCAGAGCAACAAATGAAACCGTACCATCAACATAGAGGTTTGATAAATCCCAGGCAAGTCCAGCTGGCAGATTGTGATTATTCATTTGAATATCAGTAAAGCGACCAGATAGGCTGTCCCAATTCAGCACTTTAAAGGTGTCGCCAGCGACAGGGACATATGGATCAACAATAACTAATTGCAGTGTGCCGGTTAAAGTTACAGCGCCTGTGCTTAAAATGGCACCATAATTGCCATCAGTAGGTGTTGAATCAAGGCCGATGGCAAGGGCAGTGCCTTCTTCCATTGTGAAGTTTTGCGTTACACTTAAAGGACGTGCTGTTTCAAAGTGACCAGTAAAACCTTCACGAAGTTCTAAACCTTTAATACTGTCGACTGACTGCCAATCCCAAACAACGAAGCTATCAGATTCATCAATAACAATAATGTCAGATGTATCAGGGACACGAACATGAGTCCAGTTCACATTATTGCTTGAATAGCCATAGTCGCCAGGTGCGGTGGCTTCGCCAGTCCAATATAAATGGCCAGAAAAATCTGTCAAGCCTGCAATTTCATCTTCATCAAGGAATCTATCATAAATACGAACTTCATCTAACCAGCCTCTAAAACGAAGATTAGTGTTAGTGTCTGCATCATTACCAATTAATGCACGGCCGGAATTACCATCAAAAGTCACTGGTGCGCTAATGCCTTGGGCTTCTAAGTTGCCATCAATATACAGATAGTGCCCATAAGCACCATCGTAAGAATAGGCCACATGATGCCAGTGATTGTCCGTCAAGTCAGAGCGGTATGTTTGATTGGATTGTTGGCCTCCAGCTATTTTCACTGAAGCCTCAAGTTGACCACTTGGTAAAATACGCATAGAGAAATTATTATCAATATTAATAATTTCACTGCCTTGAGAGTCTGTTAGGTCAGTGCGAACCCAAGCGCTTAATGTAATGGCAGATTGTGGCCGAGAGGCAATATAGTCATCAAAACTAATGGCATAGTCTGGACCATCTAAACGTAACCCCTGGTTGATAATACCTGTTGTCCATTCATTGCCGATCATATTTTCAAGGGTACCATCGAAATTACCGTTGGTATCTTGAGCTACCTTTGCAGTGTCTAAATCAAATGAATAGTAAATAGCAGAGCCTTGTGTTGGGCCTGCAAGTGTTAGCGCATATTTGTCGGCTAAATAGGTTTCAACGCTGTTTTGATCTTCATCTGGCAGCATTTCATTATAGATAAGAACTTCGGCAACTTGGCCTGTATTACCACCCCAGCCATTGCCATCCCAGTAGGCACCCATTAAACCAATGTGTGTTGGCGTAATTGGCGTATTGGTATCAATAACAGAATGAACAAGTTCGCCATCAATATACATTTCTAATTTTTTACCAGGCTCCCATCGCGCTGTAATAATATGGAACTGGCCATCATTGTAGAGTTGAGGTCCGTTAAAACTTGCCCATTCGCCAGCTGCACCGCGTGTAAACATCTCACTTGTGCCATCGCTTTGGCGGTTTGTTTTTAAGTTAAAACGTGAATAATCTTCAGCACTGTGGGCAACTGTAATAATATCGTTATCATCATTTTCTGTGGTTGTATCTTTAACCACGACAATCATAGTTTGTGGATTAGTGCTCGTATTTGCCAGCATGACGTCTTCGTTAAACTGTACAATTGCTTTAGCGTTCAGTTGAGCGTCTAGGCGCTGCGGCATTAAATCGCCGTTAATCATGAGCATATTGTGCATTTCAGATGAGCCGGCTTTGTTTGTCCAGTTCGAGAAATATGCATCATTGGTTGTAAAGTAAAAAGTACCGGTGTCGGATGCATCAAACCAATAGTCTGGATTAATTGAGGTTGAACCTGGGTTACTTATAATACTGATTTCACCTGTGGAGTAGAGATTGGTAAGATCCCACGAATAACCTGCATCAAGCTCAGGCAAATTTATATTGTTAAATCGATGAGGCATTATTTGTGCTGAGTCAAGGATTTTAAAAGTATGAAGACCAGCGGTAATTGTTGATTCAATTTGGAGGTTACCACCAAGCGAAATGAGGTTTGCTTTAATGCTGCCGTATTCACCTTCAACTGTTGAATCTAATGTTAATCGAATAACAGAGCCAGACTTTTGATAAAACTCATCTGCAATTATGAGTTGCTGATTAAATTCGATTTCACCTGTAAAACCTGAACGAATTTCCAAGCGTTTAATTGCATTGGTTGTATTCCACAGTACATCTTTTGAATTTGTTTGGAAGACAACTGTGTCATCTTCTGTTGGTTGTGTATCACCAGTCCAGTTAGCATCAATATCTGCAAAGCCGTCATCTGCGTCATTATCCCAGAATTTATAATCGGCAATTGATACAATTTGATCCACTTCAGAAGCATTAAGAGGGCGCTCGTAAATGTAAGCTTCATCTATAAAGCCAACGGTGGTTGCAAGGTAATTTGGGTCTGGGTTATCCCCAATAATCGCTGTATTTTGCTCAGCATTATAGGCAATGTTATCTGCTATAACTGCTTGATTGTCGAGCTGGCTGTCTATATAAAGACTACCTATATTTGTTTCGGAGTCATAGGAAAATGCATAGTGATGCCACTCATCGTCGAGTAAATCGTTGCGCTGAGATAAAATTTCGGTGTAAATACCATAATTTAATTCTGATGAATAATCCGAAAGTACGTTAAAGCTAATATAACCTGTTTCCGTAAGCCTTAATGTCACAGAGTTTCTAAAATTGAAGAGATCAGAACCAATTAAACCACCACTTGTGATTTTAAACCAACCAGCAAAAGACATGTCCGTTGGGCTTCGTTCTGCAAAAGTATTTGATGTGACATAATCATCATTTGAATCAGAGTTATCACCAAAGAGCTGTAGGGCATTACCTTTAATGCCAGGTGTATACCATTCAGTACCATCCATATGGGTTAATGACCCGTGGTAATTATTACCGCTGACATCATGAGCTGTAAGGCCTGATGTTTCATCAAATGGGTAATAAACAGACAACCCTGTTGCTACAACATCATCATTAAGAATGCCATATTTTAACGCCAGTGCATTTTCAACTTTAATCACGTCTTGATCTGTTAATGCGTTATTAAAAAATAGTATTTCTGCATACTCAGACTGTGATTCATTTTCCGTATTATAGCGAGCACCAAATCGATAGTTTGAGGCGATGACATCTGCATAGCTAGGATAATTTGCTGTTCCTGCTATTGAGTCGTTGTTATAGACGGTGATATCGCCAGCATTCATTCGAACAGTGAGAATAAAGTATTCATCTTCTCGAAGGTCTGCAAATTTATCGCCAAAATTGCGGTGATTAATTGCAAGTTTGCCAGGGGCATTATTGGCAATGGATATACCCTCTGCAGAATTCCAGTCAGGGTAGGTGTTATTTCCATGGAGGCTGAAGATGCCTTTATTTGGATTTTGCCCTGAAGTAAATTTCATGACAGTGATGAGGGTAAAATCAGTGACAGCTTCAAGGCTACCATCCATAAAGTCACGAGAGCCATCCATTTGCACTACATCATGAGTTGTATTAATTGCATCTTCAATAAACACTGGTTGGCGATCAGCATCTGCTTGCAACGCATGGTAATTGCGACCTGATTTATCAAACCACTTTGAAACAAGGTTTGATTCATCTTTTAAAACTGTGCCTGCATCATTTGCATCAAGCCATAAAAGAGGTGATTGACTTATAGCGCCAGGTGTTTCAATAAAGCGCAAAGTACCGTCTGTATAGAGTGTACTTAAATCCCAAGAAAGGCCTGTTGGTAATGCAGGAAGAATGATGTGATTGAACTGGCCTTCAAGGGTGTTCCAGTCCAAAATTTGGAATGTTTGGCCAAGCTCAGGTGTAAAGCCACTTTGGTAAGACACTTGAAGTGTGCCACCTAGCTCAATATGGTCCGCAATAATTGCACCGTTATTTAACGGTCCATATTGACCGCCAATTGCAAAGTTAATGGTGTTGTTATTGTCTTTTATAAATGCACCGTCAAGGGTTACTTGCACTTCAAGTTTTAAACTTCCGTTGAATCCTTCACGCAGTTCAATTCCACTGGCTGTAAGACCACTGTTCCAAGTAATATTTTCGGAAGATGATCCAATAATAAGTACATCATCTTCATCTGGTGCTTGATCGTAAATCCAGTTTTCAGCTTGATTTGTTTCTTTTAATGTTGCTTCATTGTCCCAGAATTTTACATTTGACTCTTCAATTAACAGGGCGACTTCATTTGCATTTAATGCCTTGTTGTAGATTCGAACATCATCGACACTGCCTTTTAATCGGTATGTATTGCCCGATGCCTGATGACCGATACGAACATTATTACCGTTATAGAAGCCTTTGGTTAGGCCTGATAAGCTTGTCTCAAGGATGCCGTCAATATATAAACGGAGAATTCCTGCATTATCGTCATAGGATAAAACAGCGTGGTGCCATCTGTTATCTTCTAAGTCGGTGCGGGATGAAAACAGAGAGTACCAACCGCCACCGTCTTGGCTGACTGACGCCATAACACGGCCGTCATCAAAGACGCGAAGCACAAAGTCTTCCTCAATATTGACGATATCATGGGATGTGTCTTGGCTCGGATCTGCTTTAAACCAAGCTGAAATACTTAGATTGGATGCATCGAGTGTTGCCAATGATGGTATGTCCACATATTGATTAGTACCATCAAAAGCAAGCGAGTTATCAATAATGCCAGCAGACCATTCATTGCCAGCCATATTTGTTAATGTGCCGTTATGACTTCCCGTAAGGTCTGCAGCGACTGTGCCGCCTGTTTCATCAAGTGGGTAGTGTGCAACAAGTCCTGCGGTAATAGAGTCACCGAGGCTAATGTTGTATTTTGCGGCAAGATCACTTTCAACCAGTTCACGATCACCTTCACTTAAAGCTGATTGGAAGAGAATGACTTCAGCAATTTCGCCATCGCTTCCAGTGACAGTATCGCTGTTCCAAAAACTACCACCAATATGGAACTGCACTGGCGCAAGCTCTGGATTACTGTCTGTGCCGGTATTAATTAATTGCCCATCGACATAATAAGAGATGGAGACCTGAGGCTCCCATACAGCTGTAATGATATGATAGCCAGTTTGGTACAATTGCGGGCCATCGGCATCACTCCAAGAGCCATCCATTGCGCGGGTAAAAAACTCGCCAAGGCCATCTACAGCTCTATTGGCTTTAAAGGCATAAGATGGGTACCAACCTGCATAATCACCAACAACAAGGCTTGTATCAGCTTTGCCTGAAGATACTTCTTTAAAAACAAAAATCATTGTTTGCGGATTAACAGTGGAGCTGCTGGTGACAAAATCATTTGTAAGTATGACACTGGACAGGCCGTTGATTTTATTTGTTTCAACTGTTGGGCGATAGGTTGCTGTTGATGCAGCGTTTGATGCTACATCTGTACCTGCTTTGTTCACCCAGGTTGTAATTTCGTCAGACTCATTTTGAATGAGGGTTGGCTCATCTTGCGCATTAAGCCAAAGCATTGGTGCTTGGCTAATATGACCAGGCACCTTAATGATACTGATATCACCGGTGGTGTAGAGATTGGAAAGGTCCCAAGCAAAACCATTGCCAAGTGAAGGCAAGAGTATTTCATCAAAGGTGCCATTGATTGATCCGCTGGCATTAAAAAGATTAAACGTCGCTTCGGCCACAGATGCAGAATAGGTAATCGCCAATGTACCAGCGAGATTAATATCTTGAGCGGTAATGCGGGCATTTGCAGGATTGATAAGTGAATTAAGTGCAAGGGTTAAATGTGCATTTTCAGACTGCGTAAAATCATTGGTGAGACTGAGGATGTTTGAAAGATTAAGGCGACCAGTAAATGTTGGTCGAACCTCAATGCCGCCAAAGATTAAACTACCGTCAAAGTTCACTTGTGCATTTGTATTTTGGAAAATAAGTAAATCATTTGTATCAGGGACTTTGTTGGTTGTCCAAGAACCAGATTCGTCTGTTTCACCGACAAGTGTTTCAGGGTTCCAAAAGGAAACCTGAGCATCAGCAATAATTTGTTGAATATCTGTCGAGTTGATTGAGCGTGAATAAAGACGGGTGTCATCGATGAGGCCAATATAACTTGAGTCTAAACCATCTGAATGGTCACCAATATAGGCAGTTAAATCATCTTCATCATACACAAGTGCAGAGGTTGAAACGCCGGTTCCAGAATGGCCATCCACTGTCAGGGTTAATTCGTTTGCTGAACCATCAAAGCTCACTAAAATATGATGCCAATAGCCATCTAGGACTTTGTAATTATCATAAAGTGCGGACTCCCAAGTGCCTGTTCCTGCGGTACTCATATAGGCATATACATCACCGCTGGCTAAAACACGCATGCCAATATCGCCGTTGATATTGAAAAGTTCGCCACCTTCTGAATTAACCGAGTCTGCTTTAATCCAAGTTGAGTAGGCATAACTCTCAGGCTCAAAAGGTAAAGCGCCGCTGATATCGATACGTTGATTTGTGCCATTGAACTCAAGGGCATTACCATCTATACCTTGTGTCCACTCAGTACCAGCCATATTCTCAAGCGTACCGTTCATGTAATTATTAGCATCAAGGGCTGTTGTACCGCTTGTTTCATCAAGCTTGTAATTAACTTCTAAGTCAGTATCGATTATTGAAAGATTATATTTATTAATAAGATATTGATTAATATTATCGAGCTGTGTTTCTGATAGTGCGTCTTCAAACACAATTAATTCAGCCAGCTGGCCGTTAAATGTAAGCACGTCACTGGACACAAATGTGCCCAAACGCCAGCGATCAATTTCGCTTGTAAGGCTATAGGTATTTGGCAGCTCACCAGATAGGATGGTATCAGTGTAAAATGCTTGAGTTGATGGGGTTCGTAAACCAGTAATGAGTGTAAACTCACTGGACATGTCTCTGTCTTCACGGATTTTAAAAGCATCTGAGACGGAATCAAAGCGTGTAAATGTACTGTTTGTTTCTATTTGAACACGGTTATTATTATTGTTTTGGTACTGCCAACCAAAAAGTATCTGTGTATTTGTTGAGACTGATTTATAAACAGCAATAATAGTGTGCTCATTGGCTTTAACAAACTTGTCATAGTCATAATAAGGTAAGTCGAACCAGTCATTGACGCCATCAAATTCGAGTGCTGGCAAGCCGTTGAGTGCATTGCTTTGAAGTAGTGGTTGTTTATCTGCAATGGTTTGTCTAAAGCTTTCTGGGTCATTACTTGTGCTTGTTTTACCGGCTTTATTGATCCAACGTACAACTTGATTGCCTGTGCTTGTAACAACAGAGCCAGCATCATCTGCTGTCAGCCATAAGGTCATGCTTGCTGCCGCAGCGCCAGGGGCTTCTATTATTTTGACCACACCAGATGTATAAAGCTCTGATAAGTCCCATGCATAGCCGTCAGTGAGGCGGGGTAAGCTAATGTCTTTGAATGTCGAACTCGGGAAACCAGCCCAGTTAAAAATATTAAATGAATAGGGAAGGCTTAAGCTCGTTTCGTCGATACTTTCAATGATGTGAAGTGTACCAGCAGGTGCTGAGGTGCCTGACGTTTCTGTAATACGACCATAGTTGCCATCAACCAGTGCGTTTAAATTAATAGTGACATGGCCATCGTCATTATATGTCGTGTGTGAAGTCGTGACCTCTTGATTGACTAAAAAAGAGCTATTAAGTGTATTAAGCGTAATACCATTGGTAATGGTGATGTCATTTTTAATGGTGAGGGTGCCAGTGTAGCCTTCATCGACAAGTAGCGAGTTAACAGTCGTCGTTGCTGCTAAATTCCAGTTTGAATCATTCCCACTTAAGCTATTGTAAATGAGGTCTGATGATGCATCTGGAGCGGTATTATTTTGCCAATTTGATGCGTCTGATATTTTGCCATCGGTATTACCTGTCCATGTCTGGGTTAGCTCGAGATGCTTCGATTCTAAATAAGCAGATACATCATCGATATCAGTATCACTAAGGGCAGATTCAAAGTAAATAATTTCCGAGATTGAGCCGTTAAAAAACTCATCATTTTTAAGCAGTGCGCCAATATTAAAGAAATAATCGTCATTATTTTGTGCAGGTGTAACCGATGAGGCAATAGTCACTCCATCTCGAATCAGCTTCCAAGTGACATTGGTTGTGCCCGCATTGGCTTGTAATGTGAAAATGTGCGGTTGTTCATCATTAGAGACTGATATTGACGTGCCGGATACAGTATCGCCATTGCCGTTGTAATACACAATTTGATTTGATGGGTTTTGATGGAGTGCGACAAGTGGTGTCACTGGTGCAGGGTCAACTTGTATATTGACGTCGTAGTGAGCATCGCCGTCATCTTGAACCCAGTTAAAGACGCGAACATAGTAGTTGCCTGGAACCATGCTTGCACCATCCGTGCAATTTGTGCCACCAGCAACACCTATAGTACAGCTAAAGGTTTCATCAGCATAATAGCCTTCTGAAGTTGCTAATTTCGTGTCTCTATCTAAGCCATAATATAAATAAATATCGACATCATCATTGGCTTCACCACTGGTTTGAGATGTTGTTACCGTTATTGTGCCGTTTTCGTTCAGATAAAAAGGGCCATAGTCACGAACTCTTTCAGTGGCAGTAATAACCTCGCCAGTGTAAGTATCATCAACAGCAACTTCATCAATATGTTGAATAGTTACTGATAAATCGTAATTGACAGTGCCGCTGGAGTTATACACAAATACTCTCAGGTAATAGTCTCCTGACTGCATTTCTGTGCTGCCATCACAGTTTGTACCTGCGCTACCAAGTGTACATTGAATAATTTCATCTGTTTCAGTGCGCATTGAGCGCCCAACAGGAGTACCAGATACTTCGTTGTAGAATAAGTCAAAGTCTGCATCTCCGCTGGTGCCCATGCTGTTGACCATGGTTGCAGTGATTGTTTGCCCAACTTCTAAACTAAAAGGGCCGTAGACTTGTATCTCAGAGTCAACAATTTCAACATTATCATGCGTTTCAAAATCTGGGTTATTAGGGACAATATTGGCACCTAAATTAAAGGCGTAGCCATTACTGGCTTTATTACTTAATGAACCAACTAAAAAAAGTGTTTTAGCATTGCTTGGGTTTAATGTTGCTGTACTTGTTAAAAAAGATTGATCAGTGTCTGTAAAAAGAAGAGAGGCATTGTTATTGAAATTTGGGTCACTTGAATTGAGAGTCGGTTGATAAGTGCTTGTACCTTGAACAAGAGCGCCAGAACCAGCTTTATTATCCCATTGCGAAACTTTACCGTTAGACACTGTGAGCGTATCAGTGTCACTTGCGTCAAACCAAAAAGTTGGTGCTGTACTGATATCGCCTGGGTTGGCTGCTGTAGCCAGATTGCCTAATAAGAATTGTAAGCAAATGAATAAAGTGGCGAACCCTGCCTGCTTAAAAAGTACTTTTCCGTTATTACTGCGCATATTCAAATGAAAAAAACCTCTAAATTCTTATAAAAATTGAGGCAGATTCCATGTATTTCTTAAAAATAACCATGATTTACTGCTCAATTGAATCTGGTATAGCCAAAAAGGGCGCACTTCTCCCGATTTTTTTCTTTTACACATTAAGTGTAGCAATGACTTGATTGATACAGTGTTCTGATTTTGTAGGAGGCAGTGTGCTATGAATCAACTTGTCTATAGATGGATTTATTTTTGTCATAACCAAAAAGAATATAGCTAACAATTTTTAAAGCGCAATGTGATCTAAAAAAATAGTATTTGATCTTATAAACCCACAGCGTTTGAGACTTGAAAGAGAAATAGAAGAAGAGTAGGATTGGCTCATTAAATGAGAATGATTCCCATTGGCGTTAAATTACCGTAAAATTTGGAGACTGATCCTATGAAACTATTGACTTCTTTAGCTGCTGGCTTTTTAGTTGTAGCAAGTGCAACTGCAATGGCTGAAAATACAGAATATAAGTTAGTGATCAAAGATCATATGTTTGAACCTATTACCATGCAATTACCAGCTGGTAAGCGAATTAAGCTCACTATTGAAAACCAAGATGCTACAGCCGAAGAGTTTGAAGGCTTTCATTTTCCAGTTGAAAAGATTATTCCTGGCAACTCTAAAGCGGTTGTTTGGGTAGGCCCATTTAAACCAGGTAACTATGGTTTTATGGGTGAATTTAATCAAGACTCAGCAAAAGGCGAGTTTGTTGTTGAATAAAGCTACATTAAAAATGATCAATTCACCTGTAAAAGAAGGCGCTTAAAAATGCTGAGTTCTGCTGTTATTGTTTTTCGAGAAGTCTTAGAGGCTGCATTAATTGTTTCTATTTTATTAGCTGCAACCCGTGGTATGGCGACACGTACTCGCTGGATTTCAACTGGTGTTATTGCTGGCATTATTGGTGCTGTTATTGTTGCCTTTTGTGCAGGGACTATTTCAAATGCTTTTGAAGGTTTAGGCCAAGAAATTTTGAATGCAGGTATTTTATTAACGGCTGTGGCAATGCTTGCTTGGCATAATATATGGATGTCGAGCCATGCCAAAGAATTAGTAACCCACCTTAAAAGCGTGGGTTCAAAAGTGAACCAAGGGCAGGTGCCTTTATATTTCTTGGCAGTTGCTTCCGGTATGGCTGTATTGCGAGAAGGCTCAGAAATTGTTTTATTTATGTATGGTATTGCCGCTGGTGGTGAAAGTGCAACTGATATGTTGGTAGGAAGCGGGCTTGGTCTTATTGCTGGTGTTGTTGTTGGTGGGCTTTTATATTCTGGCTTATTGCGCATTCCAACGAAAATGCTTTTTAGCGTGACAAGTTGGTTGATTCTATTATTAGCGGCTGGTCTCGCTGCTTCTGCGGCAAACTATTTAGTGCAGGCCGGATTACTCCCTTATGGTGAAGCCCTTTGGGATTCAAGTGCATTCTTGTCAGAGTCATCAGTCTTAGGTCAATTACTTCATATTTTAATTGGCTATGAAGCAAGACCAACAGCTGTGCAGTTAACGTTTTATCTATCGACGCTGGTGTTAATTTTAATTGGTATGAAAATGACATGTACACCAAAAAAACAAAGTACAGACTTACACGCTCAAGCAGCTTAGCTTTCAAGACTGTTTAAGTTTAACATTGCTTAAAGCTTATAATTCGCATCCATTGTGCTTTATAGGCTGCAAGCACTGCATCATTCAGCGTTGTATAATCATCATTATTAAAGATGTAGCTAAAAATAACATCGCTTTTATCATGGCTGCCCATCTTTTCTGCAAGCATGTCTTGAAGTTCAAATAAGTGAATAGCGTTATGAGCATCTTGCGCTTCTTCAGCAAATTGTCTGAAAGTATTAAAAGCAATATTTAATTGTGTTAATACGGCATCATTTTTATCTAAAACAATTTCATTCAGTTTTTCAGCGTGCATCATAAATAAATACCTGTTATCTGTTCTTGAATATGGCTGTTAAGAATTTGAGGTTTCTCACCTCAAATTCTCTGGCGTTAAAAATGCTCTTTATTCAGAAATAACGCGACCAATTAATTCATTCTTTTCACGATAAAGGTCGTAGTCCATAGATTCATTATCACCAAAGATTTCTTCTGTAACTTCTTTTGCTTCATCTTCAGAAAGATCACCAGCCTCCATTAAATGGTCAGTAAATTCGCCTTTTGATATTTCACCATCTTCACCAGCGATATCATTAAATTCACCTTCAATGCGTGTATCATCTGCTGAATTGCCCATTGGATTTGTTGTTTTGGCCATATTTTCTAGGATGAATGAAATGCTGTTTCCGTTTAGTTCTATAGACATAGTGTACTACCTCAGTTGATTATTATAGTGTCACGATTATCTTGGCTTTTGTTTTTATTATGTCTGCTCAAGATAAGTTTAATTTTATAGATTTAAATAAACCCGTGTGAGAGGTTTAGGTAGCTCTAAGTGTATAAACTGTTAAGATAAAAAGCTTGATTTAGCTAGAAGCGGTCTGATTGTATTTTTTGAGTAAAAAAAAGGGCAATAGTATAATCTATTACCCTTCGTTATATCTGATTAAGGCTTAGCGATAGCCTTGACGTTGGAAGATAATATTTGAGTTTTTACCGCCCACAGTTGCTGATGATTTTGGATCAGAATATGCACCAGTGCCTGTGTAGTCGTATTCGAGGAAATCAGGTACATCAACAACGATAGGCACACGACCAGCATTGTCATCACCAATACCTTGAGATGAATCGCTGCTATCAGTCACATTAAATGTTGAGATACCTTGGCTCCATGGCGTAGGTGTTGTGAAACTCACTTCACTTTCAGCAATAGTGCCCATTTGTTCTGCAGCAGTACCCGTGTAATAGCTAGGTACAACAGTAAAGTCACATTCACCTGCAGTATGATGCTCGGTGTTTGTCACAAAACCTTGTAGTCCATTAACGCTTGACCAGTATTGCGCTGTTAAGGTAACCGTCATTGGTTCAAGACCTGTGCCAGTTACATGCTTACCAATGATGCGACCATAGCGAACTTCTGGTCCATTGTTGATAGCATTGAAGCCTGTAAAGTCATTGGCGATCGCATCGCTATCTGGATCGAACATCACATTATCAGTATCTGTCAGCTGTAAGCCTGGAATACTCATGCTAAAGGCTGGTGTAAATGGCAGGTCTGCACTGAGTTCATTTGGACCAGCTTTCTCATAAACGAATGAATCGTTTTCGAAGTAGTATTCACGGTAACCTTGCGAGTTGTAAGACTCTAAAGGTTCTGGACTTGCAAGTGTTGGCGCCAATGATGTTGCTCGTAGCACTGCATTTGTACTCGCTGTGTTTGTGTAGCTTGCACGAATACCTGATGTGCTCAGCATCCAGTAATCATTACTTGCATAATTGTATGTTGTTGCATTATTCGCATTAACACCTTTGACCTTAATAGATGGGTAGGCTGTAGTGTCAAACTGCATTGATTGCCCTGCAGTAGAGCCACCATTTTTAGTTTGATACACGAAGCCACAGCTCGAATTAGTGTCCAGCATAATACCTGCAACAGCAGCTTCAACATGCAGTGTAGCTGGGCGGAAGCGACCAACTGCACTCACGTTTGAGTCAGTCACATCATCACCTAAACCTGCAACACCTAAGTATGTTGAGTCATTCATGCTTGCTGTAAGAGAAATAAAGCCAACCTCACTCCAAGCAACACTGCTGCTCATTACCCCTGGAGATGATTCCATCCAGCTCGCCGCATCGCCCCCAGTTAATATGCCTGGGACACCTGCTGCAGGTGATACAAGTTGATGAGTGAGTACAACTTTTTCATTTGTATCAGCGAATGAAGGCACTTCATCACCTTCGGCGTCAAGGGCTGCAATTGACACATTGAAAGCTTCACCTGCTACATAGTTTGCTGGTTCAGTCTTATCAACTGTTGTTGCTTCAGAGATGCCGCGAATTTCAAGACGGTCAGGTCGAGATACGATATAGCCGCTACTGCCATAAAGTGTACGATCACCAAGGTCTGGGTTAGTGGTATCGGTTGCATTTACCACAATACGACCAACATCTTTGAACTTCAGTTGCACCTGCGCTTGACCGTTTGTGAATGACAATGTTTGGCTACGGGCTTCTTGAGTCGAAATCTCATTGCCTTGAATTGATGGGTTCACTTCTCGGTTTTCATTCACTGAAATTGGGTCAAGGGTTGGGAAGTAGGCGTAAGTAAAGTTAATGGTTTGTGCACCTTGATATGTTTCAATGACATCACAATTATTTTGCTCTGGTGTTTGACCATAGGCTGTCAGTGTTAGCGCTTTATTTTCACCAGCAACCATTGTATTACTCGAATCAGCATCAACTAATAAACCTGTTGGTGCAAAGACAAGAGTAGGGTCAAGAGAAGCTAACTCAGTAATTGATGCGTTTGTATCATATTGCACATCAATATTCACTTCAGGTGCGTATTGTGCGCTTGATGTTCCTGAGTAGTAATCAAGGCTGAATTTCGCCACACCCATGTCGCCTGCTGCAAATGTATAGGTTGCTTCACCATTGTCACTACCATTGTTTTCCATAGTGCCAGCGCCAAGGCTTGACCACTTACCTTTACCAGTGCTTGTGCTCAGGTGAATTGTGCCTGTAAAGCTAGGGAGAAGCGTGCCGCCTTGATCGTAGGCTGCAACTGTAATGGAGTTTTCTGCTAGGCAGTAAATACCATAGTTATCATGACTAATACCGAAGTAGGCCACATCTGAGTTTTCAAACGTATCAGTTGTATTACCAGTAGGCAGACATGTTTTAAAGTTTTCAGTTGGCACTATATCAATCGTAGGGTCACCTGCTCGAGACCACTGCAGACGCAGCTGCTCTGTTGTTTTCGAACCAGCTCTGTATTCAACACGTACAGGGTAGAGACGGCCTTGCTCAAGTGTAATAGTACGACCTACAACAGCATTATTATTAGTGTTGTATGACGGTGCATAGTTATCAATAACTACATTTTCACCAACAAAGACACGAACACCATCATTGCTACGTGTTCTAAATGTGTAACTGTCAGATGCTGGGGCAATAATATAACCTTGCCATAGTGCACTGAAGTTTTGGTGACCACCAGTTGGAGCTGGCAGGGTTGAAGACCAGTCAAAGTTAATATTGGAATCTGTCTGCGTATAAGTTGAGCCAGTAAAGCTACCGAATTGCTCAAATGTTTTCAGAACACCATTGGTTTTTTGATCAAAATAAAGGCCAGTAACACCACTTGATTGAACAGAAGATGGTGTGAAGTAATGGGTTTCACCATCAACCTCAATGGTATAGACACTGCCAGCTGTGAGGGCTGATGTGTTTATTTTGACGCGAGAGTTATTGTTAGCATCAAGCTCAGCAGATGCTGCAACACCGTTAATTTTGACTGAATTAAGGAACGCTGTGTCCGCAACTTCAGATGCTGCGAGACTACGGTTGTAGTTCACCAGTATTTCTGTCGTGCCTGCACCAGCAGTGGCTTCACAGTAATGGGTAATACTTGTGATGCGTTTGCGGTTGTTGATGTTAGTCACTTTACAGGTCGAGAACTGGTTCATCTGCGTGCTACCACCAGTGCTTGTAGTGGTATTTTCTGCAAAGAGACGAAGTACTTGTGCTTGGCCGTTATCAGCGTCACGATGATGATCTAATCGGATACTGAGCTGTTGGCCTTTAACAAGCCCTGTTTCAGTGTAATTGAATGTTTTGTCAAGGATGCCAGAAGCAGTACCTGCACGTAGTGAGTTCCAGCTATTGAGTTTTCGCTGACCATTAACCCAAAGAGTTGCACCACCATCCACTGAAACTGTGAATTTATAATCACCATTTTCAGGCACTGTGAATACACCTGTGTAGCGTGCAGTGAAGTAGGTTGTACCAAGGTCATCAACTGGTTCTTCATCACCAAGTAGTGGTATACCAATTTGCTTGATCATATCGCCAGTAAAGTAACCTGCTGCAGATGTAATCTTGTTATTGCTTTGATCTTCTTGGTTCCAGAAGAGGACATTCATGCCTTCTTCTTCAGTCTCTGGCACAATAAAGTCAAACTCTTGGCCATAGAACATTAAGCGGGCAATAGTGCCTGGGACTAACTCTTGGTTAAGGACAACTGTAATCAATTTAGGATCTGTTGTTCCTCTAACAAGATCAGTGGCAACAGCTGCTAGAGCTGCTTGGCTACCATCTTCATTGACTGTGTAGACTTCAACAGCAGTTGGATCTGTTAACAAGTCAGCAGGGACGTCATCAGCAAAACGAGCTTCTAGTTTTGCATAGTCATCACAGAAGGCTGTCACATCAAGAAGCTGCATTGGGTAATCAGCATCATCTGGTGGCTGCGAACAAGATTTAAACTGATTCGCTGTTATTGTGGCAAACTCGCTACCAGCTGCTTCTTTCCAAGAGAGGTTGTAACTCGATAAATCTGTGCTTTCAAAATATTCAGCACGAATTGGGTAGCGCTTATCTGCAACTAATGTGATCTCTGCACTTTGCTGTGCAGCTGCATCAGCATGCCAGTTATCAATCACAAGGTTTTGGTCAACCCAGAGTTTAAAGCCATCATCAGTTGTTGATTGGAATGTATAAGTACCCGACTCAGTTGGCACTAAATAACCATGCCAGCGAATAGAGTAGTTGTCTGTACCAACAGATTGCATAGAAGCCGTAACAGGGTTTGTACCACTTGGACCTGTCATGGTTGCAGGCATATTAATATTTTTGCCTTTATTAACCATCACATCACCAGTGAAATATTCACCTGGGTTGCCGTTTTGGTTGTAAAGCACTTCAAACAGACCTGCAGCATCAGAAGATGGCACAGTAAATGTAATAGGGTCTTGCGATAGCTTTGGTGCTGTTAGCGTGTACTGTGTATCAAGCGTCATAGGTGTTGCTGTGCGCAGTAGAATGCTCTTCGACAAGCCAATTAAGCGAGCAATACCAATTTCATTTGCAGGGTTCGCTGTTTCAGTAAGTGTCATATCAGATGTGTTGAGCAGATTGCCGTTCACATCAAATGTATTATTAAGCTCAAGCAGCACACGATCTGTTGTGCCACAGTAAGATGTAATATGACGTAGTTCTGGGAAGTCACCCACACAAGTGGCCAGTGTTTCACTTGGAATTGGTGCTGGTACGGATGTGTTTGGCTTAATCCATTGCAGTGCAAGTGAATAGTCTGCATCTTCATGGAAGTATTCGATACGAACAGCCACTTGCTCATCAGCTGCAAGGTTAATAAAGCTTGAGTTGTGTGTTGTTAGGTCTGACTCTTGCCATTGGTCAAGCACAAGGTCACCATTCACCCAAACTCGAGCACCGTCATTATGAGCGAGATAGAGGCGGTAGTTGCCTGCTTCTTGGGCTGTAAATGTGCCATCCCAGCGGATAGTGAAACGAGTCGCGCCTGTACCAGACATTGTGGCAACACCACCAGTGGCAATCTGGATTTGACGATCAACACGGTTACCCACGAATCCTGTAAAGGCACCGCCATTATTCCAACCCATTTTGCCTGAGCCGGTGTTTTGGTTGAAGTAGCTGCCGTTTAAGCCGTAGCTGTCACCAGAAGGCACAGTAAATGTAGATTTTTGACCAAAGGCACGAAGTGTGTAAAGCGTGTTTGCTGTTAATGGCTGTCCAAATGTAAGCGTGACACTCTTGTCTGCTTCAACCTTCACACGAGTCACTGCAATTGGACTCATGCTGTCGTCATACGCTTGGTATGCTTCTGTGTGCTCAAGCTTTTCAGCTTCAAGGTCAGTGCCTTTAAAGTAGACACGAACCTTATTGTTAAAGCGACATACTGGTGTAATTGAAGCAACCGCCGTACGTGCTGTTGGGAAGCAGGTATAGAAGCTTTCTTGTGGAATAATACCATTTGAGCTGTCAGATGGCGTTGTCCACTTAAGGTGTGCTTGTGAACCATAAAGGGCTTCAAACATTTGTACAGACAGTGCCGCAGGCTTATCTGCTGTTAAGTTTGAAGATTTTGCTGGTACAAGATCAAGCTCACCTTTACCAAACCATGCATTCATAATGTGTTTGCCATCAACCCAGATTTTTGAAGAATCATCTGAAATCATATCTAACTGATGGGTGCCTGTTTCATCAGGCATGAGGAAACCATGCCATCTGAAGACCATATTATCAACGCCAGCCATATCCTCTTCGCTGATGTCGATCACTGGATCGAAGCGCACTGCAGCTGTGCCATTCCAGTAGTAATCTGGGAAATCACCATAAGAGCCATCTGTATTTTTCCATGGTGTTGCTTGAGCATAAGTCACGGCATAAAGACCAATACCGTGGAGACCAGGCTCTGCAAACGGAAGAGTATGATCAAATGCATTGAGAATATAGGCTGTATCTTCAACACGTGATGTTGTTTCAAGAATAACTTGACGAGCATCTTCTGCATAAATGCTGGCACCTGTAATGCTCATTGGGCTGCCATTTTGCTCAAGGCTGTAAAGCGCTAGATTTGTAGCATCATCAGCATCTGGTGTATTGCTGTACTGAATAAAGAGTTCATCGCTTACGCCGCAGACAGGTGCAACAACTGTTGGCATTGCTTGACGGTTATTGGCTTTACATGTGTTGAGATCTGCAATATCCATTTCATGCCATGATGTACCACCATCGACTGAGTATTGAACTTGATATCCAAAGTCACCATTAGCGTTAATCACATCAAGACGTACTGGATAGGCTTGATCAGCGTTGATGTTAATTGTTGCAGAATACACAAATGCGTCTGTATAACTTGAATCTGCAAAGAGTTGTTGTGTGCCAATCCAAAGATTGATGCTGTCGTCAAAGGTTGCGCGGAATTGCACTGTACCAGTAGCTGGTGCAATCCAGTAGCCTTGTGTGCGAGAAGACATATTTTGGTGGTCAAGTGTACCGCCAGGAGAAACATGGAAATAGGCACGCATGTCATCGTTGATCGCTGTGAAACCTGCAGCACCTGTATGAGTGAGGTTTGCAAAATAGCTTGTGTAGAGACCAGACGTATTGACTGGTGCATGGTAATAGGATGTGCCACGATCAAATGCTGCTACTTGATATGTTGCACCACGAGTCAATGTTTCTGCCACTGTCAGCGTGACTTCATGAATATCTGTCCCAAGTGTCGCTGCTGTAATCGTCAGATCGTCACCACCATCTGTTGGTGATACTCGATAGTAGGCAGGGTTCTCAGCAATGGTTGCAGCTAACTCTTCATCAAAATAAAGACTGATTTGAGAGTCGCTGTTGCACACTGAGTTCGCAGATGTCAGCTCAGCTTGGTTAATGGCAGCAAGCGGGCTTGCGCAAGTGCGTAATGCTGAGCCTGGTATAATAGACATAGCACCGCCGTCTTGCGACCACTGTAGATCGAAGTTATTTGAGGAGTTGCTGCCAGTTTCAAGGTAATCAATACGGATAGGGTATTTAAGGCCCGCTTCCATTTCGATGCCTGTGCTGCTCATTGACTTGTAATCATCAGTAATAAGCGTGTTATCAACCCAAACACGGAGTGTTTCATCGCCATCAAAGCTTGAATCAAACGTGTATGTACCTGTTGCTGTTGGTACGACAGACCCTTGCCAGCGAACAGAGTAGTCGCTGCCTGTGAGACCTGTTACAGGTACAACATTGCCTGTCCAATTGAACTCAAGATCTTGGTCTTTGCGAACATAAACTTGACCATTAAAGGCTGCTGTGTTGTCACTTTCAAAGATGTAGTGTGAATCACGAGTAGCGCCATTCACATATTGATTGAAGTAACCACCGTAGATACCTGTTTGTGCTGTATCGCTACCAACAAAACTTAAAGTTGTATCAAATGCCGTTACTTTATAGTTTTGACCAGTTGTTAGCGTCGATGTTGTCAGAAGTACAGATGTATTCCCAGGTAAAACTTCAACATCATTCACTGTTACACCGGATGTAAAGCTGTAGTTGCTGACATTGGCTGCACTTGCTGGTAATTGACGGTTAAACATGACAAGCACTTGGCTTGTATTGCCGCACACAGCTGCTGCATAGGTTGCCACAGGTGTTAGGTTAGCGTTTGGCTTACATGTCATAAATGAAGCTTGCATAAGTGAAGCATGATTTGTACTAGGCCATTCAATGTCCATTTTCATATGACCAGTGACATCTGCTTGCCAATGCTCAACTGTAAATGGCACAGGCTCATTTGCTGTTAAAGCAACGCCTTGTGTAAGGATGTCGCCAGAGTTCCATTCAACATTATGCTCATCCCAATGATTGATCACTTGCGTGTTATCGACTTGCACATTTAAGCCTGATGAAGAATAAGTGCGAAGGTCGTAGGTGCCTGTCACTGGGGGCGTGAAGAGGCCTGTCCATTTAACTGATACAGGTGCTGTGCCCATATTAGCAATGTAATGACCGTCTTGGCTGATGTGTGCATTGCCTGTGTTCACAGAGGTATTTCCAGTCCACAGACCACCATCACTTGCAGACACTTTGCCTGAACCTTGGTTTTGATCGAAGTAAACCTGCACACCACCTTCAGTTTCTTTCAGTGGTTTTGCAAATATAAAGCTTTGACCAAAAGCTTTAACTTTATAGACCTGACCAGCTGTCATGCTTGGCACAGTCAGAACAACTTGACGATCGTTTGATTGCAGTGCTGCTGCACTTGGTTGACCAAGAAGGCTACCGTCAAAGTTATACAGGGTGTAATTTGCAGCTGTATTTGCAGCAACAAGATTTAATGAATCCTGGAAGTAAAGCGTGACCTCAGTATCCATGCCGCAAGTTGTAATGGCATGATTCACTTTTTCAAGGCCAGTGCCTGTACAGTTTCTGAAATTATTGCCTTGAATCACGTCGAAACTGGTACTGCTCAATACTTGTGTGCGGAACTCAAGTTGCCATGGGCCTGTATCATGTTGCATATCAATACGAACAGGTACAGCAACACCAGCGCTCAGATTAATTGAACCTGATGTTGAACTTGTATCAGATGTATTTGTCCACTGGTTAATCACTTGTGAGCCATTGACCCATACACGAGCACCATCTGAGTGAGCCAGTCTAAATTGATAGAGACCATCACGTGGTGGCACAAACATGCCTGTAAATCGACCAGAGAACTCAGTGTTGCCGACACCTGTTTCAGGCTCTGCTGTTGAACTTGCAAATGTCACTTGCTCGTATTGGCTGTGCGTTGTGGTGCCTGTGAAGTAGCTTGTTGCATTTGTTTGGTCATACCAGTCTGCATCAAGGAAGTAACCTTTTGTTTCAGGGTGTGTATAGGTAAATTCACGACCCCATGCAGTAATTAAATACTGATGACCACCAATTAACGCTGTGTGTGCAAGCTCAATGGTGTTTGTATTTAACTGTGTTGCAGACACAAGGGTAATATCTGCTGCAGCGGTTAAATCTCGCATTGAGTAGAGGCCTACATTGTTAATATTGCCATCAAAGTCAGTCAGGTTACCGTCGAAGTAGAGGGTTGTATTAACATCTGTAGAGCAGTTGGCAATAGCATTGGTTAATGTTGGGCCTGCAAGGCTTTTAATCTCTGCAGATGTCAATGCACGACCGAACAGCATGACTTCATCGATGGTACCGTCAAACTTAAAGCTTTCATCTGTTGGTGAGCTACCAATTGAAATATATGTATTGTCTTTTGCTGTAAACGTATTGATCCCTGTATAACTCGCATCAAGCTCACCATTGACATACAAGTCCAGTGACTCTGTGTCAGTGTTAAAACGATACGCTAAGTGATACCAGGTATTAGCACTCAGCTCAGTCACACCAAGGCTTGTATACCAGCTGTTTGCATTATCACGACGAGTTAAGGCTGCAAGAGTAGGTGTGCCATTTGATACGTTGTTAAAGCGCAAGACATGGTTATTACCAATGGATAAAATATCAGGGCTAACGTTTACGGTTGTGTCGTATTTCACCCATGCGCTTAATGTCACGTCTGTATCTGTGTAACTCGTAAGGTCTGGATCAACAATTCGATCACTTGAGCCATCGAAATCAACAGCAGTGCCTTTAATCGCATTGGTTGTTGAGCGGTTGGCAAATGAATTGCCGCCAACCATAGCAAGATCATAGCTGCCCGCTACGTCTGCTGTTGTTGTGCCTGTAGTTTCATCTAATGGCCAGTGGTTCAGGAGTGAAACGGCACTGAGTGCTGAAATTGGCATACAGGTTCGCATCATTGATGCTGGTAGTAGATCATCGATGCTGCCATCGTTATCTTCATCCATCATAATTTGGACGCCTGCGCCACCTGTTGACTCAACAAAATCAACACGAATTGGGTAAGACTGGTTTGCAACCATTGGGAATTCGACATTATGAGTGTTCGTATCTTTTCTATTACCCCAATTTGAAAGCACGTGTTGGCCATTGATGTAGACGCGAGCACCATCATCAAGCACGCTGAAGTTCAAGCGATAATTGCCTGTACGAGTTGGCTTTAAGCTGCCTTGCCATCTGACACTGAAGAAATCATCACCTTGCTCGTAAACGTTACCAGTTTCAAAGTTAGAGTTTTGCCCAATTTGATAAGACCCTTTAAGAAACTCTGAATACCAGTAGCCTTTGCCTGCACCAGTGTCTTGATCAAAATACTGGCCAACTAATGCGTTGGCGTCAGATTGACCTGTAGCCAGTTTAAACTCATCACCAAAGGCGGTAATGGTGTAGCCTGTGCCAGAGGTGAGCGGTTCTGTAGAAAGCATGACAAGGCCATCACCGATACGTTGTGCACTTGAAATGGCAATAGGAGTTTCTGTTGATGTTTCCTTTAGGCTGTAGTTAGCAATATTTGAAAGTGCAGTTGAACTTGGGTATTGATTTTCTTCAAAGTACACAAGTAAACGCTCTGGTGCATCACACACAGGCAGTGCATGGGCAACCTGATGGAACTCAGGCAGGGTGCCTGCACAGTTCTGCCAGTGTTCACCACCAATAAAGCCTGTAGGCATGGCTGCTGTACCATCGTTATTCATATCCGTCCAAATTAATGTTTGGATATCATTGCCACCGCTTGCTGCTGTGGAAATAGCTTTGGAGCGAATTCTGATTTGCTGACCTTTGGTTAAAGCAATTGAAACGCTAGCTTCATTATTGCCTGCGCCAGTATCTGTATCATGAGTTAGAACTTGACCGTCGTACCATACTTGTCCCCAGTCATCCATATAGGTATTGAAAACAAAGTTGCCTGTGTATGGAGCGATAAAGACACCATCGACAAGCATTGCTGCCCGTTCAATTGAATCTGTTGTAATGTTAACTTTGTCTGTACGACCGTTGTAATAAGTGCCAGTCATGTTTTGCAATTGGAAGTTAGTCCAATCTACATAATGCCCTTGGCTACCAGGCAGGTAGAAGCGAGTTGTGTCTGCAAAAGCGGTTACATTATAAAGCGTGCCAGGTGTTAAGCCTTGAACACTTAAACGCACTGTATTGCTGCTTGTAAGGCTTGCTTTCTCAACTGTGAGTGCAGTACCACCATCATAAGGTGTAATCACATATTCTTTAATTTTGGTTGCCATAACAGGCTGAAGATCTCCAGAGAAGGTGATTTCAAGCTCTGTTGAGCTGCCACATACAGGTAGAATTGACGCTGCTGTAATGCTGAGAGCTTGAACTTCAGCGTCAGAAAGAGGGCGGTCGTAAATTCGGACATCATCAAGCAATCCCACAAAATCTCGATTAGGGTCAACTACATGTCTGCCGATAAACTTATTATAAACTTGATCAAACACAATGGGTTCAAGAGTTGTTTCGTCAATAAGTATGCCATCTAAATATATTTTTGATTGATACTCTTCATCAAAGGTAATTGCAGCATGGTGCCAAAGATTATCATTCAAATTAGAAGAACTACCCTCGTGAGGAACCCAACTATTATTTGCGTGAATAATTTGTGCAAGGTGACCATTTTCTGTTAAACGAACTGTGCTGTTATCGCTTAAATTAATTAAGTCATGAACATAGGTGTCTGTTGTTAAAGTAGATTTAAACCATAAACTATAGGTGTAAGATGCTAAATCATAGGGAATTGTATTGACTTCAATACCATCTTCTAATGTGTTGTCAAGTAAGAGGGCTCCACCTATTTTGCCTTCAACACTTCTATCGTTAAAAGAAATGCCTCCAGTCAAATTGCCATGGTAATTATGGCCAGAAATATCAGCAGCAGTGATACCTGATGTTTCATCAAGTGGGTAGTGAGCTACCAGACCATAAGAGGAATCACCAAAACCTACACCATATTTTGCAGTTAAACCTTGAATAAGTTTACGCAGTTCGTTGTCTGTTAATGTTTCATCAAACACAAGCAGTTCTGCAATATCAACTTGGCCATGACGATCATCATTACTACGAGCCCCTAATGAATAAAGTGTTGAAGCAATAGTGCTGTTATCCATTGTGCTTGTCACAGGTGTTGTGCCATCAATCGAGAATGAGACTTGGCCTTGGTCCCATTTCACGCTGATAATTTGGAAGCCATCAATAAGGTTGCTCGACACAAAATTTGCATTATGACCAAAGGCAGTAGTCCCATCAGCATAATCAGTTGTTAAAGAAATGCCATTAGTATCTCGAGAATCAGTATTACTACCAATAGTGTTTTGGAATGAGACTAAGCCAGAGCGGGTACCAGATGTTTGGTTATTGACTTGCGAAACCATCACAAGGGTAAAGTTCTGATTTAAGTTAAAGCCAGCACCATTAAGTACATCATCCGTGCCATCAAATTGAGCAATTGGATAGCCGTTAAGGATATTTTCAACAAGTGCTGGTTGCTTGGCGCTCGTGTTTTGAGTGGCGCTGTGGTTTTTACCTGATTTATCTGTCCAGCGAGTAATTTGTGCTGTATCTAGGTTAAGTGAGCCTGCATCACTTGCTGCTAACCAAAGTTCAGGTGTATAAGGTACAGCACCAAAGACTTCGATTACTGAAACCGTGCCGTCTACATATAGGTTTGTTAAATCCCAGCCAAGGCCTTCAGGTAGTGCATCACCTGCGAAATTGATTTTATCGAATCCGCCAGTTGTAGTGCCATCGAACAGGGTATATGTAGTACCAGCAACAGGGGTAAAACTCGTTGTATCAAGCTTAATTGTTAGATTACCGCCAAGCTTGATATCGCCTGTGGCTTGCACGCTGCCGTAAGCACTTTCAGAATCAAGTGTCAGTACAAGAGTAGTGCCAGTAGACTGATGATACTCACCACTGATTTGCAGCTGCTGTGGCACTTCAAGAGACCCTGTAAAGCCATCGCGAAGCTCAAGGCCTTGCATCATATAAACGTTATTATCCCAAACTGCATCATCGCTGCTTGATGCAAACACATTCGTTGCATACTGATCTGGCTTAGCATCACCAACCCAGTTACCACGTTGTGCTGCGCTCAGTGACGTGCCTCGAGCATCACCAGTCCAGAAGCGGTAATCCATAAGCACGCTGATTTCTTCAATTTCAGCACTAGAAAGCACACTTGGACGAACCTGCAGGTGATCAATCACACCATCAAAATATTGATCATTACTTGCTGAGCGGCCAATAGTGTAATTTGAGCCAAGAGTTACAGTAGAGCTTTGTGTTTGTGAACAAAGGAACTGACCATTGAGGTAGACTTGTGTTGCACCAGCTGCATAAGACACAGTCAGCTGCTGCCATTCATCATCACGCAGAGTTGGAATAGTGCAGTTGTTTGGTGTGCTGCTCACAGATGTGCGTAGTTTATTGTCAGCGGTTAAACCAAATGAACGTGCATTTGCTGCATTGCTATTACCCCATGAGAACATGGTGCGGGCAGTGTCATTTGATGCTGCTTTAAACCAGAAGCTGACACTTGATTCTGCAGAACTTGCAGGTAGGCTTTGGTCACTACCTGCAATATAGTCATCTGTGCCATCAAAGCTCACAGCTGAGCCAAGAACACCAGTTGTCCATGCTGTACCATTATACAGCGTCGCGTTATTTGCATTACCTGTAATGTCTTCAGTTGTTGTGCCAGTGTTTTCATCGAAAGGCAGATTTAATTCAAGGGCTGCGTTCGGCGATTCAATTGTCAGATTGTATTTATCTGCTAAATAAGCTTCCACTAAATCATGGTCAAGTTGGGAAAGGAACTCGTCAAAGATAATCATTTCTGCAACTTGAGCTTTGCTTCCACCCCAAACTGAATTCCAGTAACCTCCAACAATACCAATCGTATTTGTTTCAATTATTGAAACAGTATCAGGGCCTGCATTTCTGAAGATGCCATCGGAATAAATTTCAATGGTTTGATTTGGTTCCCAACGATATGAAATAACCTTATAAACGTTGCTGCTATTGATATTATTCCCAATAGCATCTGAATACTCTTCATTTGCGCTACGTGTAAAGGCTTCCATATCACCAGTTTCACCATTAGAACTTTTGAAAAAGAAGTGTCCATGAGTGCCGGTACCAACTGCTGAAATAATATCGTTATCGCTGTTTGCTGGTGATGTATCTTTGATGATGACAAAACCGGTTTTTGGATGTTTTGCCAGAGGTGATAATAAATAGTCATCGTCAAAATTTAGAGAAGGTAAGCCGTTTATCTGATTTTCAATTAAAGTTGGTCTTGAATATTCAGTCACCTGTACAGCATTTGTATTTGTGGCTGAGCCGGCTTTGTTCGCCATGCCATAAACAGTGCCATTTTCATTTTCAAACACCGTTGGTTCATCTGATGGTGTAATCCAAAGAACTGGATTAACAGCAATACGACCAGGTGTATGAACTACTGTAATGATGCCGTCAGTATAAAGCTTGCTGAGATCCCAGCTATGGCCAGCTTCAAGTTCAGGAAGAACGATATTATCAAAGCGACCAGAAATAGAGCCTTCAAAAATTTTAATATCGCCCAAAGATTCTGACAGGTCTTTTGTGATGACTAACGTGCCGCCTAAATTTATTTCAGGTGCTGTAATCTTGCCGTACTCTCCATCGGTTAAAGAGTCAATATGCAAAGTTAATTGTGTTGAAAGTTGCTGAGTGTAGTGATCAGCTAACGTCATTTCTGAATCTAAAGTAACAGCACCTGTATAGCCCTCTCGTAATTCAAGGCCTTTATACTCATAGCCGATATCCCATGTAATATTTCGGTTACTGGAATCTATTACAACCGTATCCGACGCAACTGGTATAAGGTTGCTAGTCCAGTTATTGGCAGAACTTGCTAAGCCGTCTGCAGTTTCATCGTCCCAGAATCTATAGCCAGCAAACTCGATGAGTTCTTGAATCTCATTGTGTGAAAGAGGGCGGTTATGCATTCTAAATTCATCAATATAACCGTGAAATTTATCATTGCTCACCCAGTTTGATTTACCAATATAGTTTTTAGTTCTGGTGCCATTGCCTGGAAGGGCAAGGTTATGGGATTCAATTAATCTACCATTAAGATAAATTAATGCAGTACCGTCAGGGTTATGTGTAACTGCAATATTTATCCAATCATTTAATTGAGGAATATCTACATAATCTGTTTGGCCATTATTCGTGGTGCCATCAAATGTGTGATATTTAAAATCACCATCGCTTTTGTATGTTAATACAATATTGTTATTGGATTCACCATCGCCAAAATCAATAAGGCGCGGATACGAATTATGCTCAGATTTTTTCACCCACATGCTGACGCTTAAACCTTGGGAGAAATTATCAAATCCATCAGCCATTTTAACAAACTGATTATTGCCATCGAAAAAGAGCGAATTACCTGAAACGCCAGGAAACCAGTTTGCATTAGATGAGTTAACGCTTGATCCAGAATAAAGTGTTCCATTTAAACTGTTCGCAGATGAGTCGTATGCAATGCTGCCACTTGTTTCATTAAATGGTAAATAAGCCAGTAATTTATAGTCAGGTGATTCAACAGCAATATCATATTTATTGCCAAGAGAAGCTTCCATTGTTTCTAAGTCTGCTTTTGAAAGCACTGAATCAAATACTAAAACTTCAGCAATATCACCATTAAAGTAACGTATATTTTCTCTAATTGAGCCAATCTTTATGGTTGCTGGTGCATCAAGCGTGGCGGTGTTAGCACCAGTGACAGTGCCAACGAGTTTCGAGTCTACATAAAGTTTGATCGTACCTGATGCCTTTTCACGAGTCATTGTGGCAATATGGGCAACACCATCGTTACTCAGGTTTGAATCCACAATTGTACGGTCAGGGCTACCAGTGCCAGCAGCAACCTTGCCTTGTACAACTGTCAAGCCGAAGTCTTTAACAAAGCTTGTTACTTCAGCATCTACAAGACCAACGCCGTTATACCAGTTGTTCGTACCATTACCGGCTGCTTGAGTTGTTCTAAACACAACTGAGATGGTAAAGTCATCACCAATAAATCGATTACGCTGCAACTGGTCATCGACGCCATCAAAAATAAATGAGTCATTGCCATTGATTTGGTTGTCTGTCCAAACAGGGCCTTTGGATGCTAGTGATTCACCTTGAATTACATAGTTGTTGTAACCAGATTTATCTAACCATTTTGTAACTTGATTACTGCCATCTTTGTAGACTGTGCCTGTGTCATTCGCTTCAAGCCATTGAACAGGTTTTACTGACAAATTACCCGCAACGCGAACAATTTGAATGGTGCCATCAACATATAAGTTGGATAAATCCCAACCTAAACCGTTTGGTAGATTTGCGCCATCAAGAATAATATCGTCGAATTGGCCTTCCATTGTTGACCAGTCAAATAAATCAAAAGTGTCACCTGCACTTGGCACATAAGGGGCGACAATGGCTACTTGTAAAGTACCGCCAAATTTGACATGGCCAGCACTTCTAATGGAACCATAATTTGCATCAGCTGGTACCGAAACAAGACCTAGCACCAGTTTTGTGGTTGTGTCTTGGGTGTAGTCGCTAGTGAGATTGATATATTTGGCTGTTTCTAAATGACCTGTAAAGCCTTTACGCAGTTCAATGGCCGCTGGATCAAGTGTTTGCCAATCCCAAACAACTAAATCACTCGTGCGTTCGAATACCAGTTTCGAATCTGCATCTGGTGCAAAGTAGGTGAGCCAGTTGCCAGTTGTCGATGTGTATACATTGGAGGCTCTGTCGGCACCTGTCCAGAAACGGTAGTTTGAAAGATCGATAATTTCTTTAATATCGTTATTGCCCAGCGCGCGGTTATAGACACGTACTTCATCGATCATGCCTTTATATGGTGCAGAAGCGCCGCTAATTTCTTCATAGCCAATAAATGACTGACCGTAGTTAACAGTATTTAAATATGTATCACTAAATGCCCCAGATATTTGCACACCATCAACATAAAGGAAGTTGGCATTCGTGGCGATATCGTAGGTATAGGCGACGTGATGCCAATGGCCAGAGTTGAGAGGGGTCGCAGCTGTCAAATACTGATGTCCAGATGTTGTATAAAGAACGCCCATTAAAACACCAGTATTTTGAAGTCGAATGCTAATATCCTGGTCAATATTAATAATATCACTGCCATCAGTACCAAGATATTCAGTATTAATCCACGCGCTTAACGTAAAGCTTTGAGCTGTTGAATCTCCAGCCCAAAGTGGGAACTCAACTCGTTGTGATTGTGTTGCATCAATAGTAATAGCATTATCTTG
Organism: Gammaproteobacteria bacterium UBA6940; assembly: GCA_002450655.1. GTDB lineage: Bacteria > Pseudomonadota > Gammaproteobacteria > Pseudomonadales > UBA6940 > UBA6940. Next base: position 24,264 of record DJZY01000021.1, on the reverse strand, counting down.
AGCACCAGCAACCCAAGCAGCATTTGTCATGCCCATGAGTGAGCCATTATTACCATTACCAGTAGCATCTACAGCTGTTGTGCCTGTTGTTTCATTAAATGGTAAATAAGCTTGTAAACCAGAGGAATAAGATGAATTATCTACAGCATATTTTTCGGCAAGATAGGATTCAACTTTATCAAGGTCTGCCTGGCTTAAGACTTCATTGTACATAATGATTTCAGCCAACATGCCTGTTCGGCCATTCCAACCATTGCCTGCCCAGTTTTGCCCTTGGATTGCAATTTCAGTAGGTGTACGAATGGCATTTGTGTCATCAGTTCGGCTCACGAGTTGGCCATTGTTATAAAGCTCAACATATTGGCCAGGTTCCCAGCGAGAGGAGAGCAGGTGGAAAGCATCTGTAGAGTGAAGCTGCGACCCAATGGCGATATCGAGATTACCATCGCTACCACGACTCATAGCCTCAGAACTACCATCTGTCAGCCGATTCGCTTTGAGCATATAGTGTGGATAATCAGTGCCATTAAAGACTGCAACAACGTCATTATCAGCATCAGATGTGCCTGTGTTCTTATAGACAGCAATGATTGTTTTTGGGTTTTCAGTGGCCCACGCGCGCATGTGATCAGCGGTAAACTCAATGGCATCTTTACCGTTAACAACACCAGGCTTCCAGACAGGTTTGCTTGCGTCATCAAGCTGAACCATATTGATATCGCTTGCATAGCCAGCTTTGTTAATCCAGCGAGTGAGAGATATAGCAAAGTCATAGGTGATTATTGATGCACCATCATTAGCATCAAACCACATGATTGGGTTTGTTGAAATATTGCCAGGGTTTTTAACCACTTTAATTTCACCAGTGGTGTAAAAACCTTGCAGCTCCCATGAATAGCCTGGGTCTAAAGCTGGTAATTGAATGTTGTCGAATTTACCACTCATTGGGCCATCGAAAATATTATAGGTTTTTTCTTGATTAGTAACCGCATTAGTAATAACCAGTGTCCCTGCTAACTCATTTGTATCAGCATAGATTTTGCCGTATTCACCGTCGGTATTTGAATCTAAAACAATTTCAAGGTAATTCGAATCAGACATTTTAAATGTGCCGTTAACTCGAAGTGGAGCACTTAGTTTAAGCTTACCTGTATAGCCATTTCTCAAATACATATTTGTAATAGGTGAGTTATTGGTATTCCAAGTAATATCTTGTGCTGTAGTTTGCAGGATGAGTGTGTCTGCTGGTGTGATATCTGTTTCTGTATTCCAGTTCCATGGGGTTTCGCTAAGGCCATTATTTGCCCAGCCAGTCCAAAACTTCACGTGAGTAAAGTCGATAATTTGAGCAATTTCTTGGTAAGAAAGGGCTCTATCGTAGAAGCGAACATCATCCATTTTGCCTTTGAAACTGTATAGATTATATAATCCACCAGTCTTTGGGTGATCGCCTAGAAGGGATATGCCGTTACCTGCATCATAAACGATACTTTCCGATGCTGTGGTCGTACCCATAGGGTCACCATCACGGTAGAGTGTTAATGCTTTGGTTGCATCATCAAAGGTTAATGCTAAATGGTGCCATTGGTTATCTCGGATATCTTTGCTGGCTGCAATGGTTGCACCTGGCATGCCTGAACCTGTTCGAATACCACCAACAAGTTCAAAACTATTATTGAGATAGAGCGCAATATTATCGTTAATACTAAAGAATACAGCGCCACCAAGCCCTGTGGATTCAACCTTAACCCAGCCTGAGAAAGTAAAGCTTGCTGGTTGGACGCTTGAGAAGTCATTAAATTGAATTTGATCGTCAGGTTCACCATTATTTTCGCCAAAAAACTCAATTGCACCACCTTTAATGGCATCAGAGCTCCATTCTGTAGAGCTCATATATGTGAGTGCGCCGTTATATAAATCGCCTAGGTTGTTGTAAGCTGTAAGGCCACTAACTTCATCAAGTGGAAAATGCACTTGCATGCCTTGAGTTGTTGATTGAATCGATAGATTGTATTTATCTGCTAATTCAGCTTCAACACGGTCAATTTCTTCTTCCGACAGCATTGTGTCGTAAATTAGAATTTCTGCAACTTGGCCTGCATCACCAGACCATGTTTGTCCTGCCCAGAAATGAGAGTAAATACCAAGTTCATCTGCTGCAACGATTGGGTTACTATCACCATTAGTTTCTATGCGCTCACCAGCTTCATAAATAGCCATTTCCTGTCCTGGTTCCCAGCGGTAAGACACAATATGCAAATTAGGGTCGCCAACTATATTTCGGCCGCTGACACTGTACCAGCTATCACCTGCAGCATTGCGTGTAAAAATTTCACCTTTACCCGCTTCACCTGAACTTCTGTTAATTTTAAAAATAACATGAGGATAGTCAGTGTTATTACCTGGTGTGACAAGGTTCACGTCTTGGTTGCCGCCAGTTGTTTCGCGAACAACTGCCACAATTGTTTTAGGGTTTTGAGCGACTGGCGATAACATGATGTCATACCAGAAATTCATGACAGGATAGCCGTTGAACAATTCATAATTTGGCTTATCTGCCGTTGGTGTATAGCCATTAATATTAGTTGCGTAACCAGCTTTGTTGACGGCAGTTTGAATAATATTTCCTGCGTCACGAATCATGGTTGGATTATCTGATGCATCAAACCAAATCATCGGGTTGACGCTAGTTTGACCGACGTTTTCAATAATACTAATTTCGCCAGTGGTGTAGAGTGCGCTTAAATCCCAAGAATAACCTGCATCAAGAGCTGGAAGAATAATATTATCAAAGGCGCCAGATATGTTTGCATTAAATATATCGAAAGTAGCAGGGCCAGCAGAAATGCTTGTGGATATAGTTAAAGTACCACCAGCTAAAATAGAATTTGCATTTATTCGTCCATATTCGCCATCTGTTGCTGAGTCAATATCAACTATGATGCTTGTACCTGTGTCTTGCACATAATCGCCAGCAATGGTGGCTGGTGCATCAAATGTAAGTGTACCTGTATAGCCTGAACGAACAGCTAAGCTATTGACGGTATTTGATGTGTTCCAAAGAATATCTTGTGCAGATGTACCAATAATCAGGCTGTCTTCAAGTGACGGTGTTGCATCATGAGACCAGTTGAGTGCAGTATTCGAAAGGCCGTTTGCTGCGTCATTATCCCATTGCACAAAGTTAGCGCGACGGTACATCATGGCAACTTCGTCTGCTGTGAGCGTTCGGCTATAGAGTCGAAGGTCGTCCATACTGCCGTTGTAATTGAAATCAAAAGCAAAAGAACCAATGGTAATATTTGGCGCATTTAGGTTTTGATCAACATGAGCTGCTGTGCTTGCTGTTGAATCAAGTACACCATCTACATATATTTTGGTGTTATTTGTGGTTGTGCTGGAGTCTTGTGTGAAGACAATGTGGTGCCATTGGTTATCTAAAACATTAGCATTACCGACAATATTATTCAGACCGCCAGATGTGCGATGGAAGCCTACTAATTTACCATCTGGTTGAACACGAAAGACAATATCTTCCTCGATGTTTATAATCTCACCGCCTGAGGTGTCAGTGGCGCTTGTTTTAATCCAAGCCGATACAGAAAAATCTGTTGGGCTAAATGCAGTAAGTGCATCGCCAGTAATGTAGTCATCAAAGCCATCGAAGGTAAGGCCGTTATTAAAAATAGCAGGGGACCAGGCTTCATTTGTCGCATTGTTGAGTGTGACATCAAAATTATTGTCGGTTGCATCGGCAGCAGTTGTACCACTGGTTTCGTCAAATGTGTAATGAGCTTCCTTACCAATATCTAATGGGTCGATATCATATTTTGAAATGAAATAGTCAGTAATATCATTAACTTCGTCTGTATCGGCACCAGTTTTCATAAAAATAACTTCAGCAATTTGACCGTTCCAATGCAGAGAGTTGTATTTATGCTTGCCAAGAATAAAGCGATCTGAACCCGAGCTTAAGCTTGCAGTATTAGGTACAGAGCTCACCAAACTACCGTCAACATAAATTTTTTGCTCTGTAGGTGTTTTTACAACGCCGACAATAAAATATCGATTTGAATAAATGCCAGAAACAGTGCTGCTTGAACTTGAGTCAACGGCGTGATATGTAAGCTCAGTTTCACCAACTGTAAGGTTTACACGATTTGTATTAGCGTCACCAACCTTCCAGTTCATTACCATTTCTTCGGCTTGACTTTCGTCTTTTAAAACAAAAAACATGGAGTGTTCGTTGGCGGAAAAAAAGTCTGTGTAAGGGCCAGATGTTGTATTTAAAAATTCGTCGACACCATCAAAGCTAACAACAGGCATGTTATTTATTTGATTGAGTTGATAGGCAGGTGCTTCAAGCTGCACAGGAGAAGAGAAGAAGGATTTCTTACCACCAATTTTATTTACCCAGTTGCGGACTTTATTATTGTCATCTACATAGAGTGAACCTCTGTCATTTGACTCAAGCCATAATGTAATATTATCAGAGTCATTTGCAGGCGTTGAAATAATTTGGATAGTGCCGTCAATATAGAGACGAGTCAAATTCCAAGCAAGGCCTGCATCTAGTTCAGGGAGTTCAATAGCAGTAAATTGAGTTGTAAGCGGATTTGTCCAATCTAGAATATCGAAACTTAAACCTGCATATTGAGTAATGCCTGCATCAATTGTGATTGTGAGCGTTCCATTTAAATTTAATGTACGTGCTTGAATTGCACCGTAAGCGCTAGGGATTATTGAATCTAGGTTAAAACGAAGCTTTGATTCTGATTGCAAAGATAAATCTTTACTCAGAGTCATTTTGTCATTGAGTTGAAGAATACCTGTATAGGTATTTCTTATATCAAGCGCTGTAAGACGATTGGTGATATTCCAGTTAATATCTTTGGCACTGTAATCTAAAATCACGGTTGATGCAGAATTTGGGACTATATCGCCAAGCCAGTTAATAGCCGTTCTTGGATTGCCTTCGTTGGCTTGGTTGTCCCAAAAATAGACATTGTCTAATTGCAATAAGTTGTAGATTTCTGATTGAGTTAACGCTCGATTATATATTTTAAATTCATCTATTTTACCGTCAAAATATGGGTCTGATGACCAGTTTGATTTTCCAATAAAATTTTCTGTTCGGGATATATTTGGTATGTTGCCAATTGTCCCTGTACCACTTTCTTTTCCGTCAATGTAAAACGTAAACTGGTCAGTATTTGTGATAGTGGCAGCAATATGGTGCCATTGATTGAGTGAAACACTATTAGTGCTAATCACGTATTGGTCTGTATTACCAGTTTTACCAAAATAGAGATCACCATTTGTATTTTGCACGGCAAGCAGAATATTGTTTGATGCTTCACCAAGGCCAAAATCAAAAAGGCGAGACCAGCTATTATAAGCATCAAGGTTAATCCATGAGGAAATAGTTAATCCATTAGTAAAATCTCCAAACCCATCAGGTACATCAATATAATCATTTGTACCATCTAAATAAACAGCATTACCTACAATTCCTTCTGCCCACTCTGAACCAGACATATTTGTTAAGGTTGCATCAAAATCATTGCCAGATGTGTCATTGGCAACGGTACCTGATGCTTCATCAAAAGAGTAGTGTGCAATTAAGTTTTGATTAATTGTAAGCAGGTTGGACATACCATACTTTTGTGCAAGTGTCGTTTGTAAAGCTGTGATTTGAGCGTCTGTTAATGCAGTATTAAAATACATAATTTCTGCATAATTAATATCGGCGTAGTTGCCAGGTGTGTATCGAGCGCCAATTGTAAACTGTGTGCTGTTAATAGTGTCGTAAGATGGAAAAGTAACATTGCTGGATGCGGTTGTTTTAACAAGATTATGAAATCCTGTAACAACCCCTGCATTAATCCTTACAGTTCGTATTTGGTAGGTATAATCTGTCGAATCAGCAATATTGAATTTATCATGAACATAATTTAAACCATTTACATTATTAGCAGTTGTAAGTGCAAAGCCATTTGGACTGTTCCAGTCAGCAGTGTTATCGCCTGTTTCCAATGTATGCAGGCTGAAAATACCTGCGTAGTTGGAATGGCTATTAATCTTCATGACGAGAAACAGCGTAATATCATTGGCTGCATCCATTTCACCAGTCAGATAATCATTATTGGCATCTGTTTTAATAATTGGGTAGCCATTTAAAGCATCTGCAACAAGAAGTGGTTGTCGCTCAGCGCTTTCTTGGAATAAATGGTGGTTTTGACCAGACTTATCTAACCAAGATTCAACATAAGATGTATTGTTGAGTGACAAGGTGCCTGAGTCACTTGTATCAAGCCAAATTTTTGGGGACAGACCATAGATATAGCCTGGTGCTTGAATAATTGCTATTTCACCAGTGGTATAGAGTTGTGATAAATCCCAAGCATAACCTGTGTCTAAGTCAGGTAATTCAACACTTTTAAATTGAGTTGCCGGTGTACCGTACCAGTCAAAAATGTCAAAATTTGGAAGAGTGGATTGATCAATAGAAGGATGTAATGTAATTGTTAAATGACCATTGGGAATGGATGTGCCGGCTGTTTCAACAAGTTTACCGTTTTCAGCCTCAGAAATGGATTGCAGATTAATTTGTAGGCGAGCATCTTCACCAAAATTAACTGTGCCAGCAGTTAGTGTTTCGCTTAAAACAACTGAACCTACAGTATTGTTAAGAGTCACCTCGTTTGTAACGGTTAAATCTCGATTAATTGAAAGGGTGCCAGTGTATGAGTCTTCTATGGTAAGCACATCTACTGTATCTGTGTCGTCTGCATTCCATTCAGCATTGTTAATGCTATAGCCACTAAACATCAAAGCCGAGTTAGAACTCGGTACTTCATTATTCGTCCAATATGAGGCGGTGGAAATATCAGTTGTCCCATCTGATGTCCAGGTTGCCTCAGGATAGACTTTATACCTGTTGTTCATCTCTGTAATAAAGCTGAAAAGTTCATCGCTGTTGAGAGCGCGATCAAAAACAATAACTTCAACAAAATCCATATTGCTGTAATTAGTTTCTCTATAACGACGGCTTAAGAGATAATGGTTGCTTTGCAGCGTTGACCAGTTATTCCATGTCTTTGATGTGCCTGAACGGGTATTCTGATAGAAAGAGAGTTGCTTGTTATCCATCACAATTGTATTAATGTGATAGTCATCAGAAAGTTCGCTCCATTCTTCACCGTTATTTTTACGAATAACCGACATACGACCAGGTGCATTATATGTCGTTACACCCATACATTGTGGGCAATTCCAGTCAGGTTCAGAGCCGTTGTCATGCAGGGTAATAAGACCACGATTATTCCCTTTGCGGTCAATGACTTTTGCAATCATAACAATAGTAAAATTATCAAGGTTTGAAATTGTACCTTCTAGATAATCATTTTCACCATCGGTTCTAACTGTATTAAATGAGCCATAATCTGTTGTAAATGCATTTTCAACAAACAATGGTGCTTGGCTTGTTTGAGGGGAATAGGCGCTGTTGTTATGCCCAGTGATATCGATCCACTTTTCAACAGCATTTGATTCATTTCGTATGACAGAAGCGTCATAGTTAGCGTTTAACCATAAAATTGGCGAAAAAGTTAAGCCACCAGGTGTAGCAATAATTGCAATCTCACCAGTTGTATAGAGTTTGGATAAATCCCAATTATAGCCATCTTGTAAAATGGGAAGCTCAATATCATCAAAGTTGGATGATGGCGTATTTGGCCAGTTAATAATTTTAATTGTGTAGGGCAGTGTTAAAGATGTTTCGTCAATTGATTCAGAAATTATAAGTGTGCCTTGTGGCGCAGGTGTACCATTGACAATATTAAGTAAGCCATTATTAGTCGTAACTGTTGACTCAACATTAATACGAAGACGTGCGCCAGCTGCAAAATTAACAAGAGGTGTTGTCAGTTGCTCACTCAGTGCAAGAGTGCCTTGTGTGTTATTTAATGTGACAGATGAGCTAACAGTAATATCTTTGTCAATATACACTGTGCCAGTGTAGCTGTCTTGAATGGTTATTTGGTTAACAGTTGCTGGTGCTTGAGAATTCCATGCTGCATTTGTAGTGGATGTGCCATCGAAGTTTGCAGTTTCAGAGGTGCCAGGTACAAAATCATTATCCCAGTTGTTTGGATCGCTGACATTAATGCCGTCACCACCTGCATCCCAGGTTTGAGCAAGTACATTTGCAGAGAGCAATAGAAGACTTGTCAGCATAATTAGAATTGATGAAATTGCTGAGCCGTTTAGTCTTGTTTGTTGTCTGTTTTTCCTTGGCATACCTTTCTCTTCACTCCCAGGCTATTGCTTGAAGTATTTCGAGAATTGAAGGTGCCAAACACCACATCTAATACCATGCAATAACGACTTCGATTATGCTTATAACAACAGTGCATACAGTTAACCGATGATGGTAAAAGTGAACTTCCAGGATGAGGATTCACAATTTCTTCATCAGCTAAAATAGCCTATTAATCTATATAGCTAATAATTCGAAAAAAACAAATAAAACCCTTTAAAATAGTGTAGCAATTACATATGAGATACGTTGTACTTTTTTTGTATAAACGCCGGTTTTATCAGAGAAAATAAGGAGATTTTGGACATGGAAGAGTGGTTGGGCAAAATGCTATTTGCCCATTATTCGAGTTGAATCAATCGTTTCAGCCGAAATGACAATGGTATCAGTTTGATTGTGAGGCTGGTTTGTTTGTATTGGCTGTTGTTTAATAGCTGGTTTAGTTGAAGCAGCTTTAAACTCCTTTTCTTTTGTTTTTATCAATTCCATAATTGCTTTTTGTCGATCTTCAGGTGATAAGCCTGTTTCTGTTGGTACGATTTGGCTTGTTTTTGCATAGAGATAGCTAAAACGCATTGAGAGTATAAAAATGATAACCAGCATAGTGATAAGCAGCTGCTTTTGAAACTCGCCAGAAGAAAACCGAACCAGTGTCACTGGTTTCAGGTTGACTTTCATTTCTTGAATAATGCTTAAATTTTCTTTGATGACATCTAGGTTAGCTAATTCGCTCTGAAAAAAGTGGTGAGATTTAAGGTGCTGGTCTAAGGCTTTTATGATTTTTATAGTCTGCATTTTAAGTCTAGGATCCAGTTCATCTACATTAAAACCTTTCGAGCTCACATCAATCACCTTTAGCAAATTTGCACGAGTATTTATAGCAAGAAGGCCTGTTGTGTATGGATCTTGAGATTCAATGCTTTCGATAAGAACTAGGTTTTGTGAGGCTGTACGCAGTAAATTCAAAAGCTGCTGTAAATCCTGGGTCGATTCATAAGCAAAGTCAGAGGAAATAAATTGATTAATTAGGCTCTGTATATCTGATGTACTTGTTTGGATTTGTGTGATTATTGGTTGTAAATTTAAAGTGTTCCTGTCTAATTTAACTCTTTCTTTATTGGTTTTTTCGATATGTGTATTTAGTTTCTCAAGTGATTGATAGTAGTGAGAGTTTGTGTCGTTATCAGGCAGTTTCTTAATTTGAGCAAGTGTTGTTTTAATTTTCGCAGATGCTTGGTTTAAAGCTTGTGTTGTTGGTACTTGGTTGTTTGGTATGAGATAGAAAATTGACTCTATATTGTTTTCAATTTCGTCAATAAACTGATTTTGAGCTGCGGATGTTTTATTGCTGCCAATAAAAAGCCTGTAGGTATAAAAAGCACCTGCAGATAAAAAGGCAATAAGAAGACCTGTTATGAAAAGGTGTTTTTGTTTGTTAAGCATCTGGTTCCTCTGTAAATAAGAGTTTGTAAGGCCTGTTTTATCAAAAAGCTATATCGATTATCAGTTAAAAAATGCCTTAAAATAATGCGCGCTGTATTTTTTTTTGATCGTTTTTTGTATCGCAAAAGTGCCAGCAATGCTGAAGTGTTGTGGGTATCCTATTTAAGAATTTCAATCTGTGCAATTATTGTAAATATTGTTATTTAGGTATGGTTTTTTAATGTTGTATCCTGTATTTTATCAACATCTAAAATTAGTCATCAATTTTTTATTAATAATAAAAAACAAGTGTAAAAACAATAAATAAACAGTGATCTTTCGGTTGAAAAAGCATCGATTGATTAAAAAATAATCACAATTAAAATCTCATTTATTCTTTGGTGTTTGATATGTTGTATTCCACAAAAATAAATGCAGGAGCAGCACAAAAAATAGACAGAAAGGATGTATCTGTCGAAGTTGAAGAAGTTATATCTTGTTCAAAGCCACTACAATTAAAAACCGTGCTTATTGCAGCTCTCGGTTCGTTTACAGTAGGTTGCGCCTTTAGTCCGCTTTCCTTTGAAAAAGCAACTGGATTTAATCACTATAAAAATAAGCATCAGCTTTCAAAAAGTTTCGAAAGCCAAGCCTATAACCCTCATGACGAACAGGTTACTGAGGTGAGTGATCATGTGGCTTCTCCCCAAACAAAAGCGCCCCTTGTGAAGAATCCAGCTTCGCAAGCAGCTTATGAGCAAAGTATGCAGCAAAAACTTGATGCTCTTAATTTAGAGATTGAGCTTTTAACTTTAGAAAATCAAAGGATTAAAGATAAAAATCAATATATTGAACAAAAGAAGAAACGAGAAAAAGTTCAAAACCTTGATTTCAAGTTATCCGATGAATACCTTGCTTTGCGTCAAGACGTGTCAATGGCTAAAGAGTCTATAGAACTTACCTTGAATCAGCTTGAAATTGCACCCGCGTCTTTGGCTGTACCTGCATATCAACCAGGAAATACCTTTGGTTTGCAGCAAGAGTCAAATGGTACAGCCTATTTTTCAAATGTGAATGAAGATAAGCCTTCATCATACGAAGTTGAATACAAAGGGCTGTATCACACTGTCTACGTCACATCTGAAAAACCTGATTGGCTAACACTATGGGATCGCTTAGCCGATGCATCTGTTACTGATAAATGGAAAGGGTTTTCGACATCTAAAGGTGTGTATTTCATCTATGTAGGTGCATATGCTCAGATGGTTTTTGCAGAAAAAAGACAAGAAGATCTTTTGCAAAGAATAGGTTTAGCACCGGACATTGTCACAGGTGATAACAAAGAAGAACGAATTGAAAAAATGGCCGCTTTGGTTCAAAACAAGAAAGGATAAGAAAAATGAATAAACAAATCGTATCCCTCATTCTTGGTGCGTTTATGGTAAGCGCAGTTTCAGCAAAGGATGCTGAACCAACGACAACTGAACACACAAATCCAGGGGTTGTAACTGAAACCCAACCTGCTCCTGCTGAAACGCCGGAAGAAGTTTTACTCAAGGCTCACAAAACCCTTGAAGAAGCAGAAAAGCTTGCTTCCGCCATCGTTGCTCAAGCAAGGGTTGAAGCAAACTCAATTCATCAATCAATTGCCTTAAGTTCAGATTCTGTCACTTTAGAGCTTCTTAAAAAAGAAGTCGTTGCTATAGATGCTCGGGATATGTCTGTAGAAGAGCTTGTGCAAGCAATCATGCCTAATAATTGGCGAGTACTGCTTGATGTTGATTCGAAAAAGAAAAACCAACGCCTTGATTTTATTGCGCAAAAAAGCAGAGATGCCATTTTACAAGATTTGTGCCTTTCCCTTGGTTTGCAATATCAATACTTTGATCAAATTAAAGATTCTAAAGGTCAGCCAAGCCCAATTCTCGTGATGAGCGCGCAATAAAAGGATAACAACAATGAAAATAAAAGCCTTATTCCCATGTGTGGCGCTTGTTTTGAGTGCCTGTGTGACTGAAGATTTTTCAGCAGAAGAGCAAAATAAACCACTCATAACAGAGCAACAGCCGAACCAAAAAGCATTGCCAAGTTACATTAAACTTAAGTCTACAGCAACACCAATACGTGCAAGCAATATCGACTTTGTTGGACGCCTTGCTGTAATGGATGCTTTACGTCGTTTTTTACCACAGTATCATCTTGCGCCAATGGATACAGGTGTGCAGCTTGAACAAAAAGTAGACATTAATGCGATCAATATGCCGCCAGAGCAATTTATTCAATATATCGCAGCTGCAACAGCTCTTGACATCCAAGTTAAAGGTAAAACACTCGAAATTCGTTCGTTCTTAACAAAAGAGTGGATGCTTGGTGCGCTTACAGGTGCAAAGAAAACAAATTTAACTTCAAATGCAACACTTAACAATGGCCTTGAGAAAGAAGAGCAAAAAGCTGCACTTTCTGAGGAGCTTATTTATGATGAGTGGGAGTCACTTTTAGAGGCTTCTCGCGATATCCTTGGTGTTAAAGATGCGGAGAAAGGGCCACTTAAGCCATATGTCTATGGAACCCGTTCTGTAGGTAAAGTTGTTGCTGGTGGTTCTGTTGTTGCGATGAATCGTCTTGATAATTATTTATCTGGCTTAGAGGCTGCATCAACACAGCAGGTGACAATTGAAGTGAAAGCCTACGACGTTAAATTAACAGACGATCGTGGTTCAGGTGTGAACTGGCAGGAGTTTTCTGCGCTTAATGCAAGTGTTAACGGTAACCCTCTTGATCTTGGTTTTGTGAATTCAAATGGTGGTATTTCACCTAACGCTATCGCAGAAGGTGGTATTTGGCAGGGTAATTTTGGCTTCTCAAGCAGTAAGTTTGCAGGCCAGGCTGTACTTCAATTCCTCAGTAAATATGGTGATGTTGAATTATTAAACCAGCCACATATTACTGTTCGTAATGGTGGTTTTGCAATTATGCACGCTGGTGATCAGTTGAGTTATGTTGCTGAAACAGAAGTGGTTCGTGAAAACGAAGGTGAGACAGTAGCAGTTTCTGCAACTGTAAAACAGCTTAAAGTTGGTGTTTCACTTGCTGTAAGCCCTAAGCTTCTCGATGATAAGCGTATTCTTTTAAATATATGGCCAGTAGTTTCATCTGTTCAAGGATACGATGAGTTTGATTCTGACCCTGTTCCAGTTCGAGTGCCTCGTTTGGCGCTTCAAGAATTAAGCACAGAAGTGATTGTAGAGTCTGGCAAGTCTATACAGCTTGGCGGCCTGATTCGTAAATCAGTCTCTAGCAGTCTGCAAACATTACCATTTAGAGATGGTATTACAGGCGCATTGTTAAAGCCTTTATTCCATGCTGATACTAAAAATCTTGAACGTCGTGAGCTTGTGTTAATGGTAACACCAAAGCTTGTACAGAATGGTCAATAGTAGCGCTTGTTGGGAAAAGGTAGAAACATGTTTTCAGATGTACTAGGAAAACCAGTCAAAATACAAGGCCAGGATGTTATTATCCTGCCTGATATTGTTGGTGCCGTGCCAGTTACAGAACAACATGAATACGTTGAAATTGCAAAGGCATCAAATACTTGTGCTGCGATACAGATTCGCGAAGGTGATATTGAAATTGTTCGTCAACATTATCCGCGCTTGCCTGTATATGGTTTGTGGCAAGTATTAGTTGCCTCGGGTGTCGTAAGTTTTAGCGATAAATTACAAGTTGTACCAGTAAACGAAATGGACGGCTACTACGTACATGCTGATGTAGGACGTATTGTTTATTCTGGTAACTATGACGCAGGTTTTTTCGCTGCAGATACAGAATTTCGCTTAAATCATGCGAAAGTTTTAAGTCCAGAAATAAGTGATTTAAAACTACCAAAACGTCCAGCAATGTTAGCCCGAGAGATTCTAAAAGGGCGTCGTCAAATTTACCGCCAACTTGGTTTGAAAAATGCAATTGCAATTGCAGTTGTTGCTGTGATTGGGTTTGCAATTGATCTTGTTTTGCAAGGTTACAGTGAAGCTGAATATAATACGCTCGCTGAAAAAGATAAGGCTCTTGATAGTTTGAATAAAAAGTTTTCAGAATTATCAAAGCATCGATTGGTTAAAACACCTGATCAATCTACTGAAGTAAGTCGCTTAGCTGTAGTAATGCATGATCTAAGTCAATTAAAGTTTGAAGGCGCTATTCAATTTAATGCGAGACAATTGAAATTGACAGGTGCTTCCGATGAAAATCCAGCTCTTTATTATGATTTTATACAATCTGATATAAAGCCTGATGGTGAGTGGGATATCACTTTAAATTTAAGGTAATTTAAATTTAAATCTGAGGTATAAGAATGCCAATTACAATTGAAGAACGTTATTTTAAATACATCACTGCTGCAGTAGTTCTTGTGAGCTGCATGATTTGCTTTTCTATTTTGAAAGAAAGGTATAGTGAGCGGGAAGCACGATTTCAACAGCTCGATTCACAATCACTTGATTCAAAAATTACGCAAGTTAAGAAAAAAACCAAAGAACTCAGAAAGGCTGCTCAACTGAACCCAGTCTGGGATAATTGGCGTATTGCAAAAGATATTGCGTCTTCAGCAGGGTTGACATTAACAACATCAAAAGATTCGCAAAAAAGTCGCCAAATATGGGTTGGTACATTGTCTGGTGATCCTATTCTTGTGCTTGCAGTTGCACAAAGAATACAACAAAAAATTGCGGCACAAATGATAAAAATGGATTACATGAGTTCAAGTGCTCGTTTGGAAATAGCCATTTTAGGAACGGATTCAACACAACACTAATGAATAAAAAACCATATGCAGTTAAGGTTCAATTCGGAGATTAATAATGTTGAATAATAAAATATCACTCCCAGTTTTTATTACTATTTTGGCTTTATCCCAAGGCTCAATGGCGGCTGAATCAGTGTTAACACCAGAAGAGCGTGGTGCCCAAATTCTTGAGATTCAATTACAGCGTGCTCAGCGTTTAACTGAGCTTGAATATCAAGCTGAAGTCCTTGAGCGTCAAGCACGTATTGCTAAAGCACAGGAGCAAATTGATAAAACAGTTGGTCTTGAAAATACCAATACACCAGCAGCTTCTCAACGTCAGCAAGAAGCGCCAAAAGCACCAAAAATCTATACATTGCCTCGTGTTATCGAGCTTGCAAAAACTCGTGTGAAGTTTCAATTTGATAATGGGGCGGTTGGATCTTATCAAGTAGGTGACACTCTGCCTACAGGGCATGTTGTGCAAGCAATATCTATGGTTGATGGTGTCCAGTTGCAAAAAGATAATAGTGTTTTGACTGTTAACTACCAATGGTAATCTGTTGGAAATAATTATAAAAATGCACAAGGGTTAAACATGCTTACAGACGCGCTTTCAAAACAAGAACAACAATTCAGACAGCTTCTTAAAGGCCTGGTTGAAGTGAATGCTTTAACGGCTCAACAGGCTGAGTCAATGGTAACGCCAAAGGAAACAAAAGACTTTGTGGTGCGATTACTTGAAGCTGATATTGACGATAAAAAACTTGCAAGTGTCCTCGCTGTTCTCTTCCATTGTGAATTATTTGGTGGTGTTATTCGTGATACTTCAACAATTATTCGTAGTGGTTCTGATATATGCCCATGGTTAATTGCTGACGATATATTGTATGTTACAAATCCATACGACCGTGCGCAAATTGAACCATTAATGCGCCGAAAGAAAAATGAACAAGATCAGCTTAACTTTTCACGCCTTGGTATTATTTCAATGCGTGATTTTGACAGTGATGTTGTTACCAATGCAATGCAAGAAAAGAGCAGTGTTTTTATTGAAACAGAAGGCTCTGGCATCTGGGCTCGTGATATTGTTGATGCACTTTTAATTGATGGTATTGCACGACAAGCTACAGATATCCATATTACACCTGAAACCCATGGTGTTGTTATCCGCTACCGTATTGATGGTCGTTGCGATAAGGTACGTCAAGCTCGTTTCCAAAACCTTGGCTTGGATCAATTAAAGCTTATTGCAAACAATTTAATGGATCGCGTTGGCAAGCAAAATAACTACCTTGAACCATGTTCTGGTTATATGGCATTTACCTCGGGTCATAAGCAAATTTCCATTCGTATGGAAATGGCACCTATGAAGGTAGGCACAACACGTCTACCAAAATTTACGCTGCGACTTTTAAATATTAAAAGAAGTATTACTCGACTAGAACATTTTGAATTACCCGAGCATCAATTTAATTGTTTAAAGGCTTTATCTGGTCGCCCTCATGGTTTAATTATCGTAACAGGGCCTACTGGTAGTGGTAAGTCAACCACATTAAAGGCTATGCTGCGCGAGATTCGCCACACATTCCCAGAAAAAACAATTTACACCATTGAAGACCCTGTCGAAGAACAGCTTGATGGTGTTATGAGCATTGAAATAGACCAACACGTCTCATTCGCAACAGCCCTTAGATCGCTTTTACGTCATGACCCAGACGTTATCATGGTAGGTGAAATTCGTGACCAATTAACAGCTGAACTTGCTATGCGCGCAGCGCTAACAGGTCACCTTGTATTAACCACACTTCACTCCAATGACGCACATGGCGCCTTAAACCGCTTACGAGATTTTGGGATAGAAAATGCCCTCTTAGCAGACAACGTCTTAGCAATCACAGCGCAGCGTCTTGTGCCAAAAATTTGCCCACATTGTTCAGATACAGTGGTGCAACCATTGCATAACTACTTTATGCAATACCTACCAAAAGGGGTAAACCGTGATGTTGAGTTACGTCAGCGTTCTGAGGATGCTGATAAATTTACGTCATGCCAACACTGCCAAAACGGTTATCACGGCCGAACTTTGGTGCAAGAAATATTCGAAGTAACACCATCAACCCGAGATGCCATCGCCAGAGGCGAGGGCGCTCAGGAAATTCGAAGAATGCAAAGACGAAAGGGCGAATTTGTCGATATTTGGCACCACGCTTGTTCGTTACTGCTTAAAGGACAGACCAGTCTTGAGGCGCTTGAATCAAAACTGGGATCACTGACATTGATGTCTATGGATGAATAATCCAAATCGCTCTTTTACAAATAAACACTCAAATGATCGAGCTCAATAAAGGCTCATATTAGAAAGGAAAAACAAATGAACCTGAACATCCGTCAATTAAGAAAAAGCCAAGGTTTTACGATGGCTGAATTGATTATCGTAATTGCGATTCTTGCAGTATTGATTGTGTATTTAGTAAGAAACTTTGGTGTACGAGCCGATGATGCCAAAATTGCAATGGTGTCGAATATTCTTTCCAAAGATGTTCCAGCAGCTTTTCAGGCCTTTATTTTAGAGAATAATGGGTGTCTAAGCCCAGACCCAACAACTAACGCCACGAACCTTGGTAATATTCTTGGCGGTACTGATAACGAATACACAGCGGACAATACACGTACAGGTATTAAGTTAATGCTTGATAATGGTGTTCCAGCTGGTACTCCATGGAATAACGCAAATGCTGGAAATGCTCAACCGACATATGACTCAGATTATACAAAATGGACTGCTGAGTTTAATACTTCCGTTGGTACTGCTGGAGCATACTTAGAAGTTGAATACCCGCTTGATGGTGCTGGCAATATCGATCGTGCTCAAACAATTTTGGAATCTAAGCTTGAAAACTCAAGTGAAATTCATTCTATTAATGGTATCGTCGCAGCTGGTGGCGTTGGTCGTACAGATATTGATCCTGCTGGTGAAACTGCAGGCATTGTGACTGTTCGTTACGCTTGTTCATAAGAGGTTGTTCTCATGCAGTTCAGTGTTCGATATTTAGATGCAAGAGGTGAACCACGAGTTCTACAAGTGGAAGCATCCTCACCACAGGAAGCACGTTTACGTTGTCGTATTCCTGAACGTCGAATACTGGATGTAAAGGAGAAATCTTTTTGGCGGTTTCTGCAGAAGTTAGAAACAGGCACGCCTGGTATGAAAAACCAGGCTATCTTTCTGCAGAACCTCTCCAGTGCTTTGGCTGCTGGTAAGCCAATTCGAGAATCGATAGAGTCTTTAATTAAAAACTCAAAATGGATTAAAGTAAAGCAAGAGCGTTTAGACCAGTGTGAAGATTTATCTGATTTTTTGCGCTTGCTTAACTTTGATAAAAACTCCATATTGCTTGCTGAAACTGCGCAGCGTTCAGGGCAATACACCCAAGCACTCCGTCGTGCATCACGTTATTTAATTGAAAAAGAACAAATAGGCTCCGAAGTTGATAAAGAGCTTCGCATGGGGTATGTCTATTTGGTTTGTGGTTTTGCTTTTATCACCATGCTGCCTTTCTTTATGAGCTATGCCATTGAAGAAATTAGGCAAGCTGTTGGTGCTGAGTTTCAGGGGAATGAAGTCACTGCTTTATTGTTAGGCTGGCATTCCATTCTCAATTCCTATTGGCCGGTACTGGTTATTACTGCGATTGCAGGTTTTGTCTATTGGGAAAAGTTGTTTGTTCTCTTAAAAAATATGCCTTTAATGGCGACTTATTACTACAAGAAACTCTTAGATCGTTCCCAACGTTTTATTAATGCTTATGAGCTTTTGCATGAATCTGGCATTGTTGATACTCAAGCATTGTTGGCAATTCTTGAAGCCTCAGAAGGTGAAGATCGAATTGTATTTCAGCGCATTTATGCCCGTTTAGCAGGTGCGCAAGATTTGGCTACAGCCTTCACAGAAGAAGACTGGCCCATGGCATTAAATGACGTTATGAAGGTAATCCCAGTGGTAACCCTTGAGGAAAAACAATTAATGCTCAGCGCTGTTAAAGAAACTATTCATATCGAGCATGTCCATGTCTCTCGTGTACTTGCAGGTGTTGTTTCAAAAGCAGGCTTTTTTATGATGCTACTTGCTGTAATTGCTTCGGCTATTGGTTTTTATGTGCCTCTGGCAAATATGGCTTCAAGCTTTGGTGGTTAAAGGTGAGTATGCAGTTCTCTCAATCGTATTTATTTCGCACACATATTAATAATCGCTTCTCAAACAACCATGGTTTTACCATGGCTGAGTTGGTGATTTCTATCGCTGTATTACTGGTATTAAGTTTTGCTGTCTATAAAGGTATGCGTATCGGCTCACGTGAGCTGAAAGCCCATATTGGTATGAAGCAAGCGCAGTCCTTAGTCAATATTTTGCAGGTTGATCTAGAGCTTGCAGAAGCAGAAGCTGATATTACAAGTCTTGCCGATTTTTTTGGTTATCTCTATTCTCGCAATTGGCCTCTTGAAGAAAATAGTCTTTTCTTCAATTCAACCAATCTCTTGCTTGATACAGATGATGATGGTGAAGATGATCTCAATATTGATAATAATGGTTGCCTCCAATCTGATTCAAAATTTCAACCTTGCTGGTCAAATCAAGATGGCTTAATTGTAAAGTACACCATTAATACCACAACTTTTGAATATCGTCCTGTTTATGGTGAAGGCCAATTAGCAAGCTTATCTGCTGATGTAAAAATGGTTCAAAACTACTATTTTCAGCAAACGACACCAATCGCATACGACTTAACACCAGATGACACTGATGAAAGTGATGGTAATAACGGCAATGGGCAAGGAACCGGTGGCGGATCTGGTGGTGTAGGTACCATAACAAGTGGTGCTCAAGAGGTTATTGATGGTGCCCTCGATTTACTTAATGGTGATACGAGTTCAGATGGAACGACAGAAGGTTCAAATACGGATTAATGAATAATAATTTAAAGACCAACTCCTTGCTTAGAAATAAAAGTGGATTTACCTTAATTGAAATTATGCTTGTAATAGCTCTTGTCGCTGCACTAGCATTTTTTACAATAAAATATTCAAGTCGACAGTTTGGCGACCAACTTATTGATCGTACCGCTGCTGAAACTGTCAATATTAAACGTGCTGCGCTTAATCATTTTACGAAAGTAGGTGTCTGGCCTGACGGTGATAACGGCTGTATTAACGCTGAAGCAGTACTGCGACAATATATCGGGCAAAATAATCAAAATGCATGGGGCTATGCCTATACATATTCATGCCCAGCGATTTTAACACCTGCACCGCTAGATGAAGATGGCGAGCAGCAAGAACCACTTGAAAGTATTCCTAGTTTTATAATCAGTCAGCAAGCCCCATCTCATAAAACTGCATTGCAGCTCGCACGAGTTTTGCCCGCAGCGGATGTGAATATCATAGATGGTGCCTATTATGTAGATACATATATTCCCATGGTCATGATGCCACCGACTGATGAAAACTCATCTGAAGCTGTAAGTACACCAACCCATGTTGAGTTTACACCAAGGCGTTGTACTGATAATACTTTTGCTCAAATAATCGTTGTACCAAAGAGTATTTGTTCTGCTACGGAAAGCCATCAATTTTATGGCTATCAAATTAATATTGTAGACTCTGAGTTTGAGGGTACGCCTAAAAAGAATATTAGCATTGACGTCATGCTTGAAGACGGCAGCATGACAGATGCCTTTGATGCTTGTGGTACTTTTACAGAATATGCTGACATGCTCTCAATTCACGAGTATTGCCCATATGATTAAATATAAAAATGCTAAGGGTATGACGCTGATTGAGTTGTTTGTACTGCTCGCAATACTCACAATTACAGCCTATGTTTCATTTCTCTACTATAAACCGCGGTCTAAACTGACACAGCTAGATTATACGGTGTCAGAGCTGCAAAATTTGATCTTAGCTTTAAAAGCCTATCAAACTGTCAATGGTACCTGGGCAGATAGCGAGAACTCTTGTGCTGACCCAATAACAGTCTTATCTCAAGTTAATGAATCAGGCTCGCCAACCTATGCTGATGTTTCGGATTTTGTATTTATGACGCAAATGACGTTCCAATGTGAGCCTAATAATACCACTGCAACACTCTACATCGATTTTGAAATACTAAAGACTGATTTAGAGTATTACTCCAGATATGTGCACGATTTAGAAATCATAGATGATAGTGATAGCCGGGTTTTAAAGGTGAGTACCAGTATTCGCCCTGTAGGTGGCAAGCTTAATACCTATTTAACAAAAGCAAAATATGGCCCATTTCAGCGAGAGAATGAAGATGGCACATTTGATGAGATAGAGCTTGAAACTAAGTATGCCTTTATAGAAGTACCTGAAGACTGTAAAGGGAAGGAGGATGTTACAGCAGGGTTTAGTTCTCAGTCACTTTGTACAGGGGTGGATTCTACTGATAGAACAGTAGTGCATAGTACGCAAATTGAAATTAAGTCTTGGGTTGGTAGTAATTCCGAAACTGGCTTTGAAATGATGTATGGTCGGGTTGATATTGTTCGTAAAATTGTCCTTGATGGTTGGGATTACTCATCTGATAAGTGTAAGTTGTCAAGGGGTAATCTTAACTGCAATAGTGCAAGTCAGGAAGTTGAAGGCTGGCGGGTTATGCCGATACCACAAAATAAAATTCAATATATAGTAGAGTATTATTTTAATCCTACTGGCTATTTCGCAGATGACGTATTTGTTGATTCAAAAACTCCAAGTGTTAGTGTGTTTACCAATGCTCAGGATGTTAAGAATAATGTGTTCAGAGGCAGAACGTTGTTAAATATTTATTATAGCCAGATAAAGAGCGAGATTGAAGAGCGAATAGGTGGCACTTTTACGCCAAGTCTTTTTGATGGTTCTTCCTACGATGATTACGATAATACCACTTTCGATTTTAATTTTATATATAATGAATTTTTTAATTACCAAATATATCAAGGCTTTGTATCCTGTAGTGAAAATAGTGATGTTATGTTTGCTGCTGTTACTTGTTCAGCTGATTAGAGTTCTCTGTTTGGCGTTTCTTTAAAGTAGCTCTAATGTTCGTGTAATAAATTATGCTGCATCGAGAATATTTTCCGTATTTTATTGATTAAAAAGTAATCATAGTAATATTTTTATTTGTTTATAGATTGAGATAAATTTATTTTAGTATTACGATGCAAGAATATTTTTCAGTTATGGTGTTTTATGATGTTTAAAGTGTTTATAATTTTATGTTTAAGTCTGTTTCTAAGCGCTTGTGGTGGTGGCTCAGGAGGTGATTCTGAAAGTCCAGAGAATACTGAGTCGATTCCGAATAATAATGAGGGGGCACAAGAGTTTGAAGTAGATGTAGTTGCAGCTGAACAGTACTTTGATTTAGTTGGTGCTCCTGTCACCCAAGATAAGGAATTAGATTATTTTGGCCTTATTGATAATTACCAGTTAGAAGAGTATGAAAATAATTTAAATGTAAGGCTAAAAGAAAATGCTTCAACGACACTATATACAAGATCTGCTGGTGTGAATTTGGCTGAATACTCTGCAGCTGGAAGTATAGATGGTCATTGGGTTTCTTCATGTATAAACTATAAGGAAGTAAGCACAAATGGTAATGGGGTTGAAGAAAGTACTTATTATTCAAAAATAATTAGACGAGAATTTTCTGAATTGCAAGGCGCTGAATTCGTAGATGTTTTTGAGTATGGTGGCCTAGGCTGTAAGCGTGGCCAGTTAATTCAACGTGTTGATAGAGTGTATTCTACGCTGGTATTATTTCCTTCAGAAATAGTTGATGGTTTTTATCAGGTTTTTAGCGTGTTTGCAGTTGATTTGAGTGGAAGGAATGTTGTTGATTTTCCGCGTCGATTTTTAATCTCTAATGATGGGGATAGTTTTATCATTATGGACGGTGATAAAACCTATACGCTATATAATAGAATTTGAAAAAAGTAATAATGAAATATATAAATCACCCATTTCTTTAGTAAAGTAATGGGTGATTTATTTTGCCCTGAGTACTGCCCAAATGATTAAATATAAAAAATGCTAAGGGCATGACGCTGATTGAGTTGTTTGTACTGCTCGCAATCCTCACAATTACAGCCTATGTTTCATTTCTCTATTATAAACCGCGGTCTAAACTCACACACCTCGATTATACGGTGTCAGAGCTGCAAAATTTGATCTTAGCTTTAAAAGCCTATCAAACTGTCAATGGTACCTGGCCAGATAGCGAGAACTCTTGTGCTGACCCAATAACAGTCTTATCCCAAGTTAATGAATCAGGCTCGCCAACCTATGCTGATGTTTCGGATTTTGTATTTATGACGCAAATGACGTTCCAATGTGAGCCTAATAATACCACTGCAACACTCTACATCGATTTTGAAATATTAAAGACTGATTTAGAGTATTACTCCAGATATGTGCACGATTTAGAAATCATAGATGATAGTGATAGCCAGGTTTTAAAGGTGAGTACCAATATTCGCCCTGTAGGTGGCAAGCTTAATACCTATTTAACAAAAGCAAAATATGGCTCATTTCAGCGTAAAAATGTAGATGGCACATTTGATGAGATAGATCTTGCAATGAAGTATGCATTTATAGAAGTACCTGAAGATTGTAAAGGGAAAGAGGATGTAACAGCCGGTTTTAGTTCTCAGTCACTTTGTACAGGGGTGGATGTCCGTGATAGAAGGGTAGTGCACGGAACGCCTATTTATATAAATTCATGGGTTGGTAGTGATTCCGAAACAGGCTATGAAACTATGTATGGGCGGGTTGATATTGTTCGTAAAATTATTCTTGATGGTTGGGATTATTCGTCTGATAAGTGTAAGTATTCAGGGGGGCGCCTTAATTGTAATAGCTCTGATCAGGAAGTTGAAGGATGGCGGGTGATGCCGATACCACAAAATAAAATTAATTATATAGTAGAGTATTATTTTAGTACTTCATACAGCTTTGATGATGAAGTGCTAATTACTTCTGAAACCCCTGTTTGTGGATATTTAGTAGCGAGTCAAATATTAATGATTACTTACTAAGTGGTAGGCTTTTATTAAATATTTATAAGGATAATATTAAAACGACGGTGGAAAGTTGTACAGGGAAAAGCTTTACACCTAGTCTTTATAATGGTTCCTATCATAATAATTCCAATACATCTTTTCATTATGATTTTGAATACGATGATTTTTTTAATTATCACTTATATCAAGGTTTTGTGCCATGTAGTGAAAATGCTGATGTTATGTTTGCTGCTGTTACTTGTTCTGCTGATTGATATTTCAAATAGTGTCTCGTGTGTATGAAAAATGAACGGTTTTACGGCTGTGTATGTAATTTAATTGAGATGTATTGTTTCTAATATTAGTATGCTTGAAAGGTTTTGCTGATATGTATTTTTAAGTTAAGGTGTTATATGAAGTTTAGGATGTTAGTTGTTTTATTTTTTTGTTATTTTCTGAGTGCATGTGGTGGAGGCTCTGGGGGACATTCTGATAATTATGGGGGAAATGCTGAGTCTGTTTCAAATGATAGTTATAACGAAATAGATGTTGAGATCGATACGGTTGAAGCAGAGCAGTACTTTAAATTAGAAGGAGCACCAATTACTCAAGATAAAATGCTATCAGACTTTGGATATGAGCGTGTATTTAACTACCCGGTGTTTGTCAACGTACCTGTC
>DJZY01000102.1:45079-77989 GCA_002450655.1 Gammaproteobacteria bacterium UBA6940 | reverse complement strand
TGCACTAACGAGTTGAATCCGCGTGTCATAAACCGACTGGCATGTTGATAAAACATCAAATGTTTTTTTCTTTTAGTGTTATAAGCTGATAGGGCTTTATTAACGTCTTTATTCTGTCTCAGCATTTGAACCAATACAGCAGCATCAACAAGGGCTAAATTACCACCTTGGCCAAGCTGAGGACTCATTGTATGACCTGCATCACCAATAAACACAAGCTGATCATAATTCCACTGCTTCATCATTGAGTGGGAATACTTGGCTAAGGCCAACTGATCTTGACTTTGAATCTGTTCTAACGCTGATTCAATATGAGGGCAGTATTTTATAACTTCTTTTTTCCATGCATCTAAGCCTACATCTTGCCATTGCGCATAATCTGCAAGAGGTAAACTCCAAAAAAATGTAGTGCAATTTAATTGATCACCAGGCCGCTGCCCCACAGGTAACAAACCAAGCATTTTATGAGCGCTGTCATACACTTGATACAGCGCATTAGTCGCATATTTTTTATTAGGATCTTCAAAAACAGTCCATAATGCACCATAAGGGTATTTATGGTTATAAAGCATCGTTGAATAATGCTGCCTTAAAATAGAATTAGCACCACTGGCATCAATAACTAAATCAAATGGGCCATACTCAATATTATTTTGATCGACAAGAAAGCGTTGGCCTGATTTTTGAAGTGTACTTAGGATTGCTGCATTACTTTTAATTAAAATATTTTGCTTTTGTACTTTATGATAAAGTGTTTCGAATAAAGTACCTCGATGAATACCTAAACCAAAGAGATGCTGTTTTAAATCACTATAATGAACATTGAAAACAGTTGAGCCGTTAAAATCATGTCCACTGAGGTGATTAATAACTGCGCCTTTTTTAAGAATATCCTGCTCTAGCCCAAGATAAGCAAGCGCTTTTAAACCAGTGTACTGCAACATAATACCGGCACCAACAGGCTTCGCATGCTCAAACTTTTCAAAGAGCTGCACACTGTGATCAGAGGCTAATCCAATTGCACAAGCAAGACCCGCTGTACCACAACCAATAACGGCAATATTAAGAGATTTATTCATTGGAAATACAGTTCCTATTTCCATGTAAAAAAAAGGGCCATTTACATGGCCCTATGAGACGAGGAGCTTTTTATTGAAGTTGTATTGATTGCAAACCAAAGCTCATTGCATGAGCTGTTCTTGGGCTAAAGTCATAATCATTGTCATTACAATCAAGCTGATGCACTACTGCTTGCCAGTGTTTTGTTGCTTCATATAAGTTTAAAACCAAATCACCAAGATCATAAGATGGTATTTTATTCACTTCATCTGCCATTAAACGTACAGAAAGAAAAAGCTCTTCCGTTAATGGGTCAAAACTAAAAGTATTTCCTGCAGTGCCTCTCCAGCAATGATTTGCACTTAATGCAATTGTAAGAACGCTCTTTAAATTATGAGGAAATAGTGATGTTACTTTTGCTGCAATAACAACATAAGAATCATAATCTGGGCCTAACTGACTTACACGCATAGCCACATCATCAACAGTTAATTCTCCATCTGCTAATAATTTTTCATCTGGAGTAAACTCTAAAAAATCACCAAGTTTCTCAAGTACTGTATGCTGTAACTTCATATACGCTCTCTTTTTTAATTCTTACTTATAAACGCCAAAAATATTTATTTCAAACGGATCTTGATGTTTTAAGTTCTCGTTGAAAGTTAAATAAATCATAGCGAGAAGCTGTCAGCTAGTGTGGACGAAAATACAACACATTACACTTTGCCAATAGTTTTGTTACAAAGCATAAAAGTGTATCTAAGTGATTGGTTTTAGTCGGAATAGTTAAGTTGGATTATCAAGAGGAACAGGTTGAGGTATTGATAAATACACTAAGCTACTTATCAATACCTTAAAGAACAGTATTTCAGACGAAAAACTAGTAACGACCGCCAGCTTGCTGCATTGCACGTTCAGCACCTGCTTGATCACCACGTTCACGTCTTGTTTGAGCGATCAGTAGCCATAAGTCTCGAGATACTTCTCGACCAGCACTACCGCCTTGCCCTCGAAGAATGCTTAAACCACGCAATGCCATTTGTTCACTTTCACTAAAGCGGTTTTGATAGAGATATGCTCTTGCTAATGTGTGGTAAGCGCTCACTGACTGAGGATCAAGACGTAATGCATTTTCAGCTCGTGCGACTGCTGTTGAGTACTCTTCTTGAGAGATAGCGGACTCTGCTTGTGCAACTAAACGCTCAACTGCTGGTGCAGAGCGTGGTCGCTGATCTTGCTGGCTCCATGGGTCTTTGTCTTCAGAGTAGCGATCATCTTCAGAATAACCATAGTCTTGATTACCGTATCCATCTTCACGCTGTTGCGGAAACCCTTCTTCTGGGCGATAAACAGGCCTTGACTCTTCTGGTGCAGGTCGGCCTTGATAAATCGGTTTACCGTAATTTTCACCACGCCTTACTTCTACAGGACTACGATCACGAGAATATGGATCATTAACCGCGCAGCCAGAGATACCAGCAGCGACTACAAGCAAGCATGTGAGCCATTTAGAGCTCTTCGATACAACTATATTCATATGCAAATTCCTTGAGTGCTAATACACAAATTCCTTTGAAAGATATTTTACCCTGTAAAACAAGGATATAGAACCTCTTTAGTGTAAGAAAGCTGTATGAATATGATCTGAAATTACTCTAAGTTGCTTCTGGTATTAATAATTCTATCGACAAAAGGCTGTAATTGTGCGGACAAGTAGTCTGCCCCACTCTTCGTCAAATGAAAACCATCAAAGGTATAAATTTCCGACTTGTCGTTAAAGACTGGGCATAATTCTTGTTCACACATCACTGCATAAGGGTCGATAAAGTGATCCCCAAGAACAGCTTGAAACTTCGCATTGCGTTCAATATCCTCAGTTTTAGCAACGAGCTTATACAAAGGGCGATCTACAGGTTTAATTTGCAGTATCTCTGAAGGCTTGAAGTTTAAGTGCTTAGTACCAAATACCCAGAATTTATCACCGTACTCTTGTACTAATCCATCCATACTTTCTTTGATGTATTGCTCTTGCCATTGCCTCCAAGCAGCAGCTATAAAAACATAATCAGCATCTTCGAGCAATTTTTGGCGGGTTTCACTTAATTTCCATTCAGCTCTACATTCATGCTCATCTTGGTAACCAATATACTGAACCATAATATCAGGGTCGATAAATAAGCTACCACAGTGACTTTGAATGGTATAAGCACTAAAAGAGACCTTTGAATCAAACTTGTTTTGTACTAAGGCATTCATAAAATCGCCAGAATTACTGTCACCTATGATAAGAATTTTAACAGCAGCAGATTGATCAAAAGGCATATCATAAACAGCTCTCTTACTGCTCCATACATACATTTCTCTTTGCGTTTTATAGCCAACAACTTCTAAATCATCTTTATCATAAGCCCATAAATTTCCATTTTTGAGATGACCAAGAGCACCAATACCAGCAAGTACAACCAAGCCAACTACTGAATAGAATGCGATAGCTTTACTCGTTATTTTTGTTCTATTTCGAAATGGGCCTTCTATATATTTCCAAGAAAAATAAGCAAGCATAAACGTTAAAACAATGAGGGACGTCATTAGGTATGGAATATGCTCGTATTCTTTTATGCGAACAAAGGCAAATAAAGGCTGATGCCATAAATAAGCGCTATAGCTGATTAAACCAATACCAACGAATATTTTTTGGCTGAGTAAGCGAGATACGATTGTGTCTTGGTTCACAATTAAAAGAAGAACTGTTCCTAAAGTGACATAGAGCTGACCAAGAATAATATTATCTAAATCAAATAAACCTGCATAACCTATAAGCATTAACCCCAAGCCACTTAAAGTTAAAGCGTTCGCCGTTTTATTGGTATAGAGAGCACCTGTAGATGACTGCTTATTCCAAAGAAAATAGGCTCCTAACACACCAACAAGCAACTCCCAAGCACGAGCACCTATTAAATAGAACCCTGAGGATGCTGCAAACTCCCGAGACCAAAATGCTAAAGCAAGGCTTGCAGATGTTAATGCGACTAAAATCAATGAAATATAATGAGAGCGAAAGCGCCAAATCATTAAAAGTAGAAGTGGAAAAATAAAATAAAACTGCTCTTCTATGGATAAGCTCCATGTATGCAGTAAAGGCTTTAACTCAGCATTCGTATCAAAATACCCCACTTCCCGCCAAAAAAGGATATTTGATGAAAATAGTGCAACAGCAACAAGACTTTGAGAAAAGTCTTTCATATCGCCAGGATAGAGATTGAACCAAGCAAAAGGCAGAATGACAAGAATCATAAAAAAGAGCGCAGGTAATATGCGCCGAGCTCTTCTTTCATAAAATGAAATAATATCAAGACCTTTTGTGTCAATTTCTTTCATTAATATAAACGAAATTAAAAAGCCACTTATAACAAAGAAAACATCAACACCTAGAAATCCATTTTCAAAAATTGTTAAACCAGCATGAAATAAAATGACGGGTACAACTGCTAAAGCCCGCAGTCCATCTATATCCGCTCTGTACTTCACCGATAGTCTCCTAGTTCTATTTAAGTTGTAACTTAAAGGGTTGATTAAAGCCCCCAAAGTTAAATTTATTTATGGCAAAATGAAAGCCTTTAATCCTTAAAAGGCGCTCAAATCCAGAAATTAGCTGACATTAGTCTTTTTTTTAACCAGCACACAAGATCATTAGCTAAAAAACTTATAGGAGTATGAGCAAAAACACACTAACGGCAAGTTAATGCTCATTAAAAAGAAAGGAAAAAGCGTTTCCTTAGAAACGCTTTAACATACGCTCTATCCAGCCAGGAGCACCACTACCACTATGACATGAAGTACGCTCCTCAGGCATAGTATCGACACGCATAGGAATAGCAATAGCCCCAGGGCAATCAGCATCAGTGATTAAACTTGTACCTGGATCAACCCAGTTGTAAATAATATTATCTGACAATGTTGGAAGCAATGGTTGCTGCGGCAATTTGCGCATAAGTTCAATCCAGATTGGTAATGCGCCACTAGAGCCAGTTAAACCTGTTGATTTATTATCGTCACGACCAACCCACACTGCTGCTAAATAGTTTCCAGAAAAACCAACAAACCAAGAGTCTCGTAAGTCATCAGATGTGCCTGTTTTACCTGCAAGATTTAATGACTCAGGCATTATATTATTGATACGACGGGCTGTGCCGAATCTAACAACATCTTGCATCGCACTTGACAAAAGGTACACGTCATCTTGATCAAATACTTGCTTTGACTGCAACGGATAGCGATTCAGCTGACGACCGTAAGCATCAAGCACTTCTCGAATAACTCGAAGATCTGATTTAAAGCCACCAGAAGCAATGGTTTGATAAGCGCCAGCAACTTCATAAGCAGACATTTCCACTGCACCTAATAATAAGGACGCAACCTCGGGTATTTTGTCATGATGAGATGCTTTATAGAGAGTTTCAGCAACATGGCGAACACCCACTTCTAAACCTAAACGAGCTGTTGCAAGGTTATACGAATAAGCGAGTGCATCTTTTAACCAAACAATACCATGGCTTTGTTTATCAAAGTTTTGCGGTCTCCAACGGTCTTTACCACTTTTAATGTCGATTGGGTAATCTTCAATTGGGGATGCCAGTGTATAACCACGTTCAAGTGCAGTTAGGTACACAAATGGTTTCACAACAGAACCTATTTGACGCTGTGCATCAAGTGCTCTGTTATAGCCTGGGTATCGAGGGTTTCTATCACTCACAACCGCTAATACTTCACCATTTTGTGGCTGTGTTACGACCACTGATGTTTGCAATTCTTTTGATTTGCCTGAAGTAAATTGCTTAAACATAGCAACAACTGATTCCTCTGCCGCTTGTTGCGCTGCAGGATCCATAGTTGTGAAAATACGTAGACCTTCTGTTTGTAGATTTTCTTCTTTATAGTCACTTGCGAGCTGTTTTTTCACAAGCTGCATAAATGCTGGGTAACGGGACGCTCTATAACGACTTTCAGCGAGCACCCCTAAAGAACGATTTTTATATTTTTCATAATCATCCATAGCAATCAAATTTTGCTCTTGCATAATTTGCAATACTTGATCGCGACGACGCTGGCTACGCTCTGGATGACGACGAGGATTATAAGTTGAAGGCCCTTTCACCATACCAACTAACAAAGCAATGTGCTGAGGCTTTAATTCAGCCAGAGGTCGCCCAAAATAAAACTGACTAGCCAAACCAAAACCATGAATTGCATGATTGCCCTGCTGACCTAAATAGACTTCATTTAAATAAGCCTCAAGGATTTCTTGCTTGGAAAAATGCAATTCTAATAGAAATGCCATAACAGCTTCTTGTGCTTTACGGCTTAGGGTTCTTTCACTTGTGAGATAAAAGTTTTTTACGAGCTGCTGAGTTAATGTACTACCACCTTGCGCGAGTTTACCCGAAGTCACGTTTACGAATAACGCTCTTAAGGTGCCCCGTAAAGACACTCCCCAGTGATGAGCAAAATTTCTGTCTTCTACAGCAATAAGGGTATCAATTAAAAGTGGTGGCACTTTATCAATGCTGACAAGCACCCTATCTTCTTGATGTTGAGGATAAATACCACCAATCATCATAGGCTCAAGACGCACTAAATCAACAGACTTGTTTGATCTTAAATTAACAATGTTTTGAATATATTGGCCTTGAAAGCTAATTTCAATCCTATTGGCTTTCTCGCGACCATCCCAAAACTGAAAACCACGGGTGTAGATAATCATTCGACTTGGCGAAATATGATAAGTACCAGCATCTCGCGCAAGATACTCTTCTCGGTAACCAAGTCGCTTTAACTCATCAACAACTGACTCTCGTGCAATTTGACCGCCAATAAATAATTCAAAAGGTCTAGCATAGACTTTTGCTGGTACAGACCATTTCTTACCACTGAATTTTTCAACGACCTGTACATCTAAGTAAATAGCCCAGCCAATAAAAATCACAACACACATAATCATGATTTTCAAAGCATAATTTAAATATTTATTCAATTGTGTCGTCCTTTATAAATCTGACCAATATCCATTCTTATTTTGATTTTTAAGCTGTCTGAAGACCTACCCAATGCGTAGGCCATGAGGCAGACTATCACCTGCTAAAGCATCACTCAGAGCAGCACTAGATGAAGAGTCAGTAATTGACTCTTTCCAAGACACTGGTAGCTTTGAGTTATCAAGTTTTTTAATGACTTCCTTGCGTAAATCTTCTGGCAAAGCAATTGTCTCATCTGGATGATTCTGCACTGCAAAGCTTGATGCCAAACCAAGCTCTGGGCATTGTTGCCAGTTTTCGCCTAACCATAATTTCACTTGCTCCGTGACCACCGCTGAACTTAATGGTGTAAACTCTGTATCACCCTGAATTTGCGGATATCGATTAACAACCAAGCCAAGACACCATGCGATCACCTGCTGGTTAACACCCATAGCTTCGACCTTTAAGAGCTTAAACAGTTTCTCTTCAAACCAAGATCGGCCTCGAATATGATCAAGACTCGCAATGGCTCTCAACATAGCCTCAGGTGCACGATTTTTCAAATCCTGTTCTTTTTTCGAGAGTGTTGGCTTAGCACCTTTCTTAGCAGGCTTAGGCTTTGACTTTCCTGCTTGCTGCAAGAAGTCCATTAAACTCTTGAGTTTTGCTTCATGTGTCTCAAATAACCACTGCTGATAAGTTGCATCTAAACCACCAGCAGCACGGCGCACAAGAGTCCACCAACCAAACCAAACATCATGCTCATGGTATGCAGGCGGTGTTTCAAGAATATCTCGGATGTACTCAAGTCGATTAATATCACCAACAACACCATAACCAGGGCGAATAACATAGGCGAGTTGCGTCAACCAGAAGCTTTCATGTCTAGCTGAACGGCGACGGTTTTTACGCCACTTTAAGAAAAGATCAGCAAGAGATCGGCAAATTGTAATGTTCCAGTCGGAGCGAGAACCAAGGGTATCAAGCTTTTTACGAAGTTGAGCAAAAGCTTCTTTATCATTCTTTGCTTGATTCTGCTGCCCTGCTTTTTTAGCGCCATAGACGTTTTCAAACGCCTCAACGACTTCAGGCCACGTATGGGGTAAATGCTTTTTATTCAAACGCACACCAGCAGCACCAGAACGGCCAGCAAACTCAAGCAATGTATCTGGCATTTTAAGTGTATTAGACATAGCTTTAAATTGAAGCTGCAAAGCACCCACAATTGTGACTTCCGTGATTAAACGAACAGCGACTTCTTGAATTGACTCATCAGATGCGACATCTATTTGCACCTGCATTGCTGGCAGCTGCGACCATTGACTATCAATATCAACTAAATCACCAAGTTGAGCGTTTATCTTTTTGGTGGTTGAATACAGACTAAATTGCACAGGTCTATTAACAGCAAGGTGAAACTCTGGGGCAAGTTCAAAAGATTCAGCTTCAGGCATTCCTTTTACAGTGACACAGACAGCTTGCGTTGCTGTTTGCTCACCACCAGATAAGGCTAAGAATAATGAACGCGGTGCACCGCCACCAATAATTGGCGCAGCCTTAACCTGCTGAGTACCTCCAGTTTCTTTTTGCAATGCCTGTAAACGACGGGCTTCGCAATAGCTCACAGCGCCAATTGCTACAGCTGTTTGTGGATTTTCTGTTTTAATTAACTGCACCTTGTGATCAGCCCAAGCTTGCGTTGACCAGTGATCAAACTGACTTTGGATGGCATCACAAAAACCATCTGCTTGGAAGAAGCCACCATTCAATAATACTGAATCAATACGCGAATCAGCTTGCTGCAAGAACTGCAATAAATGACGAGTAATTGCTGTGTCTTGTTCAAATTGAAGACCAATCTCAACAAGACCTTTTTTCTCAGTGACCTGCGTTTGATCATTAAAATCAAGTTGCGGTAAGAAGCCTTCAAACAATTGCTGACGAATATCTGCAATCTTCAATACAGCTTGGCGCTGTTTGGCAATGAGAGAGCGGCCTCGACCAAGCAAGCTTAAAGTCAATGTTTCTTCTTGTAGGTCTTCACCACTAAAAATGCGCTCTTTACCATCTCGAGCAGCAAGCATAAGCTGTGCCCATTGAGCAGCTGACATTTGAATTTTTTGTCCTGCTTCTTCTGTCATTTGCACTAGAGCAGACTGTGCTAAAGCCGCATCAAGGTTGTCACCACCAAGCATTAAATGCTCACCAACGGATAGACGCTCTGGTTTTTCTGGGTTGGAAAAGTTAATCAAGCTTAAGTCTGTTGTACCACCGCCGACATCAAGAATACACATGACACCAGCTTCAGCAGCTTTCTTCGCTTGCTGATCACCTTGATTATCAAACCATGCATAGGCAGCGGCTGTGGGCTCTTCCAAAAACTGTGCTTGGCCAAGACCTGCTACTTCTGCAGCAGCCATGGTTAAGTCACGAGCATATTCATCAAAAGATGCCGGTAAAGTAATAACAACCCGTTGCTCACTTAAAGGAAACTCTGGAAATTTATGGTTCCACCAACTATGGATGTAGTGTAGATAACTGGCACTGGCCATTAATGGTGAAACTTGTTTGATTGAGGCAGCTAAATCTTCACCTATACCCCATGGCAAGAATGCATCTTGAGCGTCCCGATGGACACGAGATGCTTGAGACAACCAACTCTTGGCACTTGAAACGCCTTGGCCACGATTTGTTGCGCCAAGTCTGACTGCAAACTCACCATAAATAACTGGAAAATCGTTATCTAGTGGGCGAAAAGGAAATGCAAGAGGCTGTAATAGTTCAGA
Source organism: Gammaproteobacteria bacterium UBA6940 (assembly GCA_002450655.1). Classification (GTDB taxonomy): domain Bacteria; phylum Pseudomonadota; class Gammaproteobacteria; order Pseudomonadales; family UBA6940; genus UBA6940. The sequence goes on along the minus strand of DJZY01000102.1, from coordinate 68,130 downwards.
CTCATGAGGCAGTGTGTGATAGCGGTATGTCGGAAACAATGGCTTTTCCTGCCAAACACCTTCAGCAACCCACTGCCCAATTGGCAGTATTTGAGCAGGCTCTAATGCCTTGCCTTGACCAACAGGTGTATAAGCAACAACTGCATTGGTTGTTCCCAAATCTATACCAACTGAATAAGACTCAATCACAATACTGCCTCATAAACATATGAAAAGAAGAGATCTGTACCTAAAGTGCATTAGATACGCTAAGCGCCCAATGATACCTGAATTGGAGTCTTAATAAAATCAGATTTATCTCTGGCAAGTAGCAAGATAACTACAGTGGTATACTTTGCAATGATCACTGAAAGCCCTATTTCAAATACAAAATGCCAGCACACATTATGCAATGTGCACCATTTGCGCGAGCTGAACCGAGCCTAAGAGCAAGATAAACAAGCTTAGACCAAAAGTATGTACGAGCTGTTGTTATAAAATAAAAAAGCAGCTAATAAACAGTTGGTGGCGTGCTAGAACCACAAGCCTATTGCGATGTGGCTACAGCTGGTAAGTTGGAAGGAGATGTCTGATAATAAAGTAGCTGATAGAATGAATAACGCTAAGATACAACTTTTTAAACATTTCTTTGACTTAGTCAAGAAGAGCGCATAGGTGCGCTGCTCTTCAGACTCATTACAGCATTAGAATAGACTACCCAATAGTGCAAAAAATCGTCACTAATGCGAAGAAAGCCTAGCTGCGGAAACTAGAGATACGGAGCATTACTTTGGTCTTGGTAAGGCACAGAAATATTTCCTCAAATACTATGATGGACTAACCGAGCTTTGCCAGATTGAAGGTGCTCTTGTTGATAACAATCAAACCTAGCAGGCACTCAAGCTTACTATTCGAAGGCAAAAAAACAGCATGCTTTATAAATTTGAGAGAGGCTCAGAAGTAACTAATATTCTAACACCAGTTATTGTTACCAGTGCTAAGAATAATGTAAATGCATTTGAATATCTGGTTTAGATTCATCAAAATAGGTTTACACTCAAAGGAAATCCAGAGCCGTACCTGTAAGCTATCCTTCCAAAGGATGATTAAAACAACTTTGATTTACGGTTAGGGGGATGCTGTCATGTAAACCAGATGAAAGCTTACGAAATGAAAGATAAACTATCAACACTTCTTTCACATCTTAGACCAAAGGAATGACAAATTGAAATTACAGGCGTTAAAAATAGACTGTTCACAGAATTACCCAAGCACAAAAAGAACTAAAGTCTTTTGGGCTGTAAAAGTAATCTTTGACTTCCAAAATGAAAAATTCGATAGATACTTAATGAAAAAGGTATTTGAAGTCCAGGCAAAAATGATGGCTTCAGGTGTTAATCCAAAAGCCGCAAATAATTCGAAACTAAATAGAGAAGAAAAAACGATTTTAGCCAATAGTTATGCTGGTATATTGTCAGAGTATTGTTGGAGGATTTACTTAAATCAATGTTCTAACAAAAATATCGTGAAAGAGACAGAGTTACTAGATATCTGTGATCAAATTGATTTGGAAACTATTCAAAAAGGGTTAAGAATTGAGGTTAGGAGCTCTTTTGCTAGAAACGGTATTGAATTTGCAGTTTGCCATCCTGAGTATCGCTTTGATATTTTAGGGCCATATAACAATAAATACAAAGCAAATGAAAATGAAAAGGATTTTTATCTGAGAGTTATTTATCATCTCAACGATCCAACTCAAATTTTAGACAAGATTAATTCTGAATTAGAAGTGTACCTATTGGGCGGAGCCACTAGAGAGATGATGGAAGATAAAAATCTATATGTAATTAAAGATCTTATTCCAGACGGAGCGTTGGATCGAGAAAAGACTAAATATAGAGTTATTCCTTACGAGCACGCTATGGATACGTTTGAAGTTTTAAAGTGCATTGAGGAGGCAGACAATGGAACAGATAAGTAAAAAACACCCAAACACAAAGTCACTAGACTTAATCGATGAAAATATAAATAAAATAAAGAGCCTTTTCCCAGAGTGCATAGTTGAAGGAGAGTTAAATGAGAATATTTTATTACAGGTTTTAGGCAAAGATTCACACACACAATCAGATAGATATGGGTTGAACTGGGCTGGAAAAAGTCAAGCTGCACTATTTGCAAGAAAACCAACAACTTCAACATTAAGACCCCACAATTTTGATTTAAATAATCAGCTCGATAACTTATACATCGAAGGTGACAATTTAGAGGTATTAAAGTGCCTCCAAAAGTCTTATATAAAAAGTATTAAATTTATTTATATCGATCCACCATATAACACTGGAAATGATTTCGTCTATAAGGATAACTTCAATGAAGGATTAAAGTCTTATTTAGAATACACAGGGCAAACAGGGCAACGAGGCACAAAGAACTCTGCTAACGCAGAAACCTCAGGAAGGTATCATACAAATTGGCTGAATATGATTTACCCTCGTCTTATTTTAGCAAAAAATCTTTTACAAGAAGACGGCGTTATTTTTATTTCAATCTCTGAGGAGGAATATCATAACTTGAAACTTATCTGTAATGAAATTTTTGGTGAAGATAACTATCGAAATACATTTATTGCCAGACGCCATGATAAAAACATTAATACACAGTTTGCTGAAAGTGGCTTAGCCACATTAAATGTAGGCTATGAGTATATTCTATGTTATTCAAAATCTAAAGATTTTAACTTTAGCCCAAGTTATAGAGAAGCATCTGAAAATAGAAAAAGCACTGGATACTGGAAAGGTTTTTGGAACGATGCTGACAGACCAACCATGAGATACGATATTTTAGGCTTTACGCCAGAAAGTGGGCAGTGGAAATGGAAAAAAGAAGTTGCTGACGAAGCTGTTCAAAATTATATAGATTATGAAAAAAACTTTTCTACCAAAATGTCTCTAGAAGAGTACTGGAAAAGTACGGGCGAAACCAAGAGATTTATTAGACGAAAATTAACTGGAACCGGTAAAAATAAGGGCGTTGAAAACTGGATCCCACCTTCTAAAGGAGTTCTACGAAATACGAATTTAACTGATATCTTGGTTACGAAAAAGTCAGGGTTTATTGAAGGTAATTTTGACTTCCCGAAGAACACCGATCTAATCAAAGTCCTTTTAGAACTATCAGGCATAAAAGAGAATGAAATTGTTTTAGATTTTTTTTCGGGATCAGCATCAACTGCGGAAGCTACAATAGAGTTCGCCATTAAAAATTCATTGTTTGGGCTCAGTTACATAATGGTTCAGCTTCCAGAGTCGACTGGTGACACTTCTCTTCCTAAAATTACAGACATTGGAAAAAAGCGCATTAACAATGTTACTAACCATTGGTGCTCACAAATCGAAAACCATAAACATTTTAAGTGTTTACAGGGATACAGAAGCTTTTACTTAGACGAGACTAACCTTAAAATCTGGGAAATTAATTACGAAGAGTTAAGCTCTTTATTAGATAACTTTGTCGATAACGTTAAAGAAAATAGAACTGCAAAGGATGTATTATTTGAAATATTGTTAAAATATGGCTTTCCTTTAAACACCCCTGTTGACGAAGTCAAAATCGATGAAAAATCAATATTCAGCGTTACCTCAGGAGCATTAATTATTTGCTTAGAAGATGAGATCACAATCAAAAATGTAGAGGGAATTTTAGAGCTTAAAAAAGTACTGGACAGTAAATCTACGAAAGTTATATTTAAAGATTCTGGATTTGCAAATGACTTGGTAAAAGTTAATGCGGTGCAACTGTTAAAACAGTATGGCATTGATGATGTTAAAAGTATTTGAGCCCAAATTGAGGATATAATTATGAAGATTCAATTTGATCCAGATCTAGACCACCAAACTGAGGCAATCAATTCTGTTGTAAGTATTTTTGAGGGTCAAGAAATCTGCAAAACTAATTTTACTGTTACACCTGCTCTCCAAGGGGATTTATTCTTTGCTAACTCCATGTCTGTTATTGGTGTAGCTAATCGTTTAGCGCTTTTACCCGATGAACTTGAAGAAAATGTAAAGGCAATTCAACTCGGTAACGGTTTAAAGCAATCAGATAACTTAGGCAGCAAAAACTTCACCGTTGAAATGGAAACAGGCACAGGTAAAACTTATGTGTATCTGAGAAGTATATTTGAACTGAACAAGAAGTTTGGCTTCTCAAAATTTATTATAGTTGTACCGTCAGTTGCCATCAAAGAAGGCGTTTATAAATCACTACAAATTACAGAAGAACATTTTCGTTCTCAGTACGATAATGTGCAGTATGACTATTTTGTATATGACTCTTCGAAACGTGAGCAAGTGAGAAGTTTTGCAACCAATGATTATATTCAGATCATGGTTATTAACATTGATGCTTTTAGAAAAAGCTTCACCGATCCAGAAAAAGAAACTAAAGCAAACCTGATACATCGAGTAGACGACCGCCTAAGCGGTATGAAGCCAATTGAGTTCATTCAGTCTACAAACCCTATTGTAATTATTGATGAACCACAGAGCGTAGATACAACTGCAAAGTCAAAAGAAGCGATTGAAACACTAAATCCGCTGTGTACCCTACGATATTCGGCTACTCATACTGAAAAATACAACATGCTTTATAAACTGGATTCTATAGATGCTTATGACAGAAAACTCGTTAAACAAATTGAAGTTGCTTCTATTGACGTTCAAGACAGTCATAACAAAGCCTATATCAAACTGCTGAAAGTGAACGCTTCACCACGCTGGGCAGAAGTAGAATTTGATGAAATTAAGTCAGGCAAAGTAAACCGTGTGAAGAAAAAGCTAAAGTGCGGTGATGACCTATATGAAAAGTCAGATTATAGAGATATTTATGAAGGTTACATAATCAATGATATTTATACTGAAGAAGAAAATGAATATATCGACTTTACCAGTAGGGACGATGTGATTAGACTTGGTCAAGCAATAGGTTCAGTTGATGAAAATGAGTACAAACGCCTACAAATTCGAAAAACAATTGAGGAACATCTCGATAAAGAATTGAAGCTAATACCAAAAGGGATAAAGGTATTGAGCTTGTTTTTTATTGATAAGGTTAGCAACTATAGAGCTTATGATGAGGATGGCAACCCTTCTCTTGGAAAATTCGGTAAAATCTTTGAAGCAGAGCTTTCAGCAATACTTCGTAAACCCAAATTTAAAAGGTTATATCCAGAAATTTATTCCGAAGGTACTTTAGATGAATACGCACTACAAAACCTTATTTCACAAGTTCATAATGGCTATTTTGCACAAGATAATAAGAAAGACACTAAAGGAAATGCTATTTTTAAAGACTCAGCATTAACAGGTGTAAGTGCTGGCAAGTCCAAAAGTGATGAATCAGCTTACAACCTAATAATGAGAGATAAAGAGCGTTTACTTGATATCAAAGTAAAGCTTCGTTTCATATTTTCGCACTCCGCTTTAAAAGAAGGTTGGGATAACCCTAATGTATTTCAAATTTGTACTTTGAATGAAACCTCTTCTACGATGAAAAAACGTCAAGAAATCGGACGTGGATTGCGTATCTGTGTCAATCAAGACGGTAAACGAGTGCATGGTTTTGATGTAAATACTCTGACGGTCATGGCAAACGAGTCTTACGAAAAGTTTGTCAGTGAATTGCAAAAAGAAATTGAGCAAGAAGAAGGTATCAAATTTGGTTTGATTGAAAAACACCAATTTGCGAATATTCCTATTCTTGGCGATACAGGAGAGAAAACAGCTTACCTTGGTGCAGACAAATCAGAACAGATATGGACATATCTAAATTATAATGGCTACTTAGATAGTAGAGGTAAAGTAACTGACAATCTTAAAACTGCATTAAAAGAAAATAGCTTAAATTTACCTGATGACTTTAAAGAGCAAGCTGCACAAATTAATGCAGTTTTAAAGAAAGTTACAGGTGGATTGAATGTTAAAAAATACGAAGAGAAAAAAACTGTCCAGTTTAAGAAGCAAGCCTTTGATGTAGACTTTAAGCCGCTGTGGGACAAAATTAAATACAAGACGTGGTATAAGGTAGAATTTGATCCAGAAAAGCTTATTGAGGCTTGTGCGAGAGAAATTCATAGCAACCTTCTCGGCGGTAGCGCTAAGTTTAAATACACAAAAGCTACTACTATGATTGAACAAAGCGGTATAAATATTGTGGATGAGCAAATCAGCACTTATTCTTATACAGCTCGTGACTTCCAATTACCTGACATTGTTACCTATCTTCAAGAACAGACGAATTTAACTCGCCGCTCCATCGTGGAAATTTTAAAAAGATGCGGTCGATTAGAAGCGTTCAAGATGAACCCTCAAAAGTTCATTGAGCAAGCCGTTACTATTATCAAAAACCAAATGCGTTTATTTATTGTTGATGGTATCAAGTACGAAAAAATTGGTGATGACGAATTTTATGCTCAAGAACTGTTTGAAGATCAAGAGCTAATAGGCTACTTGAATAAGAATATGCTTGCTGTCTCTAAGTCTATTTACGATCACGTTATTTACGACTCAGACGTAGAAGAATCATTTGCTCAGGAGCTGGAAAAAAACACTGAAGTTAAGGTTTATGCCAAGCTACCGAACTGGTTCAAGATTGATACGCCACTTGGCAGTTACAATCCAGATTGGGCAGTGTTAGTGGAGAAAGATGGAACACAAAAACTGTACTTCGTAGTTGAAACAAAAGGTTCAATGTTCAGTGATGCATTGCGTCCAACAGAAAAAGCCAAGATTGAATGTGGTAAAGAACACTTTAAAGCTCTCGGAGACGGTGCCCAGTTTATCAAAGCTAATTCTTATGATTCTTTTCAAGATCAAGTGATGGCATAACTCGAGGTAAAAAATAGGTTTAATGCCATACATCTTACATTGCGCTAGTAGTATGAATAACCTCACTAGCGTGAAATTCTGAGTCTGATGGGATTTTATGAGCATCTAAGTAGCCATAGAGGCAATCAAGGATTTTTAAGGAAGCTCATTAACTCAGAATCTATCAAAAATTGAAGGCAAGGTCTATTGGTTGCTCTTTGGATAAAGTAGCTGACTTTCGTAACTTTATATTAATAAACAACGAGTTTATGAACTCCGCGCCCAAAATTAAAAAACTCGAAGGTCAAATTAATGTAATTATCTGTGCAGCAGGAATTCTGTAAACACAACCTGATGCACTTACTTTTTTCGTAAGCGCGTTAGATTTCTGCATTTGGAGCAGCCAATCAGAATGCAGCCCAGTTCTGCCTTGAACAAGGACTTTCATATTATTCATTCAAAAGCTGGTAGTAAAAGATAGCATATGAAACAATATCTTATATTTGGCTTAAAAAGAAAACGAAAAAGTTTGTTAAGCTGCAAACAGCAGTTACTATCCCACCAACATTGATGAAATACCGATGTCCAAATGGATTTGAGCTCTCATGGAAATCATCAACACCAGCAGCACAGATGCCTGAAGTGATTAAAGCTTATTTCACCACAATAAACTGCCCTAGGATATCAAAAATTTCCTGTTTTAATGTAAACGGGACAAAGGGGCATTTAAAGACGCGTACAAACAAAAAAACAATCAATAAGGCATCAAACATTTTTAACATGTATAATTAAACAGCAAGCATTACTCTCTAAAATTTTTGAAAACCTAACATCTTTTTAAAAAATGAACCCAAGACATCAAATTAACATCAAAAAAAACAGGCTGATTATTGTGCTATACAAGGTTAAAGTCCTGATGCTTTAATATCTTATAGAGTATACCCCTCAACAACTTCTTCAAGATCACCAAAGCTCACTGGCTTGACAAGATGCTTATGGAAGCCTGCATCTTTCGTGCGTTGAATATCAGTTTCTTGTCCCCATCCAGTTTGGGCGACAAAGAGTGTGTGGGATAAGGCTGGCACTTGAGTCAGTTTTTGTACAACCTCGTGACCTGAGATGTCAGGCAAACCAATATCACACAAGATGATATGAGGGCGTTCTTCCTGTGCAATACGAATTGCATCTTCACCGTTATGAGCAAGAACAAAATCACAGTCAAGAAGTTCAACCATCATGCTAAGTGTTTCTGCAAGCTCTTTATTATCGTCAATAATAAGCACTTTTAAGGTATCTGTGCTTAGTGCAGAGGCTAACTCTTGCAAGGCAGTATCTGACTCACCTGATAGTTGAGTCACAATTGGAAGAGTTACAGTGAAAGTACTTCCTTGATTGTGCCCTTCACTAACAACCTGAATTGTGCCGCCATGAAGTTCAGTGAGTCGACGAACTAGTGATAAACCAATCCCCAAACCAGCTTCAGAGCTATCGGTGTTCCGTTGCAGCTGCTTAAAAATATCGTAAATTTGAGCTTGTTTTTCAGCAGGAATACCGACACCATTATCCTGTACAATAATTTTTAGATTGTCGGCATCTGCTGTGACTGTTAAATTAATTTCACCATTATCCGGTGTGTATTTCGCTGCATTTTGTAGTAAATTGCCAATAATTTGCGCTAAACGGCTTTGATCGGCATTCACTTTAACAACTGATGTCGGCAAATTTTGAGTAAAAGAATGCTTTTTCGTTTCAATAAGAGGCATGCTTAAATCAAGGGCTAATTCAAGCACATCAGAAAACTCTACTTCAGCTCGATTTAAATCAATTTTGCCTTTATTGACTCTGGATAAATCCATAAGATCATTCACAAGGTTTGTTAAATGCTTTACTTGTCTTAGCATAACCCCATGCAGATCTTGTTTGTTTTCAATATCTGGGTTCTTGTTAAGAATCTCAAGTGAATTCATCAATGGCGCAAGTGGGTTGCGAATTTCATGTGCAAGTGTTGCTAAAAATTCATCTTTATTTTTATCTTGCTTCTTGAGCTCTCTCGTTAAATTTTGCGACTCTTCTAACAGTCGTTGCACATCAGCTTTGCTTTTAGCAAGGGCATCTCTATGAGCTGCAATTTTAATATTTTTCTGAAAGAGTTCAGAAAAAATATTCACTTTGCTTCTTAAAATATCAGCCTCAATCGGCTTTTGTATAAAGTCTACCGCCCCTGCTTCATAACCTGTAAACTTTTTTTGATCACCGACCAAGCCAGCTGTAAGAAATATAATTGGAATATTTTTTGTTTTTTCGGTTCCGCGCATAAGTTCTGCTAGTTCAAAACCATTCATACCAGGCATTTGAACATCCAATAATGCTAGAGCGATCCGATCCCCCTTGCTCAATAACACTTCAAGGGCTTCTTCTCCTGAGTTGGCTTTTATAAGATTATATTTATCAGCCCCTAACAAGGCTTCTAGTGATAATAGGTTTTCTGGCAAATCATCTACAATTAAAATACTGCTTTTACTTTCTATGAATTGCATTTAGTTATTCCTGTCGTTTTAATCATGAGTTTAAAGACTTTAAAAATACACAAATATTCTCAAGAGACTCGACACGTGCACTTGGCGATTTTTTAATAGCTGCCATTGGCATAGTTTTCGCTTCAGCTTCATCAGGCGACTGAACGAGGCCATCACCACCCTTTTTTATTATTGTTTGAAGCCCTTTCGCTCCATCACTATTAGCACCGGTTAATAGAATACCGAGTAGCTTTTCATGGTACGCATCGGCAGCAGTTTCAAAAAGCACATCAATGGAAGGCCTTGAATACAACACTGGATCTTCCGAAGACAGCGAAAGTGAAAAATCCTGCTCAACCATTAAGTGATAATTTGGTGGTGCAAGATAAACAAATCCAGGCTGTATACTCTCTTTATCATCAGCTTCTTTAACCTGTAACGAGCATTTATCATTGAAAATTTGATCGAGCATGCTGTTTTTATCTGGAGGCAAGTGTAAAACTATACAAATAGGCGTCAAGAAGTTCGAAGGTAAACACTCTAAAAGAGAAGAAATAGCAACTACCCCTCCTGCAGATGCACCCACCACTACAGCTTTATACTGAGATTCACTCATTTTCAAACACTTATCTTATGAAAAATACGTTCATTTTTAATCACTTCTTCAAATGCATTTCTATGAATTGAAAAAAGCATGTTTTCTTTTGCCCCCAAACCAAGGTATCCACTTCGAATGAGTGAGTCTTTGAATAACCCTAAAACACGATCTTGCAAAGTTTTATCAAAGTAAATGAGAACATTTCGACATGAAATAAAGTGCATCTCACCAAAGGAAGCATCACTTACCAAGCTATGATCTGAAAATACAACATTCTTTCTTAAGCTTTTGTCAAATATAGCTGCATCGTATGACGTTGTATAATAATCTGATAAGCTGGAAGTCCCACCTGCAGCCCTATAGTTCATACTAAATTTCTTCATTCGATCAAGACTATAAATACCAGTTTTGGCCTTATTTAATGCCTGATGATTAATATCAGTGCAATAAAAAACTGTTTTATCAAGCAAATTCTCTTCTTTTAATATAATGGCAAACGAATAAAACTCTTCACCAGCACTACAGCCAGCTATCCATAATTTAATTGATGGATAGGTTCTTAAAACTGGAACTACCTGCTCTCTAAAAGCTTTAAAGTATGAAGGATCACGAAACATTTCGCTCACCTGTACTGTCATAAAGGCTAAAATTGCATGAGCGCTTTCCATGTCATGTAAGATATAATCTTGCAACTGCGAGAAGCTTCTACATTTAAACTCTTCACAGGCTTGCAGTAAACGCCGCTTTAGAGAAGCCATACTGTAATTTCGAAAGTCATAGCCATACTTATGAAATATTGCTTCTAATAAAAGTCGTAATTCTATATCTTCAATTTTCGTCGACATACAGTCATAGTCCTATCGTGGCAACCAAACACGGATGAGCGATAAGAGTTTGTCTACATCTAGTGGTTTAGTCATATAGTCATCTGCACCAGCTTCTAGACATTTATTTAAATCATCTTTCATTGCTTTCGCTGTTAAAGCAATAATTGGAAGCTTGGTAAAATCATCGTCTTTTCTGATATTACGCATTGCTGTTAGGCCATCCATCTCTGGCATCATAATATCCATTAAGACAAGATCAATTGCTTTATCTTGGCTTTGCTTTGAACGATCTAGGGCATTTAATGCCTCTATTCCATTACGAGCCACCTCAACAATAGCGCCCTTCGGCTCCAAGATACTTGTAATAGAGTAAATATTACGAATATCATCCTCTACAACTAAAATTCGCTTGCCTGTCATGGCCTCATCACGGTTCTTAGCTTGCTTAAGCATTTCTTGCTGGTTATCTGATAAATCTGTAACAACTTTATGCAAAAAGAGTGTTACTTCATCGAGTAAACGCTCTGGTGATTTAGCACCTTTAATAATGATTGACTTAGAGTAGCGTCGAAGCTTTTGCTCTTCTTTTGATGATAAGTCCTTACCTGTATACACAATGACTGGTGGAAACGAATAGGCATCATCTTCACTTAGCTTTTCAAGTAGGTCGTAACCACTATCGTCAGATAGATGTAAATCTAAAACCATGCAATCAAAGGTTTCAGACTGCAGTCGATCTAAGCATTCTTTAGCAGTACCAACGCCTATAGTTTCTACACCAGGCGAACCAAGTAAGGCAATCATGCTTTCTCGTTGCACTTGATCATCTTCGACAATTAACAGACGACTTACGCCTGTGCTTAAACGATTATCTAAATTTTCTAAGGTTTCCTTAAGCTGTGAATAACTCACAGGCTTCGACATAAAACCAATTGCCCCTAGTGTTAAAGCTGTTCGAGAATAGTCTTCAGAAGAAATAACATGTACAGGAATATGCTGTGTTTTAGGGTTTTGCTTGACCTGATCCAATACAAGTAAGCCTGAGTGGTCCGGCAAATTAACATCAAGCAAAATGGCGTGAGGATTATATTGAGAGCACAAACGAACACCTTCTTCTGCTCTATCTGTCACTATGCATTCAAAATTCATTTCATGCACTAGGTCACGTAAAATAGAGGCAAATTTTAAGTCATCTTCTACTATTAAGATCACTTTCTTTAGGCCGCTTAGCACGTTTCTATCATCATTAATTTTAGATTGCTGACTATATTCTTGGACTGGTTCTACCTGAATTTGCTTCTTTTTAGACAAAGGCTTAGCTTCAGGCTTTTGCTCTTGGGGGGCTGAAATACTATTTTGGCTTTGATGAGCATCAACACGGCTCAAAACAGCATCTGGGCTGTAGATTTTCGGTAGAGTCAATGTAAACGTACTGCCTTTACCATCTTCACTCTCTATTGTAATGCCACCACCTAACAGGCGGGCTAATTCAGTGGAAATTGAAAGACCTAGGCCTGTACCACCATAGTTACGGCTTGTTGTGCCATCGGCTTGGTGAAATGCTTTAAAAATAAGCTCTTGCTTTTCTTTTGGTATACCAATACCAGTATCTTTAACAATAAATGCCACTTGGTCCTGCTCAAGGGCTTTATAAGTAAGGCTTACTTCCCCTTTAGCAGTAAATTTAAGCGCATTCGACAGTAGGTTTTTAAGCACCTGCTCTAAACGCAAACTATCACTTAAAATGACTTGAGGTGCAGACTTATCAACTGCAACTTTAAACTTAAGACTCTTCTCTGCAGCTAAAGGCTCAAAAACTTTGCTCATGTGATCAAGGGTTCGTTGCACCTCAAAGTTTTCTGCATCAATTTCTGTGTGCCCTGCTTCGATCTTAGCCAAGTCCAAAATGTCATTAATGAGATCAAGCAAATCATTACCAGAAGAGCTAATTGTTTCCGCATATTTAATTTGATCTTGAGTTAAATTACCTTGGTGATTATCAGCAAATAACTTTGAAAGAATCAAAATAGAATTTAATGGTGTACGCAACTCATGGGACATATTTGCCAAGAAATCAGACTTGTACTGACTTGCTTGCTCCAGCTCTCGCGCCCGTAGTTGCAACTCGGCTTGGGCTTTCACCAAATGATCTCGCTGCGCTTCAAGAGCTTGGCTTTGCTCTACAAGCTGAATGTTTGTCTGCTCCAGCTCTGCCTGATTTTGCTCAAGCATGGACTGGGACTCTTCCAGCGCACGACTTTGCTCTTCAAGCTCTTCATTACTGACACGTAGCTCTTCACTTTGCGCCTGCAGTTCAACAGCCTGACGTTGAGTTTGACTTAAATACTCCTGTAAATTTTTACGATACTGAGCCGATCGAAGTGCAATACTTATAAGCCCACTGACTCGCTCGAACAAATCATAGATATCAATGGACACGTGCTGCCTAAAACCAAACTCAATAAAACCATTTGTTTCACCTTCTGAAAAAATTGGAATAATAACCAAATAATTTGGTTTTGATTGAACAAAAGCAGAACTAAAATTGAGGTAGTTATCAGGCACTTCCGGGATTGTAATAATTTCGTTATTACGAATAACTTCAGCACATAATCCTTCATCAGCATTAATCGTATCTGGCGCACCATCTTTCGTAACGCCAAAGGCACCATATTTTTTAAAAACACCCTGCTCTTTCACATAAAATGCAGCAACTACAATTTCCAATTCACGAGTAAGGCAGTCTAAAACGCTAGCAGCAAGCTCTTTTTGGCTTTGCTCACCCACCATGACACTACTAAGGGCGCCTTCAACTCTTTTGGTCCATTCTTCTCTAATATTAAGCAGCTTATTACGAATAAAACTCCATCCGATTAAAGCCATTATCCATATACCTGTGAGCCCCATTAAACGATTTGTTTTAGCAACATCTCGATCTATGCCCTTTCCATCAAGGTAATAATTAATAATCATAAAGGCTGTAGCAGCAATTGCTACATAAACAGGATATAAAGGACGACGAGCAAGAAATGAAAGGCTCAATGGGACCAGATAAAAAATCCATACAGCATAACCTAAGTCCGTACTGCTATCACCTACAAAAACGCCAACAAGCAAAAGGGCAATAAACCCTAAAAGTATATGTTGATTAATTTCGGCAAACCAAGGCCCCAATGCTTTTAAAATAGTGCTTTCTTCGTTTTTCTTGTAACGCTTAGGCATAACTTTCAAACCTTATCAGTAGTAAAGAGCTTACTAACCCATAGAGTTTCAAATAATACTTAGTGATAGTAAGGCGCACGCGAGTATACAACGAAAATAGATCAATAGAGCGTCAACACATCATTCACATCTTCATAGACGAGTAGTTTTGTATCAATTAGTACAACCACAACCAAACATATGCCAGAATGCCACCCCTCAATTTAGGCAATAGTCAAATCAAACGTTAGTGGCCTCCTCCTAATGAAAAACCTATTTAACATGAAGCATTTACATATGTCGGCATATTCAATACAACCTCAAAGAGCTACAACAAGCCAACTTAAACTATCACCCGACTCTTTCTCACTTGCGAACCACTATAGGTCTATCGCTATCTTTACAGATGCCGAGCCAGATGATATGCATTCATTATTGGCGCACTTACACTCTATCGATGATATGAGAAAGCAAAACAACCACTTTAAATTACCTAAAATTCTCATTATCGCCGGGGGTGCTGATGCACGAATTCAGAAAGCACGTGCACAAAAATATGTAGAGCTATTTAAAAAAGAACATTATATTTCTAAAGATTTTAAAATTGAGTTTGCGCAAGGACTCGACTTCAAAGGTGAGTACCCCAAACAAGGTGAGGATGTCTTTACTACTGCAGAAATTGATCACATCAAAAAAACAACTCAATCAGGAATGGATCAAGATAAAATTATACAATTCTTGAAAAATGATCCTCAAAGCTTAGTTATGTTACTCAAACGCCCAGATGAACTTATGGCAATGATGAGCAATCTTCCAAACCTTACAGCATCAAGCCTATTAATGTATGCCGGCTCATTCAATATTCGTTTAGCAGCCAAAGAGCCAGAAAAGTTTATCAAGCTCACACAGCTGTTTAGAGCTTTCGGATACCACCAAAACTTTACATCCCTTCAAGCTGGCGGTGCTAAGGATGCCTACGGTACTATAACGCCTCGCGATATTACGCCCTCGACAACTCCAGATTTGGTGAAAACCCTTCAATCAGAAGCGAATCAAACACTAAAAGCCTTACGTAAAAATGCGAGCATATGGAATGCTAAAATTTTACATGACTTTATTTCAAAAGCGAGTCAATCGAATTTATCTACTTCATCAGAGGGTATTTCAGATAAAGTCAGAGAAAACCATGTAAGTGCAGCGCATGTACTACAAAATGAGATCCTAAACAAATATCCTACACCTCAAGTATTTTTTGATCATTTAGATGAATGTATACCAATTATTCAAAAGCTCTCTGGACAGTTGAGCAAGCATGCAGTCAGTACAATCGATAATAACGAGCTTGGCTTTAGGGTCAAAGCGCTTGAAAATATTGCAGCATCCCCAAGAGATCAAGTTGTTATTGCGGATCAACTTATAGCAATGGCATTAGCGCAACCGAACCTTTTTGAGAACCATAAACAAGGTGATCTATTTATATCAGACAAAGGTTTTTTAGGAATAAAAGAGAACAAGGAAGGCACAGGTAATGCTATTGATCTAGGGGTGATTAAAGGCACTATTGGGGATGGAAAACATGTTAAACCAGGAGAAAGCTCTAAGATTGGTCGGGTTGAACACTTCTTAAATAATGCGATGATACCAAAAAGCAAACCGAGAAGAAGTTTCTTCGACATGAGCTCAATTAATATTAAAAACTTCAAATTACGTTCTTTAAAGATATAAGATTATAAAAAATAAGAAAGCCCTTATATCCTTGACAAATATAAGGGCTTTTAAAGAAAGAGGCTTTAATTACTTAATGTTTTCACGAACATCAAGTTGCACTTTCCATGGGTCACCACCAGCAACAGGGCACGCCAATACTTCCAGCGTACCAAGCTCAGTGACACGAGCACCAAGTTTCACAGGTACAACTTCGCCTTTTTGACGGGTTTGACCTGCAATTGTTTCAGGCACAAGTGCTTGAATATCTGGAAGACTATTAAGCTCTCCATCGTCCCAATCATCAAGTAATGTACCAGCTTCGTCGTGACGCACACTTGAGCCAAAGAACTGGAAGTTCACTGTTTCACCGACAATTAAGCCAAAGGTTTGAGATGTTACAGCTTCAATGGAGTCGCCTTCTTCCATACCAAATGGTGCAACACAAAGTGCTTGAACAGGTGCAGGCATACCAGGAATTGCAGGCATTGAAGACTCAACGCCAATGTAGAATGTATTTGCTAAGCCACCACGGATACGCAGACCTTTACCTTGTCTTACTTGTCCATAATAAGCAGCACCACGAGCAACTGATGCATCTAAATCATTACCGGCCAGTAACCGAACTGGTTCACTTCCAGCAGCGCTGAGCCAGCTGTTAAGTGTTTCAATAAGTCTTTCACTTAGAACATCAGCTTTGAAGACACCACCATTGAGAAGCACTGCATTTGGCTTCACAAATTCACCATCAGAGGCATGAGCTGTTAAAAATGCTGCTATATGACGAGTGATACCTGCATCCTGAGCATAATTAAGACCCATTTGCGTTAGGCCACCACGAGCAGCTTTTTGAGGCTGGTCTGTTACTGATACTTGTGGGAAGAAGCCATCTATCAAGCTTGCATTTAAATGCTCACGTGTCAGGTCTGTTTTAATTGTGCCACCAATAAGCTTTGTACCACGACCAGGTACAACAACAGATGTGGACTCTAAATCAGGATGAGCAAATAAAGTTTCTTTTGCTTCGCGGCAAGAATGTGTCATACCCATAATTTGCCAAGGCTTAAGCGATTTACCTTCTTCTGCTAACTTTTGGCTTAACGCGTATGCAAGCGCTAAATCCATGTTGTCGCCCCCAAGCAGAATATGCTCACCAACAGCAACTCGCTCTAGGCCAAACTCACCATCTTCTTCAAACACTTTAATAAGCGATAAGTCAGTGGTACCACCACCAACATCCACAACAAGAATCACATCACCTACATTTAATTGATCTCGCCATGAATCATGGTGATCAGCAATCCAAGCATAAGTGGCCGCTTGAGGCTCTTCTAAAAGCGTTAGTTTTTCTAAACCAAGTGACTTTGCAGCTTCAGCTGTAAGTTCACGAGCAGCTGGATCAAAAGATGCAGGAACAGTAAGAACAATATCCTGATCTGCAAATTTTTGCTCTGGGTTTTGTTGATCCCAGTTTGCTTGTAAGTGAGCTAAATAGGCCTTAGAAACATCAAACGCACTCACCTTCTCAACATCGTCAAGTGCATGAAGTGGCAGGTTTGCAGCACGCGGATCAGCACCCTGGTGACTCAACCAGCTCTTGGCTGAATGCACTGCTCGACCAGGTGTTTTTGAAGCAAGCTCTCGAGCATATGCACCAACTAATTGAGAAGGCGCTTCATCCCAAGGCAGTACTAAATCAGACTTGTCTGTTTCAGCGCCAGGGAGATATAAAAATGAAGGTAAGTTTGGTTGAGCTTTAACGATACCTTGGCCTGTTGTTTGTTGAACAGGATAAAGTTCAAGCGTTGGTTCATCGCCAGAAACACTCACAGCCATGACTGTGTGAGTTGTACCAAGATCGATACCTAAAACTCGCTCTTGGCCTTCTTCAAGAGGCTTTTGTGGCTCTGCGCTTACCTCTGTCGATTCTGCTTTTTTCTTTCCAAAAAGACCCATGATTTATCATTCCTATTTCTTAAATACGCTTTTAGTTATGCGCCAACTTCAACTTGTGCTGCTGCAAGAATTCGGCTATCTCGCCCTTCTACAACTTTTGGAAGTTTGATATCAGTTACTTTCCAGCCTTGGTGCACTAATGCACCTTTATATGGGCCTTCACCAGCAACTTGACCTAAGAGTTGAATTTCTTGAGGCTTAAAACCAGCTTCAATAACAACGGTATCGCCTTCTTCTTCACTACGAATACCTTCAACAGTGAAATGCTCATCAAATGTTTTACGCAGACCTTTGTGAACAACTCGTGCAGCAGCGCCGATTTCTTCATCTGAGTACTGAGCTACATCTTCACGAATAAAATCGATAATGCGACCATCTTGCTGCAGTAAAGACAACAGCTGAAGAGCCCCCTCACCATCGAACTCTTTTAATTGCGCTTGTGGCTTAGGTGCTGTTTTAGGTGGCTCAACTTTTGGCTCTTCTGTTTTGACTTCTACTGCAGGAGTCTCAGTTTTTGAAGATCTCAAAACGACAACTAAAAGAAGAATTAAGCTCAATGCTGCCAAAGCAAGATGCAGGATGTCGAAAACCGCTGGTAACTGCGGCGTTAAATCAAAAATCATGATAAAACTCCAAAAAAATAAAACGACGGCCTTTCAATTGTTTTTAGACAACGCCACTAAAGTCGTTGGAGGCCAACAAATTAGGCGAAATACTACCATGATTTTGACTGGGTTTATAGCTCTACAACGATCTCACCATGTCTGTGAAGCATCTATACTCATGAGAAAGCCCATTCTTAGCAAGGAAGCTAACCATGTACGATCTATCTGAACAGATAATGATTCCTCCATTACCTATGACTTTTGCAGACCACGATGATGGTTTTGATCTTGAGCAGTGGATTTATAAAAATCACCAATTGATTGAAGAGCAAATCTGGAGTCATGGCTCAATGCTTATACGTGGTTTAAATGTGGACTCTCCTAACAGATTTCAAGACTTTGTCGAAAGTTTTCCACATACGTCCTTTAATAAAAACAATACACTGATGTCGAGCCTTGTAAACCAGTTGACCCAGTCTGTGTTCACCCTTGATCACTTGTATGACAACTGCCTTCATCACACACTAGCGCATACACCTTATTACCCTCACTGGGTTTTTATGGCTTGTGGGCTTAAACCAGAAGCAGGCGGAAATACACAAGTCTGTAAGTCCGATGCGGTTTATCAGGAGCTTTTAAACACTGATCCAAGGTTAATTCATAAATCAGAAGAGCAAGGTTGCTACTACCAATATCGAATACCTTATGCAAGCCATGCAGAATCAGGCCCTGGTTGGCCAGAACTTTTACACCTTACCGAAGAACACAACTTAGACACATTAGAACAACTACAATCAAAAGCAGAACATAAACTCCATACAATGGGCTATAAGTGGCAGTGGCATGATTCTATACTGGAGGTCATAACCCCTGTCCTGCCTGCAATTAAACGAGCTCGAGGCACTCAAAAAGTATTTTTTAATCAAATACTTGCAGCAGCACAACAAAAACTGCACCCATTGCCATCAAAAGATTGTGTTTTCTTTGGAGATGGAGAACCAATTACAGCACAGCATATTCGAAATATCAAAAATGCCTGTAGCAAACATACATATACAATTCAATGGGATACAGGGGATCTACTGATTCTGGATAATGAGATGATGATGACAACCCAAACACCTTTAGCTGGAAAACATCAGCTTTTGATGGCCTATGCCAGAGAAGCATAAAGAGATTTATTGAAAGACTATTTAACGAGATATAATCATGAGATATACAAAAGCATTTTTTTTAATTTCAGCTGCCCTTGCTATTGCAAGCCCATCAAATGCTGAGGTGTTTAAACAAACAATGCCTGATGGCTCGGTGGTGTTCACAGACCAGCCAGTAGAAGGACAAGCTCGCGAGAAAGTTGACTTAAAACCGGTTGCAACAATCCCAGCAATTGACCCGAGCAGCGTTGACTATACACCACCAGAACAAACGAAAGAGATGGACTTTAATATCAGTATCAACTCGCCTTCAAATGGCAAAACATTTAGAAACGCTGAAGCTGACTCAATTTCCGTTTTAGTTGCAATACTGCCTAAAACAAGTTCAAAACATAAAATTAAAATGCGAATTGACGGCCAAGAAATTTCACCTCAAACCCGAACTTTACCACCACAAAATAGAGGTGAACATACTTTGACGGTTGAGATTCTTAGAGGGAGCAAAGTTCTCTCTTCAGCATCATCCACATTTTTTGTGCATCGATACTCAGCTAAACATTAATCATCAGGCTATTTTTTAGACAACCGTGTAACTAAGTCATTCCTCCTCCCTAAGTTTATGTTAAAAAACATCTTTTTCTTAGGGAGCCATCACCATGCCATCCATCTCTTTTAAAGCACAAACATTTTCACCCACAGAACTATGTGGCTACTGCACTGATAACATTGCAAACCAAGATGGTACAAAAAATGGTGACCTTGTCAAAGTAAAACCATGTGGCCACTACCTTCATAAAGAGTGTTTTAATGAAATGAACGGTCAACTTAAACACATAAGAGACACTTCAGATACAGGAAAGCTCACTGAAATTGCAAGTGAAGGCAAATGCGCAACATGCAGTCAGCGTTTTAACTCCGTTTCGACGATGTACTCATTAAGAAAATAGTTTTTGAAAAAAAGAAAGGCACCTAAAGCGCCTTTCTTTTTTCGAAATAATTTTATTTTGCGTTAATAACTTTAAGCAAGTCTTCAGCTTTAGCATAACCACCAATCTGACGGCCATCTTCAAGGAAAATAGCAGGTGTACCCGCAACACCCAGCTTAACACCAGCTTTAAGGTCTGCTTCAATTGGAGGATTACAGTTACTCTTTTCTTCAGGAAGAGGCTGACCAGTTTTTGCAGCAGTCATAGCAGATTGCTGATCATCAGCACACCAGACTTGTTTCATCTTCGATGCTGTATTGGACTGCATACCTGCTCGAGGCCATGCAAAATACATTACATCAATGCCTGCTTTTTGCAGTGCAGGTACTTCCTCATGCAGCTTTCGGCAGTAGCCGCAATCAACATCGGTAAAAACATATAGTGGGGTTGTATTCTTGCCTTCACCTTTAAATATAACCGCATCATCTGTATTAAGGCTCGCTAGAAGTGCTTTACGTCCATCGGATTTACGCTGCTCAGAAATATCAACTATTTGACCAGGCCCTGTAACCTTAAGGTGCTTTGCATTAACAAGAAGATGATTTGCATCTTTGTTCACAAAAACACTTTCACCAGAGTCGAGTGAAAGCTCAAACATACCCTCGAAAACAGTTTCACTCACTTCAACGACTTTAATTTGTGGGAAGTAGGCCATAAACTTTGAGGCAATTTCATTTTTTTGCGCTGCTGTTAAGCTCTGAGCTTTATCGACACTCTGCTCATGATTAGAGTCGGTACTGGCATAAGCAGGAATAACACCGAAACCGAATGTTAAGCCAAGGGCAACACTCGCCACTTTCAAAGCATTGTTGAATCGAGCACTTCGCAG
The DNA here is from genome assembly GCA_002450655.1 of Gammaproteobacteria bacterium UBA6940. GTDB lineage: Bacteria > Pseudomonadota > Gammaproteobacteria > Pseudomonadales > UBA6940 > UBA6940. The sequence goes on along the minus strand of DJZY01000102.1, from coordinate 46,912 downwards.
AAAACGCAAATCATTCATAGAAAAACCTTTTAATTCTTACATCACCATAGGGGTCGAACTCTACCCTATTCTTAGAATAGCATCAAACATCTAGAAGAGATAAAACGTGAATAGTGTTACAAAAAAGCCAAAATAGCTTATTTCATTAGCAATTCAAGCTCTTACTCACATCTATCGATACAACAGTACATTTGAATCTATTTGTTGCTTCAACTTTCTTAAAAAAAGTCGTTTTGATATCATTTTATTCTTACCGTAATAGCTAATCAGTAAAACAAATAAGCTTATCAATTTCCTTTTGATCATAAAAGCCATTCTGATTTCAATAACCCTAAAGAATAAGAAGAAGCAAAACATGACAACCATATTTCATATTGATCAAAACAGCTCATCTCACACATCTCGATCTCCTGACTCATTAAGCACACCTTTAAACGAGTTAAAACTAGCAAACAAGCCCATTGCATTACTGTTGCAAAATACAACTGAGCTGCGTGCTGCCAACAACGCAAATCGAATTTATTTTATTCGCCAGCTTCCTGAAGAGGTTTCCGTTCATGTCAAATCAGCCTCAATTCATAAAAATAGGCTAAACGAAGGTACACCTTGGCTTATGGGGCGATGCTCAGCGCCTTATAGAGCTAAATCTTCGTCATTAATGACTTGTTTATTTCCAAGCACAGCAGATCTACAAGACTCTTCTGCATTCATAAAAAGTCATACTCAACCTTACGGAAATATCCATACCTCTAGGCAATCAACGGAAATAAAGCGAAATGCTCAGGAACAAGGTCTTGTTAAAATTGGTGAAAAAATAAAACAGCATCAATCTGCTTCAGGGGATTTCGAACTTTATGTTGAACCACTCTATTCGAACCTAGGAAAACAAACATCAACTCAGTCTACTAACGCTTCGAATCTAGAGTACTATAACGTCCACCTCATGGACATATCACACAACGCACTGACACACCATAAGAAGCAAGACAACACGACCTCGATTGCTGCATACGATATAGATATGGCGCGAGAAAAAATGCAGACACTCATACCCAAGCAATTAAAGCTACACCAAGTGCGCGTGTTTAATTTAAATAATAATTATTGGCTTATTAGCGCAAATATAAAACTTAATTATCCTCAAGAATTAATGACATTCAGTCATAGCCATACATTTAGGCAATCTGATCGTAAAATGACTGAAGGTAAACTCTATGGCTTTTATGCGCCAGACAATCATATTCTACTCGGAAAGCATCCACTTTTAACGGCAAATACCACACCATCATCTCTTCATATTTGTGAAAACGGGCGTTATAGGGGCCAGTATTTTTTTACACCTAATGCTTCATGTTTATCAGATCGTGAGTTTATGCGGTATCACACAGGTACCGAAAAACCAGGTTATTTTAAAGAGATAGAATTTAATAAGTTTTCTTTAAAAGGCGCACCAAAGTCTGAACGAGCCTTAATGCACTTTTCTCTCACAGTAAATAATGTCAAAGAGCTCGCTTATTGGATGGCTGTCGACTCAGGTAAGGATGTTATTTTACCGCGAAAACATGCGAGAGAGAGACTGACTTCATTGCACCTTGAAAAAACATTATCAAACCAAAACCTCTTGGAAAACTATAAGACTATTTCTTTTTTTTCTTGCAGAGTTCGTTCTGAATCAAGCCCATGCTACGGGATAGAGGTAAATCCTGAGATTGGAACTGAAGCTGAAAAAACAATAGAAATGACTATGACTAATTAAAATATAAAAAGGTATAAATAAGAAATATGAGAAAGGAATGAAAATAGAAAAATATAAGATGGCGGAGCGGACGGGAC
>DJZY01000102.1:43984-44694 GCA_002450655.1 Gammaproteobacteria bacterium UBA6940 | reverse complement strand
CCATCTTATAAGGATCGCATCTAGATGATGCTAACACAACTTGGTGGGTAGTGAGGGATTCGAACCCCCGACCCTCGCCTTGTAAGGGCGATGCTCTACCAACTGAGCTAACTACCCGCTGTGTGTGTTCGTATTATAAGGATTATAAAAAGTATGTCAACAGTTTTTATTAACTTTTTTTATAAAAACTGCTCTTTTATAGAAGCCAGAATTCTTAAAAGCAGAAGTCTTCGTATCTTTAAGCGAATTTATGGCATTTGATAAATTTGATACAACTCAAATGCTGGCTCTTCATATGGGTGGCTTTCTCGCAATGCAGCGACAGCCTCTTTTAAATGACTTTGCTGCACAAGAATTTCCACCTTAAATTCGTCAACCTTATTTACTTGGTGCTGCTCACCAAGTGCTGGTTGACTGCCTTCCAATGGTCGAAACTGCCCTACACCTTTTGTTTGCCATGCACATGAGTCGTAGCAACCTAACTGCCCCGCACCTGTTTTAAAAATAGCTGTCTTTGTCGATTCAAGGTGAGATTCTGGTACAAAATAATTAAGTTTGAAAAGTACACTCATATTTCTTCCTAAAATTAAAAATCAAAAAAATAAGGATAAAAGAAATAAAATAGAAAATAAATATAAGCAGAAGAGATGTGCTAGATAAAAAAGGGAGAAATAATAAAAAAGAGAATAAGATGGCGGAGCGGACGGGAC
>DJZY01000102.1:0-43597 GCA_002450655.1 Gammaproteobacteria bacterium UBA6940 | reverse complement strand
CCATCTTATAAGGATCGCATCTAGTGATGCTGCACAACGTGGTGGGTAGTGAGGGATTCGAACCCCCGACCCTCGCCTTGTAAGGGCGATGCTCTACCAACTGAGCTAACTACCCGCTGTGTGGATATGCATTATAAGGATATTTTGAGCAGTGTCAACAGTTTATTCTTAGTTTTTTTAAAAAGTTTACGCACTTCTCAATAAAAGCTATCACAGCGCATATTACATTGCATTACAGAATAAAAATAAAGAAAGGTAAAATAAAAAACTAAAAAACGAGTAGAAATTAAATCTATTGGAAATGGATAGATACAGAGAGATATAAGAAGGAGGATGGCGGAGCGGACGGGACTCGAACCCGCGACCCCCGGCGTGACAGGCCGGTATTCTAACCAACTGAACTACCGCTCCATCTTAAGGATCACATCAAAGATGCTACACAACTTGGTGGGTAGTGAGGGATTCGAACCCCCGACCCTCGCCTTGTAAGGGCGATGCTCTACCAACTGAGCTAACTACCCGCTGTGTGGTTTTGAATTATAAGCGTTTTCAGATACATGTCAACACTTTTTTTAATTTTTTCTATTAGCTTTCAAGAGAAAACCCTGCAGGCTTGAACTACAGGGCTCTACAAAATTACTGCCATTCGATCTCTGGATGCTGAGGATACTTTTTGCGCTCAGCTTTGAAGGATAAACCTGTATCATCATCTGAAGATTGATGAACAGCAGCCCTTAAATTTTTATCAATAGTATTAAAATCAAATGCACTTGCAGCTACTTCGACCAAGGATTGGTTAAGAACTTCAGCGGAGGTCGATAAGCCGCTCTGATTTTTTGGTAATTGAATTGTGCCTTGATGATTCTTAAGCATATCAGCAAAGAAATCTTGCTTATGCAGTGGAAGATCATACCCTGCCCAAGCCATAAAGCCTTCAACGACCTGCCAGCTCCCTTTCAGCTTGCCTAACTTTGAGTGACCTGCAATATGAGGTGTCGCATAAGCAGCTCGATCCAAAAGACTAAATACAATATTTGGTTCCAAAGGCCATACATCAAGCACATAAGTTAAACGGTGTGCATGGTTCAATAATGCATCTTGGTCCAATACCTCTCCACGCCCAGCAGCAATAATAACTGCCCCATCCGGCAATGCAGCGAGACGCTCTTCATTCAACCACTGATATGTAGACCAAGGCTCTTCTTTACGTAAAGGCGTATGAATACAGAGTAAGCTTGTTTCGCTTAGCCAACTTTCACATTTTGAATCAAGGTCTAAGCGCACTTGTGCCTCTATTGAATCAAACTGCTCATCAGACAAGAAGGGGTCTACCCAATGTGCATTTAAACCAAGCTGCGCAAGATTTGCTTTCACTTCATGACCAACACAGCCATAGCCAACAACCACAGCTTTCCCTGACTCAAGTCGAATTTGTTTTTGCTGATTAAGAAGCATCAACATATAGGCAACATAATCACCCACTGCTTTCGCATTACTGCCTTTGGCATCCATCCAAAAAATACCGCGAGCCTCTAATGCTGCAATATCAAGATGATCTGTTCCACTTGTTGCTGTCGCAATGAACTTCACATTAGGAAAGTGACTCAAAAAGGCGTCATTTACTTTCGTCGTCGATCTCACAAAAATAGCTTTAACATCATTTTTAGCCTCATAAGCCTGTAAAGCTTGTTGCGTTTCAGGTAGAACACCTAGAGAGTAACGAGATGCTAATGATTCCAGTAATATATTCATTCCTGGTATAAGTGCATCATATAAAATGACATTCATGCTAGGGCTTCCTTAAGGCTTAAGCGTTGACGATAAATTCAACATAAATTCTTATGAGTATCTGGTAGAAATTATTCTTCATTTGTTTGCAATAAGAGCCTACATCGACTTTATGACAATTGACTAGAGCCCGTTGACATATTGAAGGTCTAATAAACGCTACACTTACTTATGCTGAACGATTCTCCAGATGACAGCCCCATATACTGAATGGGTTCTGCTGAAGGTAGAATGAAAAAATACCTCGATATGAACCTTTAATGCTCAAGTACGTCACCAAATCATCTGTACAGATTTAAGCAGAGTCTGGAGACATGCCGCGTTTTAGCGTAAACTTCGTAACAAGCTGATTTGCACCACAAATATCAAAATGTGTATGACGAGATTTTTTACAATGCAATATATTTCTTTAGGCCATTCATTTTTCAAGCCAAAGCGCCTTTTTACGGCACTTCTATCGGTCGCAGCACTATATACAGCTGGCTGTTCTAGCATCCCATTGCAAAGAACAGAGCCTTCTCAACAAGAAGCGTCTACAGCCCAACAACCTAAAGAAGGTGTATTGGATTTAATCCAAGCTCCAGGTGACGACACGGCAATTGATCAACAAACAAGCGATATTGCCAAAAGCCAACTCATTGCTATTGTTAAGCAAGCAGCACAAAGCCCTTCTCCAAAAAAAGAAGCACTCCTTCTAAAAGCAACTCATACAGCATTGAAACAAAGCAAGCCAAAACTTGCGAAAAAGATCTACATTCTCATACAGCCTGAAACCCTTGTTAATCAAGGTGATCTTGATTACTTCTATGAGCTTATTGGTTTAGAACTTGCCGTCGCACAAAAAGATGTTGAAGCAGCTCAAATAAAATACAAAGCACTTGACGATATTTCAAACTCTCGCCGCGTTCCACTCAGCACTCGTCACTATTTAGAAGACAGCCGTATTCGCTCTGAAGCACTAGCACTTCAGGGTCAACACCTCGCTGCAGCGCGATTGCTTGTGTTTCGAGTTGGAAGCTTAGATTTTACAGATGAAGACCTCCAGCCTTGGCATGATACTATCTGGAATCAGATCTCACTCTATAGATCAAATAGACATTCTGATTCAGACGCTCCACAAGATTTAGCTGTCCCTACAGCTCAAGCACCAAGTGATGACTGGCAGGCATGGTTAGAGCTGAGTGATCTCTTTGATAATATTGACAAGTCCCAACTAAGCCAAATTCAAAGCCAGCTTCAAAACTGGAAAAACGACTGGAGCCAAATTCGCCTTTCAGCAGTACCTCCAACGCAAGTAAAAGAATTCATGATTGCCGACTTTAAACAAGCACATCATGTCGCGGTATTTTTACCAAATACAGGCAACTTACGCCATGCAGGCAAAGCGATTGTTGATGGAATAATGGCTGCATACTACCAAGAGCAAAATCTTTCTAAGCCTAATTTAAGACTTACTTTTTATGATACTGGTAGCGAAGAGCCGATAGGTAATCTATACGATCAAGCCCTACTACAAGGTGCTGAGTTTATAGTAGGCCCACTTCAAAAAGACCAAGTTCAAACGCTAAAAGATTACATTGGCTCGAAACCTACCGATGAGCAGCTCCCTACACTGGCACTCAATTATCTCCAAAACGATAATGCTAAAAATAACCGCTACTTCTTTGAGTTTGGCCTACGAGCAGAAGACGAAGCTGTCGCTGTTGCTGATTATGCTCGAAAACAAGGCTATGAAAGAGCGCTTATTTTAAGACCAGACTCAGACTGGGGTCAGCGTGTCAGTGAAGCATTTACTCAAGAGTTCACCTCTAAAGATGGGGTTATTCTAGATGAGGCAGCATTTACTCAACCAAGACAATTCTCCAATGAAGTTCAAAAGCTTATGGGCATTAACGAAAGTAAAGCTCGCCATGCTGCCATGGAGCGCCGACTTGGCAAAGAGTTAGACTACACACCAAGAAGACGCCAAGATGTTGACTTTATATTTCTACTCGCGTCTCCTAACGAAGCTCGCCAGTTGAAGCCAACTATAAACTATCACTATGGTCAAAATATTCCTGTTCTAGCAACATCGCACTTATACTCAGGATCAAGCCAGCCACAATTTGATAAAGATCTTGAAAATATTAAATTCGTCGATATTCCATGGATTCTCCATCCTGACGAAGAGATGAAAGCCGTTTTTGAACAGAATATCCCAAATGCACAAAGCCAGTTTAAACGTCTACATGCTCTTGGTATAGACTCCTTTAAACTTATGCGTGAATTCCCAATACTCAAGCATATTTCTTCATCAGAAGTCGAAGGCACAACTGGCGATCTTCAAGTAACATCTACCGGCCAAGTCTATCGAGAGCTATCATGGGCAGAATTTAAAAAGGGCCAAGTTATCCCAATTGAATCTGACCAAGAATGAAGTCCAAAAAAACGTACAATATTTATGAAGAAGCGGCCTGCCGCTTCTTAAGTTCTCAAGGTTTAGAAATACACTACCGTAATTTGTACTGGAATGGTGGTGAACTTGATATTATCGCAATAGATAAAACTTCAGCGCAGGCTGAACTCGTATTCGTAGAGGTTAAGTTTCGAGAATCAGATGAGTATGGCTCCCCCTTAGAACATATAAAGCCAGCTCAAATTAGACGAATTCAAAACTCAGCTTCTCTCTTCTTAGAAGAAAACCCTCCTTTGAATAATATGCCTTTTCGTTTTGATGCAATTGGTATGCTTCCCTTGGATGCATCGCCATTGGCACAACAATCAGGTACACTCGGTCAGAAAAAAAACAAAACTTTAGACAGATTGTCAGATGCATTCAGCTCAGGTTATGCTTTTGAGGGTTTTTATATAGACTGGATTCAACACTGTTTTTAAAGGCGTTTTACGATACTATAACGCTATCGAGCAGCAGAACTTCGAATACTCGGCGAGATTCCTGATCAATAAAAACTGTTTCTGCTTGGACATACACTTAATTTTAAGAGGAAAACTCATGACTACAGATTCATTGAGTCATATTCATTCACTATTCGATGCAAGTATCAATGCAAAGCTAGCGGCAAAGGAAGACCTACCAAGGCTCGTGATTGAAGCAGGTGATCTTTTAACGCAAACACTGCTGCAAGAAGGCAAAATTCTTACTTGTGGTAATGGTGGCTCCTCTGGAGATGCACAGCACTTTTCCTCGGAAATGTTAAACCGTTTTGAGCGCGAGCGCCCTTCTCTACCTGCTATTTCTTTGGTCAGTGATACAGCAACAATTACATCTATTGCAAATGACTACAGTTATTCTGAAGTATTCTCAAAGCAGATTAGAGCAATCGGTCATCCAAATGATGTATTAATGGTATTTACAACAAGTGGCCGTTCAAGCAACATCGTTCAAGCGATTCAAGCTGCTCACGATCGCCAAATGCACGTTATTGCCTTTACAGGTAAAGACGGTGGCGATGTTCAACGCTTAATTCATGGCCAAGATATTGAACTTAGAGTGCCTGATAACTCAACAGCACGTATTCAAGAAGTCCATCTACTTCTTATTCACTGCCTTTGCGACTACATTGATCGTCAGCTTTTTGGTGGTTAAAGACCTATAAGCTCAGCTTTAAAGCTGAGCACATAAAGCCAAACAAGGTTTTTAACAATAATATCCTTAAGCAACAGCTTGAGCATGGCATTATTGTTGCTGAATCAAAAGGATATGCTCTTAGCCTTTTCTTTCACGCATGCTCCTGATATTTTAATAGAAAGGCATGGTAGCCACTCAAAGTAACCGATTATAAACATCACCTATTATATGAAGTGAATGGGCAGTGGTTCTTCGAGTTTGAATTTCAATATTTATTCCAAGAGGTCTTTATGGCACGACTCACATTAAAAATAATTCTAATGACCTGTGTAGGCTCCTTATTAGTCGGCTGTAGTACGGTAATTAGTCACTCTCAAAGTGGTGATGAAGAAAACATCTACGCAAAAAGATCCCTCGGAACAGCAATCGATGACAATGCAATTGTTGGTCGCATTGAAAGTAAATTACGAACTATCAACGAACAGTTTGCGTCAATGGTGCAGGTCGATGCCTACAATAAAATTGTACTTCTCACTGGTCGAGTGCCTGATCAAAGCTTTATCGATAAGGCTGTAGAAATAGCAAGCTCAACACCTGGCGTTAGACAAGTTCATCTTGAAATCTCGAATGGTCAAGAAACAACAATAAGTAACTATTGGTATGATGCTTGGCTTACAACAAAAGTAAAATCACAACTCACCCTTACATCTAATGCCCCTGCATCAAAAACAAAAGTTCGTAGCTTTGCTGGATATGTTTATTTAATGGGTGTAATGACACCACAAGAAGCTAAAAATGCAATTTATGTTGCAAGTCGTATTCCTGGTGCGAAGAAAGTGATCTCTTTGATCGAAACAGTTGATAACAACGGTCGTGCTATTGTTTCTACACCACCATCATCTAAAAAGAAATCAGCAACTCGTCCTGTAGCAGATACATTTGAGACTCAACAAGAAGAGCTGTCAAACGAGTATAACTACACACCGCCACAAGAAGTTGACTACCTTCCTATAGCTAATGAATCTCCTGCTCAAGAAGACCAGTATTCGGACTCCGGCTATCAAGGGACAACAACACAGCAACCCACATCAGGCTTTTATACTGAAGAACCAGCTGCTGTGAATGATCCAAGCCAAGAAATGAATACGATTGACCCAGGTTATGAAACCAAACCTGTCTCTGATGATAGCTACGGTTTTCAAAATGACTATCAGTCACAAGGTGGCAACTCAGTAGAGCCACAGACAGTACAAAGAAACTAAGAGTACTGAGATACGTTAAGCATAAAAAAGGCCGTTCGATAACGGCCTTTTTTATGCTTAACTGGATCAAAAACCTGCTGCTAACAATACGCCTTGTTTAATCGCACGCTTTGCATCAAGCTCTGCAGCTTTATCCGCTCCGCCAATAATGGTGTAAGACATTTCTGCTTTATCAATGGCTTCAACTATGTCACGCACAGAGTCCTGCCCAGCACAGACAACAACAGAGTCAACTGGCAATACTTGCTGGTGCCCATCAATATTCACATGTAAACCCAGATCATCGATTTTGACATACTCAACACCTGTGATCATATGCACACCTCGTTTCTTGAGGTTGGCTCGATGAATCCATCCAGTTGTCTTACCAAGGCCCTCGCCCATCTTCGTTGTTTTGCGCTGCAACAAGAAGATTTCACGATAGCTTGAGGAAATATTTGGCTTAACACCTTCAACCCCACCACGGGCCTTTAATGTATCGTCAATCCCCCACTCTTGCAGGAAGTGTTGAATATCTGCAGCTCTATCAGGGGAATCTTGCCAATCAGTTGGATCGTGACTTAAATATTCAGCAATATCAAAACCTATACCACCAGCACCAATGACTGCAATTTTATGCCCTAACTCAGCACCATGAAAGACATCTTGATAACCAACAACTTTCTCATGATTAATACCTTCAATCTGAGGTGTTCGAGGTATAACACCAGAGGCAACAACCACATGATCATATTCGCCGGCTTGCAGCATGTCGATATCGACCTTGGTGTTGAGACGAACATCCACTTTAAAATGCACTAAGCGATCCTCAAAATAACGTATTGTTTGGTAAAACTCTTCCTTACCAGGAATTTTTTTGGCGTAGTTAAACTGGCCACCTATCACAGATTGAGCTTCAAATAAGGTAACCTTATGGCCTCGCTCTGCAGCTGCAACAGCACAAGACAAGCCTGCAGGCCCAGCACCAACCACTGCAATATTTTGCGGCTGCTCTGCTTGCACCAAGGGTATAAGAGTTTCATGGCAGGCACGAGGGTTTACAAGACAAGAGGTCAGTTTGCCTTGGAATGTATGATCTAAACATGCTTGGTTACAGCCTATGCATGTATTAATTGCAGAGAAGTCACCTTGCAAAGATTTAGACATCAAAGCTTCATCCGCTAAAAATGGTCGAGCCATTGAGATCATATCAGCATGGCCGTCTGCAAGAATTTGCTCTGCAACAAGAGGGTCGTTTATACGATTACATGTAATCACAGGGCAAGGGACAGCAGCTTTTAATTTTTTGGAAGCCCAAGTAAAAGCTGCACGAGGCACCATCGTGGCAATAGTTGGAATACGAGCTTCATGCCAACCAATCCCTGTGTTTAGAATATCAACACCTGCAGATTCAAGCGCTTTAGCAAAGATGAGAGTTTCTTCTAGAGTAGAACCATTTTCGACAAGATCTAATACTGAAATTCTGAAGATAATAATAAAGTTAGGATTTGTTGCTGCTCTAATACCTTTGACTATTTCAAGCGGCAAAGAAATTCGGTTCTCAAAAGTACCACCCCACTTATCTGTACGAGTATTTGTTCGACTGGCCACAAACTGATTGATGAAGTAGCCTTCAGAGCCCATCACTTCCACACCATCATACCCAGCCTTTTCTGCTAAAACTGCTGCTTGAATAAAGTCTTGAATTTGCTTTTCAACTTCATCAGAGCTCAAAGCTTTAGGCTTAAACGGTGTTATTGGAGACTGCTCGTCGCTCGGCCCTACAAGTTTCGGGTGAAATGCATAACGACCAGCATGAAGAATCTGCATGCAAATAAGACCGTTATGTTTATGGACAGTCTGAGTGACTAGAGAGTGGTGTTCCACATCTTTATCTGAGATCATTTTTGCTGCACCAGCCATGACACTTCCCTCTTCATTAGGAGAAATACCACCTGTCACAATTAAAGCTACATCGTTTTTAGCACGGGCTTCGTAAAAAGCAGCCAAGCGTTCAAACCCTTGTGGCGCCTCTTCAAGTCCAGTATGCATTGACCCCATGATGACTCGATTTTTAAGCGTTTTACTCTTAATCGTCAAAGGAGATGAAAGTAATGGGAGGTTTTGATTAGAAGACATACAGTTGAAAATCCTTTCTCAAATGAAAAGCCTAAAGAGGGATGTAAAAAGTTTATACCTTATGGTGGCATTAGGATTAAAACTTGGCAAGTTCGAATAAAAACCGTCGGTCAATATAACGAATGGATTTTCGAGATGATGCAAAAAATCATTTGTTTATATTTCGATCGATTTACGTTATAAGCGGTGAGATGGGTTATACAGACTGACAAGATAAAGCGTGACGGCCTCTTGCTATACCAACAAGTCGGTAAGATTAAAATTGTCAAGTTTTTACTGGAAAAAAATATGACAATTTTCTGACAAGTTTTCCACAGTTCCTGTGGATAACTTTGTGGAAAACCCATTTAAAACATACGAAAAACAGCAAAAAACAGGGCTTCTAAGACAAATTGGCTATTTTTTAACCTTCTTTTATTTTCCTTTTAATATCAATAACTTATAACACCATGCTTGCATATTGGTCAATGATTTACTAGTATTTGTACTCACAATACCACTTAGAGCCCTGTTTAAGGGTTATACAGCACTGCTGTTAACAAGTCCGCAGAACACTTCCTGATCAATCCAAAAAAGTCAATACTTTTCCACGCCAACTTCATTATTTTTTCAGCTTTTTTTCTTGCTTTTCAAATAGAACTATGACACTGTGTTCCTACGACATTTTGTTCCTGCCCATACAAAAAAAATATGAGTAGTCTTGGCAATTTGATCGGGTGCTACTCAACCCTATCCTAGGGTGTACCTAAATATTGACTGTCCTTCGACGTATTGAAAGCTCTCAATGTTAATAGACATCAGTATCGATCTGGTTTTTAGAAGCAACAAATGCTTTATTTGATAGCTTTTGAGCAAGTGATTTGCTGACAAGGTAAAGAGTTTAAGTAGCGAGTTTTCAGCAATTCTAGTTTCTAAGTGAGCGTTTTCATGAATTTGTATGTTGGTAATATTTCCTACAACATGACTGAAGAAGATCTTCAACAAATCTTCGAACAACATGGCGAAGTTGTCCGTGTCCATATCGTTAAGGACCGTGAAACAGGCCGTTCTAAAGGTTTTGCCTTTGTTGAAATGGGTTCAGAAGCAGCAGGCGATGCAGCTGTTGAAGGCCTAAACAACCAACAAGTTAACGGTCGTACAATCCGTGTGAACAAGGCTCACCCACGTGAAAGCCGTCCACCAAGACAAAATCAAAGAGCTTACTCTTAATTTTGTAAATAATTTGACTCTCTCAAACTGAGTTAAGTTATAAAGTAAAGGTGTCAAACACTTATGTTATTTGGCACCTTTTCATATCTGTCCATCCTCTCGTTTCTTAATCTAGTGTATTTTCAAACAAAATTTTCTTTTGAGAGTCAATCTTAAGTTACAGCGTTACCGACTCTATCTATTTACTTTTACGGATATTTTCGTTTGTGATAATATGTCTCGACTTTTGCGCCTAAAAAGAGCAAAGACGAAATAATAGGCAACACCCTTAGCATCAAAAGTCCACGTATTATATTCAGTTGAGTTAGCCTGCCACCCACTATCACGCAAGCAATCAAAAACAGTAACTAGCTTTTCTGGCAAGGTTTATTTATTAAAGCGGATCTAATGTGAATAAGAAACAATTAAGAGCACTACTTCTTTCTATCGTACTGAGCTCAGCAGCTTACGGGCTTTGGGTTGGATTATCTGATCCTACAAAAATTGGGAATGCTCTGAATAAAATTGGCATCCAAGGCTGTATTGTTCTACTTGCATTGAGCTTAGTGAATTATTTATTGCGATTTGCACGTTACCACTGGATGATGAAGCATATAGGCGACAAGGTCCCCACTCTTCCGAACCTTCTTTACTACCTATCAGGTTTTGCGCTAACAACAACACCTGGCAAAGCTGGCGAATCTATCCGCTATATCTACTTAAAGCCATATAAAGTGCCGTTTAAGCATGCCATTGCAATTCTTTTGACTGAACGACTTTTAGATTTACTTGCCGTCTGGTTTATAGCCCTTCTAGGAATCTGGACTTTTGAAGAATACAGATGGGTTATTATTCTCACAGCCGTTATATGCACTGTGGCGATTATTCTTATTCAACAACCGCTGACAATTAAAGTGCTGAATCACTACGCAAAAAAATCAGAAGGTAAGCTCATTGGTAAAATTTGCCATTTTGGTGCTGAGACATGCGAAAGAACCAAGGAACTCCTGGCTGCAAAACCACTTTTGATCGGATGCGCTTTAGGTATTATGTCATGGGGAGCAGAAGCAATTGGCTTTGTATACCTCATTGATCTTTTAGGTTATGACTTAAATGGATATATGGTTGCAGCAATCTACTCTGCAGCAATGCTGGTAGGGGCATTATCGTTTTTACCTGGTGGCCTTGGTGGTGCAGAGATCACAATGCATCTACTTTTAATGGCTTTGAGCGTTTCAGATGCGGATAGCGTAGCTGCAACATTAATTTGCCGTATAGCAACGCTTTGGTTTGCGGTACTCATAGGTATTCTTGTCATGTGTTACCTCGAAGTGGTCTCAAGCCATGCACCCAAAAAAACAGAAACTGATCACAGTGATGCGACAGTGTAGCGATACAATAACAGCCGCAAAAAGGAAATTGGAACAGGTTTAAGTATGAAAGAAACTGGTCAAGAACATTTGAACAATGCTGATGTTCAAGCAAGCGCAAGTGATAAGCAAGTCCCTCTTTGTGTTGATTTAGATGGCAGCTTAATTTTGACAGACACACTTTATGAAAGTGTGGCGCAACTTATCAAACAAAATTGGTTAATGGCCTTTATGGTGCCGTTTTGGTTTTTTAAAGGTAAAGCCTTCCTTAAAAACCAGCTTGCCAAGCACTGTGACTTAGCAGTAGATCGATTTCCTTTACACAACGACTTTAAAGCATGGCTTGAAACAGAAAAAGCAAATGGTCGACGACTTGTTCTTGTAACAGGCACACATGAAAAGTATGCCAATGCTTTTGCACAACATATTCAATTATTTGATGAAGTGATTGCAACTACACCACTTGTAAACTGCACAAGCCATAATAAAGCAAATAGACTTGTAGAAGAATATGGTGAGCGTGGCTTTGACTATGCGGGCAATCATAGCGTTGATGCTAACGTTTGGAAGTTTGCACGCCATGCCATTGTTGTTAACGCTTCAGGAGCAGTGATTTCAGCTGCACAGAATACAGCTCTTGCTGTAGAGCGTGTCTTCCCACCACAATACAAAATCAACTTTAAAGTTATTCGTAAGGCACTTCGAGTGCATCAATGGATGAAAAATCTACTGATCTTCGTCCCGCTCATGACAGCTCACATGTTTACATCCAGCGCAGCTATCGGCTCGGCTATTTTTGCCTTTATCATTATGAGTATTTGCGCTTCTGCGACTTACTTTATTAATGACCTTCTTGACCTTGAAGCGGACCGTAACCATCACACAAAATGCAACCGCCCTTTTGCATCTGGTGCTATACCAATTAATAAAGGCGCTATGGCTGCAGCTGCAATGCTCGGTTTTTCATTCTTATCGGCACTTATTTTCATGCCGTTTGAGTTTTTCTTTATTCTCTTTAGCTATCTAGTGCTCACACTCACCTACTCTTTAAGCTTCAAACGACTACAATCACTTGATGTAGTGAGCCTTGCAATGCTTTACACTATTCGCGTGCTTGCTGGTGCTGCGGCTATTGGTGTAACAGTATCCTTCTGGTTACTTGCATTCTCTTTATTTATTTTCCTCAGCTTAGGCCTAGTCAAACGAGTCAGTGAGTTGCAAAAATTAGTAGAGCAAAATAAAACATTTGTAGAAGGCCGTGGTTATGAAGTAGCTGACCTGCCTGTATTACAAAGCCTAGGTTCAGCATCTGGTTACCTAGCAATACTGGTTATCTCGTTATATATCCATAGCCCAGAAGTGAGCCTTCTCTATGATAAGCCTCAAATTCTCTGGTTAATTTGCCCTATCCTAACAGTGTGGATCACCCGTATTTGGGTGCTCACCGCTCGCGGGCAAGTTGATGAAGATCCAGTTGAATATGCAATTAAAGACCGCTTTACTTGGGCTGCAGGTGGTATTTGCCTTGCTATTCTTATTATTGCGGCTTTCGCATAACTGTTTAACTAAAAGCAATCTGCAATAAAGATGAGTAAGAAACCTATTTTTCACACTATCTTCAACAGATTGCTTTTTTAATCTCTATATTGAAATGCATTTTGTAATAAGAGAGATTCAATGGCACAAAATTTAGCATGGGGCCGCTTGTTTCAGTGGCACCAACCAGTGACATCATTGTCCTGGCGTACATCAACACTCCCTGCTCTTGCTGAAGACCAGCATTCCTATTTGCCATACGGTTTGGGCCGTAGTTATGGCGATTCCTGCTTAAATAAAGACGGTGTACTTGTCTCATCTAAGCAACTTACTCGCTTTATTCATTTTGATTCGAAGACTGGTCTTTTAGAAGTTGAAGCTGGCGTCACGCTTAAGCAGATTCTTGAGTTTGCAGTGCCTCGCGGTTGGTTTTTACCAGTCACACCAGGTACGAAAAACGTGACTTATGGCGGTGCTGTTGCAAACGACGTGCATGGTAAAAACCATCATAGCGCTGGTACTTTTGGCTGCCATACACCATGGTTCTATCTGCTCAGATCAGATGGCCAATACTTAAAGTGCTCAACATTAGATAATGTTGATTTATATAAAGCCACTATTGGTGGACTAGGCTTAACTGGTTTTATCACTGCTGGAGCCATTCAGCTCAAAAAAATCAGAACACCTTGGATGGATGTTGACTCTTTCCGCTATAAAAATTTTGATGAATTTTGTGAGTTATCGAAGCGTGCTGCAGATGAATATGAATACACAGTGGCATGGGTAGATGCTTTAGCTAAAGGCGATAAATTAGGCCAAGGTTTATTTTTAGCAGCAAACCATCGCGACTTACCGCATTCAAGTGGCCAAGACCCTTATGCCAATCAAGCTCCAAAGCTTTCTATTCCAGTTGAGTTTCCAAATATTGCATTAAACCCATTAAGCATTAAAGCGTTTAATTTTTTATATTTAAACCAACAACGTACACCATACAAACAAAGTGTTCAGCATTATAATCCATACTTCTACCCTCTAGATGGCATTGGGACATGGAATAAAATTTACGGCCGTCGTGGTTTTTATCAATACCAGTGCGCAGTTCCATCTGAGCCAGAAATTATGCGCGAGATCATGACAAAAATTGCGCATTCAGATGGTGGTTCTTTCTTAACTGTATTGAAAGAATTTGGTGATATTCAATCTCCAGGCATGCTGTCATTCCCAATGGAAGGTTTCACCTTTGCGCTAGATTTCCCAAACAAAGGCGGCGAAACATTAAAGCTTTTAAATGAGCTTGATGCTTTAGTTCGAGATGCCAAAGGCCGAGTTTATCCTGCAAAAGATGCACGAATGTCTGCTGAATCTTTTGCAACATTTTATCCAAACTGGGAACACTTTAGTCAATTTATTGATCCAGCTTTCAGCTCAAGCTTCTGGCGTCGAGTAACTGGTACTTCTGCATAATTAAGGACAAACAATGACAACAGAAACTACAACTTCTGCAAAACTTCATCAAAAAAGCTGTGTTGTTTTTGGTGCAACATCAGCAATTGCTCAAGCTGTTGCCAGTGAACATGCCAAGCATGGTTATGCACTTGCACTTGTTGGCCGCAACCAAGAAAAGCTTGAACAGATTAAATCTCATCTTGTTACTTTAGGTGCAAGCCAAGTGAGTATTCACGTTCAAGATTTAAATGCGTTTGATAAGCACGAAGAGTTACTACAAGGTATTCTTGCTGAAATTGGACAATATGACCGTGTTCTTATTGCGCAAGGCACTTTACCTGAGCAACGTGATATTGAAAAAAACTATGCTTTAACAGAGCAATGCATTAAAGATAATGCGCTTAACACAATTAGCCTTGCTACATCAATTGCAAATGCAATGGAAGCACAAAAAGCAGGTAAAATTGCAATTATAAGCTCTGTTGCTGGTGATCGTGGCCGTCAAAGTAATTATATTTACGGTGCTTGTAAGGCTATGGTGACAACTTTTGCAGCAGGTCTTCGCAACCGTCTTCAAGCTTCAAATGTGCATGTTATTACAATCAAACCTGGCTTTGTCGATACACCAATGACTGCACATATTCCTAAAGGCGCACTTTGGGCTCAACCTGAAGATGTCGCTAAAGATATTATGTCTGCTTTTGAAAAAGACAAAAATATTGTCTACACACCATGGTTCTGGCGCTACATTATGCTGATTATTCAGCATGTGCCTGAATTTATTTTTAAGAAGCTAAAGCTTTAAACCTAAGAGACGTATCATATTGGAATAGACTAGCTATTGACACCACACTTGAGTGCTCTCAAAATAAGCACTACGGCTGCCAGATGACAATCTAATACAAAATTTTAATGCTCATTTTTACAGTTCAAACTTATGAAAATTACGCTTACCAAAACTCAGTATAATGCCTTGGATCACATCTATGGCCGGCCGGAAAATGTCCACTACTTGATTATGTGCGCTAAACCCACAGACAAAGGCTGGATTCTTGAAGGTAGCGATGAAACCTTCAATGAATTGCTCGAAATCATCAACGAAGAAATATGTGAGGCCCATTGCTCACAAAAAAGAGCAAAAAGCTTAATCGCAGTATGCAAAAAAGTTGATCCAAAGAGCTTGGATTGGATGGGGTTTTAAGGGATATCAAGGATAAAATACACGGATAAAAGTAAAGTCGAGCGATAGCGAATTTAAAAAACTTACTACCATGCCCCTAGCAAGGCATTTATTCAATTGTTACAGGCCACTCTTATGCAAAGCACTGCAACCTCATTGATTTCCGCATTACTATTAGAAAACTTTAATGATAATACGATAACTCGAGGCCGTCGCTACTTTAACAATGGTCAAGCAACGATTGTAACTTGCACATTCACTGAAACAAACACACAGTTGAAGTCTTCAGTCCGTGGCTCACAAAATCGGCCATATAGAACCACAGTCAGCATTAACTGGGAAGACATGGATGTATCAGGAGACTGTTCATGTCCTGTCAATTTTAACTGCAAGCACGCGGTGGCTTCGCTGCTACAAGCAAATGCTGAAAGGAGATTCCCTGAGATAACCACGCATCATTCGCCACAGTTGCCGCTTCACAGTACATCTAATGCAGCGCCTGCCAGTCATATCAATACTCAAGACTCTGCTTTAGGCCATTGGCTCTCTGCACTTGGCACTACAAGTACTACTCAAAGCAATCTTGGTACAATGCAAAGCGCCAAAAGGCACGTCAACGAACATCTGCTGTATGTGTTACAGATTTCATCTGCAGCAACAACAATCCCAATCGAACTAAATGTTTCTCGGGTTTTAAAAGCAGGAGGCTACGGCAAGCTTCGACAAGTCTCGCCTTCAAGCACCACGTTGAAAAATTACGTGCAAGCAGACGATACAAATCTACTTGCCACCTTACAGTTTGAAAGTCTAATACATTCCAACATATCCTCCAATAGAGACAATCTCTGTATTCAGGGCCAAAAAGCCTCACAAAACCTCAAAGACTTGCTGAAAACAGGGCGATGCTTCACTGATAAAGAACTTTCTCAGCCTTTGCAACTGGGTGAACCCTTATCGCCTACAGTCAGCTGGAAACTGTTACCAAACGCCCACCAAAAGTTTGAACTAACTGTCTCTAACTCTCAGGTCAAATTAGTCTTTTTAGACAGCATTTGGTATTTTAACCAAGCACATAAAACGCTTGGGCAACTCGAGACAGACATCACTCCTGAAATCCTACAGCATTTATTGCAGGCACCAGATATACCACCAGAAGCTACGCAACAAGTTGCAGACCAGCTGATCGCACTAACATCAATACCTCAAATTGCACCGCAGCGCTTAACGCAGCCAACAAAACAGCAAATAAATAATATCGTACCTGTGCTCACAGTAGATATCAAAGACATTTTTATTCCGCCGACATTTCTTGCCGATGTGCCTATAGAAGGTTTAATGGCAAAAATTTACAACGTATCATTTTACACAAGGTCATTACCGACCATCGAAGTGAGCTTTGAGTATGACGGTCATATTGTTCCGTTCAATCGCAAAAATATCACCGACGAAGTCATGTATATGAAAGATGGCCAGATCTATAAGTTCAACCGAGACTTTGAGATTGAAAAGCGATGGCTATTTCAATTAACAGAATTTATGGATCTCCTTGAAGCACCAGAGCAACCTCACGGCAAAGTTTCTTCGCAGCAGTCAGAAATTGCAATCATTCAATCGCTCGTAGATTCTGGAGATTTTATCGATTTTTCAATTCATGCACTTGATGAACTGCAACAACTTGGCTGGAAAATCATTCGTGAACATGACAATTTTGCGGAAATTTACTCTGACGAGAATTTAGAATGGTATTCAGAACTCAAGGCTGAATCTGATTACGATTATTTTGGTTTAAGCATTGGCATCGAACTCAATGGTGCGATCATTGATGTTCTTCCTGCCATTTCAAAACTGATTTCAGCAATGGGCCCTGAAGATTTTGCCGAAATGGACGACGATAGCCTTGTGCATCTCCCTGTCACTCATAATACCATCATTGAAGCACCTTACTCACGTATCAAACCGATCATCAATGTGCTTTTTGAGCTTTACAATTCAGAAACCAAAGGCAAAGGTAATAACAATAGTACCGACGTCTCACTGACCAAGCGCCATGCAGCACTAATCCACGAAATACGTAAGGCATTTGAGTCAGCCAAAATGCGTTGGACTGGCGACGATACGTTGCTCAAGCTTGGTCAAAAACTTAACGAGTTTAAAAGTATCAAAACAGTGAAACCTCCAAAAAGCTTTAAAGCCCAGCTTCGTCCCTACCAAAGTGAGGCCGTCAACTGGCTGCAGTTTTTACGGGAAAACAGTTTTGGTGGTATTTTGGCCGATGATATGGGGCTTGGAAAAACAGTCCAAACTCTTGCGCATCTCAGTATTGAAAAAAATCGCCGACGAATGCAGCATCCAAGTCTCATTATCGCACCAACCAGCCTAATGTATAACTGGAAAAAAGAAGCAGCCAATTTCACGCCTCACCTCAAAGTACTCATCCATCATGGGAATAACCGGCACGAATTTTCGGACACTATAGAGCAACACGATATTATTTTGACAACTTACACA
This sequence comes from Gammaproteobacteria bacterium UBA6940, assembly GCA_002450655.1. Taxonomy (GTDB): domain Bacteria; phylum Pseudomonadota; class Gammaproteobacteria; order Pseudomonadales; family UBA6940; genus UBA6940. The sequence goes on along the minus strand of DJZY01000102.1, from coordinate 25,633 downwards.
TTGCTCATGCGAGATAAGAAGCTCCTGTTGCAACATGAATTTTACTACCTCATTTTAGATGAAGCACAATATATTAAAAACCACAAAGCAAAAACAACACAGATAGCTCACCAAATAAAAGCCAAACATCGCCTTTGCTTAACGGGCACACCCATGGAGAACCATCTGGGTGAACTCTGGTCGTTATTTCATTTTATCATGCCAGGATTTTTGGGAGACTCACAACACTTTAGAGCAGTTTATAAAAATCCAATTGAAAGAGAAGATCATCAAGATCGTCGTCAGATGTTATCATCTCGCGTAAAACCTTTTATGCTTCGCCGTCAAAAAGCAGACGTGTTGCAAGATTTGCCAGAAAAAAATATCATTTTTTGCCGAGTACAACTTTCAGGCAAACAACAAGATCTCTATGAAAGCATCCGACTATCCATGGAAGCGAAAGTACGCGACGCCATCCAAGCCCAAGGATTAGCAAGAAGTCATATTATTATCTTGGATGCTTTGCTCAAGCTCAGACAAGTCTGCTGCGATCCTCGATTAATTTCGCTACCTTCGGCAAAGGCAGCTCATGGTCAGTCCGCTAAATTGGAAATGCTCATGGAGATGCTGCCCAATATGATTGATGAAGGTCGAAAGATCCTCATCTTCTCACAATTTACAAAAATGTTGACACTAATTGAAAACGAACTCAAAGATCGCAATATAGGCTACGCCAAACTGACCGGCGCTACGACCAACAGAGATAAACAGGTCGAGCGTTTTCAAAGCGGACGTGTACCGGTATTTCTGATTAGCTTAAAAGCTGGTGGAACAGGTTTAAATTTAACCACTGCTGACACAGTCATTCACTATGATCCTTGGTGGAATCCCGCTGTCGAAAACCAAGCAACCGATCGAGCACACCGCTATGGCCAAAAAAATACAGTCTTTGTCTACAAAATGCAGGCTGTTAACACCGTCGAAGAAACCATCCAAGAAATGCAAGAGAAAAAAGCAGCGCTCACGGAAGGCTTATTTGCCGAAGATGGAAGTGGTGGTTTAAAACTGACAGCGGAAGATCTAAAAAATCTTTTTAAGAGCTATTAACTCTACTTCGGACATGCTTAAGAAGACCCGACCAACCTGATGCCAGTGCGGCGGTTTTGCTTTTAGAAATTTAAATGCTCATAACGAATGCGAGTATTGTAACATAGATGGTCAGCCTATGAAATCTCATTGAAACAGTCCTGCTAAACGCTGTCCGTATTAATTTAAATCCACTAGATCTCATACAACTCTTCCAATAAATCGTCGAACCCATAACCTGAATCAACAGAATTGTGCACAACAGCTTTTATTCTCGTTTCAAACTGATTCAGCAACTCCTTTTCATGGATAAGTTTGATTGCAGATTCAAACATGCGATCTACGCTTATATAAAACTGTTCGTAGGGATTACCATAGGTGTTAGAGCAATCAATACCAGCTTCGACATAGTAGAGCATAATATCGGCCAGTCCAGTATCAGAACAGGATACTTTTTTATAATCAGTGACTGCCTTACGAGCAACTGACAACCTCATTTTTGGAAGTGATCTAGCGCCACCTAAAAACTCGGTATCAATAATCGACTTGTATTTTTTCAATACAGCCTCGTCATCATTAAAAAAAGAGGCTTGGTAGTACTCCTTCACAACTGTAAATTTTTTATAGAGATCGGCTATCTCTTCAACAAGTTCATTGTGTTCTTTTTTACGTAAATGTTTTTTAAGTTCGACAAGGGTCACTTTTTTAGTCATATTTATGTCCGACAATTTTAGAGCATTAAAATTAAGCAGGTTTTTATAATCATAAACGAGAGCCTTATAATTCAATATCAGAATTACGCGCAGTTAACGGAAATCTCTCATAATTTCGAACAAACTTATCACTTAAATCAATATCTATACCCACAGCGATTGAGTTTTAGGTGTATAAAGCACCTTCATGTGGAAAGAGAGACACCTAAAATTCAAACGCTATGGGTATATTGTAGGGCTCATATAATTTGTCCGTTTTCTTCAGTTGCTTACGTCTATGCGTAGAGCACTCTTTTTAGTTTACAACACAACTCTTGGTAAAAGAATTTTGAAGCTCTTCATTCACTTCACTCACACTAAAGTATTCAGGATCAAACGCATCACCTAACCATTCAGCATACTCTTCGTAGTCTTCATTTGTTTCATCAGCTATAACATTCAACATATTATAATAACCCCAAATACCGCCAGAATCTTCAGGTGGACAGGCTTTCTTACCTTTGATGCAAAGAGGATATGTTAAAGCAGGATCTGGCTTAAGTACCTTTTCCAAGGTTATTTTATGCATCCACGAGTCACCAAAGTCGTATTCATAAAGCACAACATCTTTTTCTTTTTTAATGAGATCGCATAGTTTGAACTGAGTTTCATCTTCTGTATCACCAAAAGGATCTGGAAACTCGTCATCAATCACACCATAAAATCTGTCGTTTTTGATAAATTGATGCAGGTGGCCATTACACCAGCCCATTGCTATCTGTATGGCTAAATGCAGTTTTGGCAAACTCATATCGCCCCATACAAGCAACCGTCTCCAGATTGGTGGTTTAGAGTTTGAAAGAGAGATTTTAATTTGATATATGTTTCTGGATGGCATTTCATGCTACTCCTGATCCTAAGGTGCAATACAAAGTTCTGTGTATGGGTATTATTCATTTCAAGCGCCATCAAGTTTAAACAGTTAACAATACCTAATCAACACCCAACGCCTTGAACACTGCATCTACAGGATCAGCATAAAAGCTTGTTTGAAATTTAGTAAATAATTCAGCAGGTATTGTTGGAATATCCATAGCACTGCTCATAGGTAAAGCCACCTTTTTAGCGCCAGCATCAAATGCAACTTGCAAACATTCAGCCAAGTTTTCAACGGGGGTTACCGTACCACCAAGACTCATATCCCCAAGCACAACCATCTGGCTTTGAGCAGGCTTGCCTAATAAGCCAGAAGCAAAAGCCACTAAACTTGATAGAGCTAAATGAGTAAAAGGCCCTGTATTTTGCAATTCAACCGCATGTAAATGAAAATCATGCTCACTGACTTTTTTACCTGCTGTAATCCTGGAAGCATTGGCTTTAAAGTAATCAAAGGCAATTTTAACCTGCTCTTTTGCAGCACTTGAATTCCATAAACCCGATGTAGCAAGTTTGCCGGAGCCTTTTGTGACTTGCAATTCGAGTCTATAAAGCCCTGGCATGCCTTTATTACTTAAACCAATTGTATGCAAAAAGCCTGGTTTTCCAGGGCCTTCAGGAATTAGGCCACTACCGCCCTGCTCTTTGACAGAGACAAAATGCTCTTCGAGCGTGTCATTATCAATATAACTAAAGTGCACATCATAAAATTCCATGCCACCAATCTTTTTCAATTGCTCTTTAACTCGTCTTCGTACCTGCAGCGCATATTCTAAACATGGGCGAATATCTTCTTTAGTGTATTGGCCATGAGGAAATAAAAGCTTAACTAATCCTGATACAGTTTTACGAACAGCAATGACATCACGCTGATTTAAATTATTACCTAATTTAAAGTACTGGTCTAAAGCATCAGAAAAACTTCTTTTGCGCATTTCCCGGTAGAATTCAGCTAAATAATCAACAATTAAACCGTACCGATTCGTGAAAAAGGAAGGACGCATTTTAGGGATTTCCCATCCAGGCACGTATGCATGGAAGCGGTCGAAAAATGCAGAGTCAATCATAGCCTCAGGAAAAGGCGCTAATAAATGACTTGTTTTTACTAAAGATTCTACACTCTGGTTGATATTACCAACAAAGACCATTGAAGCAGAGGCTTCCATTTGTTCTCGACCACGAGCAAAAGAGCCAGAGGCCATATAGTCCTTCATGATTTGCACGCCATCTTTATCTTTAAAGGAAATGCCAGCCACTTCATCAAAGGCAACTAAATCCCACAGACCAACAAGCCCAATGCGGCGACTACTCATATTATAAAATAAGTTAGCGACGGTAGTTTGACCACCAGAAACAAGAATACTATTGGGTGAGCATTCTTTATAAATATGGCTTTTACCAGTACCACGAGGCCCAAGCTCACACATATTATAATTATTTTCAACAAAGGGAATCATACGAGCAAGCAAATGCCACTGCACATTTTCTTCCAGCTCTGCAGGCTCCATACCAATGGATCGAATTAAACACTCTCGCCATTGCTGAGTTCTTAAAGCGGAACGTCCATTGAAAAGCGCCTCCATATTCATATTTGGCATTTGAATAGGTTTTAAAAGAGTAACGCCAAATGGAGAAGTTGACTGCCCTTCTTCGTAGTAATAACTTAAGGTCGCAATAACCCAGATACCACCGACCAACAGCTTTTCAAATTCTTTGACGATACCCGATGAAATTTCAGCATTCATAATGCCTAAATTACTAAAGGATGCTTCGTATTTATCTTTACGCTCATTCAGCTTTACAGTGACACGATCAATAACCTTATAACTGCCGCGCTCTTTAACCAATGATTTAACTTTTTCAGCTTCGTCTGGCCTTACATAGTTTTCAGCCAATACAGTTTTAACATTTCTTAAACCTTGCTCTATCACTTCTTGGTCATCAGAAGCACAATACATCCCAAGCAAATACTCAAGCACATATACAGGCACATTAGCGCCTTCTTTAATCAGTTTTGTGAGATCTTTTCGAACCACACGACCAGCGAAGTGTTCATTCAGCAATTGATCGAGTTCTTTTTCATTATCAGTTGTCATATCCATACCTTGCTAGAAACAGGCTTCATCTTTTTATTAAAGCTCAATAGCCTGATCAAAAGAAATCATCTTCAATTGCTAAATCAATCGTGACTTTATAGCGTTGAATTTCATGATCAAGTTCTTTGTCTTTTAATATTAAAAAATAATCTTTTTGACGATCAAAGTTTGAGCCCATTAGAGAGAGCCTGACATCTTTTATTCGATCATTATAAGAATCTGAAGCGGAATCAAATGTCAGCGTTTCTTCACTGGACACTTTAGCTTCACCGTCATAAATAGCCACGCTAATCAGTGCAGGCTTTAAGTTCTCACCCACAGCCTCTGTTTGCATCAACTCAAATTTTTGTATTGAATTTACCATTCGTAATGTTGAACGAGGGGAAATTACATCGACATTACGTTTAGTACGACTTTGGGCCTTGGCACCTCGTAATTGTTGAACAGTCACGATCGGCACAGCTATTTCTTGCGGCATAGCCCCACCATGAACAAAACGAGCACCACCAACAAAATGAAAACGGTTAGCACCTTTTGGAATCCAGAACTCTGTACTACAGGCTGTACCAGCTGTGTGCTTTGTTAAGCCTTTCCATACCTGATCCGAGTCAGGCAAGTTCTGTCCAATCAAATAACGCTTTTTATATTTAAAGTTTGATGGTTTTTCCAGTAGTTTTGTTCTATCACCTTCGCTCAATTTCGACTGCTGGAACAAAAAGCCATGATCAGCAGTAATCAATACAGTTGATGTATTCCAGTTTGTCACGATTTTACGACTTAACTCCGCAAGCTGCTCAATAGCAGTTTCAACAGCATCAAAAGTACCGCTTTCACTACTCGCTTTATCCCCTGTTGAATCTATCTTGTCATGGTAAATATAGACAACTTTATTATTTTTGATATTCTCACGAGCATCGGTAATAGACCAAGACACAGCAATATCAAAAGCAACAGCCATACCACCATGATTTGCCAAAATCTTGTCACGATCCGTTGTACCCTGAGTCGACTGGCCGTCAATCAATACACCAGCAGTTTTAGGGTTATATTCCAAAGAGTCATGAGGCAATAAGGAGGCCATTCCTAATGTTGTATAACTTGGTAATACACCAAGCTGGGTTTTCATAGAGGCACTGCAATAACGGTTTTCATTTACTTTTTGCACTAGCTCTTGAGCTGCTTCATAGCGAAAAGCATCACTGATAATCACAACGACACGCTTTTTCCCTTCATTTAAAAGCCTGTTGACTTGCACCTCATAAAATTTTTGCTGATTGGTGACCCCTGGTATGGACCAATTTTCTAAACGGTTTTCTCGTTCTATTAATTCACTCCAGTTCTGTGCCAATGCCCCCATAAACCAGCTTGCATAACATTTTTCAATCTCTTGGGTCAGTGCATGAAAGCCATTAAGGTGCGATTGCTCAGCAGCCACATGATATAAACGATAAGCTGTATCGAATTTATAAAGCTCTTTTAAATAGGCGTTATAGAGTTCTTCACAGGTCTTAAAGTAAAAACCTTGTGTGTATTGCCTTCTTAAATCAAAGAGATCTACAGCCGCTTGGAGAGCAGCATAGGCTTTTCTATATTTGTGAGCAATAGCATCGTGCTTATGTTTTGAAGCCCAGTACCCATCTAATCGAGTTGAAATTAAGGTATTAACTTGGGCTAAATGTCTTTTTTCAATGGCTGGAATCTTTTGCGCTACATCAATAATAATACGCTGTTCAACAGCTTCAAAAGTCATTACATGTTCGAGATCTTGAGTATCAAAACTAGTTAGTTTGCTTTGAATATTAAGTGCTGCAGACACTAAGTCTGATATGTAATCAAACCACTTTGAGTGATCTTTACTGTCTTGCAAGCGTGACACGATAATATGACTTGAAGCACTTGCTCGCGTGGCTGTCATCACATGTTGCTGCGCCCACCCAGGGGTTTGCCCTAAACTTTCACAAAAATCTGTCATTAAAAGCTTGATAAAAAACCGACCTACATGGAATAGTTGCGAGCCATCAAGCTCTTCAACACTTGAAGGATAACCAACCTCATGTTGCAACTCCTGTACAAGTAAAGGGAGTAAATTAAGTGAGGCCAAGGTTTTAATCATATCAAGCTCATCTTCAAGCTGAGCTCCAAAAGCCGAAAACTCTTTTGCTAAAGCAAAGATAATAGACACAAGATCTGTTGCGGACGCTTCTACTATGGTTGCAATCATGGCCATATCAATGGCTTTTTCATTATCTTTTGGATTAATAAACCCTTTTAAAGCTTCAAATCTGCCTTTTTCTGCAAAAAATGATTCTCGTTTACTCAAGTGTTCCCGCAAACTTTGCTGTTGCAACTCAAGCTGATTGAAAATCATTGAAATACGATCTGCGTAGAATTGCCTTGAATACAGTTTCATATCCAGCAGCCAATCGTGCTCCATTTCTGGTTCAGCGAATGGGAAATACAATAAATACTTGCCTTGCTTGTCTTCAAGCTCAAGTTTTAACTTAATTTCAAAAGTCGACTCACCTGCCATATTGATAATGGTGACATCGTCTAAGTTAAGTTCATTGATGTCATCACTAAAAGATTTTTCCGGGTCATACCAAAAAACAATACGATGCTGCTCTTTGATAAAAGCCTGCTCAAGACCAAGCTGTATCTGGTTTATGTTCATATTTCTTCCTTGGCGTACCGCTTAACGACACCTTACTCCTCATTTCTGCTTAACTCCAAGCTAACCCTCCGGTTTAGCGGTCGGGTTCTGCGCCTTGTTATGCATCATTTAAATTAACGGGTAAACCAGATTCTTTCATTTCTTTGGCAAGCTTTAACATCCAACCATCACCATCATCAAGCGGTGTATAAATAACACCCAAATAATCAGAAGGTATTTCAACTTCACTTTTGTACAACACACACACTTTACTTCTACCTAAAACACCGCAAAAATACCCTAATTCTAAAATTACATTTTGCCTTGCCCTCATGGTAGTTGAGTCTGGCTCGTTCACGGGGGCACTAATATCATCTGGCGTTAGCAAAACAATTGCAAACCCAACTTTAGCAGCATTAGTTTCGAATTTTTCAATGATTGTTTGTCCTTGGTTCGGTTGTTCATGTAAAATAACAGCTTTAAGCTTTAATTTTTCAACAAATCTGGCAACCTTTGATTTTGCTGCTTCATCATGACCATGGACAATAAAAACTGAGTCTAAGTTGGACTTGTTTTCTGCTAAGTTATTATTTTCTATCTCATAAGCTATAGACTCTGGTATGAGGTCAACTCTTTCCAAAATTGACTCTAGATTCGTAATTTTGTTTGCCATACCACCTCTAAAACTCTCAATTCGCTGTTGAAATGATGGATTTACATGCATTACTCCAAAACCTGAAACTTTAGAGTAATTTTTAGACATTACATTATTATCAAAACTTCGAGAAAGTAATTCAATATTAAAATCATTCCACTTTTTTTGCTCTGAACGTTTCTCTTCTAACATTTCCGCTGAATCTATTTTTGTATTTTTTAACTCGATTCCTTTTGATATTCTATCTTTTAAAGATTCTACAAATTTATCACGTGGAATGATCAAATTTGGATTATTGTTAGCTTCAGAATTTACGCTGGAATATCTATTTTTATTCACTGACTTTTTCCTATATTAAAATTTATTAAACAAATGCATAACATACCTACTTCACAAGCCAATGCCCACCACGTGCAGGGCCTATACGCTCAATGAGGCCATTTTTACGCAGGACATCTAAGTGATATTTCACTCCATCTTCAGTGATATCCTCTAGCTTCGATGCAAGTTCCTTACGTGACAAATGTGGGTTTGCCTTAAGCTGTTTCAGTATAGTTTGCTGAATCTGGGTAGTTTTCTGGGTAGTTTTCTGGGTAGTTTTCTGGGTAGTTTCGGGCATTTCTACCCACTTTAATGCAGCCACAGTTTGAAGATATGGCTGAAATTTATCTTCAATTTCAAAAACTTGGCCTGCATCAGTCCAGCCTTGATGTATTTTAGCTATACCAGAACCTGCTCGCTCACCAAGCCCCAAAAGTAAAAACATGGCATGAAGTGTACGATTGCGGCAATCACTCTCACCACCTTCCAGCGCAATTTCAGCTGGTACACGCATTAAACCAGGGTTGCGAAATAGAAAACCGCTTGGGGATTTAACAACTTTAAGAGAAGCTCGATCAGTGTAATCAGCATGCACAATTGAATTAATAAAGGCTTCACGAATGGCTTGATGATAAAAACTATCATCCTGACGTTGATGGTTATGGACTGCAAAAGGCACTTTTAAATCGGCTTCTAATTTGCGGATGACCTTGCGATAAAAATCGAATAGATTACCAGACCAAGTGCCGTCAGGTACAAGGCGGTCTATCCAGCGGGTTTCATTATTATCATCATGCTCTTGATAATCGAGAAAATAGAGGGATAAGACTTCATTAATCACTGGTGAAGTACTAAACATTAATAAACCAGCAATAGTTAAGCCCTGCTCGCCTGTTTCACGATCATGTCGCCAGCCGCCAATATTTTGTAAGAACTTCTGATGATCTAAAGCAAGCCATGGGTGATCAGGCTTATGGGCACTTAACATATTGCGAAAAGCTTGCAGGCTTTCTTCATGGAGATCATCAAGAGAAAAGCCTTTTAAAATTCGTTCATCCTGGCTCGCCTCGTGCTGTTCAGCAAGCATACGCTTGACTTCTGTCTCTGTTAAACGTTGATCAGCATCTGCTAAACGGCGGTAAGTGCCAGTTAAAGGATTACCATTGATGTAGACTGGCTGGTGCTTACGAGGTGCACGTGGCACATGAATTTCAATAATGTTTTTATGGTCAATAGTGTGAACTTGCACCCACTTTTCGCGCACTATATTGACACTGACTTTTTGCGGGTTACCAAGACCTTTCCATAAAGCATCCAATACTTTTTCAGGTTTGCTAATACCTGCCAGTTCAAATACCCCTGCTTTTTTCTCACGAATACCGAGCAGAATTGTACCACCTTCAGTATTGGCAAAAGCACTGTAGGTTTCCCAAACATCATGTGGTAAAGCACCTAATCCGTCTTTACCTTGAGCGAGTTTACATTCGATGGAAGTGCTTTCTTTGAGAGTTTTTATATCAGATAAGCTTTGGATAATCCCCATTATTGCTCTCTCTCAAAAAGGTGATTATTACTTAGCTTTTTCTTTCTTTCGAATTTCGATTTATGAGATGCGTATTCAATACCAGTACACATAATATTTTTAAAAATATCAAAATCACGTTGAATAAACGTATCATCCCACTTATGTCTAAAGTCAATTTGTGCTTTAGTATAAAATTTATTAAGTAACAAGCTCAGACTTTCAAAAAAGTCTACTGCTTGCTTTAAACTAAAACCTGGATACAGCCGACCCTCTTGAATGCTTAACAAATCCAAGTGTGCAATTGCTTTATTACGTGCATTTTTTAAAGAAGATATAATATCTTTGTTAGTTTCCAAAAAATTTTTAGCTTCATTACAATTACCTATATCGTAGACTTGCAAAAAATAATGAATAGAAAAATTTGGTACTTTCCTTCTTACTCTATTATCAAATGATTCAGGAGGATCTATTAACTGAGCTATCTGTAAATATGAATATTCAACAAGAATTTGGCGCAATTCACGATCGATACCTTTATTTTGGAAGTCAGTCTCTAAATAGAGTTTTGCTAACTCAAAGGTCGATTTGACATGATCACAATGATCAATAAATTGAATTAAATCTTTATGCTCTGGATATTGATCTATTAGTAACATAAGTTCATATATCCTTAATCACTTCAGGCTTTTTACCTGTAACATCTTTCACATTCGCCAGCAAATCACCAAACTTGCCATAATTCACCTTCACACCATCATCCAAGTCAAGGCTAATACGCTGGTCGGCATAGTGGCGGAGTTTCTCGTCGAAGCTGCTGAGTTCAGCCTGCTGCTTTTGCAGCTGAGCCAGTTCTTTTTCAAGACGTTTAATTTCTGCAGCTGATTCACTAGCATCCCTATCTTGAGAGAGTTTTTCAGCATAGGCATCCATCTTGGTGAGTAATGGAATCACATAAGCTGTACGTATACGTGATAATGTACTTTCGTTATAGCGATGCAGATACACTAGGCATTCAAAAGCTTTGGTTTTGCCGGAGCTGAATAGCCAGTAGATTGGGCGTTTTTTATAGATTTTAAGGTGATCTTTAAAGAACTGCTCGGAAAGATAGCGGCGAATTGTGTCTATAGCAGCCTCACCTTTTTTCGGTTTAATAGCATGCAAGCAGAGTGATTCTGCAACAAAATCGAGGTTTTCCTGTAAATGGTCTTTACCCCAGACCACTTCAACAAATTCTTTAAAGCGATTGGTGGCATCATCAGGAAACCATTCAAGCTGGGTTAAAGGGATAATCCCATCATCGTCAGCTGGAAATGTTTTATAGGTGCCTTGGTCAACAAGATCAGAAAAGCCTTTATTGCCTGAGTGGGCGTAGACAAGACCTTCTTGGTCGAGGGAGTAGCGGCCCATCATGCAGCCTATGGTATAGCTAACTAGATCAACGAATTGATCACTCTGAAACATATAACGATTTCCGCTAAATTTAAAATAAATATTACTAAATAGTGTTATTTCTTTAAGAGAAATATCATGTCTAAACCGACTATCAATCTCATAAGAGTCATAAATATAGCTATTAATCTCTTCTTCCAATGCAAATAATTTTTTAGTTTGCTCTTCAGCATGCTCATTATATTTTTTGAAACTTAATTTAACGGACTCCTTAGCATTAATTAAGGGTGATTTCCTAAAATCCCACGACGATTCAATTTCATCAAAATCTGATTTAGAAATGGCAATACATTGATCTGACAACCTACTCAAATGTTCGTGGTCAATTTTTTTCAATATTGGCAAGTTGGCAATATTTCCGACCTGAAAATTTAAAGTTGGATTTAAAATATTTAAATACTGCTCCGAAAGTTTACTACATAAAACTGCTACCAAGGACTTCAAAAGAGTAGAATCAGTTGAAAAAACAGATGAGCCAGCAACATCAAACATGCTACCAGGTGGCGAATATCTTACACCAAAATATGCTGAACTAATAAATGACCATGTAATACTTTCTTGAAACTGAAATCGCTTCCCTCTAAGAGGAGCCCCTTGATGACTAAAAGGTAAGTTATTGTTCACATGAATGTCGTGGCCATTATTCTCCCAATTTATTACATGCTCCCGATTACCATACCATTTTTTAAATTCCCCCCCCTTATTATAAGGAAACCATTTTGCTTTACTTGATTGACTATTTTGTCCACTTGTAGAAGTATAATTAATCTTATTAAAAGAAACTTCAGACCAGCTTCGTACATATTGATTATTATCTGTAGAGTTCATGCCTAGAACTGGTTTTGCAATTTCGCCAAGCTTATTAGAAAAATCGAATACATCATAAAATCGCTTATGCAACGAATACGCTATAGGACTGCCCGGTATCTTTTTAAAGTCATCTTGAGCAGTCTCAGCAAACTCATTTTGTTTATTTTGAAGTGCTTCTTTTTTATCGACTTCACTGCCTTCAATCAAACGATAAAACTTAGGCTTGTAGGACTGTAAATGCTGATTTGAAATAACCCATGCAGTTGTTTGCACTACTTCACCACTAATCTGACTGAATGCCCTCGCCCCCAGATGAGCCATGGTTATAAAAGTATGGTCATCAATTAAGTTATTACGCATTTGCTCATAGCTGGATAAAAACATCCAAGATTGCATATTCACTTGCGCATTTAAGCCCGTTGGTTGCAATAATTTAAATGCTCGCTCCATAAAAATCGCAAATAAATCAGATTTTGAATTTGGATATTCTTTTTTGGCAAAGGTTTTTAATGCTGCATTCATGCCTTTACCCCCCATATAAGGCGGGTTTGCCACAACAGCATCGTATTTTTGCGCGAGAAACAATGCCTGCTGAATAATAGGCAACAGCTGATTAGCTGCGCTTAATTGATTCTCATCACTGCCCTGCTGAAGGGCTTTCAGCGTTTCAAGCATGGCTTGTAAAGCCTGCTCATCTTGCTGTGGAATATCAATTAAAGAACCAAAGGTTTTGGCATCCTGAAATTGAACCAGTGTTCTTTCTAACAGCTGGTAACGGTCATCGGCTAGGTATACTGCTCGCGTCTCTTGCGAGCCAAATAAATCCTGTGTTTGCCCTTGCTGCCAGTCACCAGACAAATTCAGCTGCTGCCAAAGCACAGGCAGATTCAAGCCTTTCGTGTCTTGCAGTGCTACTACATTGAGTTGAATGTCTTTTTCAAAAATTCGTCGATCATCTTCACGTGCCAGCATCATTAAGGTAAATGCGGCAAGCTGGCCTGCTCTATCGTCAATATCCAAACCATAGAGGTTATGCTTTAAAATCAGTTCAGGAATATCTCTGGTACGATAGCCACGCTCTTCATAAATGGCTTTTAACACCTTGTAAGCTTCAACCAGAATATGGCCGGAACCACAGGCTGGGTCTAATACTTTAATTGATTCAGGTTCAATACTTGTGGGTGTTATTGCTGCAAGCTGGGCTTGTACTTCTGGGGTTTGTTCTGCCGGCTCAATATAGTAAGGCATTTCAGCTTTTAGTGGCGATTCTGGGTAGGTTTGCAACCACTGTCGGCCAATAGAGTTTTGCACGAGGTATTGCACAATCCAGTTTGGGGTAAACAACTGAGTTGCTGCTGGAATATCTTCGCTTTTAACAACCTTACCTATGACTTGGTCTTTCTTTTCAGAAATATAGAACTGGTACAGCCAACCCATAATCTCAATATCATCCCACTCGTCTTGTGGAATTTCTCGCACTAGGTCACGTAGTAGTGAATCTGTTTTTGTAAGGTTATTAGGCAGAAGCAGTTCTGTTTCATCAGCGATGGCTTCAAACAAAAATGGCATGGCTTTATGCAGCTCATGACATTGCGCTAAAAGCAGCTCGCGATAGAGTGCTTCATCTTCATTGGCCAGTTTTAGCTGTCGAACTTGTGCTTGATCGAGCCCTTCAAAATCCAAATCAAGGCATTCTTCCAATATTTGTGGCATACCTTCGTTGCCATCCATCGCACTGAGAACCTTACGACCATGGCTTAAAAAACCTTTGAGTTCCATATAACGAATAGCGCAGAATCTGTTAAACCATGAGTAAGCAATATGCTCAATGGTTTGCTCAAAACCATCCCGTTGCACTCGCTGCTCTAGCCTGTCACGTTGTTGGGCTATAGCGGCTGGAAATGTTGCCTGACCAATGGTTATAACTTCACCTGAGCGTTGCACTGGTTCAATACGCTTTGGTGTAATACCAAAATGAGCTGCTCGCTGGGTGATTGCTTCGATAAAGACCATACGGGCTTTTGGGGCATATTTTTTAATGATATTGGTGTTCATTGAGTGTCCTGGTTCGGCATGGAATGCTTTTTTAAGAATGCTGTGCTTGTTATTGTATAACCAATTGCTTTTAAGGTATCACCTGACAAGCACAGTTTTAATATGTCGATAGAATGTGGCTGGTATAGACCATTATTTGAGGCGTATACGTTGCCCATCCTGTATGGCTTTAAGTAGTTTAGCTTCTAAAGCCTTTATGTAGGCCTGAACTTCAGCTTCGCTTTCAAGGTATACACCTTGCGAGACTGATTGAAACACTTGAGTGCAGCTGATTTCCTGAATAGGTTTAAGCTTTGCTACAGGTGGTAGAACAGGCTTTGGCTTCACCTCTGCCTCATGTTCAGTTTCCTGCGTCTGCTGCTCTACTACGGCTTGCGCTGCAAGCTGCTCCCGTCGCTTACGCTCTGTTTCAACTGCTGTTTCAAGCTTGGCCAGTGCTTCGTCAAAGACTTCATTCGCACTTTGGGTTTGCATCATATATAGATTTGAGATGCTAGTTTGTGTTTGCAGGCTCTCTTTTAGCTGCTGTAATGGCATAAGTAAGCGGTTACGCAGGTCATTAGTATCAATGCCTGAGTTAGTAATTTCAGTTTCGAGCTGCTGCACTTTAAGACCAAGCTGAGCCTCAGCTTCTGCACGCTTATCATTGAGCAAGGCATTGTTAATTGCTTCTAGCTGCTGCACAAGCATTGGCACTTGCTGCAACTTATTATATGGTGATTCTGCCTGGGCAATGGCTTTAAGCTCAGCCAAAGCTTTCTGCGCTGCATCATCTTTATTTAATACTGCTTCGTTTTGTTTGAATGCCCGTAGTGCTTTTTGAAGCTGCTCCCATACATGCTGCTGCTTGGTAAAGAACTCGTGCAAGTCACGATAGTCTTCTTCGAGATCAAGCAAATCATTCTTCTTGTCGTTCATAGCTTTGAAGAAATCAAAACTATTGGCGCTTTTCAGTAGATACTCAAGCTTTGGCAAAGAGGTATCTACCAGCTTTTTGCCTGGGTAATGGCCCACTTCGATTTTGTTTTTGTAGACTGTAAGATTATTACGCCAAACTTCAAATTGATCTACGCAAAAATCATACAACTCTTTTTCGATTGCAGGCCCCATTTGCGAAAAGAGGTCTTGCGTGAGTTTACGAGCACTTTTAAGCAAGGAATCATCGGTTTTGCGTGTGGCCAATATTTTCACAAGACGTCGCTTGCTTTTATCCTGTAGCACAGAGTATGCATCTCGGCAGGCCAGTGTTGTGTTGTTATTCGAGAAATGCACCAAATCTGTTTTCGCTAAACGACACATGATTAAAATAATTTCTGCTTCAGGCCAGCCATATGGGCGTTGGGTAAAACGCTCTGTTACTTCATAGCAATAGATGGGGTCATTATCGAGCGATCGCAGCTTGATATACTCCTGTACTTCCTGCTCTGCTCTAGTGTTTGCCTTTTCTCCATCTAAGCTCAGGGAAAGCTGGCCAAGGTCGTCTGCCGTTAGAACTGCATTTATTTCACGCCATGGCTCTTGATGGAAGTGATCCATAAAATCAAGTTTTGAGTAGGTGTTTTCCAATAGGTATTGGCAAGCTTCAGCCCAGCGTGCATTGACGTTGTTCTGATTTAAATTGAGCTTTTGGCCTAAGGCGTAGACTTCTGCATTTAAGAATAAGGCTTCAAGCTGATGCTTAATGCGGTTTAAGCGGTCACGGTTTTCACGGCCGCGCTCTGCCAGAATACGTGCCACATCTGTTTGGCTTGGGTCATTATTGATACGAATATACTTATCTGTGCGTAACCACATTTTTAAATCAGCAAACAGCTGGCGATCATCTGCGAGCTTAAAGAGCGCTTGGCTTTCTCCAGCGGTTTTTTGTACCGCGCGGGATTCATTCAAATCAGTATAATCAGCATCAAAGGGGCTGATAATTTCAATTTTAAGATCAGTTTCATACTTGCCATCAACTGGGTGCCCGTCCATAAAACGGCCAATTGAATAGTCAACTTTGTTAAGCTGGTAACGATATTTGTTCTGGTCTTTTAATACTTCTTTAAAGAGAAGTTCGCTGAGCTTTTTATTTTCTTCTGAGGATGAAATATCAGTTGCTTTGATTTTCTGTGTAATATCTCGCTCTTCATTTGTTAAAAACAGAAACTCTTCGCCATTTCTGATAATCAAGTTCTCTTTTTCCAGACGTTGCAAGCTTTCATTGATGGTTTTACGCAGTGGGATTTTATCTTCATCAATGGTTTCGATAAACAAAGTCACCAGGTTATCCGCAGTGCCTTTAATAAGATCTACATAGCGAATCATAAAGAGTGTGCGAAGCATTTTTACATCAAACTCATGTAAGCTTGTGTTGTCTTTCGCTTGATCAATAGTTCTCTTCACTGCAGTGTCGAGGAATCCTTCAATGGCTGGGTAGAATCGGTACAGAGGCACCAGTGCACCAACCTCTTCGCTGGATATGGCTTTAGCTGCTTCTTGGAATGCATCTAACATTGAGCGCTCACCATAGGCCAAGTGGGCACCTGTCGCCCCTACTTTACGAATCTCTTCGAATATTTTTTGCACCAGCTGGAAATGATATGGCACAAATGGATAGTGGCTTACAAAACTGTCTGGGCCTGAGTAATTGCGTAGGGTTGGGCCTGAGCGATCAAAACTGAATTGGTTTTTCAGAATCTCGCCCTTTTGGTCATAAATTTGTTCTAAGGCTTGTTGTGCTTCTGGTGTTTTGTGCAGCAGACGCTTTTGTATTACCTCGTCGGTATTCGAACTGGAAAGAGATAACCTTGTTTTAAAGCGGCCTGCAATTTTCGAGAAGTCGTTTACTTTACTGGAAGGCATGTCGCCAATAATGGCATCCATATCAGCTTGAGATGTTACAACAATCCATGCTCGACCTTTGCAGATAGTGCCGAGGTTTTCGGTAATGGTTTGCAAGGTCAACATAAGTTTAGTGTCACTGCCAATAAACTGGCCGACTTCATCCACGAGGAAAAGCACACGGTGCTCTGCAGGTTGGGTTTCTAGATATTCTTGAACCCATTTGCAAAAGCTTTCTACAGAAACACCAAAGGTTGTTTCTGACTCTTCAAACCATTTATGGGCTGCTTCATTTGATAAACCGAGAGTTTGAGTCAAGGCTTCTTCTATATCATCTTGGTAGAAATGAAATGCATCACGCTCGTCTACCCATGAAACACCGCTTGATTGCTCGAAAGCTGTTTTAAATTGCTCGTACACATTTTTTTCAGTGAGGTGTCGTTCCATATGGGCTATATGTGGATGATCACCACTAAAGCCTTGGTGTTCATTGAACACTCGAAGAAACACATTGAGAATGGCGTTATCGTGGTCGCCAGCATTAGCCTTGCTATCAATGTTAAAGAGGATCACATCTGCGCTGTGTCGAACTGCTTTATCAATATCAGCACGAATCATGGCATCTTTGAGCTTATTGGCATCAAAGAAGCTGACTGCATTTTTAAGCTGGCCATCGGTATTTTCAATTTCTTTATTGGCAAGAATATATGAAAGAATTTTTAAAAAGTGAGATTTACCCGAACCAAAGAAGCCGTTAATCCAAACACCGACTCGGTTTGCAATGGATGGATCATTAAGAGCTGTTGTGTAGGACTCAAAAAACTGTCTGAAGTGCTGTTCTAACTCGTTCGTCACAACATACTCATCAAGTTCTTGATAGACAACAGCTTGATCTGTTTGATCAGCCTTCACTACACCATTAATTGATCTGTCTAATGGTTTGGTAAAAAGGCTTTTAATGTCCATGTTGGTACTCCAGTCGATAAAATATTGTGTAGTGGCTAGGGGCTCTATAAATGTCAACAAGCCCTAGATTGGGGTTCTATAGAAGTAATGCTAGGGTACGAGGCGGAAGGCTCGATAATAATGATTATTTTTCACTCGATTAAAGAGAGATAGCGTCTGCCCATCATACCCACCAGGATAAAAGAGCACAAATGGCTTATTAAGACGTGCGTGGAGGCTATTTAATAAATTGTGGGCTCGAAGTACAGGCCATACTGAACCTATACCACTGACGAGTACTACATCTTGGTCATTCGCTTTTATATTTTCAACAAGGTAAGGCGTGAGCTTATCGGTATGTATAGGGCCTTTCAGGGCGCTGAGAAGCCCTTCACTCCCTTTGCGTTTTTCCATTTGAAAACTTTTCTCAAGGAAGTTTCGATCTTTTAAGTAGTTACTTACCAGTTCCAGTAAGTCAACATGCGCAAGCTTGATATTGGCTTGCTTTTGGGACATGGTTTGCTTAAGAAACTCAATGTATTCTCGAACTTGAAGCTCATGCTGGGGTGAATAATCAAAAATCCAGAAGCTCAAGTCTCCACCTAGGCGCTTGCCTGTTAGAAATTCTTCTGATGTAATTTTTTCATGAATTTGATTAAGGCGTTGTTGCAGCTCTGTGTTCATAGTCTTCTCTTGGTGTTCCTTTAAGCTACTTAAGCTACACACATACTCTGTAGAGTTTCATGCAGGCTAGAAATCGGTCTTTGTTCCGTTGAGCGAGCTCGTACTCCAACTCTGGTCGTAATATCATATTTTGAACTTCAAATTGGCGAGTGTCTTTAAGCATGCCAACTTCTTTCAATATACGAAAAGCAACCTGTCCCATTTTTTTACAACTTGATTCACTCCAGCTTTTTATACTAGCATCTCTATGTGAGCGATCATCAAGAAACTCATTCCAGAGGTAGCTTGGAAGCTGGTTTCGACCTGTGCTGTATGCATCTGCAACTTCAGTCTCAATAAACTCTAACAAAAGTGCGTTCTTTTCAAGGGCTGCATAGAAGCAAGTTTGCGTAGCGAGCTCCAAATCCCCATCGTGAACTAACTGTAATAACGCTGTATCAAGGGGCTCAAGCCGCTTGCGAACAGTATTTGCATTGCGTTTAGCTGAGGCTAAAGTTGGTTTCTGTAATACATTTTGATGCTCAATTGCATCTTTCCAAAGGGCTTGATCTGCATTTTTAAGCAATAACTCGGAAATAATGCGACTTTCACGCACCATCAGTGAGCCGCCAGTCAGATCACCTGTGTACTTGAATGTCATATACCTACCACTCCTCTTGCACATCAATAGTGACTACTTTATTAGACCACTTTATTCATGGCTCATCATGTATTCCTTCTGGCACTTCCACGTGCAATAGCTCTCGCAAAGCGGTCTGACGCAGGCTTGTATCCTGATTTCTGATCGCCATCCCCATGGCTCGCCTTGTCCCAACAAAGCCTGCAAACTTTTTACCTCTGGTCAGCGCTGTATAAATAAGATTGCGATAAAGCATTTTGAAATGCTGTGTTAACACTGGAATGACAACGGATTCAAACTCACTCCCTTGTGATTTATGAATGGTGATCGCATAGGCCAGATCAAGCGCCATCAAGTCTTCGCGCTTGTAATGCACAATACGACAATCAGTCATAAACTTCACGTCAGCCGTTAATTCGTTCAGGTCAATAGAAATAATTTCACCAATATCACCGTTATAGACATTGAGGTCATAGTTGTTCTTGCGATGTATTACCCTGTCCCCTTCTCGAAGAGTGCGCTGGCCTATTCTGATTTCACTTTTATTAACATCTGGTGGATTGGCTTGAGCCTGCATGACATCATTAAGGTTGGCACTGCCAAGTGAGCCACGAACCATTGGTGTAAGAATCTGTACTTCAGTCCGTTGACCAAGGTACTTTGGGATCCAGTGCAGTGCCAGTTTAACCACAACATCTACAGCCGTCAGGTTGTAATGCAATGATGACCATGGGTGAATTTTTTTGAGAATAGCCTTAAGTTCGTCAGCTTCAGATGAAGCTTGACGAACCCGATCAAGATCGACATGCTCAAAGCGCTCAGGAACCTCAAATTCAGATTCATAGGATGATTTGATTTGCTCTTCCAGCCTGAACTCATAGGGGTTCTCAGGTTCATGATCCTCAAGACCTAGACGCTTAAAATGGTGTTTGACCTTTTGAACAAACCTGAGCTGTGCGGCCGTTGTTTCATCGGAATCAAAAAAGAGGCAATCAACACCTCTAGACCATGCATCTGGATGTTTAAAGGGGGATGTAATTGGCGGTATCTCGCCCTTGTTAATCTGGTGTGCAAACCTGATGATCGACGAGCTTTGCACCTGTCGAAAAATTTGGGTGAGCCTATAACATGGGATGGCATTGGATGCAATCATGTCTTTGAGCACGTTCCCTGCACCGACTGACGGCAACTGGTCGGCATCACCAATAAAGAGCACCTGACAGCCTTCGGGTACAGCTTTCATTAATGAAGAAGCCAGTGTAATATCCAGCATGGAGCATTCATCAATAATCAGGCAGTCTGTTTTTAATGGGTCGAACTCATTAACCTGAAACTCACCACCTCGCCATTCCAGCAATCGATGGATCGTTTTGGCTTCACGGCCAATCACCTCACTCATACGCTGTGCAGCACGGCCTGTAGGAGCCACCAAGGTCACTTTCTTATCCAAAGACTCCAGTAATCTCACAATAACCTGTGTGGTCGTGGTTTTACCGCAACCTGGACCACCTGTTAAAATAGCCACCTGCTGTTGAGCAATACCGATCACAGAGGCAGTTTGTTCACCACTCAGCGTCAGATGGTGAGCTTTGCAGTCGTGCTCAATCCAGCATCGTAAAGCCTTTTCATCAGCTTCCTGCAATGGCTGATTGAATTGAAGCAAAGCATTGGCCATGTAAGTTTCAGCATAGTACAAGGATTTCGAATAGTAGCCAGTCACTGTTGTGTCATGCAGTAAAATTTCACGGGTGCAGAGCTGGTGTTCTCTGGTCATTTCCTGAAGGTACTGCGGCAGGCTTTCTTCAATGTCCAACGTAATTAATGCCAGTACATCTGTCTGAATCTGCGCCATGGTCAAGTAGCAATGTCCCTGCTCACGACTGGCAGCCAGTACATGCTTGATGGCCGCTCGAAGACGAACGGGACTGTCTTCAGATAATCCCATGGTCAAAGCCACACGATCAGCGGAGAAAAATCCAATACCATAGATATCATCAGCCAGACAGTATGGATTGGCTTTCACTTTGGCAATGGCATCATCGCCATAAGTCTTGTAAATTCGAACAGCAAACAAGGTGCTGATGCCCTGTTCTTGCAAAAACATCATGACATCCCTGATAGCTTTATGCTCTTTCCATGCAACTGCAATACTTGAAAGCTTTTTATCAGCAATGCCAGGCACTTCAACCAGTCTGTCAATGTCATCGTCAAAGACTTCAAGCGTGTCACCTTTGAAATGCCTGACAATCTTTTGAGCGGTCTTGGGGCCGACTCCTTTAATCAGCCCAGAGCCAAGGTACTTTTCAAGAGATGCTGCTGAAGCTGGTTTTTTCTCAATGGCCTGTGATGCTTTAAACTGCCGACCAAAACGGGAATCAATAATCCAGGCACCTTTAAATTCAAGTGTTACCCCTGCAAAGACTTTGCTTTGATGAACTACAACTGTCTCCAAGGTCTGTGGCGCATCAACTGGATTGACCTTCAGGACAGTCCAGCCGTTTGTAGGGTTATGAAAAGTAATGGTTGAAACGATGCCTATCCAGCATTCTTCAATGGTTGGTCTATCAATGGACATTTCCTTGGTCCTGCAATGAAAAATTTTATTATATCTGATTTAAAGCACTAAAGCAGGGACCACAATAGTTTTCACTGCTCCTTTACTTATTGATAAAAAAAAACCCTAGTGACAAGACTCACTAGGGTTTAAACTTTTTGACTTAATTTCTCATTTAATTTTACAGTGACTTTAAGAACGTCAAGAGTGCTTCTCGATCGTCAGTAGAGAGGTTAGCAAATCTATTTTTACTCGCTTCACCCTCGCCCCCGTGCCACATAATCGCTTCAGTTAACGTGCGTGCACGGCTGTCATGTAAATACCCGACTTGTAAATTACCAGCAACACCTTCTGTATAACCAATGCCCCATAATGCTGGTGTACGCCACATGCGACCTGTTGCTTGACCTTCAACAAAGTTATCAGCCAAGCCTTCACCCATATCATGTAACAGCATATCTGTATAAGGCTTGATATTTTGATTACGATTTTCATCAAATGGCGTTGCTGTACCTGTTGTTATATCTGTTACGTGACAGCTTGAGCAGCGGATATTTTTAAAGACTTGTTCTCCTGCATCAATTTTTACAGGGTCAACATCTAAGGCTGCTAGAGGCGTTACACCGTTGGGGAAACCACTTTCGATTTTACGCTGTGCAGGCACTGCTAATAGGCTTAAGTACTCAACAATTGAATTCAATTCATCTTCAGACAGGCCATCTTCTACACCAAAAGCTTCATCACATTGTGCCGGCCCTGTTAAACAGTTGCGGTTTGGATAGACAGGATTAGTGACTGACATATCTAATAATGCAGCACTTGCAGATTGGTGTCGTAAACTAACTTTAGACGCTTTCCAACCATAGCGACCAATATGAACTTCACCTGTTTCAGGGTCGTAAGCATAGTTTGCTTTACCCATAACGCCGTCTTGATCTGGTGATGTACGCACTCGTGAGAGAATTTCTTCTTCAGAAATAGCTTCAAGCAACCCCATACCAAGTAATGGTTGTGCAGTTCTAACAGTAAAGACTTCTGGGGTCACGCCATCAAAGGCATACAGAGGTTTACTTAACTCCACCACTGTGCCATCTGCCAAGGTGACTTCATGAGTTTCAAATCCACCAACTCGAACACTATTCCCCCAGTCTTGTGCAACACCATCACTTGAGCGAGCATTCATTTGTACACCCTGACCGTACACTGGATGTGGTCTTTGCTGTCCTGTATTGTCTGTTTCTGTTGTAGCAGTAAAGACAGCCATCATGTCTAATTGTTGATTGACTTGAATTGGTGCTACACCTCGACCGTTATTAACATGACAGCCAAAGCATGAGGATTGATTAAAGTGAGGTCCCTGTAAACCAACGCCAGCTTCATTTAAATCATTACCATCTTCGTTATGCTCGCCTGTCCACATATTGGTGTGTAACCAACGACGACCTTCAACAAAACGCTGCATATTCTGCATGCCTATATTGTTATGTGGTTGCTGGAAGACAAACTCTGAGTTATCTGCATAGTCATAAGACACAGAGCCTAAACCGCCTTGTAGCACTTCATCAGGCAAAGGCTCATTTGTAAGACGAGGGAAGCGACCATACCAAGGGCGTAAGCCTTCACCAACAACATAAGTCCACTCGTTTGTATAATAACGGTGCCCGCCAGTGCCATCTTCACCAATTGGGTCAGCCTCAATCATGGCTTCATCTGATGTAAAAAATGAAGGTGTCGCTTCAATTGCATCGCCAATTCTAAGTGGGCTGGAACTAATATTGGTATTTGAGACAAGGACGCCCCCCTTATCCCGGAAATCCCAAAACTCAGTAGCACCTTCAACATCCCGGCTACGCACAAGCACGCCATCCTGATTATAACTGAGCGCGGAATAACTCGGATAACTACTAATGGTCAAGCTGCAGCCATTATTTGTACCACTAAGAGGATCACCCTCCACTATTGGATTTAAAAGAGCGCCATTAGGTGGTTTAGGCACGATTGGGCAATCAGCGTGGTTAGTGCCATACAATGAATCATCAACAAGTTTGCCAGGACTCATCCAGCCAAAACCTGTAGTTCTCGGATTTGAAAATCCTCTAAAAAAAGCTGAACCACCAGCAAATTGTGCCTGATGAAAATATTCATTAATTTTAAGCGTCGGTCTTGTCACCCCTTCAACCAAGCTATTGTCAATAATTTCCATACCCCAAGTACGGTTTTTAAAATAGTTTTTTACGAAGTTTAAATGAGCGCCAGGACCGTTATCGTGAGGTGTCACACCATCGGCTTCAACAGTCTCATTATCACCGAAGCCTATTTCATTCCACTCTTCACCTCTTTCTCGCGCATGACGAGAACGACCTACAACACCAAAGCGAGTGACGAGCGTGCCATCTGGTAATGAGAATTTGACTATTTCTATTGGTTCTTCTGGTGCCGATAATGGTTGGCTTAACTCACCAGTTAATGGAAACGGTGTAAATGAAGTGCTTAAATTACCTTGCGTGTTATCGCTCCCTGGGGTTTTAAATTCTGCTTCAAAGAGAGAGTAACCATAATTACTTGAACGTTGTACACCTTGAATACGAACATATTGCACATCAATATTTAAATTAAAAAATTCTTCAGTACCACCATCGCTATTCATCACATATCGAAGCTGATACCAGTTTTCAGCATCATCGGAGACTTGAATAATATATTCATCGGCATGCGCTCGCTCCCAAATAAGCTTCATATAACCAATTTCTGTTTTTGAGCCAAAGTCGAATTGAATCCAAGCATTATCATCACCATGTGTACTTTCGTACCTCGTGGTTGCACTCCCATCAATAGCTCGTTCTGGATGCTCCGCGTTGCCGCCCGAAGCTGTTGCTAAAGTGGGAGTGATTGCCACACTTGGATTTGATGAATCGTAATGACTTGAAAGGCGTAATTCATCTGGAATTTGAGATGCTGTTGTTGAGCTTGCAACAGGTAATTGCACAGATTCAGACACAGGCGCTTCTTCAAGCTCAGGCTCAACATCAACTATTTCATTATTTTCTGAACTCTCTTCAACAGGATCTTCATTTGAAGGTGCATTATCAACAACCTCCACAGCTGGAGAAGTTTCAGCCTCAGTACCACCGCCACAGCCAGTCAAGCTTAAACTTGAAGCGATTAAAACAGAAAGCAACACATTATTCTTCTTTAATAATTGCTGTGTTATAGAACTTAAATTCATGCCGTTGTACTCCAATACTTCAATGAGTGTGTCATGTCTTTTATTCGATTATTGTCAAAGAGCTTCGATATTTATCCAGTTAAGGGAAAAATCACCGGCTGCTGCCTGCAAGCTTAAAGTGTGTTGACCTGATGCCATTTGAAATGTGGTTGATTGCAGTTTATAGACTTGGTCTGAACCTGTTGTTGCAAGCGTTAATGCCGCCACTTGCTGGCCATCCACCTGAACAATAATGGCTTGATTTGATGAACTATTAGCGACTCGTAATTGCAACTGATAAGTGGAATTTGCACTTGAGCCCTCTACTTTGTACTCCAGTGAGCAGCCAGCAGCTGCACACTCTAGATCGACATAGCCATTTTGATCAGCTGTGGTTGTATGACTTACACCTGTTTCAGCGTGAAAACCCTCTGCTTGAATTTGAACAGGTATTTGATAGTTATAATCTGTTGCTGGAATGCTGGTATAAAGTCCACCTAAAGGGGTTAGCTCACCATCATTTCCGAGAAGTAACTACTCGCCCCACACCTC
>DJZY01000006.1 GCA_002450655.1 Gammaproteobacteria bacterium UBA6940 | reverse complement strand
TGAGGTGTGGGGCGAGTAGTTACTATCTTTTTAAATACCAAAAATCATCAATTTGGTATGATTAATCAACACTTTTTATATTTTGTCGTTTGATAGGTGCATCTAAATTGCGTCTTTATTTGAAAGTGAGGGCACACTTTATTGGTGATGCAAAATAGTTTAAAATAGGGCAGATAGGCGAGCAGCTTTAGAAAATGAATTATATCGAGTGTATATTCACATACTCTTTGAGTTTCATGTGGTGAGAGTAATACCTACAGCGCAAATGCTCTGGGTCTATAAAGGTGAGTACTGAAGAAATGATGACAAATGAAGATTTAAAAATTTTAATTGTCGATGATAATCTAGAGTTGGCAGAAACTCTAGGCATGATGGTTGAGATGATTGACTGCGATTACACCCTTGCCCATAACGGTGCTGATGCAATTAGAATTGCCAACGAGCTTCAACCACATATTATTTTACTTGATATTGGTTTACCTGATATGAGTGGGCATGATGTCGCACGAGAACTTACTCAAAACTCAAGCTTAAGCCATACATTACTAGTGGCTCAAACAGGTCGAGATCTACCGAGTGATATTCAAAAAACACAAGAGGCAGGCTTTCATCAGCATCTTGTTAAGCCAGTTGGTATTACTCACTTAGAAGAACTAATCGCTCAATATATCAATAGTGTAACTGAAAGCTAAGTTGAATGCCGAGTCTATTATGCTTGGCATTCTTTTAAGGCCTGTTTTTATTTATACCCTTTAAAGCTCATTCAGCAAAATATGTTTGCTTAAAATTGATTTCAAGTCATGTTGGCTAAATGGCTTTGAAATATAGTCATTCATACCAATATTAATGCATTTTTCTTTATCACCAACAAAGGCGTGTGCAGTCATGCCTATAATTGGTATGCGTTTTATCTCACCATTTTTTTGCATTTTTCGAATATGTCGAGTAGCTTCAAATCCATCCATAACAGGCATTTGGACATCCATAAGAATCGCGTCGAATGCTTCTTTTTTAACTTTTTCAACAGCCTCTAGACCATTGTTAACAACAAAAGGTTCATAGCCACAATCTTGTAAAAAGTGGATGGCAACAATAATGTTGCCTTCATAATCTTCAGCAATAAGCACTTTCTTTCTATGTTTTTCTTTGACAGGTTGAATATTGCTTTCTACCTGTAACGATAAGCTTGTTTCTTCAAGTGCTTTTTCTGTTTTTAACGGAAGAGTGAGTTTGAAGTTTGAGCCTAAAT
This sequence comes from Gammaproteobacteria bacterium UBA6940, assembly GCA_002450655.1. GTDB lineage: Bacteria > Pseudomonadota > Gammaproteobacteria > Pseudomonadales > UBA6940 > UBA6940. Next base: position 37,492 of record DJZY01000006.1, on the reverse strand, counting down.
TAATTTGTGATTCGACGGTTATGTCGCCTTCCATAAGATTGGCTAGGGATTTTGAAATTGCAAGACCTAAACCTGTACCACCAAATTTATGGCTTGTATCAGCTTCAGCTTGGCTGAATTTATTAAATATTTTTTCAATCTGTTCCTTTGTCATGCCAATGCCTGTATCTCGTACTGAAATAGAAACATTGTGAATGCCTTTATTTAAAGCCTCAGTTTGCACTAATATTTGAACAAAACCGTGCTCTGTAAATTTAATTGCATTACTGACAAGATTAAGGAGAATTTGCTTAATTCGCTTCTCATCGCCAATGTAATTCATTGAGTCGTCTTTTGCGGCAAGCTTGATATTAAGTACGATATCTTTTTCCTGCGCTTTAACATTCATAATTGAACGAACTTCTTCTAGCAGCTTTTTCATAGAAAACTTAGCTTGCACGAGTTCGAGCATTTTATCCTCAATTTTTGATAAATCAAGAAGATCATTAATTAAATCAAGCAGTGCCTCTGAGCTAATATTAAGTGTTTTAACCAGCTTTTTTTGCTTGTCTGATAGTGTATTATCTCTATCTAGGATACTTGCAACACCAATAATTGTATTCATTGGTGTCCTAATTTCATGACTCATGTCGGCTAAAAATGCAGATTTGGCGTTATTGGCAAAATCAGCCAGGTTTTTTTCATGCTCTAATATAATTCGAACAATTCGTAGCGCTGTATCTATATCGTCTTTTGTCCAAGGTGTTGAAGCTTGTTCAATTTCTTCTTGCCAAAGTTTGAACGAGCTTCTAGGCTGAAGCCTAAAACCGGCTTTTGTTTTTTCAATGGACTTAACTTGGCCGCCTGCCCAGTTAATAGTTTCTCGCTCTGGTTTTTTTAACCAGATAAGGTAGTCATCACAAGCGCTTTTAATTGGTACTGCGAGCACACCACCTTTAAGGTTCTTCAATTCTTCAATATGGCCTACATGTTCAGAAATATCTCTTGTGGAAAATACATTATGAGGATTATCAGCCCTGAGAAACTTCACTAAAGACGTTATAACTATATCGTCATATAAGTTGCCTTGTTCGTTGCTGTGCCTTATCACTTTTCCATTGGATGTCATAAATAAGCTATTAGCTTTTAAGACTTTTAATGTAAGCTCCATTTTGCGTTCAAACACTTCAGTTACATCGCCAGTTTGAATAAGGCTGCTCTCTAATTTTTCAATTAAAATGGTTCTTAGAGCATTCTCTTCTTTTTGATGCATATCTAAATGCGAGGAGAGAAGGGACGAGAATGTATGCCCCATAAGCTCGCATAACATTCGAACTCTGCATGACACATACTTTGGTTGCAAATGGTGACACGCGATAAGCCCCCAAAGATTACCATTTTGAATAACTGAAATTGTCATGGTTGCCCCAACATCCATATTTGCAAGATATTGCAAATGAATAGGTGAAACACTACGCAATGTTGAGAAAGTCATATCAAGAGGGCATTGAGATTTAATTGCATCTGTAACCACTATTTGAGATGGCTCGTAATTGACATCGGCAATAATACGAATATAGCTTTTTGTGTATAGATTTCTTGCTTGTTCAGGGATATCGCTCGCTGGGTATTTCAAGCCCAAATAGCTCTCAACGTTTTCTTCAAGTGCTTCTGCAACAACTTCACCGTTCCACTTCTCATCAAACTTATAAAGCATAACTCGATCATAACCAGTGGCTTGCTTAACATTGGCTACAACATAGTCATAAAGCTCTTGTATGTTTGATGTTTTTTTGAAATCACTGGAGAGGTTGCTGAGATGCCTATACACGTATTCAGTATCAATAGATAAGTCATTGTCTGGTACGATCTCCATTTCAATAAGGATAAGATCATTAATTCTTTGAGCGTTAAGGTCTACTAAATTATCATGTAGCTGAATTCGCATTGATTGGATTGGTTGTAGTGGCGTAGAAGAAACAACTTTTCTTAATTTATGACAGTTTTCTTTGCCTAGTATGCTCTCAAGGTTTGCATTAAAAAGTTCATCAATATTTGTTTTTAAAATATCAGCCGTATTTTGGCTGCCACCAAGAACTCTTTCACAATTTTCATCTGTGACTAGGGCTATACCATAAGGCTGAATGCTCCCAGGAATATGAATTGGCTCTTGTGCACAGGTCTTTAATGCTGCTTGAAGCTCTTCTTCAGTGAATTGATCTTGAGATTTATGAGTTGTCATTTATTTTCCATCCATTCATATAAGCCAGAAAATAGGTTTTGAGCTATTGCTGCAATTTCTTCATGATTTAAATTGAGAGTCTTTTTATCCAACATCACAATAAAGTCTTTCCACGTGTATGGAGCATTGCTAGATGTTTGGAAAAATGTGTATTCGCTCGTGTATGTACTTAGATTCTCTATAAGACTTTTATGTATTACCTTGCCCCCCAAGGATGACCCTAATAAAAGGTAGAGATAGGCCCAGAGTGCCTCTTGGGTATTGAGGTCTTTGTGAGGCTTATAGATAGCCACATCTTCCAATGAGATTTGAAGAAGTGCTAAATCTCTTTCGAGGTGATCGATTGTACTTGCAAAGAGATCGTCGTAAGGTTGACAAAACTTATTTACTTTTAGCTCATTAGTTATACCAGTGTGAAACCCATAAAATCGAGTCATGATTTCTGTAAATATCTCATGTGTAATGGTTTTGCTTGTGAGGTGAATAAGAAGTGGGTGTGTGTGCAAAGCTGTGTGCTGAGCCCCTGTTTTAGATCTTATAAGGTTCAATAGGTGCATATGACAGTATCAGCTTCAAGGTTATTGGTACAAGGCCTTAATGAGGATTCTTGCATGTAAAAATTGCGTAAAGTAAAGAAACTGGATCATGCCAAATATCATGAATCTTGTCAAAATCCGTTGGCAGGTATAGAAATACCAAGACTTGAGGCGAGGCACATTTGTCTATTGCGAAGTATACGCTAGGTGAATGGGATCGTGATGTGAACGGAATGCTATGAATACCAGTCTGTTCTTAAGTAAGGTGATTAACCACGAGAATAGAAGCTAAACACCTAGTAAGAGGGAATACATTTTTAAGCTGTCTATGATTGCCCATAATACAAATTTGATGCCGTCTGCTTCGTCCAGCTGCCCATCGCTGGAATAATCTTCCAACCAAGTGCATTGACGGCATCCCACATGAGACGCGTGGAAAGCATACCTGAAACATAAGCTTCACCAAGGTTGGTTTTTCCTAGGTTTTTCTGAATAGCTTTATTCATCGTTTTCGTATTTTGCGTTGCATCAACTTCTTCAATTTTTTGCTTTAATTCAGCTTTATAAATATTGATGTTCTTTAACTGGTCTTCAATAAATTTAGTACCTCTGTTTAATTGAATAATGCTCTCTGGCGCGTAGATATTATGACTCTCAAGCACATTGGCAATTTTACGAATACTCTTAATAAATAAAAGAGAGTTGTGGCCATCAGTAACCCAGTTTTTAGGGTTAGGGTCAAAGGCACCTTTGGTTGCAAATACACGTCCATAATCGAGGTTTGATAAATAGTGAGTAAATTCATGAGCTTCTTGCTGCGACAGACTTACTTTCGGTAGACCCTGAGCTGATTTTTTATAGTTCACATATTGCAAGATGGCTTCAACTGCATTTTCTGCATCTTGAGGTGAATTAAAAGCAAGTGCTTTTGCTCTTAATGCTTGATGCTGAGGGTGAGTTAGTAGTTCTTCAAAATACACATCAGCAGGAATTTTGCCTTGGGTTTCACCTAAAGGAATATCAATAACACCTTTGGTAAGTAAGAATTGATAAATCTCTTGGGTTTTTTCCTGTGGTATAAACTGCCCAGACACTGAATTATATAAATCCTGTGTCATGGCCTTTAATTTTTCTGGTGGCTTTTCAGAAAGGCCTGGAATCAGCTGCTGTAAGCCGTTCATCACGATATCAGCATTACCTGATGCAATTCCAGCTGCCATTTGAATCATGCCATGACGCTCGTATTCAGTCACAATGGTGCCAGCACCTGTATCAATGCAGACAAGTTCATCTGGCTGATCTTTTTTCTCCATGTAGAGGAGGTTGCCATCGTGTCTGTCCGAATCAATAAAAGATTCCCCCTTAAAGAGCATGCTTTCTTGCAGCATTTCTCGTAACAGATTATTAAGTTCGCCAGTTTTCTTTTGCGACATCATGATCATACGGTTTTTTAATTGATTGCCACTATGATCAGAGCTATCTGGATGTAGTGTATTAATCAATGTTTGATTTAATGCATGGTCTTGCGGTGACATTTGAGCTGGTGGCCAGTGCTTTAAGAGATCACCATTATGATCAAATACATCTAGAGTCCAGCACTTACCATCATCACGATTGCCCATGTATTGAATAAACACTTTACGAGCACGTTCTGATTTTGATTGTTCGAGCTGAATATTGGTTTCGATTTGATAAGCTTGATCTTCAATACCACCAAAGGCTGCATGAGCAAAATGGCCAATAAGGGTTCTTAAACGCTGGCCTGCTGTTTCAAGGAAGGCAGCTTGTTTATTAAGTGAAACTGCTTTTGCTAAAGGCTGTAAATTAAATGCAGTTGCAATTTTATTGTAGGTGGCTTGAGATTGTGCAAATGGCAGTTGATCACCATAGACATGATGCAGCTCTTGTAATTCGCGAGTTAATGGCGATAACGGGTCAAGTTTTAAAGACTGCTGTCCTTCCGGCGTTACTAGAGTAAGTCCGGTCACTTGGTGTTGATTAAGCTCCACCATCATTTTATATGGCTCTTTTTTATTAGAGTCTTCGTGTACCTTATTGGATGTAAAGTACATATTGAAGTGAGCGCTTTTCTTATGCCAGAGTTTATCAATTGATTGGCCAGGGGAGAAAGATTGAATTAATACTCGATTGCCTTGACCAAGCATATCAACAACGCTCACTTTATCTTCCGAGCCTTTATAGAGCTGCTTCATCAAATGACCAAACTGATATTCACGGGCAAAACTGGTTTCTGCCACAATGGAATTTTCCAGCTCTTTTAAAGTTGAAGCGGCGCTATCAGATATATCTTGAATTGATCGAAGAGCTTGCATTTCACGGAGAATACGATGAGCTATCATCGGACGCTGTACTTTTAAAGCCACACGAACAGGTTGCTCCTGTGTTTGTGGAATACCATTTTTACATGGCCACAAATAGGCTTCATGGGCTTGTGCAATTGTTGCTGAGCCAAGTTTACGAAGCTGACCTTTTTTAATATCAGCTTGGCTTGGCCAGCTTGCATCAAGTTGTCGGTATTGGTTTGGATCAACAAGCTTAAATTTTGGCGTTGTTTGACCTGGATTTGTAATCCGTAATAAATCTTGTTCTATAACGGCTTTTACTTCATCCAGAGGCATTGGTTTCACTTGTGAATTCATTGAATCCAATGCTTCTCGAATGGATTTAATTTGTATATCACCCTTAAACAGCTGCATGGCTTTTTGGAAGGCTGGGCCACCAGCTTGTGTCATTTCACCGACCAACGCTTTCATCGAGTTCATTGAGACTTCACTAGTTGCTGATATTTCAGGGCAGCCTAAACCAAGCACAGCTTTTGCAATGGTACGTTTATCAACTAAACAAATAGCTTTGTAGTAACCTTTCGTAAGAACACCTGCAACAGACTGTACACTCTGATTATCGCCTAAAGACACCACGAGCTTGTTGGCAAAGTCTTTAAAAAATGGCATTTGCTCGTAAGGGTCCATATCATCAATCAGTCGAGTGACTTGATGGGTGAGTCGATCCATAAGCTCATCAGGCACTTTATTAATAATGGTTTTAACCAGAGCAGGGTTTAGATTTTCTAAACCACGTGTGGCGAGCTGACCAATAGGGGATTGTCTGAATGGCACTGGCACAAGTTGGTCAAGTAAGTTTACGAGCAGTGACTGAACATCTTTTGGCAGGAGTGCTCTTTCAAGCATGCGTTTAAAGTCGGAATCAGTAGGGTGATCAGATAGCATTTTAATTAATTGTGGTAAGCGCTGTTCTATGACTTTTTTGAGTTCTTCGCGAACAGGCTTGAGTGCTTCTTGCATTTGTGGTTCGATTTGATATTGCTCACGAAGCTGGAGGTTTTTAGCATCTCCTTTCGCGAGAATTTGGCCTTCTTCATCCACGCAAGAGCCATTCTCCATAAAGATAAGTTGAGATGGCTGGCCTGCTGCGTTTTTAATTGTCTGATTTTGATTATCTTCTAGAGTTATAGTTCTTTCTGTGGCTTTAATTAAGTCTAGTGTTAAACCCCAAAGCATATCCGTATTTTCTTTACGTAAAGTCTCTGCGTTTTCAACTGCTCGTGGTTCCATGCCTTTCGATATTGCATTTAAGAATTCAGTCGCTAATTGTTTTCGCAGGTCGCGACCAATTGCTTCAGGGTTATCTTGCTGACCTGCTGGTAACAGCGTTTGTATTAAGTGATGGATTTCATCGTGGATATGAGCTTGAGCAATGCTTGAGCGTAGCGCCGCTAAATTATGACGCATGTCATCCACACCTTTAGGGTTGGCAATTAAACCTTCTGTATCAGCTAGGTTTTGCGGTATGTTCATATCCGCTAATAGACGAGCGATTTGATTGAAGCGATCTTTTTCACTGGTTGTTTCAAGCAGCTTTTTGTGCTCGTAGAGCATGGCTGTAAGTTTTTGAGGGCTTACTTGGTCTTTTTTATCTGTATGTATTTTTGCTTTTTGCAAGAGCTGGATAAATTGATCTTGATTATCAGTCAGCAGATCTTTAAATAAAGGCATGCCTTGATTAAAAACGTCTTTCATGTTTTTTTCGGCTGATTCTTTTTGGCGATTCAATGCTGTAATTAAATTATTATCTGGATCACCTAAATGCTCTAGCAAGTTATCTATTTTAGTATGCAAGAAAGAATAAGATTCATTTGGAATCTTTTGAATTATGGCACTGATTTCTTGGTCACTTAAATGTGGAATTAAATGACGACCAACTGTAGCAAGGCTTTGCATATGGTACTGATTAAAGAAATCTAATAATGTATCGTGAAATGCCTCTGGTAGCATTTCCTTAAAATCATCTAAGGCCGTCTCTACGTTATCTTGAGATAATAGGTTGCGAATAAAAGGAATATGCTTCGGATTGCTGATAACCTTTTTTAAATCATCAGTAGAATCACTCTGTTGAATAATGTCTTTAATAAAGTCACAGCCAGCTTTAATATCAAGGGATTCGGCGAGAGGCGCTGGGTCTCGATAGATGTTGTCAACAATTTGGCCTGTGGCAAGTGATTTTACACCATTTAAAATAAGGTGCATGGCGCTTCGGGTCAGCGTTGAATCGCTATGCAATAGGCTAAAGAGCGCAGACTTTTCATCTTGCATGCTAATTCGATTCGTCATGGACTGGAAGAGTTCAAATGGCCCAGCATAGTTTTGACAAAAATCATCGACAGCTTGCTTGATCATACTCTCTGAAAATTGTGGTGCTAAATCTTGCATCAGTTTTAGAAGTCGAGTGTCTTCACCTTCAATACCATCTCTGAGTTGCTTTCCGCGCTGAACTACAGCATCAACCACATAATGGATCGAAGGTAAAAAGTCTGGGTTTGATGTCATTGCGTTATGGAGCTTGCCGATAATATCCGCTCGTAGAGCCATGGCTTTTTGCGGATTAGGTGTTTGAGATGCTCTTTTATAGACGTCCAATGCTTCAGCAGATATCTCTGTAATTGTCTTTAAATTATTAATGATATTCCGAGGCTCACTTGAGACCACTTGAATTTTTTGCATTTGGTTTTCATGCAGCGCTTGATCGCTTGTATCTAAAAAGCGAGATAAAATTTGATTTGCTTCGGAATGTCGACTCACTTCTTGTAGGGCAATACTACCAATACGTTGCATGACATTGAGTTGCTTGCAAGGAAACTCGTCGAGTTTACTGATCATTTCTCGTTGTTGCTTTGTGCTTAAATGTTGTGAGAATTGGCAAAGCGCACCATAGATATTTGAGCGCTGTAGATTGGTAATCAACTGTTGGATGACATGGTGATACTCTTTTGGAAAGTGAGACTGTAGAAGCGTTAAGCTTTTTGCATCATGACTTTGTTGAATAAGGTAATTTAAAAAATGCAGAACAGTATCACTGCCTTTCCCTTTGGTTATTTCATGAATTAATTGACGCTGTAAGTCTGGTAAAGCTTCGTGGTTGCTTTGTTTTATTGCTCTTAAGAAATCTAAAGTCTTCGTCATTGCATCAGATGTAGCTGCAAGCTGATTGAATTCAGTTGTTTTGAATGGGTTTTCGTAATGATGATGATGCAAGTTAAATATTTTAAATGGCAAAATATTATTGATAGCAATTTTAGACCATACAATTCCTAAAGTAATGCTCTCACGAATATATTTAAAGGCACTCTTTTTTTCAATAATAGGGCTAGGGGATTCAGTTGGTTTAATTTTTGAAAGTAACGAGTTTGATAGAAATGATCTTTTTTCGCCAGCAATATCTGAATTGGAGCGAATAGCATTAGAAGCTACACCCATTTGAGTAGTCATGTCCGTAGTCCTTTACGTTTCTATTTTTATAGTGTTTTTCTTTTTTCTGCCATGAAAAAACGAAACCGGCTATTTAGTGCCATATTGTTATCAATAATAACTTTACAATTTGTATTTTAAATATGCCAGATGCCCATATTTAGAACAAGATTTCAAAATAGAAAGAGAGGTGAAATAAACAGTTAGATATATTATTTGCATACTTCAATAAAACCGTTTCGTTTCAGTTGTTTGGAGACTGTAAGGTTCTAAGTTGTTTTATGCATGATAATAAAGATAAGAATAAAAAAGGCACTGTGCATGTTTGCAGAGTGCCTTTTTGCTGGCTAATCGAGTATCAGTTAGCTCATTTCTGCAAGAAGTTGTGCATTACCACCTGCAGCAGTTGTATCTGTTGATACTGTTTTCTCATGCACGTAAGCACCAGGATAAAGAATATCGCTAATCACAGAAACGATAGCACCAGAACGAGAGCAAAGCGCTTGTTTGACTTGTTTAAGCTTGTCTTCTTGCGTATTAAGAGCAACAAGATCAAGTGCTTTTACTTCGGCAAGTGTTGAGAAGTCAAGCGTGCCATGGATTAGAACAACAGGCAGATCCGCTTTGGCTAAACGTTTAAAGGCTGCTTCTGTTTCTTTGCATTGATAGCCAAGAACAGCCACGACTTTATTGCCAGTCACTAAGGCTTGCGTTGCCTGAGCTAAAAGCGCTTCTGGCGATTCACCAAGGCAGAGCACTAAGCCACGGGCTTCAAGGTGATACTGGTTTGATTCACCTGTTGGACCTGGAAGCTCAACTGAAGTCATATCAAGCGCAACTGCTGCACTCATCGCGTCTTTAGCCTCACCTTTAAGAGCGCTACGGACAAGCGCCGTACGCTTCTCTATATCAGCATACTTGGTAGCTTCAAGCTGTAATATCGCATTATTAATTTCATGAATATTCACAGCTTTTGTATTTGCAGTTTCAGTAACGGCCTGTGCTACTTCATTTGATTGTCTGAATTTACGCAGATAGAGTGGGCCACCAGCTTTAGGGCCAGTACCAGATAATCCATGGCCTCCAAATGGTTGGGAACCTACAACAGCACCAATTTGGTTTCTATTAACGTAGTAATTACCAACATTAACCGCATCAACGATTTTTTGAACACGGCCATCGATACGTGAGTGAACACCAAAAGTGAGACCGTAACCTGTTTTATTGATTGAGCTTGCTACTGCATCAAAGTCATTAACGTCATAACTAACAACATGCAGAACAGGGCCGAATATTTCTTGCTTAAGTTCCTCAATAGAATTCAGACGAACAAGTGTTGGTGCTGCAAAGCTTCCTGTTAATTCAGCAGGAACTTCAAGCTTCTTAATAAGCTTGCCTTGGCTTTCCATGTTTTGGCAGTGGTTATTAATAATAGAAAGAGCTTTCTGATCAATAACTGGGCCAACATCTGTGCGCAGTAGACTAGGGTCGTTAATGGATAACTGATCCATTGCACCACAAATCATATTAATGACTTTTTCTTCTACATCTTTTTGCACGAAGAGTACACGAAGTGCAGAGCAGCGTTGACCAGCGCTTTGGAATGCGCTTGCAACAACATCGCGAACAACCTGCTCAGGAAGAGCAGATGAGTCCATGATCATTGCATTTAAGCCACCAGTTTCTGCGATTAGAATTGCATCTGAATCTGCATTGTCTGCAATCGCTTTATTGATTGTTTGTGCTGTTGCTGTTGAACCAGTAAAACAGACACCTGCAATACGTGGGTCTGAAACGAGGGTTTGACCAATATCAGCACCTTTGCCTGGAATTAAGTGAAGTGCTTCAGGGGTAATGCCAGCTTCAAGCAACAGTTGAACTGCTTTATGAGCAACCAATGGTGTTTGCTCCGCAGATTTTGCAACTACGGTATTACCAGTCACAAGAGCTGCTGAAATTTGACCAATAAAAATTGCAAGTGGGAAGTTCCAAGGGGAAACACACACAATCACACCACGAGCTTGCGTTTCACGCTCTGCATGTTTTGCTTCTTTGGCATAATAACGGAGGAAATCTACAGCTTCGCGAACTTCGCTAATGGCGTCGTTAATAGTTTTGCCTGCTTCTCGTTGTAATATGGCAAAAAGCTCCGCAGCATTGTCTTCGAACAAATCAGCAGCTTTACGAAGCATGGCTGCGCGGTCTTGTACGCTTGTGCTAGCCCAATCTCGTTGTGCATCTAATGCAATAGCAATTGCTTCTTGTGCTTGAGCTGGCGTTGCCTGCTGAATGGTTCCAACAACTTCATCAGCAAAAGCGGGGTTCATCACAGATTCTTGGGCTCCATCACCTTTTGCTTGTGTAAGAGGGGATGCTGACCACTGGTATGGTGCTTTAAATGCAGCCATTTTTTCAGTGATATCTGCTAGAACAAGTTCATTGGCAAGGTTCCAACCTTTTGAGTTTTTGCGTTGTTGTCCAAATAATTCTTGTGGTTTATTTAAGTCAGTATTAAAAGCTGTTGCAAAGGATTGAGCTTGTTCTACTGGGTCTTTTGCAATTGTTTCTGGCAAAATTTGTGTATCAACAATTTGGTTTACGAACGATGAGTTAGCGCCATTCTCAAGGAGTCGTCTTACAAGATAAGCCAGTAGGTCTTTGTGCTCTCCAACTGGTGCGTAGATACGGCAACGAGTTTGGTATTCCTTTTCTAGGATTGCGTGAAGGGTTTCACCCATCCCGTGTAAACGCTGGAATTCAAATGAAGATTTATCTTCCCCAGCCATATTTAAAATTGTCGCTACGGAGTGTGCATTATGAGTGGCAAACTGTGGGTAGATGCGATCCCGCATATTAAGCAGCTTGTTGGCACAAGCCATGTAGCTCACGTCTGTATTTACTTTACGAGTGAAAACAGGGTAGTCATCATGGTTTTCAAGTTGGGCTTTTTTGACTTCAGAATCCCAGTAGGCACCCTTCACGAGACGAACCATTATTTTACGGTCGTATTTTTCAGCAAGAGCATATAACCAATCTAAAGTAGGCGCTGCACGTTTTCCATAAGCTTGCACCACAATACCAAAGCCATCCCAACCTTTGAGATCATCACTTGATAAAACTTTCTCAATAATATCAAGAGACATATCAAGTCGGTTTGCTTCTTCTGCATCAATATTAAAACCCATATTGGCAGATTTAGCGGCCATTGCGAGCTGCAGTGTTCGAGCTGCAAGTGTATTGATCGCTTCTTCTCTATTATAAATATCGTAGCGAGGGTGTAATGCTGAAAGCTTTACAGATATACCTGGGTTTTCGCGGATGTTTTTATGAGTGCAGTATGGTGTTAGGGCAATAATTGCATGAGCATAAGCACCATGGTACTTCTGCGCATCTTCTTCAGTCATAGCTGCTTCGCCAAGCATATCGAAAGAGTGGGTGTAGCCTCGCATCTGCATTTTTTGGCCACGTTGGTAAGCTTCATGAATAGTCCTGCCAAGCACAAACTGAGCACCCATTTCCTTCATGGCTTGAGAAATTGCCATGCGGATCACTGGTTCTCCAAGACGCTTAACCAGGCCTTTAACTGTACCAAGCATGCTCTTGTCAGCTTCATCAAGCACTTTACCTGTAAACATTAAGCCCCAAGTCGAAGCGTTAACGAGAAATGAGTTTGAATGACCTAAATGTTTGCTCCACTCATGGGGGGCGATTTTATCTTGAATCAAGTCATCGATTGTTGTGCTATCTGGCACGCGAAGCAGGGCTTCCGCCAAGCACATAAGAGCAACACCCTCACGCGTGGAAAGACCGTACTCTGCTAAAAAGTTTTCCATTAATGCTGGTTCTGATGATTCGCGAACTGAGCGGATTAAATGAGCTGCACGAGCAGAAATGCTAGCTCTATCTTGATCACTTGTGCCTGTTGATTGCGATAACGCCTGAATAAGCGTGTCTTCATCTTGATGAAATTTTTGACGAATTTCAGCACGTAAAGTCTGAAGTTTTTGATCTTGATTAAGATTTGAATCCATTGCTACCACCTCGATAATCGGCTTTGCCTAAGTTTTAAGCGATAAAACTTATATGCTTTTCCATTAATAACCTTGCGATTTGATCATTAACAATAAGGGTAAGGCAAGTTTTTTTCTGCTTTTCCTGAAATATCAGGAAAGAGCTGATGTCATTCCAGTCTTTTACGGAATAAGATTTTGTCGTTAAGTGGCTGAATATTTGGTTATTGGTAACAGGCTACAGACGTGATACAGCAATTTGTGCATGATATCGACATCAGTCATATTCAATATTTGAGGCATAAAATGGTTAGAATCAAAGGTCAAGGGCAGTCATCACAATATCCAAGCGTTGATAACAGCAAGGCTAGGGACTTAAACCAGACACCGAGAGTTTCATTGCAGTTGAATACGATGGCGGCGCAAAATGCATCACAGCATTTGCAGCAGGTTGAGCCTCGGTATAGCGAAAGCCCAACAGAAATCGCCACAGTGCCAGACGATTTTTTGAATCGTGGCGAGCATCCTCCTGTCTATAAGTCGCAATTAGATATCGATGAATCAACCTATGCTTTAGCTCGTGATCTCTGTCATGAAGTTCAAGGGCAAATGAGCAATACAATTGATTTTCAAGATTTAATTGATCTTAAGGCTGAATCAGATAATGCTGATGGACACCCTTTAAAAGAGACTACTATTAAAAAGTACCATCAAACTGATGTGGCTGAATACAGAGATAAAACGAACTATCCTAGTAAATCTTTAGATATCAAGTCTCAGCGGTTAGTTTTGAATGAGCTCTGTGCTCATGGCACTAATGTAAAAGCTATTATTTCGGCGCTGATGCATTCAAATCAACAATTAGTCCCTGGCATAAAATCACGAAAATTAGGGCTAGATATGATGTCTGGGGAGACGAACGGTACCTCACTTTTAAACCAGAAGTTCGTAAGTACAGTTGGTTTGAGTTATCTATCATCAACGATTTACCATGCGAAGTCCTACGCTTTGAGGGCGACCAAAGTATCACCTCTCGTTCAAAAGAAATCTCAGAGTCTAGCTGACACAATACCAGCAGTGGCGCTTGGGAATGGGGCTGCTGAAGGAAATGTCTGGTCTAGTATTGGCAATGAAAGAGTCTTTAAACGTTTTAATATTCATGGCGTTGCAGTTCCTAAGGAATACATTCCTTTAATGGTTGCAATAAAAGAAACATTGAATATTTTTGACCTGCAAATTTTTGACTTCAATGCTTTTGATAAGCCGCAATCTTCAAAGCCATTGGATGGCTTAGATTTACAGAGCATGTGGGCTAAGGGCATTTAAATAGTGTTTAATCAATATGTTAGAGTAACTTTTCAAATTGTCATAATCGAGTGAGACGCCGTGAGTGAAAAGTGAAACAGCTAATTTGTGAACAAACTCGCGCTAAGTTCTTGTAATTTCTACGATGCAGTCGCGCTACACCTTGCCAAAAGCGCCATTTTTCCTGTATAAAAGAAGTTTTAATAATTTCAATTTGATGAGATCAAAAGCGGCCTCAAGGGGCTTTCTGCTATAAAATGCAGATATCACTTTGATTTTATTGGGTTATGTGAAATATGACTTTTCTGCAAGTATATATAGGGGTGCGAGAATGAGTGGCGATGTATTTCCTGATGCTTTAGGGCACTTTGGGCGCTTCGGTGGCCGCTTTGTCTCTGAAACTTTGATCAGTGCTATTGAAGAACTGACAGAAGACTACGAAAAAGCGAAAGCCGATCCTGAATTTCAACAAGAGTTACGTAAAGAACTGGCTGATTACACTGGCCGTCCTTCACCTCTATATCATGCAGAACGATGGTCTAAGCACTTTGGTGGTCCACAAGTTTATCTAAAACGTGAAGACTTGAACCATACAGGTGCGCATAAAATCAATAACGTACTTGGTCAAATCCTACTTGCGAAGCGTTCAGGCAAGAAGCGTATTATCGCTGAAACAGGTGCAGGCCAGCATGGTGTTGCTACTGCAAGTGCTGCAGCAAAATATGGTCTTGAGTGTATCGTGTATATGGGCGCAGAAGACGTTCGTCGTCAAAGCCTGAATGTATATCGTATGAAGCTTCTTGGCGCGACGGTTATTCCTGTTGAAAGCGGTAGTAAGACTCTTAAAGATGCTCTCAATGAAGCCATGAGAGATTGGGTTGCTAACGTTGATACGACTTTCTACGTTATTGGTACAGTTGCTGGTCCACATCCATACCCTCAGCTTGTTCGTGATTTCCAAAAAATCATTGGCGAAGAAGCTAAAGAGCAATTTGCAGCAAAAGAAGGTGGTTTACCTGACGCTCTTGTTGCTTGTGTTGGTGGTGGTTCAAACGCAATTGGTCTTTTCTATCCGTTCATCCAAGATACAAGTGTCAAAATGTATGGTGTTGAAGCTGGTGGCGATGGTGTTGAAACTGGACGTCATGCTGCAACTTTAACAGCTGGTCGCCCAGGTATTCTTCATGGCAACCGTACATACATCCTTGAAGATGATGATGGTCAAATTATTGAGCCACATAGTATTTCTGCTGGTCTTGATTACCCAGGTGTAGGCCCTGAGCATGCTTGGTTAAAAGATGAAGGCAGAGCAGAGTATGTTGCTATTACCGATGATGAAGCACTTGAAGCTCTCAGAGATTTGAATAGTCTTGAAGGCATCTTGCCTGCTATTGAGTCTTCTCACGCGCTTGCGTATGCGAAGAAGCTTGCTAAGACAATGACACCAGATCAGAAGATTATTGTTAATCTTTCAGGTCGTGGTGATAAAGACATTAATACGATCGCTGCACGTGACGGCATCTCTCTGTAATGACATCGGTGGAAAATACTGTGACAAACGAAAAAATTGAAAACCGCATTGATACGGTGATGGGTGCCCTAAAAGCAGAAGGCCGAAAAGCACTTGTTCCTTACTTACCAATTGGGTACCCAGAAGCATCTGAAAGTGTTTCTTTATTGCATGCCATCGTTGATGGTGGTGCAGACATGATCGAGCTTGGTGTGCCTTTTTCTGATCCTCAGGCTGATGGCCCCGTAATCCAGCAAGCCACAGAAATTGCCCTTAAAAAAGGCATGAATTTGAATAAAGTGCTTGATATTGCCACTGAGTTCAGAAAAACGAACCAAAAAACACCTCTTGTTATGATGACTTATGCTAACCCTATTGAAGCAATGGGTTGGGATAAGTATCTTGATAGAGCAATCAATGCAGGTATTGATGCGGTTCTTCTTGTTGATGTACCACCAGAAGAAACATTCGAGATAAAACAACCATTTAACAAAGCAGGTATTTACCTGATAAACTTCGTAGCACCTACGACGAAGCCAGCCCGAGTCAGTTTAATTGCTGAACAGGCTCAAGGTTTTGTGTATTATGTGGCTTTAAAAGGTGTTACTGGTGCTGCTACTTTGAACCATGATGCAGTGAACGGTCATGTTAAAGAAGTGAAAGAAACGCTAAAAACACCAATGCTGGTGGGTTTTGGTATTAATGACGGTGCTTCAGCGAAAGCAGTATCCCAAGAGGCGGATGGTGTGATTGTCGGTAGTGCTTTAGTGAAGGTTATTTCTAATGCTGTTGAGAGTAATGACTTTTCAACATTATCAGAAAAAGTCAAAACATTTGTAAATAGCTTAAGAGTTGCATTGGACGGCGATAATTAAGCGTTGAATGAAAAGTGTTTGCAATGGCGCAAATACTTTTCATCAATACATAAACGCGACAAGTTTTGAGGAAAGAGATAAATATGAGCTGGTTAGAAAAATTGTTGCCCGGTGTGGCCCAACGCGGACGTAAAAAAGCTGATGTGCCAGAAGGCGTATGGCAGAAGTGTTCTCACTGTGGTGCTATGTTGTACAGACCTGAGCTAGAAAGAGCTTGCTTGGTTTGTCCAAAATGCGATGGTCATCTTCGTATGACAGCTCAAGAACGTTTAGAGTCTTTCTTTGATGAAGGCACAATTGTTCGTTTCGCAGAAGAAATGGAGCCAATTGATCGTCTTAAATTTAAAGATCTTAAAAAATACAAAGATCGCTTAACTGCTGCACGCAAAACAACTGGTGAAACAGAATCGATTATTGCTGCAGAAGGTAAAGTGTTTGATATTCCTATGGTTGCTACAGCTTTTGAATTTAAATTCATGGGCGGTTCTATGGGTGCTGGTGTCGGTGAGCGTTTTGTTGCTGGTGTACAGCGTGCAATCGAGCTTAATGCACCATTTATCTGCTTTGCTTCAAGCGGTGGCGCTCGTATGCAAGAAGGTCTTTTCTCGCTAATGCAAATGGCAAAAACAAGTGCTGCATTAAATCTTCTAAAAGCAAAAGGCATTCCATTTATCTCAGTTCTCACTGATCCTGTTTATGGTGGTGTATCTGCAAGTTTTGCAATGCTAGGCGATGTCATTATTGCTGAACCAGGTGCGATGATTGGTTTTGCTGGCCCTCGTGTTATCGAGCAGACAGTTCGTCAAACACTTCCAGAAGGCTTCCAGAAGAGTGAATTCCTTCTAGAAAAAGGCCATATCGATATGATCGTTCATCGTGCAGAAATGCGTGATCGTATTTGTACGCTAGTACGTTTATTCGGTGCTGCTGATCTTTCTGTTGTGCCAATAGAAAAGCCTGCTGATTACGAAGGTGGTACTCCAGTTGAAGCGCAAGACGTTATTAGTAATGACGCAGAGCCTCAAAACGATACTGATGTAGAAGTTATTGCAGCAGCTGCTGCGGTTGCTGCCGAAGGTATTGATGCTGAAGATGCAAAACCTGCTCAAACAGCTGAACCTAAAAAGGCTGAAAAAAAAAGTAAAACTTCTGAGTCCGAAGAACTAACAGGTCTTGGTGTTCCAAGTTTTACTTGATATTTCAATAGGTTATAAAATGATCGTGTCTTGATTGTTTTTTGATCTTAGAAAGGCTGTCATATTTGACGGCCTTTTTTTGTGACTTTTAAAAGAGGTTTTTTATGCAATTACATGACTGGCTTGTTCAAATTGAGTCTTTTCACTCGAAAGAAATTGATCTTGGGCTTGATCGTTGTCGAAAAGTGTACGACAACTTGAAAGAAGCAGGGCACTTAGAAGGCAAGCCATTAATTGTGACAATTGGTGGTACAAACGGTAAAGGAACTACACTCAAAACACTGGAAAATGCATCAAAAGCAGCAGGTCTTAAAGTTGGTAGTTATACATCTCCACATGTCTTTATCTTTAATGAGCGTGTGCGTATTAATGGCCACGATGCAACAGATGAAGAGCTTGTAGCTGCTTTTGAAAAGGTCGAAGCTTGTCGAGCAGATGTGCCTTTAACATATTATGAGTTTACAACCCTTGCGGCATTTATTGTTTTTGCTGCGCACAATGTTGATGTATTGCTGCTCGAAGTTGGTCTTGGTGGTCGCTTAGACACAGTTAATCTTCTTGATGCAGATATAGCTGTACTGACAAGTATTGCATTGGATCATCAAGCTTTCTTAGGCAACACCCGTGAGCTTATCGCTGTTGAAAAAGTTGAAATTGCACGGCCTGATGGATTGCTCTTTGTTGGTGGGCAAGATCTTGTTTCAACAATTGCAGATTATGCTGATCGTACAAATGTTGAAATGTATGATTACACCAGTCGCCAGCTTAAAGATCAGCACGAGGGATGGAGTCTCAGCTTTAAAGGCCCTCAAGGCAAAGTAGTGCTGGAAGGTTTGCCAAACCCACTTATACCTCAAGGCAATGCTGCATTGGCTTTGCAAGTATGGTTTTATATGGCAAATGCCTTACAGATAAATCCAGAGAGTATTGATCTTAAAAAGCTCATTCAAGAAACAGCATTATTCGGTCGTTTCTCAGCTTTACCGAGTGACTATGATATTCGCGTGGATGCTGCTCATAACCCCGCGGCAGCAGTTTGTCTTGCGGAACAATTGCAGAAGTTGCCAGCTAAAAAGACTATTGCAATCTGCGGCATCATGGCTGATAAAGATGTAAAAGGTACTTTCGAACCAATCCTTTCGGCATTTGATCAATGGGTGCTTTGGCCTCTCCAAGGTGAAAGAGCCTTGTCACAAGAGAGGTTGCAGCAGGTATTCCTTGATTTGGGTGTTGTAGATACAGCTATAACTCAAATTTCAAAAGAGCGCTCTACGGAAGAATTAAAAGCATTATTAGAAAAGCATTCAGATGCTCGCTTTATTGTGTTTGGTTCATTCTTTACTATTGAAGCTTTTATGGATGATTTTAAAAAGCTGTAATAACTCGCTAGACATAAAAAAGCCCCAGTTTCAGTGAAGAAGCTGGGGCTTTTATATGTGATTAAGCACTAATCGTTATTGGTTACGGTAACGATTAGCAAGGTTTTCATGATTCATTGCTTGATTTAGTAAGCGTTGAGATTCAATGGATTGACCTTGTGCTTTTGCAAGCTTGCTCAGTGCTGTAAAGCCACGATCAAGTGCAGCATGCGCGTTTGCAATTTCATTGCTAGTCGCGCCAGCATCAACCATTTCTTTGAGATAATGTAGAGCTGTATCTGATTCTGTTGCAGGCTCTAGGTTTAAGTCGCCTGCTTGAGTTACAAGCTTTGCATAAGCTGCACGAACTGCTGCTGCATTACGACCAGATTCTTGTGCTGCTGGTGTCGCTTGTTGTATAGCTGGAACTGATTGTTGAACAGGCTGCTGCGCTGGGGCGGAAGCTGTTGAATTTGCAGACTCCATTTGTTTAAGAAGTGCAGCACGCTCAGCACTTTCAGATGCAGGCGCTGCAGGCTGTGCTTCTGTTGTTGGTTCAGCAGCTCTGTCTTTGATCGGAAGAATAGCTGAGTCAGGATCGTAGTCGTCGTCTTGAGCTTCTTCTTGTCTATGAGCTGCAGAGCCAGGTCTATGGCGGTCAGCATAGTCATCTAGCGCTGATAAACCAGCAGGGTCACGGTTTTCAACTTGAGTTGCTTGACCTGTGATTTTAGCGAAGATATCTGAAATGCTAAATTGCGGTAAAACAAAAGCTGCAACAAGCACTGCATTCACTGCAATAAGAAGGAAGATAACAAAGAAGAGGCCCTTACGAGATTTTGGTTTGGCAACAGGCTCAGGTGCGCGGTGCTGGTAGCGAGCTCGGCTTTTAATTGTTGAGCGCTGTGGTTCGCTGTAAGCATAGTCTTGGGCTTCATCATCCACAGAACTAAAACTTGAAAACTGAGGCTCATTGCTTTGTTCTGGCGTATAGAGCGCTTTTTTTGCTGGAGTTTCTGCTTTTTTAGACTTTGCTTTAGCAATTTTATCGGCGATATCATTGTCTGCTGCAATTCGTGGCGCTTGTGCTTTTGGTTCAATAGGCATGTCTTGTTGTGGCTTGGGCGCTGATTTACGAGCTGTTTGATAGCTACCAGTTGCAATAGCATCTCGTTTAGCTGCTTTTTCTTTTTGCTCTTGAATTTGTTGCGCAATACGAGATTGAGGTTGTTTTAATGGCGCATGCTTGCGAGGCGTGTTTTCAATCTCTTCACCATAAGTTGCTGTCTTAATTTGCGGTTCGGCAGTTTGAGACTGGGCTATTGCTGTTTCTTCAAGTAGAATCTCATCTGCAAATGGTTGCCATACTTGCTCAGCAACTTCTCGTGGAAGCTCAAAGGTATAGACCATTTCCATAAGCATGGTATATTGTAACTGTCTGTTTTCAGGCCACTTTTCAGGGTTGGACTGCTTAAGGTTACGAGTGCTCGCTACAAAGGCCTCAACAAAGTCACGCAATGGAAGCACTTGTGTGATCCATGCATTAAATGGATATGGGTATTCATGTTGTCTTGGCTGAGTCACGTTTCAGGCCTCCCTGAATTATTAAATTATTATCATGATAGTGGCAATTGGCTAATATAGGGTATTTTTATCACTCGTACAATCTTTGTATCTCTTGTCTTTTAACGCTTCTTTCTGGACAATAAGGCTCTTTAATCGTGCAAATCGAATTTGCATACCCATTTTTGACTGCCACCCTCGTTGAGGATTCTTCTTCATGGATGTCTTAGTTTTTGATATTGAAACCATTCCCGATCTAGCGCTTATCCGTAAGTTACATGATTGGAACAATATGAATGATGAACAAACCCACGCCGCCATCATGGCGAAGTACCAAGCGGAAAAAGGAACGACTTTCTTACCGTTACATTTACATCAAATAGTCGCTATATCATTAGTCATGCGACGGGATCATAATGTTAAGGTCTGGTCGTTAGGTACAATGGAGTCCGATGAAGCCGATCTTATTCAAAGATTCTACACAGGCATCGAACGTTATACACCAACCCTTGTTTCCTGGAATGGTACAGGTTTTGATTTACCAGTATTGCATTATAGAGCATTGAAACATGGTATAGTTGCCTCACAGTATTGGGACAGCGGCGACCGCCGTCAGGATTTCAAATATAACAACTATGTAAACCGATATCACCAGAGGCATCTTGATGTCATGGATATTTTATCTCTTTACCAGGCAAGAGCAAGTGTAAAGCTTGACCAAATGGCTGTGATGTTGGGGTATCCGGGCAAAATGGGCATGGCTGGCGACAAGGTATATGAAGCCTACGCAGATAATCGTTTAAAAGATATTCGAGATTATTGCGAAACAGATGTACTCAATACGTACCTTGTTTTTTTAAGATTTCAAATGATGAGAGGCCTATTAACACCAGAAGATCTAGCAGCAGAGGAGCAGTTGCTTCAGGAAATGTTGGCGCATGAAAGCGAACAGCCTGAAAATGATCATTTAGCTGAGTTTTTAGACACTTGGCTAGCCTCCAATTAAAGATTAGTAGTACAGGAATTATTCATGAGTGAACAACCAGTTTTAAGAAAAAATCATGTTTATCAAGTCGAGATTGATGCTCTTAGTCATGAGGGTAGAGGTCTTGCGACTTTAGCAGGGCAGCGAATCTTTATCGAAGGTGCTCTTCCTGGTGAAACGGTTAAGATCAAGCTTATCAATAAAAAGAAAAAAATCTGGTCAGCACTAACTGAAGAAGTGATTACATCTGCACCTGATCGTCAAAAGCCACCATGCGCTGCGGCAGATATTTGTGGTGGTTGTAGCCTTCAGCATATGACATTAGATGCTCAGCATAAAATGAAGCAAGATACGCTTAAGCAGCAACTTTCTCATTTTGGTCAGTGCAACGTGGAAACACTTGAGCCTGTGCTGAAAGGTGACACTCTTGGCTACCGTAAAAAAGCACGTTTAGGCGTCCGCTTTGTACCTAAAAAGGAAAAAGTCTTAGTTGGTTTTCGTGAAAAGAGCAGTAACTTCCTTGCTGATATGAGCCAGTGTGAAGTGCTTGACCCTCGCGTTGGTCATAATATTGTAGCTCTTCAGGAGCTTATTGCTGGTTTGGATGCGAAGAAAACGATTCCTCAAATTGAAGTTGCAGCTAGTGCTGACGAAGTTGCTCTTGTCTTTAGACATCTGGAACCGCTGTCTGAAAGTGATCAACAGGCAATTCTTGCATTCTGCCAAGAGCATAACTACCAACTTTTCTATCAACCACAAGGGCCTGCTACTGTTCACCGTGTTTGGCCAGAGCAAGATGGCGACCCACGACTTCATTACAAACTTGATGATATAAAGCTTGCATTTCATCCAATGGACTTTACACAGGTTAATGCCTCTATTAATGAGCAAATGATTGTGCGTGCTATTGAGTGGTTACAGCTAACAAAAGAAGATCAAGTACTCGACCTTTTCTGCGGCCTTGGCAATTTTACGCTGCCACTTGCTCAAAAGGCACGTATGGTTATAGGTGTTGAAGGCTCTGATGCAATGGTAGAGCGTGGGTATGAAAACCTAAAGAATAATAATTTAGATAACGGTGATTTCTTCGCTGCAGATTTATTCGACGAAGATAGCTTAAAAGTAGTTCCTTGGGAACGTTTTAGCGATGAGCCGGTTAAAGTATTGCTTGATCCACCAAGATCAGGCGCAGAAGCTGTATGTAAGCAGCTGATAAACAAGCCAGTTGAAAGAATTGTGTACGTATCATGTAATGCTGCAACGCTTGCGCGTGATACCGCAATTCTTCTCGAAGGCGGATTTACGTGTGAAAAAGCAGGCATGATGGACATGTTTCCGCACACACATCATATGGAATCGATAGCGCTCTTTACACGAGAAAAAGCGTAAACAAAAGTCTTACTTTTGTTTCATTTTCTCCCGTTATAGCTAATACTTCAATTAGCTAAAGCCTCTTTTATTTAAAAGGGGATTGCCAAGTTCTTTGTGTCAGATATGTCTGACACTGCATGGAGCATACAAGCACTGCATTTAGAGTTTCAATCTTAATGCAGCGCTTGAGGCTGGGCGCTTTATCTTTCCAATGCCTTGGATAAAAGACCAGACCTTTAAAAGTAAAAGGACAGAAGTGACTATGGTAAAAGTGAGAGAAGATTTACCCAGAACAGCAGAAGGCGACTTTGATCAAGACGTCTGGCTGCGCCAGATTCAAGTAACAGCAAAGCTTGAATCAACCTCAATTCTTCAACATGCATGTGAAAAAATCTCTCAACTCAAACTCAGTGAAAGGATAAATCGTACAGGCTGGCAGGGCATGAACTGCATTGATGCTGGCTTAAAGATTGTGCAAATTCTCGCTGAACTCCGTTTAGATGAACAAGCCCTTGCTGCAGCGCTCCTCTATAGAGCTGTACGAGAGGAACGTATTACTATTGAAACCATTGAAGAAGAGTTTGGCGACACAGTTGCTAAGTTGATCGATGGTGTTCTTCGAATGGCGGCAATTAGTGCCTATGTTCATCCTCGTTCAGATCAATTAATGGGCTTGAATGATGACTTAGAAACCAAGCGCCCAGCCGACCCAGTGCTCGGTAAGCGTGTTAACCAAGTTCACAATTTGCGCAAAATGCTTGTCGCTATGGTTGATGATGTACGTGTTGCACTCATTAAACTTGCAGAGCGGACTTGTGCTATTCGAGCTTTGAAAGGCGCTCCTCGTGAGAAGCAGGAGCGTGTTTCTCGTGAGATTTTCGATATTTATGCGCCTCTTGCACATAGGCTAGGTATTGGTCACTTAAAGTGGGAACTTGAAGACTTATCGTTCCGTTATTTAAAGCCAGACGAGTATAAAAATATTGCAAAGCAGCTTGATGAGCGTCGGCTCGATCGTCAGGAATATATTGATAATCTAGTATCAGATCTGAAGGGCTTATTGTCTGATGCTCGAATCGAGGCAGAAGTTGTAGGCCGAGCGAAGCATATTTATTCTATTTGGCGCAAAATGCATCGAAAGCATCTGCCATTCCATCAAATATACGATATTAGAGCTGTACGGGTACTTGTACCTGAAGTGAAGGACTGTTATTCCACATTAGGTCTAGTTCATGCGCAGTGGCGACATATCCCTAAAGAATTTGATGACTATATAGCAACGCCAAAAGAAAATGGTTATAAGTCGCTTCACACAGCTGTTTTAGGTCCTGGTGGGCGTGTTATTGAGGTACAGATTCGTACCTTCGAAATGCATGATGAAGCAGAGCTTGGTGTCTGTGCTCACTATCTTTATAAAGAAGGCGGTGGTGGTCAGAAGAACAGCCAAGCCAAGTATGACGATAAAATTCTTTGGTTACGTCAGGTTCTTGAATGGCATGAGTCTCTTGGTGAGGCTGATGCAGATAACTTCCTTGCTCATATTTCCAGTGAAGCGGTTGATGACCGTGTGTATGTCTTTACTCGAGATGGTCATGTTGTTGACTTGGCTACTGGAGCAACGCCTTTGGATTTTGCCTACCATGTCCATACAGAAGTAGGGCACAGATGCCGTGGCGCTAAGATCAATGGACGTATCGTGCCGCTTGGTTATAAGCTGCATACAGGTGAGCAAGTTGAGATTCTGACAGGTAAAGGCAGCTCGCCAAGCCGCGACTGGTTAAACCCCCATTTAGGCTACATTACTTCAGCTAAAGCAAGAGCTAAAATTCAGCACTGGTTTAAAATGCAGGATCGTGATGTGCACCTGAAGGATGGTCGGGCTATTCTTGAGCGTGAGCTTGATCGAGTAAACATGAAGCATGTGAACCTGCAAAAAGTTGCAGCGGAGCTGAATCTGAAGACTGCGGAAGATCTGTATGTGGCCATTGCTCGTGGTGATATGCGTTTAGGTCGTGTCCTTCAAGCGGTTCAAGTAACAGAGCCATTTGTACCAAAAACTGATTTCATTGAGATCTCTGAAGCTCAACCGCAAACTGATCGTACACAAGGCTTGGAAGTTGAAGGTGTAACGGACCTTCTCAGCCAAACTGCAGGGTGCTGTAAACCACTTCCAGGTGACGCTGTGATGGGGTACATCTCAATTGGCCGTGGTGTTATTGTGCATAAGAAGGACTGTCCTGAATTAGCTCGTCTAGCAGATAGAGAGCCAGTACGAATTATTCCAGTGGATTGGAGTGGTGCAGATGATCAAGGGTATCCTGTTGATTTACTCATACAAGCATATGACCGTAAAGGGCTATTAAAAGATATTTCACTGCTTATGGCTGATGCTGGTGTCAACGTATTGAACTTCAATACGAATACTGACAAACGTTCTAACTTTGCAAGTATGAGGGTGACAGCAGAAGTAGAAGGTCTTGCACAGCTTGGGCGAGTCATCACTAAGTTAGCGCAACTGCCTAATGTTGTAACAGTGAAGCGTTGTTAATGGCATAATAGTGGTAGTAAAAAATGGCCAGATTAATCTGGCCATTTTTTTTGAGTAAGCTCTTTTATTAAACACGCACTGATTGGCTTGATTTCGCCATTTGAGCAGCGAGGGCTTGTAGTGAGTTTGCAAATTCAGCAGTATTTTTGGCATTTCTTTCTGTTTGGTTAGTGAGATCTTCAATTTGATGTAACTTAACTAAAAAGTCTTGGTTATGTGACTCTTGCTCTGTCATGGCTTGAGTGACCATGGCAAAAACATCAACTAAGTCGTTACTTGCTTGCTGAGCTTGATTGATAAAGTGCTGTGAGTTTTCGATAGATTCCAACGTTTTCGTTGTTTGTTCGGCACTAATTGTCATCATATCTACTGCGCCTTTTGCTTCTTCTCCAAGCACAGTAATAATTTTTTCAATTTCAGCTGACGCATCTTGGCTTCGTTGTGCTAGCGCACGAACTTCGTCTGCAACAACAGCGAAGCCACGGCCTTGCTCGCCAGCACGAGCAGCCTCAATAGCAGCGTTAAGTGCCAAAAGGTTGGTTTGTTCTGAAATACTTTGAATAATGGTAAGAGCACCAGTAATCGATTGGCTGTGCTTTTCTAAATCTTGTACATTGACTTGTAGGCTTTGTAGCTTTGAATTAAGCGTACGGATATTATCTGTAGCTTCATTTGCTTGCTGTTTAGAGCTGTTTAAAAAGCTATGAGTTTCTTTGGCTGTAGTTGATGCTTCGCTTGCAGTATCACAGATAACCGAAATACTTGCATTAATTGTATCCATGTTTAATAGCATGACATCAACAGATTCTTGCTGAATACGTGTATCTCGTAAAGTTTCATCGCTCATTTGCTGCGTTTGATGGGCGTTTTCGTTTAATTGTCCAGCAATCTGTTGTGATGTTTTAAATGCATTACTAACGATTGTATAAAATTTTGAAATTGTTTCTAGAAGCTTAGGATCACCTCCATGACGGTTTTTCAAATTATTGAAATCAAGGCTCATGTCATTTTCTTCCGCACTGACACTTAATACATGACCAAGCAATTCTGATGCTTTTTGATGTTTTGCGTTTTGGAAGGTTGTCCAGACCAGAACTGCTGTTTCTAAAATGACAAAGGCCGCATGAATAAAAAAGATTGTCCATGAGCATTCAACGCCATAGGTCATAAATGGAATATCGCCAATCATGAAGCCAGATTGTTGCAATGGGACACTCACAAGGTGGTGTACCGCAATTACACCAGCTGCAACGATAAAGACACGCCAATCTTGCCAGGCACTCATCATGGCCAATGCAGCAAAAATATGAAAGTGCATTTCTAGCTGACCTAGATGCTGCTGAATTAGTATCATTGACATAAACATATAGCCGACAGCAATAACAGCTCGAGCGATAAATTCACCCGCATAAAGCTTATAGCTTAAGAATGCAGCGGCACAGACTAAAATAGAAGGTACTGCACCAATCATTGCTGTACCATACCCTAGAGGTGCAATAAATAAAATAAAAGGCAAATGTCCAATTAGGAGCGATAGCATGAATTTGTCTGTTTTTTTATTTTTTTCAAGTTGAATTTTAGATTGGCGTTCGAATATTTTATTTTCAAGTACAGTCATACTTAAAATGCTCCTAAAACAATACCTGTAAGGGATATTTGACTAAAGTAGCTGATTTATTGCAGATTTAATTTCTTCAAAATTTTGATTTAAGAATAGTTGAGGAGGGTGGGAGGGTGCCAATAAAAGTACAAAATTCTTGTGATGTGCTTGTGAATTTGTAATTTCTATGGTTGTGTTTTGTGCGGTGTAGGTTCTTTGGCCAATTTTTTTTAAAAAAAGTCGCAACTCGTCCTTATTTTTAATCCGTAGGCCGATCATGTTTTCAGGAAAAGAAGTGAGGTAGTCGTGCAACACTTCTGGGGTGTCATATGCAGGATCTACGGTTAATAGCGCTGCTGTTATTTTCTTGTCAAATGATTGAAGAAGCTTGTTCATAAATATCATTGTCATAGGGCAGCTATAGCCACATCGGGTAAAACCTGTTGATAATACCAAAGGCCTGTCTATCAGAGATTCAAGTGTAATCTCTGTATGATGACTCGTTTGAAATTTTTGTTGTAGATTTATCTGAGTGTCGATACTTGCATTGTTTTTGCCAATAGCTTTGTTGTAAAACTTTAATGGTGGAAAAAAAATGAGGAGTATACTAATAGCTAAAAGTATTAAAACACCTAAAATACCACTTATTTCTTTTACAGATATGTTCATAAATGCAAGCCTAGCAAATAAAAATGAAGCAACTCTACGTCTTAAATGAGTGTTAGCGTATTAAAAGTATAGTTTTTAATCAAAAATATTGTTTTTAAGTCTTTATTCGCTTTAGATCACTTTCAAGTGGTGACGCTTTGGTAACAAACCCAAGAGTAGCATCACTTTTATTTGTTAAATGTATTGAGGAGGTTTCTCATGGACGCAAAAACGAAAGATAAAATTTGGGCTCATATAGCTGAAATTAAAACAGCAATGATGGTGATGAACACAGGTCATGGTATGAAAGCTTGCCCTATGCAGATAGTCCAAGACAGCTTTGATGAAAAAATATGGTTTTTCACTCATTACGATTCAGAGAAAAGTAAAATCATTAGCCAATCTCATGAAGTTTGTCTGACTTTTGAAAAAAATTCTGGGTTTTATATCTCTCTGTCTGGCCAGGCTCGAGTTATTCAAGATAAAGCTCTTATTCAAGAGTTATGGTCACCAACAGTCGAAACTTGGTTTCCTGAAGGGCAGAGCTCTAATGATGTTGCGCTTATTGAGATTGATATAATCAGCGGTGAGTATTGGGATGCAGAAATCAATACGCTTGAATATTTATATGAAATAACAAAAGCTCACTTTACTCAGCAAAAACCAGAAATTACAGAAACTAAGGATTTTGCCTAAATATTCACATCAAGTCCTATAAATTATTTTTAGCACAAATATTTAAGTGCTTTATTTTAATTTTTTAAAGGACTATTTTATGAGTAACTCATCTCAAGATAATGCAGCTTCACTGAATAAAAACGCACCTCAGTTAACAACATCTGCAGGTGCACCTGTGCCGAATAATCAGGACTCTATGACTGCTGGTGAAAAAGGGCCTTTGCTCGTACAGGATTACCAATTACTTGAGAAATTAGCGCACCAAAATAGAGAAAGAATTCCTGAAAGAACAGTGCATGCCAAAGGTTGGGGCGCTTACGGTACTCTTAAAATAACTGGCGATATTTCTAAATACACAAAAGCCGCTTGTTTACAGCCTGGTGCAGAAACACATATGATTGCCCGCTTTTCTACAGTAGCAGGCGAGCAGGGGGCTGCAGATCACGAAAGAGATGTTCGTGGTTTTGCTCTTAAATTTTATACACCTGAAGGTAACTGGGATCTAGTTGGTAATAATACACCTGTCTTCTTTATCCGTGATGCTTATAAATTTCCAGATTTTATCCACACCCAGAAAAGACATCCAAAAACAAATTTACGTTCCCCTACAGCTATGTGGGACTTCTGGTCATTAAGCCCTGAATCACTGCATCAAGTAACGATTCTTATGTCTGACAGAGGCATTCCCCTTTCACCAATGCACATGAATGGCTATGGCTCCCATACCTTCTCACTGATTAATGATCAAAATGAAAGGGTTTGGGTGAAGTTTCATTTTAAAACGCAACAAGGTCATAAAACAGTTACAAACGCTGAAGCTGAAGATATTATTGGGAAAACAAGAGAGGGCTATCAAGAGCGTTTGTTTAACGCGATTGAAGACAAACGCTTTCCGAAGTGGACATTTCAAGTTCAAATCATGACTGAGAGTCAAGCTAATGCGGTTGAATTTAATCCTTTTGATGTAACAAAGGTTTGGCCTCATGATGAGTTTCCACCGCATGATATTGGTGAGCTTGAACTTAATCGCAATCCTGAAAATTATTTCGCGGAGATTGAGTCAGTCGCGTTTTCACCATCTAATACCGTACCAGGTATTTCGCACTCACCTGATAAAATGCTTCAAGCTCGACTATTCTCTTATGCCGATGCTCACAGGTACAGACTTGGTACGCACTATGAATCCTTGCCGGTAAATCAGCCAAAGTGCCCTGTACACCATTATCACAAAGATGGTGAAATGAATACCTATGGTGGTATCAAAACTGGCAATCCAAATGCATATTATGAGCCAAATTCATTTAATGGCCCACAGGATAATCATGATTTAGAAGAGCCAGCTTTAGCTCTTGATGGTGATGCCGCACGTTATTCGCATAAGAAATATGATGACTTTAAACAAGTGAGAGATCTTTTTGTTAAAGTTTTGAAAGGTGATGAAAAGCAACGCTTATATGATAATATCGCAGGCACTTGGGCAGGTGTACCAGAGTTTATTTGTGAAAGACAACTAGCCCTCTTTAAGCAGGTTCATCCAGATTATGAAGCTGGTGTTAGAGAATCCTGGGAAAAGATCAAACAATCTAATGAGTATGTGCCTAACTCACACCCAGTAACTGAAAAAACACCAGAAACAGTTTAGTTCATTAAGGCAATAAAAAAGCGAGATTAAATCTCGCTTTTTTTTACACCCTAATCATTTGAGGTGTGCTGACGGACAGAGCCGGTGGGGATTCGCTTGCTCGCATATCACTTGGTTGAACTGAGCTTTTTAATGCGCTTATTGGTTGGTTAAATGACACATCTTTATTTTCAATTTTTGGATGAAAGGCTGCTCGTTGTTCCGTGATTCTTGGTGCGATAGGCGTCCTGTTCACACTCATATCAGACATGGCACATTCTCCTTGTGAAGTTTACATGTGTAAGGTATTTCAAAAAATACCAGCATTACGGATTAAAGTAATACCCCTGAAAACAGTCCAGGTACTGACATATACCCAAAAGATCTGACATGAATTAGTCATAAACATCATATAAAATGTTTTGGGTATAAATCTGTCTGTGTTCAGAATATGTATATCACAAGAATTATCAATATGTCTAAGGGTGTATTTTATAGTTTTGTTACAGACCCTCTGGAATTACCTCTTTAAATTCACCAGGTTGGAGCTGATCTAATTGAAAGTGACCAACGCTGGTGCGAATCAATCGAAGTGTCGGTAATCCTACAGCTGCAGTCATTCGACGTACCTGTCTATTTCTCCCTTCCGCGATACTAATTTGAATCCAAGTTTCAGTAACGTTCTTTCTAAAACGAATTGGCGGTACTCTATCAGGGAATGGGTTTTGGTTTTCCATTATTTTAACTTTAGCTGGTTTTGTTAAACCATCTTTGAGACGTACACCGTTTTGTAATTCTTTGAGTTGAGCTTCAGTTGGAACACCTTCAACTTGCACTGCATATGTTTTAGCGAATTTTTGATCAGGGTGGGCAATTCTATGCTGAAGTCGGCCGTTATTGGTTAGAATTAATAACCCTTCACTGTCAAAGTCTAAGCGGCCAGCAGGGTAAACCTCTGGAATATCAATAAAGTTCGCAAGTGTTTTTTTATCATCAGAAGCACTAAATTGACTAAGAACTTGATAAGGCTTATTAAATAGAATAAATCGTGTTTCTTCTGGCTCAATTTGTTTACGTTCAACCACTTTATTTTTTTTAAAGTAGTAATTAGTCACACTGTTAGGCTTTACTGATTTCTTTTTAAGTTGTTGCTTTACAGGTGTTTTTCTAGATTTACTGACCCTGTGTGAACTTGCTTTGGAGAACGAACGAGGTTTCTTCATAATCGGGCCTTATGTGATTGATTAGAGCATGAAATGAGCAAAATACTATCATATCGGGAGAAAATTGTTTAGTAGCTTGTTTCAGAAGGATTTGTGGTACAATCTGTCACCGTTTAAGTGCCTGTCTGTAGTTTTGATTGCTGTATATGGCTCATTGCCCAAGTTAGTTGGGGTATGCCTCTCTAAGGAGTTATCCATGAAGTTTGAAGCCTTTTCCTTGTCCCCCAAAATCCTCGAAGCGATCAAAAAACAAGGTTATGATACACCTTCGCCAGTACAGCAAAAAGCAATTCCGGCAATTCTTCAAGGAAAAGATGTATTAGCTGCAGCGCAGACCGGCACTGGTAAAACAGCTGCATTTACTTTACCTGTTTTACAGCTTATCCATAAGAAGCCACCAGTAGGTCCAAATTCAGTACGTGTGCTCGTACTTGCGCCAACTCGTGAGCTTGCTGCTCAGGTTCAAGAAAACATTGAAAATTACAGCGAATTCTTAAATCTACGTTCTACCGTAGTCTTTGGTGGTGTAAAAATTAACCCTCAGATGATGCGTCTTCGCAGAGGCGTCGATATTTTAGTTGCAACTCCTGGCCGTTTACTTGATTTGATTGGTCAAAATGCAGTGAAATTCGATCGTCTTGAAATGTTTATTCTTGATGAAGCTGATCGTATGCTTGATATGGGCTTTATTAATGATATTCGCAAGATTGTTAAAAAACTACCTGAGCAGCGCCAAAATCTGATGTTCTCAGCAACTTTTTCTCCAGAAATACGTACTCTTGCTAAAAAGATTGTTAACAATCCCGTTGAAATTACCATTAGCAGTAATTCTGCAGCTAAAACAGTTCATCAAGTGATGCATCCATGTGATAAGCGACGCAAGGCGTTAGTACTTCGTCATCTTATTGAAGAAGGTAAGTGGGAGCAGGTGCTTGTATTTGCTCGTACAAAGCGTGGTGCAGATAAGGTTGCAATCTTTTTAGAAAAGAATGAAATTACTGCAGCTGTCATTCACGGTGATAAAAGCCAAGGTGCAAGAACAAGAGCATTAAAAGAATTTAAAGAAGGTGCAGTTCGAGTGCTTGTTGCAACGGATATTGCTGCACGTGGTATTGATATAGACCAGTTACCACAAGTCGTTAATTTTGACTTGCCTCAAGTTGCTGAAGATTATGTTCACCGTATTGGCCGTACTGGTCGTGCTGGTGCTGAAGGTTATGCTTATTCCCTGGTTTCTGCTGATGAAGCTGATCTTTTGTTCGATATTGAGCGTTTAATTCAAAAGCATATTAAAAGAGAGTATATTCAGGAGTTTGTGCCTGTTCATGAGGTGCCAGCATCAAAACCAATTAAGCCACCAAAGAAGCATCGTCCTAAGAATCGTAAAGAGCTACGAGATGGTGTAGCAACTGATGCGAAACCAGCTTCTAAGTCATCAGCGTCGAAAGGTAAGAGACCTTTTAATGCAAAGTCAGATCGACAGGATTCTGAATTTAAAGGTTCTGGTCGCGGCCCCAGAAAGGCAAGAACATCTAAGCCAGGTGAAAAACGCAGCACACCTCGCAATCAACAAGGTAAGCCAAGTGCACCAGCTGGTAAGCCAAAGACAAAGCGCCCAACAGCTGCCAATAGAACATATAAAAAATAATATGGCATGAACAAGCCATAAGACGGATTTTAATTTTTTATGGTGCCTTAGACTCGTGATCTAGGGCGCTGAAGTGAAAAAAGACGATAAGGATATACGATGGTTAATCATATTACTCATCCGCTTGTGCAACATAAACTCAGCTCCCTCAGAATTAAAACAACAAAGCCAAAAGAGTTTCGCCAGCTTGTTAATGAAATTGCGATGCTTCTCACTTATGAAGTGACTCGTAACTTGCCTATGACAGAGGTTGAAATTGAAACTCCACTTATGTCTATGAATGCACCATGGCTTGCATGCCTAAAGCCTGCACTTATTTCGATACTGCGTGCTGGTAATGGCTTGCTTGAAGGTGTTCTTCAAGTAATTCCAGATGCGAAAGTAGGGCATATAGGTTTGTACCGTGATCACGATACATTGCAAGCAATTGAATACTATTTCAAGATGCCAAATAAAATGGAACAACGTGATGCAATTGTTGTTGATCCTATGCTTGCAACTGGACACTCTGCTGTTGCGGCAATTTCAGCATTAAAAGAGCGTTCAAACCCTAAATCAATTCAGTTCGTTTGTATTCTTGCGGCGCCTGAAGGTATTAAAGAGCTTCAACGAAATCACCCAGATGTTGAAATTACAGTTGCTGGTATTGACCAAGGCTTAAATAAGAATGGGTATATTTTCCCTGGTTTAGGTGATGCTGGTGATCGTATTTACGGTACTATCTAATTCTTGCACTAACGAATAGAGACTTAGCCGGATAGTAACTTCGTGTTGCTATCCTGTATATTGAATGGCATATTGCGTCTTCTTATCATTTTATGGAGACACATGCTTATGTTGGACGCTCTAACAGCTCATCAAGCTTCATCTGAAGCGCTTTCCTCATCACTTCAAAAAACTGTCTTCAATATAGATAAATCAACAATTGCAGGTATTGGTAAGTCAATTTCTATTACTCATAGTCCATGTCGTTTTTCATTTGCAAATGATATGCGTATCTCAAAACTAGGCCCTCAAATTAAGATTGGTGCGAAAGCGATCTTAAGTAAAACAACTTGGGGCGTCCCTCGAGTATTAAGTTTTGCTGTAGCAGAAAATCAAAAGAGTCGCGTTGAGGTCACTAATGGCGAAGATGGTGTAATTAAAATTTCAAAAAATGCAGTTAGTAATGGTCAAGATGCTTTATTAAATAGCTTGATCGCTTTAGTAAAAATGAATAAGGCTGTTGAATCTGTAGAAGTTGAGCTTACGCCTAAAGATCTAGTGGATATAAGCATTGGCTACACATTTGAAGATCCTCAGGGTTCCGCTGTTGCATTCAAGCATGAGGATAATGGTCGAAAATCACGGTTAACACCACTACTTCCTGAAAATAGAGAAGTGCAAGTAGAGTATGAAAATAATATTTTACGTGTTCAGCATATTGATAACGGACGTTATGAATAATTTAAGCCCATAAAAAAGCCTCAAAATTGAGGCTTTTTTATGGGCTTAGCTTTTTAATTAATTCGTAAATCATTAAAAGCTGAAATTTGTGGTTCGTGCTGGTCACTTGATTGCCTAAATGGTTTAGGGTCAAGTTCAATTTGAACTTGAGTATTGTCAAGTTCCATGCCTTCATTTAAGTGCTTAATTTGTGGATCAAGAGGCGCGCCACCAAAATCATCAAACTGATGTTTAGGATTAAAAAAACAGTGATTTGAGCGAAAGTCTTTCATGTTTTGACGAACAGGGTTCACGCAGTCCTTACATAGAAAGTCATTATCGTGAAGTTGTGGAATAGGGCAGACTTGCCACATTTTAGAGTCTTGATGTGTTGCTTTTTCTTGGCAGACAATGCATTCAGGGCCTGTGGCTGGCGTTGCAGATTGGTTTGCAGCTATTTGATTAGGCATAAATTTACTCACTTAAAAACGTGTGCTCTTAGGGCATTAATGTTGGTCAGATTGTAGTCTTTGGTAACTTCTGAGTACAAGCATTGTAAAGACCTTGAGTATGGTTTTTTTAGATAACGCTGTTAATCCACTTTTTTTATGGTTTTCTTGCTATTTATAAATGACAAAGCTCGCTGTTGGATTAAGCTACCTATCAGATATGTAATATGCAATTGCTTTCCATTCATGTAGCGTTCAAAATCTCACCAGATTTTAAAATTATGAAATAGCCCATAAATATTGAAAAGTTGTAAGTGGTTGAATTATGCCAAGTTCAAGTAGTCGTGTTTATTATTGTCCAACATGTTATAGAGTCGATAATCCTGGCCGTGTACCCAGTGCCAATAGTAGTCGACGTATTGAGTGTTTAAATCCAGCTCGTCACTTTCCTACTTCACGAGCTACAAGTCAGGCTCTTCCTATGCGCTCAACGCCAACGAGTAGAGCTGCTGCTATGGCAGAAATAGAGGTTTTTGATTTAGATCAGCACCTTGAAGATTGGGCCAATGCTGGCGGTTCTGAAAGAGAGAAGTCTAATCGGCATACTCTTGTTAAAGGGCTAAATCAGATCGGTATTGATTATGAAAAAGACATGATTGTTGTTAATGGTCCTTTAAGTATTGATCTTCCTGCGCTTAAAACATTGCCAGATAATTTACATATTAAAGGTGATTTAAGTCTTACCAATTGCACTGACTTTGAAAAAATTCCAAAAAATCTTAAAGTCGATGGTGATTTAAAAATTAACTTTAATGATAAGTTAAAAGAAATACCAAAAGACATGAATGTAGCTGGGAAAGTCACTTTTTCTCATTGCCGCCGTTTTGAAACAATTCCAAATAAATACACCTTTAACGGGCCTCTTTTTGTTTTAAAATGCAATAACTTAAAAGAACTACCAGAAAAAATGACGGTAAAAGGGTATTGTTCAATTATTGAATGCATGCAATTAACGCATTTATCTAAAAAAGAATTAACCGTAGAAGGTGATCTGCATACTATGGATTGCCTAAGGCTTGCGAATTTCCCTGAAAAGATGAATATAGGTGGTGATATTAACCTAGAGAACTGCCGCGCAATTCAAGTATTCCCTGAATCTATTAAGAAGCTAGGGCCTGTTCCTGAAGGAAAGCAGCTGTTTGCACGACAAGTTAATATTAAGGGCACCAATATTCCATTTAGAGAAGAGCAACGTCTTGTTAATAACCCCCCTTATGGATTAAAGCTACTGGTTGGTATTAGTGATAGGAAAGTGGATGCCACAGTTGTTATGAACGATGGTGAAGAATTTGATACAATTTTAGCTCACTTAGATCGCTTTCCTAAAGATGATATTTTTATTCAGTATAAAGATCATAAAGGTCAGGTGGTAAAAGGTATTGATGCGGGTGGCTTAAGCCGACAAGCATTTAGCCGTGCCGTGCCGTGCAGCAAATGTTAGAGTGCCCTGAAGGTCTCTTTGTAAAAGAAAAAGGGAAGTATCGAATTAAAGATATTGATACAGCCAAAGATGATATTGGCAGCATTTTAGGAAAGTCTAGGGATGCTGGTCGAATTATTGCTCGATTGCCTCGTATACATACAGCTATTGGCCCAAATGTAGTTGATAGCTTTTATAAACGTTTGCATGAAGCTGTAAAATTTGTTGATCAGCTTCCCCAGGATGTTAGAGTCCGTGAAGTTTTAGATAAGCTTGTTGATGTTGATAAAAAAGGTGCAGACTTAAAAGAAGTAGTAAAGCTATTAGGGCAAATTAACCCAAGTGAATTAGGCACTCCAAAGTATCAAGAATATATGGACACACTTGATGGCGAGGATCTCCTTGAGCAATCTATTCCTGCCGCTATGTACGTTAACATGGCTACAGCTTACTTTAATCAAAACCCTTCAATGCCAGCTGCATTAAAGGATTTTCAAAGCTTGCTTGCAGGTGCGCCAGACTGTAGAGAAGAGTTAGCAAAGTCTCTAAAGGTAACGACCTCTAAAGAAAATGAAAAGCTTGCTGTAAAACTAAACCAATGGATGAAAAAAGCAGTAAGGGACGCTAGCGTTGAACATGTTGCAAAAGTATCAGAAGATTTAACTGGCTCTCGTTATGTGAGTACAGATGCGCCTTATATTGATGTACGTTTTAGTAAGCT
Organism: Gammaproteobacteria bacterium UBA6940; assembly: GCA_002450655.1. Classification (GTDB taxonomy): domain Bacteria; phylum Pseudomonadota; class Gammaproteobacteria; order Pseudomonadales; family UBA6940; genus UBA6940. Next base: position 738 of record DJZY01000006.1, on the reverse strand, counting down.
TCCAGGGGACGAGCTCTTATTTGATGCTCACTCGTGTACTTTGGAGCTGGATGTAGATCTTGATTTTTTTAAGAAGCTTGCAAAAGAGGATAACTTTAAAGCTTTTGAGCGCGCATTTATAAACGCAAGTGCCTCAACATTTTATCAAGCCTAATCTTATTTAAAAAACCTGTATAGAAATTCTATGCAGGTTTTTTTTGTGTCCAAAAAATGTTCAAAGTTATATGGCTTTTAAAAAGTATCTATTTAATATACCCCTTGATATACAAAAAATTACCGAAATATTAGTTATTTACGTAACTGGATGCTAGTAATAAAAGTTCTCAACTTTATACTGTTGGCGTTTTGCTTGTTATCAGTTTAAGTACATTTAAGGAGTTATCCATGGGGATTTCAAACTCATGCTATTCAGAGTATCAAAGTCAGTCTTACGATTATTCGAATAGTAGTCAATGTGAAGAGAGTGAAGAAAATTATCAACAACAAGAAGAATATAGTAATAGTGAAAATTACCAAGAAAACTGTTATGACGATGGTAGTCGAAACTCCTTTTTTTCAAACTTTTTTGGAGGCGGTGATCAACAGTCTGGCGATGACTGTGAAGATGTCATTGAAGAGATTAATCTGGATGACTGCGTAGATGAAGCTGTTGAGACTCCGGTAGTGGAGACGCCAGTAGTAGAAACACCAGCAGAAGAGTGCACTTATGATGAGGTCGTTGAGACTCCGGTAGTGGAA
>DJZY01000044.1 GCA_002450655.1 Gammaproteobacteria bacterium UBA6940 | reverse complement strand
CTTGTGAGGCTTTTTTGACACAGTGCAATACAAAAATCAAATAAGCCCAAAGGAGTGCGTTTAAAATGTGCTTAACTTCGTTAAGTGCTTTTTGTTTGGAGTGGCCAAACGGCAAATCACTTGCCTTGCTGAGCACATTTTAATTCGCAACAGTGCCTCCAACGACTTTAGGGACGTTGCCTGGTATTCGCCTTCAGAATAAACCTCTTATTTTAAATAAGAGGTTTTGGCTAACGCCTATTGCTGATTATCGACGTGCAGCAGTCACTGCTACAGCTGCCGTAACAGCAACAGCGCCAATACCTATACATGCTGCTGTTGTTGTGATAAACGGTAAAGTAACAGCACCAACGGCACCAGCTGCCGCAGCTGCTTGAGGTGTAACACTTGTATGATTCAAGATTTGATTACCAATAACAACATTGAGTGCTTCAACGCCAACTGATGCTAAATCAACAAGGCTTTCTTTGGCAGATCCTTTTGGTGTTAATTTTCTAAGGCCTAAGTAAGGAAGGCTTGTGATAGCTGCACCAGTTAAAGCTTCTAGGGCAATACGCTTTGGATCGCTTGAATGGTTTTGAGTGCCACGTAGACAAACACTTCCAAATGCTGCATTTGCAGCGGACATGCCAGTCTTAATTGCAGATGACGCAAGAAGGCCAACAGCTTGTTTTGTTTTTGATTGAGGTTGCTGTTCTTGAGTAGAAGCTTGCTGGTGTTGGCTGAAGAGCTGTTGAGCAAGGTAGTTTCCAGCAAGTGGAATTTCTTGGACTACTGGTTGTGCAATTGTTGTTCCGATGGCTGCTAGTCGAGGCAGAAAACCAATTGGTTGGCGGCATTCAGGGCAGTTTGAACTGTTTTGATTATTAGAATTGTGCCAGTTTGCTAAGCAGCTTTCATGAAAGTCGTGTCCACAGTTTTCAATTTTAATAAGCTTATTTGTAGTATCTTGAGGGTCTTTAGGTTCTATACAGATACTGCAATCCTGCAATGAACCTATTCGGCCAAGTTCTAGGTTTGTGTTAGAGCGTGTTGTTGTTGGTGTTATATTCGACATAGTAAAAACCTTGGTGGCATATGAGTATTATTTATGCTGGAATCTACTTGTAAATGAGAATGTAAGCAAGCTTATACTTACTTACATTACAAAACAGAGTGGCTTTTATCCAATAGATCAAAAGAAAAGTGAAAAGTAGCTGTTTATTTTGTTTATTTCACAGCAGCGAAACGTTGCTGAAGATAAGCAATAATATCGTTTGACTCATACATCCAACGAGTTTCGCCATTTTCTTCAATTCTCAAGCAAGGCACTTTAACGCGGCCACCACCAGTTTCAAGTTCAGCGCGAAATGCATCGTCTTTTTTAATATCTTTAAGAGGTACAGGCACGTTAAGTTGATGCATGGCTCTTCGAACTTTAATGCAAAAAGGGCAAAGATGGTGCTGGAAGAGAGCAAGTTGCTGAACGTCTGTTTGAACGCTTGCCTGTTGCTCAGGGCTGCGTTTCATTTTTGCAGGTCGTGTTGCCCAATCGCCGAGTTGAATGATACGCCCAAGGCCGGTTCTAATTGCTGTGATAACAAATGACATAAATATATTTCCAATTTTTATTAAAAAGGCGAACACTTTTTCAGTATTCGCCTTTTTTATTCAAGCTTTAATCAAAGAAGTGATTAAAGGTCTTTCAACTTCTCAAGCTGGTCTTGGTAGCCTTGAAGCTTTTTAGATGCATCTTCAATCGTGTCTTTAACACCTTGAACAACAGCTTCTGGTGCTTTCGCCATAAAGCGCTCATTTTGCATTTGCGCTTGGGCTTTTTGAAGTTCTTTTGAAATCTTCTCGATGTTTTTGTTCAAACGAGTACGTTCTTCTTCAACATCAATTAGACCAGCAAGTGGTACAAGTACCTGCAGTTCACCAACAACGTGCGTTGCAGATGGTGGAACTTCAGCGCCAGCTTCTAACCAATCCATTGACTCAAGTTGAGCAAGTGGTGTGATAAGCGTTTTAGCCGTTGCAGCAAGGTCACGATCTTCAGCAGTACCATTGCTCAAAAGAAGAGGGATCTTCTTCGACATTGGAATGCTCATTTCCCCACGGATTGCACGAATACCAGTGATAACTTCTTGCGTCCAGTTAATAGCCGCAGCGCTCTTCGCATCTTTAAGTTCTTCATTTGCATGTGGGTATGCAGCATGAATTAGCTTTTCAGAAGCGTCGATGCTTAGAGGTGCTTTCAACGTATCCCAAATACTTGTTGTGATGTAAGGCATAATTGGGTGAAGTAGACGTACAAGTTGCTCAAGTACATACACAGCAGTGTGCTGAGTCTTCACTTTCTGAGCTTGCATTGCAGCGATAGTCTCTTCTGTATCACCTTCTTTAGGCTTGGCGTAAAGTGTGATTTTCGCCAGCTCAAGATACCAATCGCAGAATTCGTTCCAAGCAAACTGGTACAGTGTTTGTGCAAGAAGATCGAAGCGGTAAGTGCTAAGTGCAGTGTGTGCTTTTTCGATTGTTTCTTGAAGTTGGTTCAGAATCCAACGATCTGCAAGATTTGTATTATCTTTCAGTGCATTGACGTGATCTGCATCAAATGGCTTCTCAAGGTTGTCAACACTTGTCATGTGAACAAAGCGAGTTGCGTTCCAAAGTTTGTTGCAGAAGTTTCTGTAGCCTTCGATACGGTTAAGATCGAAACGAATATCACGGCCTTGGCTTGCAAGTGCGCAGAATGTAAAGCGAAGTGCATCAGTACCATAAGCATTGATGCCTTCTGGGAATTCTTTGCGCGTTGCCTTTTCAATGGCCTTCGCCATTTTAGGGTTCATGAGATTCGCTGTACGCTTGGCCACAAGCTCTTCAAGACCAATACCATCGATAAGGTCGATTGGATCAAGAACGTTACCTTTCGACTTCGACATTTTCTGACCTTCGCTATCACGAATCAGACCATGCATATAAATTGTGTGGAAAGGAATCTGCTTTCTAAACTTCATTGTCATCATGATCATACGGGCAACCCAGAAGAAGATGATATCGAAGCCAGTTACAAGCACAGAGCTTGGGTGGAATTTTTGTAGATCGTCAGTCTCTTCTGGCCAGCCCAGTGTAGAGAATGTCCAAAGAGCAGAGGAGAACCATGTATCAAGTACGTCTTCTTCTTGACGAAGTGCTAGGTCATCAGCAAGTTTGTAGTGTGCACGAACTTCAGCTTCATCCTTACCAACGTAAGCATTACCTTGATCATCGTACCAAGCTGGGATTCTATGACCCCACCACAGTTGACGAGAGATACACCAGTCTTGAATGTTACGCATCCAAGAGAAGTATGTGTTTTCCCAGTTTTGTGGCACAAATTTGATGTCGCCATCTTCAACAGCTTTGATTGCAGGCTCTGCAAGAACGTCAGCACGAACGAACCATTGGTTTGTCAGCATCGGCTCGATTGCAACACCAGTTCTTTCGCCGCGAGGTGTTTTAAGACCATGTGGTTCAACTTTATCAAGAAGACCTAGAGATTCCATTTCAGCAACAACAGCTTCACGAGCAACATAACGATCCATGCCTTGGAACTTAGCAGGCGCGTTTGTGTTGATTGTTGCATCAAGGTTCATGATCTCTATTTGTGGTAGGTCATGACGTTGACCAACTTCATAGTCATTAAAGTCATGAGCAGGTGTGATCTTCACGCAACCAGTACCGAATGCAGGATCAACATAGTCATCAGCAATAATAGGAATTTCACGATCACACATTGGCAATTGAACCATTGTGCCGATCATGTCTTTGTAGCGCTCATCTTCTGGGTGAACAGCGATTGCAGCATCACCAAAAATTGTTTCAGGACGAGTTGTTGCTACTGTTAAATGAGTTGGTTGACCAGCTTTTGGTGCAGATACTGGGTATTTGAAGTGCCATAGAGAGCCTTGCTCTTCATGGTTGATAACTTCAAGATCAGATACTGATGTATTCAGTTTTGGATCCCAGTTAACAAGACGCTTGCCACGGTAGATTAAGTCTTCACGATACAGTTGAATGAAAACTTCTTGTACAGCGTTGCTGAGACCTTCGTCCATTGTAAAACGCTCTTTACTCCAATCTAGGGAAGCGCCAAGACGTCGCATTTGCTTTGTGATTGTACCGCCAGATTCGCCTTTCCAGTCCCAAACGCGCTTCATAAATTCTTCACGACCAAGCTCTTCACGGCTTGTGCCTTGCGCTTCAAGCTGACGCTCAACAACGATTTGCGTTGCAATACCTGCGTGGTCAGTACCTGGCATCCAAAGCGTACGCTTGCCATCCATACGTTGGAAGCGGATCAGGATATCCATGATTGCGTTTTGGAAGGCATGACCCATGTGCAGGCTGCCCGTGACGTTTGGCGGTGGAAGCATGATGCTGAAGTGCTCTTGGCCTTTATCTTCAGCAGGTGCGAAATCACCGTTTGCTTCCCATGCTTCATAAATACTTTTTTCAATAGATTGAGGATCGTATGTTTTTTCCATGGTTTTGCGTCTTCTCTTAGTAATGGGCATTAGTCATTCATGAATCAGCCTTAATGGTGCGGACACGCATTCGCACTGAAATCAGTTTGAGGGGCATTATATCTCATTTATGGGGTAAACAGAAACAGCTCATCAGCCAAAAGTATGCGCTATGTCACAGATAATCAGGCGCAAAGTCCTTAGGATTCGTTTTTAAAGACAACTAGGCACGGATACTAGAAGTATTGCCGAGGACCAAAGAATAAAAAACGAGAGAAGACAGCCCTATGACTGATATACGTATTAACCGAGATTTGGTGAACAATGATTTAGTGCAACCTTTAGAGTCCCTCGTGGCTTTTGCCCGTTTCTTTGAATGGTCTAAGCCATTACAAGTGTTAATGATGCAGGAGCTTATTCGGCTACAAACGAGACTGGTGATTGAAAGAGGACATGAAGAGGCAGGACTTTATGGTCGAATTAAGCAAATGATTGAACAGCTTGATAAAGATTCACTCTATGCATGGCCAATTTTAATCAAACGCATAGAATATCTCTTAGCGTATGTGAAGAAAATGCTGGGCCATAACAAAGCGCAAATGCAGCAAGGGACTTTGTTTGTCTATGATATTTTGCATTATTGCTGTAGCTTGCAAGCCTCAAAGTTATCCCAACTTACGCAAGCACTTTACCAGCCCCAAAAAGAACCAATAGCAATAGAAGCACTCATAAAGCTTGCTTGGTCATTTCAATCGCCTGATTTTCAAATTATTCCCAATTTTATTAAAAATGGTTTTTTTCTTGAGCCAGGATTGCTCCATGGGCAATGTGAAGTGCTCTTAAAGTCAGTTGATTTATCTGATGTTGGTCGTCTTTCTTTCCCAGCTCTGCCGTATAAATCAGATCAAGCGTTGTTAATGCAACTGAGTTTTTATTTATATGCAGTCTTGAAAATACCGCTTTTGGTCATAAAACAAAATGAGCGCTATGACATTTTGTACCTTAAAACTGCTCAAAAACAACCTAATACCGTTGAAAGCTTTATAGGCCGTTATCTTTTAAGAGCCAATCAGCAGCATGAAATACAGAATATTGCAGCGCTACCAACGTTTTTCGTTGACAATGCAATAAATGATACACAACTAGAAAGGTTACCAGACAGGCTGTGCAATCGAAGCTTAGAAGAAGTATGCCCAATCTTTTATATTCAAGCAGCAGAAGATTTAAATAAAATTTCTATGCAAAAGCCTTTTGAATTAGTGATTACTCGAAGCACTATGTCAGAGGAACAACTTCAATCGATTTTAAATAATGTTTTATTAAGCGCATGTCGAGTTTATTTACCTGCAAGACTTTTAGAAAAAGCAAAAAAGAATAGAGGTGGTTTTCATGAAAGGCTCGGGTTTTACTCTGAAGATTCATACGATTTAAATCGCTTTAAAATGTACCAAGAGCAGGGTGTTCAGCATATAACACTAGGCCAGAATTGGTTTAAGGGCTTAGAAGAAGGCTCCTTAAAAGCCGCTAACTGTATCTCATGTTTAAGGGCACTGTCTCAATTTGAAATAAGTTTTACTTTTTTAAATATTGAATCTTTTTCTACTTTAAGTCGACTGCAGCAGTTTAACTTTGAATATCTTGCTTTGTCAGCAGGACTCCATGAGGAAATTTATGCAGCAGAAGAGTTGTAATTCATGCCTCTAAAGGCCTATAAAGGAGCGTCCAAGCATCAAGAGTAGTGCTTGGGTGAACCTTTTCTATAGCATTTGCTGCAGTTGTTAAGGTGGCACCTGTGGTGAGTACGTCATCAATTAATGCAATGTGTGCATGGTCTGGTAAATCAATATCAGTATTGACTGCAAATGTATCTCGTATATTTTCAAGTCGATCTTGCTTTGAAAGCCCTGCCTGGGTTTTTGGAGTGCCATGTCTTTTAAGTAATGGTAAAAGCGGGATGTTTAAAAAAGAACTTAACCATTGGCCAATAAGACGTGTTTGTGAAAAGCCGCGCTCATAAAGCCGTTGTTGATGTGCAGGAATAATCACAAGAAAGTCTGGCCTTGGCTTGTGCAGCGTTTGCAGCATAATGTGTTGGACTAGGCTTGCAGTCAGTATTTTTCCAAAAAGGATATGTCTTCGATATTTAAAGGCCTGCAACAGAGCGCTGTGGGTGTTATTCAATGGGTTTATATCATATAGACCACCATGAATAATGGACTGCAGCTGTGGCAAAGCTGGTAGTGTTGCTTCTTTTTTTTCATAGATTAAAGCCTTGCAATAGAAACAAAGCCGGTTTGGAGCAAGGCATTCAAGAGCATTGAAGTAGGGGAGGTTTATGATTTGCGTGACAGGGTATCGCAACAAACAAAGGCTACATTGTTTCATAGTGTTTATACTGCTGTAAAGCATCATAAAAAGAAGTACGGAAGCTGAATTAATGATTTTGCCTTTATTAGCTTTTTAAAACTGTGATGTAGTTCACAGTTCTATGTTCAATTTCACAATTCGGCGATTTTGTTAAATATAAGGAACAATTTTTATAATTAATAAGCAGCTGAATATTAAGCTAAAATTGATTGATGTTAAAATGACTTACTATTTGATGCAAAAATATCATTATTTTGTTCTAACCTTTAATTAGAGCCCTCTTATGCCGTGGTTTAATTATGACAAACTGGCCTTTTAGGCATATTAGTCATTTTAAATAAAGCGGGTTAAAGGGATGAATGTTATCAGTTGGGAAAGATGTCGATGCTGAATACAAGGCCAAATTTTAAGGCATTTGTGAACTACGAATTATTAGTAGTAAGCAAAGATCAATCCTTTTGTGATCGAGTGGATGCCTTATCCAGTCAAAGTTTTTCAAGTCATTTGCGTTATTTTGCTGATTTACCCAGTGAAGATCAGCTTAATGAAAATATGTTTTATGTACTCGTAATGGATGTGAAAGAACGTCCTGAACGTACATTACATTGGCTTTCAAAAGTCCGTCAGCAGGGCATCGACATGCCAGTTATCGCTATGAATAACTGGAAAGTAAAAGATCAAAGCCATTACGATATTCGACGTGTCTATGATGTGATGTCTTGGCGTTCGATTGATTTAATGCAGACCAGCTCAGAGAAGTGGACGCATAGCCTTTCTTTACTGCTGATGGAATATAACGTCATTGATACAGCACTGCCACTGCAGGCAGGGCAAAGTGAGTACTTGCTTGCGTTTAATGCTATTGAAGAAGTGATTGTCAAACTTGATGAGAATCTTTGTATTGAATATGCCAATGCTGCAGCAGAGCAAATGCTAGGTGTTAAATCAAATGATTTAAAAGGGATTCCATTTCTTAAAAAATATGCTTTCTTTGAAAGTGAAAGCAAAACATCAATTAATGCATTGCTCGAAAGAACTTTAAATTCAAAATCAACCTTTAAGCGCGATGGGCCATTATTGCTGCTTGGTAATAATGAACAAATAACGTATGTTGGTATTGCTTGTGCCCCTATCGTTGTTAATGAAACAGAGCATGCTGGTTATTTTTTAATTCTGCGTGATTTAACCGAGCATCAATCTTTATCTTCAAAGCTTCATTATCACTACAGTCATGATCAGCTCTCTGGTTTGTTGAGTCGTATGGAGTTTGAGGCTCGATTACAGCAAGCGATTATCAGCGCAAACGACATGACCACTGATAAACCAAAAGAGCATGTTTTAATTTATCTTGATGTGGATCAGTTTAGAATTATCAATGACACTTGTGGCCATGCTGTTGGTGATGAATTAATTCGTCAATTCTCAGTTGAGTTAAGCTCAATCGTTCGTCAGAGAGATACCCTTGCTCGTGTGGGAGGAGATGAGTTTGCCATTATCCTATGGAATTGTCCTGAAGAAAAGGGCATTGAAATTGCAAACCATATACGGAGCCATATTGAAGCCTTCCGGTTTGTATGGATTGATAAGGTTCATCAAATTACCGTAAGTATTGGATTAACGCCGGTCAAACAAGGCATGCTGAGCTCATGGGCTGAAGCATTACGACTTGTTGATAGTGCCTGTAATGCGGCAAAAGAGCTTGGCCGTAACCGTGTTGAAATTACTAATCCAGACGACAAGCGAATGCAAGATCGTTATGGTGAAATGGAGTGGGTGCATCGTTTAGTTGCTGCTGTCGAAGGGGAAGGTTTACTTCTGTTTTGCCAAGCTATTCATCCTTTGGGTCAAGACAGATGTGAAGAAGAAAACTCGCACTTTGAAGTGTTGGTGCGCTATCAAGATGCTGACGGAAAAATGGTACCGCCAGGCGTGTTTTTACCTCCAGCAGAGCGATATAACCTCATTGGTATGTTAGACCGATGGGTTGTTAGATCAACCTTAAAGTGGATTGCCAGTGTTCAAGATTCTAAGAAAATTGATATTTGTTCAATTAATTTATCTGGTGCATCTATGTGTGATCATAAGATGCCTGAATACATTAAAGACACCTTTGAAGAAACAGGGGTTGACCCGAACTGTGTATGCTTTGAGATCACTGAAACAGTTGCAGTGACCAACATTGCTTTTGCCACAGACTTTATTCGTGAGCTGAAAGCCATTGGCTGTAAGTTTGCTCTGGATGACTTTGGCGTAGGTATGTCGTCTTTCGCCTATCTCAAGCATATGGATGTTGATTTCGTCAAAATTGATGGATCGTTCGTGAAGAACATCGCCAGTGATGCCATTGATAAAGAGATGGTGCGATCAATTAATGATATAGGTCATATCTTGGGTAAGAAAACAGTTGCTGAGTACTGTGAAGATCAGACGTCGTTTGATATTCTTGAAAACTTAGGTGTGGATTATGTGCAGGGGTATTTTATTGGGAAGCCACAGCCGATCGACTGCATTTTGAATACTGCCACTATTAACCCACCTCTTAGAGACTAGGTGGGTTATCGTTCAAGCGAAGAAAATTAAGCGTTATCTTCGTTTGTCTTCTCAAGGTTTTCCTTGATTTCTGCCATGCGTTCTTCCATTTGGCTCATAGAGTGAGACATCATTTGGTTGAACATCATTTCTTCGATATCTGTCGTTGTTGGTTCTGGTTTGTAAACCGCAGATGCCGCTTGTGCCATAAATGGTTGATCTAAGTACATTTGAGTGTCTCCGATAAAAATAGTTGGGTAGTTGAATTCTTATTATTTTTATATTTCAAATACTTCTGAGTCCCATTATACCGAAGTTGTGGGGAATAGCCGTTTCTTCCTGCAATGAAACGTATCTCTTGTGTAACTTAAATGAGTTTTTGGCAAGACCCACCTCATAAGTCTATAAGGTGAGTTTTGGTTTGGTAGAGCTCTATTCTAAATCAGTGGCTTATTGAAATAAAGATAAATGTTGAGTTTATTGCAACGACTCTGATGCGGCCTTGCGTAACCACTCAGCTTTACGCTCAATCGCCTGGCGCTGGTCGCCACTGACAGATTTCTTCATGGTTTGCACTTGTTTCTCTGCTTTCAAGATATAGACAGTGGAGAGGTTATGACGTGCTTCGAGGAACTGTGGGTTCAATTCGATAGCATATAACAGCTCATCTTCGGCTTCATCTAAACGACCTTGGCGCAGAAGTGTGTTACCAAGGCGGAAGTAGGAGAACTCATCGCGGTTCATAGTTTTAATAATTTCACGGTAGCCTTGCTCAGCTTCAACCCAGTTCTTATTGGTATAAGCCTGGTTAGCGTTTTCGATCAGCACCAGCATATCTGGCTTTACAGCCTTTTCATTGAGCTGTGTCTGCTCTAATGAGGCGCAACCTGTAAGCGATAGTGCTACTAAACTGCAAACAAAAAATAGTGATGTCTTTTTCATGATGGATTCTCGCATTAAGGCTCAAAAGGTCATGGAAGCTGGATGAGATCGTTTACTCGAAAGCCATGCTGCTCATGACTGGGGACTTCTAAAAAGTGTTTCGCTTTTAAGCATAGACTAAAACGCCAAGGCTTTAGGTTTGGCACAATTTTAAGAATGCGGCCGTCATTATCGAGGTAAATGATGTCAATTGGGTACTTCATAAACCAAGTGTGCAGTGAGTTTGCATTGCGAAACAGCAAGCCTTCTTGTGGGTTTAGCTTTAGTGCGATTAAACCGCAGAGTCTTTCTTTAAAGTTGGCTGCTTCTCGTATTTTTATTGTTGTTGTCGATGGTGTAGGTGTTGTCATGGGGTTAGCCTAAAAGTTGTTGTAGTAATATGCTTGGGTCTGTCATGAGTAGATCAATAAAATGCCCTTCAAGAATATTGCTTAAATAGAGTTTAATAATAATTAAGAAACCAAGAATGATAAATGTAGTTGGAAATATAAACATCACCAATGGGCCAAGCAGTTTGACAGGAGCTTCTAAACCAAGCTTTTCTGCAAGGGCAAAGCGCTCGAAACGACGTTGATCTGCTTGGGCTCGTAGGATTTTACCAATAGGCGAGCCAGTTTTTTCAGCTTGGAGAATACTGGTCACAAAATCATTAATAGCCGTGAGCTTAATACGCTCACGTAACGTATTGAGTGCATGAGACTTTTGTTTGCCAGCTTTAATGTCACGCAAAACACGGCCAAACTCATCTTTTAATGGTGTTGGGGGCGATTTTTCGATAGCCATTGCCAGTGCACCAACAAAGTTAGAGCCAGACTCCATTGCCAAGGTTAAGATATCCAAATAGGTTGGTAGTTGGCGTAGAATGGATTTTTCACGTTTTTTAATACGTTGATTTAACCATGATGTTGGCATATTGCAACCAAGTAAAAATAAAACAATGACCAGTGCTGTAGAGCCTGTTTCAAGTAGATTACAAACACCATAAGCAAATAAGCCCATTGTGATGCCTGCTGCAAAATGAGAAAAGAAATACTGTTCAGCTGTTAAAATATAATCAGCTCCACCTTGGCATAAACGTTGGTGCAGTTTTTTTCGGAATTCAATTTTTAAATAACGGCTAAAGAAGAAATCCATTAAACGTGTAATAGGCCAGATTACTGCAAAGCCTTTTGGTAATTGATCTTGATATCGACGATCATCCTCTGGTACAGAAGAGCAGAGTTGAATTGCATGCTGTGAAATCACATAAAAAGCAATCGCAAAGCAGGCAATGCTAAACCAAAGCGCAATATCTGTTGAGTAAGCAAGTGTATTCATTTTCAAACCTCTACTTGTACGACAACTCTATACGTCGATGGTGACAATCTTCCGAATCATCGCCAGCCCCATTAATTCAAGAACAATAACGATAAACAAAGTGATATAGCCAAATAACGAATGCAATAAAAACGACATAGCTTCTGGCTCAATTTTCGAAAGCACAACCGCAATACCTAAAGGCAATAAACCAACCACAATGCCTTGTAATTTACCTTGCGAAGTTAACGACTTAATCTTTTTTTCAATCATAATTTTTTGACGCAAACTTTCTGCAAGCCTTTCAAAACTTTCTGCAAGGTTGCCGCCAGTGTCTTGTGCAATACGTGCAGTGGTCACAGCAAGAGATAGATTTTCTGATTTCATACGAGTTTCAAGGTTTTGCAAGGCTTGTTCGAGCGTATTGCCAACTCGGTATTCTCGCACTAATAAACCAAATTCCTGGCTCACAGGGCCTCGGCTGTTTTCATGAATCATGGCCATGGCATTAATTAAAGAAGAACCTGAGCGCAGGGCACCTGCAATTTGCATTAAAGCATCAGGCAGCTGCTCATCAAAAATAATAAAACGGCGACGTTGAGCAAAGCTAATCCAGATTTTTGGACAATAGACACAAGCTGGCAGAATCACTAAAGCTAAAAATACAGAGTCAGTAATCAAATAACAGAGCAGAGGGCCAAGAAAACAGCCAACCACGTGTAGCCAGTAGAGTTTTGTTGGGCTCCAAAACAAAAACATATTGGTAAAATCATGGGCCCATTGTTGTTTGACTTGTTCTGATTTTTCCTGCCAGCGTTGGCTGAGTGTTTGAATTACAAAAAAGAGTAGAACACTAATTCCAATAAAGCAGATAACTGCAGCAATGATTAACCCGTTCATGCGCCAGCTCCAAGATAATTTTGCGTGTAAATATCTGTATTTTGTGGCTTACCAAACTCAGCTAGTGTCTCGTAAAAACTTGGAATAAAGCCAGTTGGCATAAACTTGCCTTCAATTTTACCTTGAGCATTAATGCCTTTACGCTTGTAGACAAATATATCCTGCAACTGAATTACGCCAGCTTCAATACCAACCACTTCAGAAACATGTGTAATTTTACGAGAACCACAAGGAAAGCGTGTTTGCTGCACAATAATATGCACTGCGGAACACATCTGCTCACGAATTGCTTGCACTGGAATATCCATGCCGGCCATCATCACCATCACTTCTAAACGAGAAAGAGCATCACGAGGAGTATTGGCATGCAGCGTGGTTAGAGAACCATCATGGCCAGTGTTCATGGCCTGCAACATATCCAAAGCTTCAGCACCACGACACTCACCAACCACGATACGGTTTGGGCGCATACGCAAAGCATTTTTAACCAAGTCACGAATATGAATAGCACCAGTGCCTTCAGTATTAGCTGGTTTAGATTCTAGTGAGACTAAATCTGGCTGGTTTAATTTTAGTTCCGCCGCATCTTCAATGGTAATAACTCGTTCATGCATTGGAATTAAGTTGGAAAGCACATTTAATAGGGTTGTTTTACCTGTACCAGTACCACCAGATACAAGAATATTTTTACCTTCTGAAACCGCTACTTTAAAAAACTCAGCCATGGCTTGGTCCATTGAGCCAAAGTCAATTAAATCATCAATTTCTAGACGCTTTGCTGGAAATTTACGAATAGTAATACATGGGCCTTTAATGGCTAGCGGTGGAATAATTGCATTCACACGAGAGCCATCTGGTAAGCGAGCATCCACCATTGGGCTTGAATGATCGATACGACGTCCTAAAGGTGTGATAATGCGATCAATGACAGCTAAGACTGCATTGTCATCAGTAAAAGTGAGCGGGCTTTTTTGAATAGTACCGTTTTGTTCCACGAATATTTCAGTGGCACAGTTCACCATGATTTCGCTGACGCTTGGGTCTTGCAGTAGTAATTCCAAAGGGCCAAAGCCTGCAATATCATGAAATACAGCATCAATAAGTGCATCGACATCATCAGTTGGTTCATGCCAATTTTTTAACAGCTCTAATGCTGTTTCGCGAGTTAAGGCTTTTATATCTTGCTGACCAAGGCTGCTAATATCTTGGCGACGTAAATCTAATGTTTGAATTACTTCTGCATGTAAGCGTTGACGATGTTCATTTTTAACATGCATAGGTGTTTGCGTTACTGTTTGTGTAGCTGTTTGTATTTCTGTCGCTACTTGATGTGCCGCAAAGTTTGGCTGAGTTTCTTCAGCGGCCCATTGTATATTCTTATTCGCCATAGGGAGTGGCTTAATGGCTTGCTGCTTCATAGTTGTTGGTTGAGCAGGGCGGCAATGCAATTCATAATCTTGAATTTTAATGGTGTCTGCTTCTGTTAATTGCACATATTCAATAATGCGCTCACGGTTGACATAAGTACCAGCCATGCTAGACATGTCTTGCACTGACCAATAGTGTCCGTTAAAAACCAGCTTGGCATGAATTTTTGATAAGCTAAAGCCACTAAGTTTTACATCGGCATTTTTATCTTTACCTATTATTAATTCAGCTTTATTTAAAGTGATGGACTCTATGAGCTTGGCTTTTTTATAAAGAGTAATAATGATTTCTTGTGACTGAATAAGTGTTGATTCTTGTTGTGCGTAATTCATCTCTTATCCTCGTGTATTAATACTGATTTCAGCCATGCCTGAATCAAGCATTGAGTGCCACTTTTGGAGTTCTTCTTGTGTTTGGGTTTCTTCTCGTTGTTGATACTGGTCGAGACTTTCTGGCGTCATAATGGTTGGTGTCACAAAAATAACCAGCTGTGTTTTTTCTTCACTGAAGTTTTTATGTTTAAACATTTCACCAATAATCGGCAGATTAGCAAGGCCAGGAATATAGTCGATATCTTCGCGAGTGTTATTTTGCATCAGCCCCGAAATCACGATGGTTTGACCATCCAGCACATTCATGTGGGTATTTGTGCTGCGAGTAATAAAGCCTGGTACACCATTGACCGAAACAGACCCATCAATCTGGCTGACTTCCGTACTAATGCGGGTAGAAATACGCTTATGGCGATCTGCAACTGGCTGAATGTTTAATTTAATGCCGTAATCTTTAAAGTTAATAAAGGCTTGGCCATTGGTATCGACACTTGAGAATGGCACCTGACCCCCAGCAAGGAAGCTTGCATCTTGACCACTGAGGCAGCTCAGCATCGGCTCAGCAAGAGTTGTGGCATGGCCAATGGTTTGCATAAAGCTAATAGTGGATGATAAAGCAATGGTTGAGCCTAAAAATAATGGCGTCTGGCTCGAGCCAACCATATTTAAAGAATCGCCCGCAATATTTTGAACCACGCTTGATGATGGTGTAGAAATAAAATCTTTCGCCACAAAAAAGCTTGGGCCTGCTGTGTTCTTATCCCAATTAATACCGATTTGTTTTAGGGATGATTCACGGAACTCAATAATACGAACTTTCATATTAATGGTAGGGCGCATTTGAATATCTTCATGAATACTTTTGCTTTTCACAATAATGCGATAGCTCTGCTCAGTACCATTTTTCTTCCAAGTGCGAAGGCTTGTTGAACCAGCTGCTTGGCCAATTAATAAAATATGGCCGTTATCTAATAGTTGCACTTGAACGAGCTTGCCATCGCCAACAGCAAGGCGCTCAATATTGTTAGCTTCAATTGTTTTAACTTCGCCTTCAAGAATTTCAAAATCGATAGCACCAAAATCTGCAGCAAGGAGTGTGTTACACCAAGTGAGTAGAGCGAGTATTAAGATTGATATTGTTTTTATTGTCTTGTTCATGATTGGCCACCAATAATGATTTGAACTTTTTTAGGCACTGCTGGTTTAAAGGCTTTGGCAGTCACTGGTGCTTTTGGCACAGCTAATTCATCTTTTGAGTTACGCAGAAGCACAACAAGCTCACCTTGGGTTAATGCCAGTGCTAATGTTTGTGCTTGTTTATGAGACACTTTTAACGTAAGTGTGCTAATGCCCATTGTGTTTGGAATATCCAGCTGCTCATAATTCGGTGAGAGGTGAATATCTGTTGCTAAGACTTGGATTTTATTCAGCAGAGGCAGCGCACTTTTGGCTGTGCCTTCAAGCAAAAGTAAATCGATATAATCCATTGGCTGCAGGTAGCCATAAATACTGTTCATTGGATTAATAGGAATTGTCATGGCGCGCTCGCCTGGTTCTAGTAAATCTGCAAAGACTTTAAAGGCACCATCGACTACATCTGAATAGCGAATAGCAGCGCTTGGTGGTAAATCTAATGAGAGTTTTTTGCCAATCACCTGATCTCGATTATCCCAAGCCACATAGTCTGCAGTGAAGGCTACTTCTTCAGGCACGGTAATAGGCGCAATGACTGTGTCGTCAATAATTGTGCCAAGCGTTAAACCTTGTGGAATACCCACTAATTTTATAAGGGCAACAGGGCCTGTTGGTGCATTGGCTTGTACTTGTGCTGTTTGGGCTTTCACTTGATTGTTGATATAGTGGTACGCAAAGAGCACACCAAATGCTGAGAAGCACAGTGCAACAATCATGATCAGAATATTTTTTTTACGGCTCATGGTTCACTCTTTTAATAAATATCTTGTTGTTCTTTGAATGCTTGGCAGCGTACCAACGGCAGGGATTTTATAGAAGTATGAATCTTTTAAACTGTGACGAAGGTCTCATAAAAGAATCATAAAAAGACATTTATTAAAAAAAAGAGAAACTTTAAAGAAAAAATTCAGACAGATATCATTATAAGTATGCTATACATCATGCAAGTGCATATAACTGAATAGGTGGGCTTAAGCAAAAAGCAGGGGGTAGGACATGGCAAGACTCTTAATTATGGATTCCGGTGTTGGCGGTTTGAGTATCGCGCAGGACATTGTGAGCACTATGTCTTGTACATCAATAGATTATGTCTCCGATGCAGCTTATTTTCCCTATGGCGGTCGCACTCCTGATAGCCTTGTGAGTATTGTTGATACCCTTGCTACAACAGCGCTCGAACACATTCAGCCAGATGTGATTGTCTTAGCCTGTAATACTGCCTCAACCTTAGCGCTGAAACATCTTCGCACGAAAACTGATATCCCTATTGTTGGCGTTGTACCTGCGGTTAAACCAGCAGGGCTGTTAACTCAAACAGGCGTCTTTGGTGTGCTTGCTACTCCTGCAACAATTAAAAGCCCTTACCTTGAAAACCTTATGCTCAGCCATTGTCCTAATCGAACGATGATTGGCCATGGTTCTGCTGATTTGGTTGTGCTTGCAGAAGCCTTTCTCCAAGGCAAGATAACAGCAGACGAATTAACACCACGTTTAAAGCAAGCCATCGCACCCTTATTTGAAAAGCCAGAATCAAAATACATGGATGTGCTCGTGCTTGCCTGCACACATTTCCCAATTCTTAAACAGCAAATTCAGCAACTCATTCCAGAGCTAACAACCAGAGCAGTGCAGGTGATTGACTCTGGTGAAGCAGTTGCCAAACAAGTTATGCGTGTTTCAAAAGATCACTTGCAGCCAGAGCATGATGCTGTACCGAGCATTCACATCTGGCAGCGTAGTGCTGAGATGAAACTGGTGCAAGATGAGTATTCTGATGTGTATAGTGAGTTTTTGGTTGGGGTTAAAGAGGTATTGGTTTAACGGCTCTCCGCTAAAACCAGCTATTATTCAATATATCAAGTCTTCTTTTATGCAAGGCTAAAGGCGTAATATCCTTTAGCCTTTTTTCGTTCAGATGACCCGTCCTGAAATAAGTTGACACCTATGGAGACTTATTTATGGAAACCTCTACAAAAAACCTTCGAAAGCGTACTCAGCGTGATTACACTTTAGCCTTTAAATTATCGGTTGTTGACCAAGTTGAAAAAGGTGAATTCACTTACAAGCAAGCTCAAGCCTATTACGGCATTCAGGGTAAAAGCACTGTTTTAACTTGGCTTCGAAAGCATGGTACTCTTGATTGGATGAAATTAAGCGAGAGAGCCATGAGCAAGAAAACTGAAACCCCAGAACAGAAAATCAAG
>DJZY01000040.1 GCA_002450655.1 Gammaproteobacteria bacterium UBA6940 | reverse complement strand
TTAAATCACCGTGCAACAAGGCCCCCCTGAATACAATTATAGGCTTGGCATATTAAGATATTTACATCCATTTGATGGTGTTAAGTTTGAAACAATTTATACTGAAATATGTAAAAAAAGTAACGTTGATCTTATTTCTCCTCCATCTCAAGTCAGCATGGAAATAATTGACGAGTACGTTAATGAAGTTATGCATTACAGAATTAGAAATAAGAATGGCATATGTAATGCTCTCGAAATCCCCAAAATACCATTGGTGAACTTTTCATTTCTTAATAAAAAAATATTAATCCCTATGCGCTGGGGGGTTGCTGGCACAATACTAGGTGCCACTAAGGCTCTTGAGAATAACGATATCTACTGGAATCTGTCAGGCGGCTATCATCATGCAATGCAACAAAACATGGAAGGTTTTTGTATCTATAATGATATCGGTATTACTTATCAGCAATTAATAAAGAAAGGCTTACTCACAAGCGATGATAAAATCTTAATCATTGATACTGATGCTCATCACGGCAATGGCAACGCCTATTCTTTTATAGATAATAGCAAAGTTACAATTCTTGATGTTTATAACAGCTCAGTCTACCCCCAAGATAACTACAGTCGAAGCCGAGTTGATATTCCCGTGCCTCTGATGCCTGGCACTCAAGGCAAAGACTACTTAGAAAAGTATGGCCAAGCTTTAGATAAACTTGACTCCGATTATAAGATTGCCTTTGTGGTCGCTGGTACAGACACACTCTCTGTAGACAAACTCGGACGATTAAATCTAGAAATAGACGATATTGCTGAGCGAGAAAAAATGACACTTACAGCCCTCAAAAATCGCGGCATTCCAGCAGTGATTCTTGGTGGTGGCGGTTATTCGAAAGACAGTGCAAAAAGCGTGATTAAAGCTATAGAAACCTGTGTAGAGGCTGGTTTTTAGTCGTCCTTAAACGACCCTTAGCCAGGGTCGTTTTACACTTAACGTGTTGCTAAAAACACACCTGCAGTCATCATAATGGAACCTGCCCCTTTATTTAATCGCTCAGCGCCCTTTTCCGATTGAAAATAAGACTTCGCCCGTGACGCAAATAACGCAATAATCCATTGCCCAGCAAATAAGGCAAGCATATTAAGCACTACCGCAAGGCCAATGTCATTGGCTGTAAGCGCCGTTAAGTCCATAAATGTTGGTAGAAAGGCGATATAAAACAAAATGACCTTTGGGTTAGAAATAGAAATAAGGAACCCTTGAGAGAAAAGCTTTGATGCGCTCTTGTGTGATGCTTTTGCCTCAGCGGCATCTGCATGCTTGGTATTCCACATGCCCCAGCCTAAGTAAAGTAGATAAGCAGCACCACACCATCGAATAATGTTGAATGCAAGCTCCCACTGAGTTGCAATAACAGAAAGCCCCATACAGGCTGCAAGCAAGTAAAGCACATCGCTCAATATCATGCCACAAGCCAATGTCAAAGCAGGCTTCATGCCTCGAGTTAATGATTGCGCAATGACAGCAAAGCACCCTGGGCCTGGTGTTACGCTAAAAACAAAGCATGCTAAAAAGAAAGAAATTGCACTTTCGAACGACATATCAACAACCTATAGATAAGAGGAACTGGCATAAGAATCTCATGGTAATTCAAGGTGTATTAAAAAGCTATAGGCTGTTAATAAGAGAGACTTAGTCAGGCTTAGGCAGATCTGATGAACGCCCATCAGGCCCACTTAAGAAGTCTTGCCAAAGGTTCAGCGTACGCTGCTTAACCAGTTTTTGCTGGCACTTTAAGTGAGCTGCACCACTCGTAGTGCCGAAACGAGATTTGTTGTATAACGCACCACAATAGGATGATTTGTAATCTTCCCATCGGGCTTGAGAGTCCATCAGCTTTTGCACGACGAGTTCATCATTTTGATTTAATTGTACACTCGTCTCATAATAAATCCGCAGGCTATTATTAAGTTTATCAAGCTCCAACCCTTGGCAGTAATTAATATCTTGTGTTGTTTTGGCATTCTTGCAATCAACAGCTGTAGCAGTCGTTGCAAGCATGAGCATCGTTGACACTTGAAGGCCACGTAAAAGAAACTTCATTTTTTTTAATCCTGTACAACTAAAGAAAATTTAATAAATCAATGGCGAATGCACCTGAGCCAATGGCAGTACCTCTATAACCAATGTGTTGTTGCTCTGTGATATTAATTCAAATTGGCACCCCTTTAATGATGGCGTAGAAAAATCAGCTGTAAGCCTATAAAGCACTGCATTTTCAGGGCGAGGAATAACATACTTAAAATGGCCAAATAAAGCCTTAATAACGCCACCGTGACAAACAATAAGAGGAAAGTCATGCGCAGATGCTATCTCAGTGAACGCACTGACAACGCGACTTTCAAAACCTCTGTAAGTCTCGCCATTAGGGGCTCCCTCATGAGGTTCAGCCTGAGACTGACGAATCAAGTCAAAATGGACACCCTGCCAATCACCATACATAATTTCTTGTAAGCGTTCATCAGATGAAACTTTTGCTTTAATTTGCGCATTCAACAAATCAGCAGTCTGCTCTGCACGTAATAGCCCTGAATGAATGACAGTATCTGGTTTAACATCAACTTTCTGCATGAGTTCTGCGAGCACTTTTGCTTGTGCAATGCCATTTGCATTGATCGGGCAATTAATTTGACCAGTCGCTGTTCGCGCGACGTTGTACTCAGTTTCCCCATGACGAACGATATAGATAGACTTCAATTTCGGTACATGAACCATCTGTAGCTCCATCTTTGTTGTTGATACACTATTGATGTCAATAGCTTACCATATGTTAAAGAGTCTGGGCTGATATACCTTAAACAAGACAATTGCCTTGTATATGTGCGAGCCACTATAATGCCGCACATATAAACATGAAAAAGACTAAAAAAGGTTTAAAAAAACTAAGGCAAGCTACTCATGGCGCAAAGTGTCACAATAAGTTCAAATTTTATACAGAACACCCAAACAGAAGCTTCATATCTTGCAGAAAAATCCACTGAAACAGCGATTAGGTTCAATGCACTGAAGCCTGCTGGAGCAACACAAAAGCTGAATAAGTTTTATGGGCGCTGTGCTTTTGTGAATAAAAACGCAAGTGATATGCGCTCGCCTATTAATGTAGCCATCTCAAATGGTGATCTTGATGAAGTTAAAAAACTAATGCGACTTGGTGCTATTTTTAATCAAGTCACTATTAAAGATCATACGTACCTTCCCACTGATATTGCTATTACTTCAAGACACAGAGAAACATTACAGTTTTTGCTTGATTTAGGCCAACCGCTCAACCCTCAATCAGATATTTTTAAAGCGGCCATCAAAGTTAAATGGACCAATGAAGCAGAACTATTATCAATGCAATTACTGTCTAATGCTGTTCAAAATAGTCATGATGCAGATAAGATTCATAGAGCCTTAGAATACAAACTTGACACGTCAATACTTAAACAGCTTTTAACACCAACACGTATTAATCATGTTCGTCAAGATGGGCATTCACCTCTCTCTTTAGCATTTAAGTTAAGAGACTATGCAGCAATTAAGACCTTATTAAGCTACCCTGCCATGCCATATAATCGGGACTATGCACACAATAAAAGCGTACTCGATATTGTGCATGAAACTATACTAGATCCAAACTATGCATCTGATTTGTATCAGATGGTAGATATACTTGTCACTATTGGAAAACAAAAATTAATTGATAAGAAAAACTATATAGAATTAATTCATATTGCAGATCTTTTTAATGATATTAAATTACCAAAAGCACTCATTCATACTCTCATGGCAAAAGGTGTATCCCTGTCTGAAATTATTAATACACCAAGCAAAAATGGAAGAAGTTTTTATAGCTCAGCTATCCGGTATCACGAAGTGGAAAAGCTTGCACTCTATACACATGCAGGTGCAAATTCAAATCAGCAGCAGCTACTGCGAGAAGCGATTCAAGGGAAAGACTTGGATATTTATATGGCTGCAAAAGATGCATTAAAGCTTCGAGTTTTAGCACCTATACAAACAAATACGCAGTTAATCAATGCTCATTATGTACAGCAACCACTGCCTTTTAAAGACATTGCAAATCCAGTCAATTTACAGAAAATAGAGTCAGAGTTAGAAGTATCGATTAAGCCACTGATCTCCACTGATATATCAAAAGAACCTTTTGCTTATATTTTTTCAAATAAACAAGGGAGTAAAGCTGATCTTGCATTAATATCTGCACATGGCATGGAGACAGGTAAGATTGAAAGAAACAGAGGCTGTTCACGCTTAAATTTTGTGGCTCCAGCTCATCATACCCTCATGGGTTACATCCTTGATTATGTGAGCGATGTTGAAAAAAATACAGATTTGAAGCAAGAGTGTGATAAACGTACAGGCACAAACGCACAATTTAAACCAGGTGAAGACTACCCAGGGATAGCACTCGCACCTGCAAAATCAACTGAATATGATATTAAAAGGGCTTGCCAAATCATTATTTTTCAAAAAGTAATGAATATGAAGCCTTTTGACTTTATTGTACTTGATCCCCAAAATCCTCTTTTTAAATCCTGTGATATTAATTTTAAAGTAATACAGCACAGCATTAATAAAGTAACAAAATCTTACCCCTATAAAGACTTACTCATATATACCTGCCGCACGTCCGAGGACCCAAGATATATTAACAATGACCAGTATTATGCTGTCGATCCTAAGAATCCAGCTATTAAAGATGATAAAAGATTTAATAAATAATGACTCTCTTTTCATTCACCACAAACACATAATGGCTTTTATTTTTAAAGACATTTAGCTATGATGCAACTCCCAAAATAGCTACACAGGTATTACAGGAGTTACGTTATGCCAGCCATTACAGGTACATGTCGAATTTGTCATGCTGAGGTTTCACACTACAATCAACATACAAACGATAACCGTGGGCTCATGCATCGACTCTGCGCTGCGGAAGCACAAAGCCCCAGAGGTATTTCAGAACTGACAATGGTCGATACAGCAGCTGAAATGCAATATATCATGGATGTGCAGCGAGCTTACCAACAACAGCATAATCAAAACCGTTTTATCCCTCGACTGGATTCAGTGTGGGAAATGTCAGGCTTATATCAAACACCAGCTGCACCTGCTTACCATGTAGATCACTCATTTTTGCAAGCACAAGAAAATACATCACAAAGAGCTGCACGTTTGGAGCCAAAAGAAATATCAACAGAGCAAGGCTATGAAGTTGATGATGTGCTTCGCTTATTGAACAAATCTCCAACTCAAAGCCACACTTTTAAATACCTTGGTTCCGAAGCGATCGACACTGGGGGCGTAACACGTCAAGTCTATAATAACGCACTCAATCAGCACTTAAGCCGTACACTGATCTTAAAAGGTTCTCCCCTTCAAGTTAATACTCAAAATGTAACTCTCAAAGCTGCTTATGATTTAGGGCTTTTATTGGGCAAAATAGCAAAAATAAAGATGGCTGTGGATGTACAAATTCATCCGAGCTTTTACGAGCAAATGCAAAAGGCAAGCCAATTACTTAATAATAAAGACTATCAAAATATAAAAAGAGCCAATGGCGGCTTAGCACAACTTAATCGGCTCAACAATGACGATATAATAACACTTTGCCAATTATTTGAGCCAAAACTCTACAATGACAAAGCCTCAACAGGCATGCTCTTGGAAATGATAAAAGACAACACCTTAAAGCCATATTTTTCCAATTCAATTTTAAGTTTTATCCATACAGCTGAAGCAATAAACGCTACAGACGCACCAGCACTCGAAAACGGTGAAGCATTACGTGAAGCCATTGAAGGTGAACATCATTTAGACAATTTAATGCCGAAAGCCTTCACAGCACGTGCTTCTGATATTGACCAAGCAACCACATCCCATTACGATGCGCTCCTTAAAGAAAGCCTTAAAAAATTCAATAAGCAAGAACTCACCCAACTTTGTAAAGCGCTAACAGGTTCCAGTGGCTTCGTGAAAGGCGATGAGTTATGGTTTAGCGTTTCAAATGAACCAAGCACTGATGTCTTTAAAGCGCAATCATGCTCTAAAGATTTAATTTTTTATGCAAAGTCATTTGAAAGCCTATTTATTGATCACAAGGACGCTGACCAAAAACAACTCTTTCAAGCACTATTAAAAGAACAGCTTGATAATGAGTTTAATGAAATATAAAAAAGGATTTTAAATGCCAAGAATTCAATGTAACAACTGTCAATTTTCAAATATTGAAACACCAATACACATTCATAATCAAGAGCATATTTTTGAAGGTGTTGATAGGATATATAGACAGCATTTGTTGGCATTAGAAGAGAGGCGATTAACGCCTTTAGAAGGCAACGTTATTGCACAAAGGGTGCCAGTCATACCTTTATCAACTATGACAGCCCCATCACGTATAAACTTTATGCCTCGTCTTCGTTCAATCTTACTTGGAAATATTATGGAGTTACCAAGAGCAGATGGTTCTAGAACTTTTACTCTAAGATCGCCTACTCAAATACACTATTTACCGTTAGCTTCAGAACTAAGAACTTTACTGCAGGAAACTGGTGACTCACCTAACAATGAGTCAATTCGATCACTTGAAACAAATCATGATGAATCCGAGTGGGCTCCAGTATCAAGCAACCTTGCGCCACGATTCTTCAATAATTTAGTTCCGAGACCTGGCACTATTCCAAGCCCAGACCCAGTTTTTACGAATACACAACGCCAAAACAGAAGAACAGTGCTTTTGCAAATTCATCCCACAGGTACAAATAGAAACCAAAGTCCAAACTATACAGATTTCGGCAAAGAATATTCAGACCTTATTAGGGTCCTTAAAATGAACCCAAATATGAATAGCACATGGGAATATAAAAATTCAGAAGCAACAGACGCCGGCGGCGTGACACGCCAAGTCTTAAATAATGCTCTGGAACAATTCTGCCAAAGCTTTTCAACACTGACACAAACAGGCTCGTTTCGTTTACTACCAGTTAAACATGATCTCAATAAATGCCATGAGCTTGGGCTTTTACTTGGGCATATTTCAAAAGTAAAAATGGCTATCGATCTTCATTTTGATCTTGAAATATACAGCAAAGGATTACAGGCTCTAACGCTTATACAAAATGAGAATTTTAAAACAATAATACCTGCATTTAATGAAACGAATGCACTCACACAATTTAGTCAAGATCAAATGACCAAACTGTTTAGCCTATTTGATGCAAGCACCTACAATCATGATACCATCACACACATGCAAAGCCTGCCCCAAGAAGAGCTTGAAGACACCTACAGTACAACACTTGCACCATATCTTGCTATTGCTAAAGGGTTAAAGGAAGTACAAATGTATCAGCACACTGACGCTCAAGCATTCAAAGAAACAGTTGAAGGTGCTCAAAATCTACACGAAGCTGTACCTCAAGCGCTCAAAGTTCATAACACTTGCTTTTCAGAGTTTGAAAATAACACATTGGCACAAGCGCTTAAAAGCATGCTAGCTGATTTTACTCACCGTGAGCTTCAACTGTTCTGCAAATCAATCACTGGTTCTGGCGGTATGGTCACTGGCGATTCAATTTACTTTAACGTCCATAACTCACCTAGTAGCGGTCTTTTAAGTGCAAACCCTTGTGGTAAAAGTTTGAGCCTCTCATTACCTGTGCTAAAAACACTGTTTGAGTCTTCGCAGACTGGAAGAGACTTTAGCATATTTGACTCACTCAGTTTGAGTATTATAAAGGATGGATTGAAAGACATAGGTTCAAATGTATTAAATGAACTATAAGTTCGTTTTTTTAGAATTTATATCAATATCTGAAGAGCCGCTCAAATTAAATAGGCTGTTTTTTAAACTGAACTCTCTTTTTTTCTTAAGTAGAATGTTGCCACTTATCAACAAACAAGACAACAAGGATAAAGAGCATGACTATTACAAATATGGCGATAGGCTATAGTGAACTATATAATATATGCAATCCAGTTAGGCCAGAAATGAGCGTAATCAAAGCAGGTGAAATAGAGCCATCGGGCGCACCAAGCCAAATCAGAGCAACAACATCAACAATGTCGAAAGCAGCGACTTCAACCTATATACCAGGGGTTTCGGTGTTTGTCAACGTACCTG
>DJZY01000086.1 GCA_002450655.1 Gammaproteobacteria bacterium UBA6940 | reverse complement strand
TCAACGTATTCTAGGACGGGTCATCAGATTCAATCAAAGTAGTTTCATTTAAATGCTTTATTTTTCTTAAACCTTCGTCCCAAAGTGCTAAAGGTTCTTCACCATTGCTTAACCCTTCACTTAAATAACGACGCCAAGGTTTTGCACCACGTAAGCCATTAAACAAGCCTAAAGTATGACGAATCGCAACTTTTTGCTCCCGAGGGTTTAAGGTTTTAATATAGTCCGCATATTCTTCAGCAACATCGAAAGGTGTTTTAATTGCTGTCTCTTTATCAAATACTTTTTGATCAACATCTAATAAAACCTGCGTGTTTTGATAAGCGGCACGACCAAGCATAACACCATCAAGATTTTTTAAATCATTTAATGACTGGTCAACACCCATAAGCCCGCCGTTTAAAATAATGCGAGCATGAGGGAAGGTTTCTTTTGCCAAGTAGACACGATCATAATTTAATGGTGGAACTGTTCTATTTTCTTTCGGGCTTAAGCCTTGAAGCAGGGCAATGCGTGCATGAATAACCCAGTGATGACATTCGATGTCATCTAAAGCTGAAAGAAAATCAAGCAAGAACTCATCTGAATCTAAGTTGTCGATACCAAGTCGACACTTAATGCTAACAGGCACATCGCTGGCATCTTGCATTGCTTTTACACAGTCAACGACAAGCTGTTTCTCAGCCATAAGGCAAGCACCAAAAGCGCCTTTTTGCACGCGAGGGCTAGGGCAACCAAGGTTAAGATTGATTTCGCTATAACCACGATCGGCTGCAATTTTCGCGCAACGACCTAAATCTGCAGGGTTAGAACCACCAAGCTGCAAAACTAATGGCTGTTCTTCATCGCTATACCCTAAGAAGCGATCAGTATCACCATGGAGAATAGCGCCACAAGTCACCATTTCTGTGTAAATCTGCATCTCTTTTGAAAAGAGGCGAAAGAAATAGCGACAATGTCGATCAGTCCAGTCTATCATTGGAGCTGTACAGAATCGTGATGGGTGGTATAAAGAATCAGTCATAACTTCTCATATATGCATTAGGGTAAACTTGTAACTCTGTGAGTAAGCCCATATCCTATCATACAAAGGCTTTGTTATCTTCAATTGGACACTCTTAGGCAGGATCTATGCTAAAAAGTTTGAGTTTACGCCACTTTGCGTTGGTTGATCAGCTTGAATTGGACTTCCCAAAAGGACTTCATATCCTTAGTGGTGATACTGGTGCTGGTAAATCTTTGATATTTGATGCTATTCACTTATTGGCTGGTCAAAAGTCTGATGCTATCTGGGTGCGTGAAGGTGCCCCAAAAGCGGATATTCAATGTGAATTCTTACTCCAGCCAGAGCGAGCAGATGATTTAGCACTGCTTGAACGCTTAAAGTATTACGAGCTTGAAGACGACGAAAACCCATATTCCATGCGCTTGCGCCGTGTGATTCATTCTGACGGTCGCTCGAAAGCACAAATTAATGGTGTACCTGTTAAAGCCTCTATTTTGAAAGAGCTGACAGCAGAATGTTTCTTATTCCACGATCAGCACGAAAGCACAGAGCTTTTAAAAGCAGATGTGCAAATGCGCTGGCTCGATCTTTATGCAGATAACGCAACTCGATTAGATAAATACAAAGCTGACTATGATCATTGGCATGCATTGGTGAAAGAGCAAAATGATTTAATTGCCCGTCAGCGTGACGTAGCCCAACGTAAAGATTATTTGGCATATCAATTAGAAGAAATGGATGGTCTGAATCTAGAGCCAGAGTATCTTCAACAACTCGAAGCGCAAGTTAAATCCCAAGATCATGCCGCTAAATGGCGAGAGCAGGGCGAATCTCTACTGCAAATCTTAAGTGGTGATAACGACGGTATTCGTTACTTACGTCAATGGGTACACCAAATTCAAAGTGATCGAAACCCTCATCCAAGCTGCACAGCTGCTGCATCACTTGTTGAAACAGCACTTGTGCATTTAGATGAAGCAGAAGGTGAAATCAGTGGTGTCAACGATTTTGATTTCGATGAAGAAACCATGCAAATGGCGCAAGAAACTTTATCGAAAGTGTTTGATATGTCTCGCAAACATCAAGTGCCAGTGGAAGAGCTACATGAGTTTAAGCAATCAATAGAAGATGAGTTAGAGTCATTAGATTCTGATACAAGTCGTCTTGAAATGCTTGAAGCAGAAGTTGAAAGAGCCCGTGAAGCAGTAATGAAATCTGGCTTGGTTTTATCAAAAGCCCGTGCTAAAGCTGCGCCTTCTTTAGCAACTATGCTGGTAAAAGCGCTTGTGCCTTTAGGGATGCTGGAAACACAGTGGATTATTGAAGTTAATCAGCAAGAAGCACCAAAACCATCTGGTTTAGATGATGTTCGTTTCTTATTAAGCCCGAACAAAGGTCATAAGCCACAACCTCTAGGTAAGATTGCTTCTGGTGGTGAACTCTCTCGTATTAGCTTGGTGCTTCACGCTTATGGTCGAGGTGATGTGTCTACATCCCGTAGCCAAATTTATTGTTTTGATGAAGTTGATGTTGGTGTGAGTGGGCAGGTTGCTGCTGCAATTGGTGCCTTATTGCAAGAACTGTCGAAAGAGTCGCAAGTCTTCTGTATTTCTCACGCACCTCAAGTAGCGGCTCAGCCTGGTACTCACTGGCGTGCTGCGAAAAAGCTTATGAAAGGGCAGGTGACAACCTCTTGGGCGCAGCTTGATCAAGATGGTCGTCAAGAAGAGATAGCACGTATGCTTGGTAATTCAACTCAAACAGAAATGGCACTGGCTAAAAAACTCCTGACTAACCCAGTGTAATCAAGAGTCCCTCAACTGATAACTGCAAAAGGCATAAGGCTGTAAGACACTTATGCCTCTTAGTAGAACTGTTCGATATTTATACTTTTTATATTCTTTTCTTGAAAATACGCAATAGCCTTATTTCTATGTCTTTTCACATGGTTAGGCAAAAAGTGAGTATTTTTTATGCTTATTTTATTACAAATTTGTAATTGTTGATAATGATTATCATTTACTTTGCGTA
This sequence comes from Gammaproteobacteria bacterium UBA6940, assembly GCA_002450655.1. GTDB lineage: Bacteria > Pseudomonadota > Gammaproteobacteria > Pseudomonadales > UBA6940 > UBA6940. The sequence continues at coordinate 64,920 of DJZY01000086.1, read as the reverse complement.
TCTCTTTTTGTATGATCATCACATAATTGAAGTGCCAGACTAATATCAGCGGTCTTTGGCTCTCCCGTAGAAGATCAACAATAATGAGAATGGTATTATGGCATTATCACAAGTTTCGCACGCCTCTCCTACACAGCAACTTCCGTCCAAGCTTAATGAAGTTGCAGGGCCTTTAAGGAGAACTCAGTCTTGTAGCACTTTACCTTCTACTCGATTAGGAGCCTTACAAAGAAGTATGGGGGAAACTGATAACCTCAGTAACTCTTCAAAGCAGCCGACTCTTGAGAACATATCGACTCAGAGTAATCGCAGCTCTTTTACAACAAATGCACAAAAGTCTAACTTTTCCTATGCCATAGATAAGAGTCATGAAGATAAATTTGCTGATTTAAATCAAGTTAACAAAGCTAAAGTAGGAGCTTATGTTGTTCTTGATAAAAACGGTAAAGTAACTCAAAGGGTTAAGGTTGAAGACCTTTTAGGTACGGCTGCTCTTTTTAAGAGAAGGCTCAGGAAAGCAATCGGCATTTCAAGCTATTTAAATCCAGAAAATGCTGTATTTAAACTTGATGGTCCAGATGATACAGCTTATTTGGTGAAAGAGCCTGTTGAAGGTATTGGCCAATCACTAGCACACATGGGAGTGCTTTGGGTATTTACACCATTCGTACTTATGGCGAAACGCGGTCTTAAAGACGCTTATAAAGCAACTGTAGACGAAATGAAAGAGATCAAGAAAAATATAGATGATGACCTCTTTTCTTTACAGGGCTTTCAAGAAAAACTTGGTCAAAAGCTGCCACAACTTGATCTTTCTAAAAAGATTACATTAGAACAAGCTCGTAAAAATGTTGCCAAGATTCAATGGCAAATCGATTGTGTTAAAGGCTATGGTAATTCCCAAAATTTACCTATAAACAAAGAAAATGAAGCCCGGTTAAAACAAATACATGAGCAGCTCAATCAGAAGTCGGTACAAAACCATAATTTGCAAGAAGAAAATGAAAGATCGACAGCTGTTATTCATGATAAATTGCAAGGTTTCGAAGCTCATAAGAGTATATTGCAATCTGAAATTTCTGATTTTTATTCTTATAAAGATATGATGCCTGAAGTATTTTTCAACGATGATTTAGATGTTTATACAGGTAAATTAAATGATTTAAATCAGAAAATCGAGCTGTGTCATAAAGAATTAAATCAGCTAAATAAAGAATATAATTTAGAGAAAGAAACTATTGAAAGTGAAGCTAATAGTTTGAAAAACGATTTGGAAAGCATTAAAAATAGAGTTGATCTTGATGAAAGCTTCGAGCTTAAAGACTTAAATGACTGCCTTGATACTGCAAATAGTCTCGTCAGTAATATTGAGAAATTTAATAAAATTAAGCATGAAAAGCCAGAAGCATTTGCTGCATATATGGGTATGAGCGGCATGTTTAAAGCAATGGTTTTATTCTTTGTTGGTGCTACAGGTTCAATTTTCCCTCATTTGTCCGACAATGTCGCATCTCAAGTTATTGGAAAAATTGGCAGTGTTATTGGTGATATTGGTACAGGTGTAATGGCTGTTGCCCAGCTATCAATGATGATCTCAGGCGTAAGTAAAGTCTACAGTGGTTTTAAGGATGTACAAAATTTACGAGATAAGTTAAAAACTGTTAATGCTGAGTTAAATAGATTAGAGCAGTTGAATAATAAAGCTGATTTTGAACCACAAATTACTGCTTTGAAAGATATGAGAGCTAATTTGCCTCGAGAAATAAAATGGAAATTCTTGGAAAAGGCTGTTCCTGGTTCTAGCTTAACAATTGGTCAAGGGCTTATGTTGGCGTGGAGTGCTATCAGTGTTGCCGGTATTCTTTCAGGTGTTGGAGCACCTGCTGGTTTTGGCTTAATGGTACCGTTACTCGCATTAGGTGTAGGTTTTACTTTAGCATCAGCTATGCCGAAATTTGGTTTCGAAGCTATTTTTGAAGACCAAGTTGATAAACGATTTGGTATGCATGTTGAAGAAAAAGGCTTCGATAAACTAGATTACCGAAAAGAAATGAGAGAGCTTGGAATTAAAAACTCACAGGAAATTAGTACATTTATAAATAATAAAACCGCTTTACTTACAGCATTAGAAAAAGATGATAATAAGAAAGGTTCGAATAACATAGCCAGTATTGATAATACCCAAGGCCATATTAATTCTGATTTCTTGAGCTTACTTTCTAAACCATTAGATGACGTTGATTTTAAAGACTTATATAATCTACTTGAAAAACATGATGGGTTGGAAGAGTTTTCAGAAAGTATTGCTCATGATAAGGATATTAAGAAACTTGATGTCTTTGAAGAGTTCAAAGTAATTGATGTTAAGAAAATTGAAAGCTTGTCATTTATGCATGTTTTTGAACCTTGGAAGCTCAGAAAAACAGCTCTGAACACTTACAATATTAGAAAAGGTCAAGAAAAGCTTTATGATGATAAAGCTTTAAGAGATTCTATATTTGCCAATGTTGAAACCTATAATGATCTAATCTCCAACGATAAGCAGAAAAAACCTATGGCTATTTCTGATATGAGAGTTACATCGAAAAAATTACAGGTTTTAAGTAAGGAAAAGTTATTATCCGCAATAGATAATAACTTTACTAATGATGCTGCTGTCGCAACGTTGAAAGAAGCTGCGCATGAAATACTGAAAGACTTTGCAGTTAAGCGTTTGCGCTCAGAAGTGAATGCAGCAAATGAATCACTGATGTTTGCGCTTGATGTAGAAAAAATGAATGAAAGTAGACCCATGCTCGAGAGCGTTTGATCTCCTTTATGCAAAAGTAAACCTACACATAGTGTATGTATAGGTCTAATTTAAGCATATACCAACCCCTCACCATTAACCACAACTGCATCTTCCGCATATGGCACATCATTGCGAAGATCGGTTGGGGTAGGGTGGAGGATGCCACTTAAATGGGTATGTGCTGAATAAACACTACCAGCAGGGATGGTATAGCTCACACTATTGCTTGTGCCTGCTGTTAATTTTAATCGGCTCATGCCATCTTCTTTTGTGGCAACACTTGCATGTACTTCAACTTGTAACTCTTGACTAAGATCTGTGATTAAAGCATTAACTTGGTGTTTAGAGTCTTGGGTTAACTGGCCGTAAATCAAATCATCACTTGGTTCTGTAGTTAAACTTGGCGTGTCTATATATTGTGGCTCTTCAAGTAAAAGCTCAGGGTTTTCCAGTAATTCTTGTATTTTTGCATTATTAGTGAGCAGTGGATCTTCTTGAATTAATTCATCCATATCTGGTTCGATGTAAGAATTAAAAAAGCTTTCAATCCAGTCTTCCAAATGAGCCATTTGATCATCATTTAAAATTGAATCAAGATTTTGTATTTTTTCGAGTGCGTTATTTTTTTGTTCTTCTAATTGTGCTGCTGTATAAGTTTGACCAAAAAAAGTATTGATAGCCATAGTTGGCAATATTCCTTAATATATTTTCTAAAAATATTAGACGTATCAAAAAAGTCTAAAGTTCAGGTGGTTATACTACTATAAGCTGGTATTCAGCGGAGAATAGAGGCACACTTTTTTATGTGTTGAGAAAATATAAAAGCCCCATATAAATATGAGGCTTTTATAGAAATAAGAATAAGAAGATGCATTAACCTTCTTCAATCATGCCATACACTGGATGTACGCGACGTCCGCCACTGACATCTTCAGGGAAGTCATTTTCAACACTTGAGTTTTCTTCAAAGTCATCAGGTTCAACTTCATCACCTGCTGAGCGGGCTTTTCTAAATTCAGTGCTCTTGTCTTTCATGTTATCAAGAATACGGTTTTCAATTTGTTCTTGAAATGCCGTCACACGAGTAAGCTTTGAGCCCATATTGGTATGAAGCATACCAATATGATCATCTACGCGTCGGCGGTCTACCTCTGTGCTATTTATAACAGCAGAGTTTGAACCGGATAAACGGCCAACTTCTGCATTTAAAGATTCAGTTGAGCCGTAAATTGGGCTTTGGTTGTCTGAGGCGCTGACACTGGTAAGAGGGGATGACATCTATTTATCCATATTTGTACTGCTTAGCATGTTGGTAACGAATACTTCGTAGACTTTCTTCGCAGTTTTAACGAATCCACGTGGTGTATCTTCAGGGAATCGTAAATTATTGAGATCTCTAGCAGCTTCATCCGCACTGTGCAGAATATCTTCTCTTTTAGCTGTTTTAACGTTCTTTGTTCTTAAGAGCTCTGTATTTTCTTTGCGCTCTATGCTTGTCTGCTCTGTTTCTTGGTCAGCAAGAGTAAGAGCTTCACGTTGTTGCAGTTTTTTAAGAACTTGCTGTTTTGACTGTGCTAGCTTCTCAGTATTGATTATGGATGACGAAGCAGTTGATTTTGCATCATCTAAGTGCTCTTGAGCTTCTTTTTCATGAGCTCTTTCCATTGAGATAGAGATGCTTCTATCGCCTGAGGTGTCTGCACGGTTTTCAGAAGCCTTGGCTGTACCTGTTACTTTAAAGTCATTTATGACTTTGCTATTTGCATTGGCATTAGCGATAGCTTGGGCAAAAATTTGTGCTTGAATACTACCGCCATCATCGTTATGTTTTGCTAAACCTAGGTCATGGTAGCCATCGTATTTTTTACTTAATGCTGCTGCTCTTGCTGCTGCTTCATGCTCTTCAGGGCTCAGGTTATTATTAGAAAGATAATCGTCTGAACCTAGATCTTTGGCAAACTCTTTAAATTTATCTTGACCTAAGTCAATCAGAACTGCTTCAGCTACAGCTTTTTTCTTATCTGTAGCAGCTGTACCTTGATCATAATGCTCGCTCGCATTATTTTTAATATCATCAATACTTAAGTATTGTCGCTGACCTTCATTAGCCTCACCCTCTGAGCCCTTAATATTGCTACGTAAAATGGGTTTACCATTTTCATCGAAGCTGAAACTCAGAAGCTTTGGCGGGTGTCCAGCAGGGTTATTTACACGAACGACGGTTTCAACACTTGTAGATCCACTATTAGGTGTCTTGAGATCCATGTTAAATGTAAATTTAACAGTCTGTCCTGGTGGAACAACCGGGTTGAACTTATTTGCATCGATAAGTTTAAAAGATAGAGGTTGTGTGGTGACTGCATTTTTATCATTGCCATCTTCAGCTTGATGTGTTTCTGGCGTTTTATCAAGAGCAGGTAAGTTTAAAACGGCTTTATTGCCTCTACTACCACGATCAGTATCACTCGTTGTTTCGGACTGACCTTTTAATATTGCACGGGCAGCAGATGTATCTTCGTTTTCACCTACATTTGGGAGGTCGAAAATCATCTTGCTTGTTGCTGTTGATGGTCCGCTTGTGCTGTTGCTCATGAATGTTCCTCAGTGTCTTAAATGCAAACTTCAAAGAAGAGGGGGTAGTTATGCTTTTGAACTTTTATTAGTCGCATCTTCTTCTTTTGGCGCTACAAGGCCGTATTGTCGAGGAAGTGCTTGCTCTTCCTTTGAGAGAGATTTCTGTCTGCCTTGTTCAAGCTTAGCTAAAGGAACGTATTTTAGAAGTTCATCCACATTATCTGGATGAGCCTTTTGGTACTCAATAATTTCTCTGTCTCTATGGAAGCGAGCAGGAGGTTCAATTTGAGCTTGACGAGTTTGTTGTGATCTACGTTCTTTTTCTTCTTCTTTTGCTCTCTTCGTTGCATCTAATGCAGTGGCATTACCATGGATGCTAAATTTATCAATATTGCTGTTTTCGCCTTGCATATAGTTAATATGTTGCTCTATAACCTTACCTTCAGGCCCAATTGTTGCTTGGTTTGGATCTTTATCTGAAGCGTTTTGAATACCAAAAGTAGTCTTATGGTAGTCTTTGTTCTTTAATCGACGAGCAATTTCTGCGCTGTGTTTTGGAATTTGAGAGTCTGGATGTAGCTGTTTTAAGCCTTTAGCATCTACATCTTTAGAGAACTCTTTAACACCCTCTTTATTAAGGTCCACATAGAATCCTTTGTGGGTATATTCATTCACATTAGGTGTACCTTTGTACTGTTTCATTTCTTCAGTACCCAAGAAGTGTCGTTTCTTCCTCTCAGTATTATCCCTTGACATTTCGTGTTTATCACCACGCATCATTGGTTGACCATTCTCATCAAAAGCAAAGCTTACGAGTTTGGCATGGTTACCTTTAGCATTATGGAGTGTTATATCTGTGTTAATGTGTCTTGTTTCATTTGGCAGGCGGATATCCATATCAAAGTTAAGTGTGATGGTTCGGCCAGGTGGAATAACAGCATTTATTTTTTCACCATCAATAAGGTTGAATATTGGTACAACTGGTTCCGTGCTATCTGTATTTTGAGCTTTTGGGAGGCCTTCCATCTCTAGGAAATTAAGTACGGCTTTGTTGCCTTGCTTTGTGCGATTAATGTCACTCTCGCTAAGCTTACTAGAGTTAGTTAGTGCTTTAAACTTATCTTTGTCTCGAGCTGATGATTGGCTTTTAAGAAGGCCGCGCGCTGCAACAGATTCTTCAGTTTCATGAACATTAGCCAGGTTAAATGAGAAGCCTGGGTTTGATGTGCCACGTGTAGAGTCTGCCATACTAAAGATCCTTATATAGTGCTCTTAAATCTGTCCAGCTTTTTTTATAAAAATAGATTGAATGCTTTTCTATGAATAGTCGTTTGTTAGTTGATATTATCACACTCTCTAGTGTAATAAATTGGATTTTTACACAACTAACAGTAAGAGTGTTTTTTCGTTTAAGGTTTTGAAATTTATATCATTTATTTGCTTTGAAGGTGTGTTTGCTAACATAAAGTAACAAATAAGGTTAAGAATCATACCTTGCCAAAGCAAAAGCAGCTTGAGTTGCTTTTGTTAAATTGCCTGCCTTAATTCTTTGTTGTTCTGTAAGCATGAGCAGCATGTCGTAATGCTTTTGAATTTCGCCAACATAGTGGATTGCCTGCAATGCGTTACGAGCATAACCGTAGCGGCTGTATTGATAATATTGTTTCTTCTGAAGTAGAGGAAGGCGTTTTTTTACTTCTGCCCACTTTGTTGAATCAGCACCTTGCTGCGCTGTGATATGGCGAGCTGCTTTTAGGTGACCGTAGCCCATGTTGTATGAAGCAAGTGCCATTAGCACACGGTCTGGGCCTGTAATATCAGCGGGCAAGCGTTTAAGTAGCTTAGTAAAATAACCTGTACCACCATAAATACTCTCAGCAGAATTGGTTCTATCTTGAACACCCATCTCTTTGGCAGTTGTGCGAGTAAGCATCATCATGCCTTCGACTCCTGTTGGTGAAACAGCATTTGGGTTCCAGACAGACTCTTGGTAGGCAATAGCTGCAACTAAACGCCAGTCTAGGTTGTAATGTTTAGCAGCTTGGCGAAATAGGCGCTCGTATTTTGGCAGCTTTGTTTTAGCATTCTGTAGGAAGTATTTGTTTTCTACAAAAGAGTATTCTGAATGACGGTATCTAAGAAAGTTATTAATTTCTTGCAAGCTAGCAACCACTGGCTCTTTATTGCGATGGTTAAAGCGATCTGCAAAGGATTCAAATGGTGAACCTTGAGATCCCTCAAAGTAATCTGTTGAGTTTAATTCAGCCTCTTGCGCATGTGCACTACTGATAAAAGGCACTGATGCTGCAGGTGCTTCTGCAACTTGTACATCAAGCTTCACTGGTTTATGTGGAGTGGGGCGCTCAATAAGTTGTTCTGCTGTATTTGTATAGCTTTGATAAAACGAGTTAATGTTGTTAGCTGCAAATGTCGCAGATTTGCCTACCACATTTGCGACACTTTCAAATGCGGATGAGACGCTATCGCTTGCACCTAAAAACACTTGTTGAGGCAGTGTGGTGTGCTTTGTTAATAGCATGCCAGATATAAAGCCAAGAGTGATAATACCAGCTAAAAGGGTTTGACCTTGCAGATTACTGAACATAGAGCTGGACTCTTTGTTTTGATCATTTGGAGTTGTATTTTTAGATACTGCTATTACTGTCATTTGATCGAAACTCACCCTCGTTGTTTAAAACAATGCTTTTTCTTGTATTTTTGTTCAGTTCCTTTGAAGTTGGTTTTATCGTAATTTTAATAGTTCTATAACTTTCAATTGCTTAAATTGACTTTGTTATACCACAGCTCTCTTTAAAAGTATTGCCAGCGCTTCGCTATTCACACAAAATTGTTGTTTCATTAGGCTGTAACGACGTGTTATGTGATGTATGACGTTATAGAGGCTAACTTATTGAATAGTAAGTGGCTTTATATCATTGCATGAGGTTTATTGTACTGATAACTTCATGAGTTGAGTTGCAGGTTTAGTGTGATTTACGTTTCAAGGTGTAAATTCTATCAATTATGGGTATAATCGTGCCTTTATTAATGTGGCCTTTTATTATTGCGAGGCTATTTAGGTTTTTCTTCCCTTTTTTGATGCTCTTTTTGAGTGCTAAATTGGGCCTTCTATTTTTAGACAGAGGTGTCGTACGAGTATGCTGATTTCAAAGCCAGGCAGACCATCCGATTCATTGTTTCGTTGCACGAAAATTGAAAAAGTACTTGCAAAACAAGGTTTTAGTGGTATCCGTTTAGCCGGTTACTGGGTTCATTGGATTGAAGCTGACACTGCTGTAGATGCTTCTACAAACGAGAAGCTTGACCAGTTACTGGCATACGGTGAAGGCGACTGTTTCTCCGCTGAAAGTATTAAGCCTCTTCTTGTTGTTGCACCACGTGTTGGCACTCTATCGCCATGGTCAAGTAAAGCAACAGCTGCAGCTAAGCGTCTACAACTTCCAGTAGATCGTATTGAGCGTGGTAAAATTTACGAAGTGATCGAAGATGCTCATGGTGTTTTAAACTCTGCAGAACAAGCTGCGGCACTTAAAGCGGCACTTAAAGATATCGTTTTCGATCCTCTCATGCATTCTGATCTTGCCGATTGGCAGTCTCCTGAAGAGCTGTTTATCCATGCTGAGCCAGCACCTTCTGCAACTGTCCCTGTTATGTCTGAAGGCCGTGCTGCTCTTGATAATGCTAACGAGACTTTAGGTCTTGCATTAAGTGAAGATGAGATTACATACCTCTTAGAAGCTTACCAAGGTCTTGAAAGAGATCCTGTTGACGTTGAGCTTATGATGTTTGCTCAAGCAAACTCAGAGCATTGTCGTCATAAAATCTTCAATGCTGATTGGTTAATTGATGGTGAAAAGCAAGCTGACTCACTGTTTGGCATGATTCGTAATACAAGTGAGAAGAGCCCAGAAGGTCTCCTATCTGCTTATGCTGATAACGCATCTGTCATTGATTCTCTTATCGACGGCCAACGCTTTATGCCTAACCCAGATACACGTGCCTATGAGTTTGTATCTGAAGCAATTCCAATGCTCATGAAGGTTGAAACTCATAACCATCCAACTGCAATTGCGCCATTCCCAGGTGCAGCTACAGGTGCTGGTGGTGAAATTCGTGATGAAGGTGCTACTGGTCGTGGTTCGAAGCCTAAAGCTGGCCTTGCTGGTTTCCACGTATCAAACCTTAAAATCCCAAGCTATGAGCATACATGGGAAGGTTCAATCGGTTCGCCTAAGCGAATCGCTTCTGCACTTCAAATTATGATCGATGGCCCTCTAGGTGCTGCGGCATATAATAACGAATTTGGTCGTCCAAACCTGTGTGGTTACTTCCGTACTTATGAATTACCACAATCAGAAGATTTCGCATATGGCTTCCATAAGCCTGTTATGATCGCTGGTGGTTTCGGTAACATCAGACCAGATCATGTTCAAAAAGGTGAAGTGCCTGTTGGTACTAAGCTTGTTGTTCTTGGTCCTCCTGCAATGCTTATCGGTCTTGGTGGTGGTGCAGCTTCTTCTGTTGCTGGTGGCGCAGGTGATGAAGCTCTTGATATTGCTTCCGTTCAACGTGAAAACCCAGAGTCTGAGCGTCGTTGTCAAGAAGTTATCGATCGCTGCTGGCAGCTTGGTGATGCTAACCCAATTCTCTTTATCCATGATGTTGGTGCTGGCGGTCTTTCAAACGCGCTTCCAGAACTTGTTAAAGATGCAAAAGTTGGTGGTGAGTTCAATCTACGAAGCGTGCTCATCGACGAGCCTGGTATGGCACCACTTGAAATCTGGTGTAACGAATCTCAAGAGCGTTATGTACTTGCTGTTGATGAAAATCATTTCGAGCGCTTTAAAGCAATCTGTGAGCGTGAAGTTTGCCCATTTGCAGTTGTAGGTACGGCTGTAGCTGAGCCTAAAGTTGAAGTAAAAGATTCACACTTTGAAAATTCACCTGTTGATCTACCTCAGTCAGTGCTCTTTGGTAAGCCACCAAAAATCACAATGACAGTTGAGCGTCGTGAAAAAGAACTTAAGCCATTAAGTTTCCCAGTGAAGAACCTAAGCGATGCATTAACTCGCGTTCTTAAGTGCCCAACAGTTGCAAGTAAGAAGTTCCTGATCACAATTGGTGATAGAAGCGTTACAGCTACAGTTGTTCGTGATCAGATGGTTGGTCCATGGCAAGAGCCTGTTGCTGACCTTGCAGTAACAACGGTTGATTATGTTGGTTACCGTGGTGAAGCAATGGCAATGGGTGAGCGCGCACCAATCGCTCTTATCGATGCAGCTGCTTCTACACGTATGGCTGTAACAGAATCCCTTACTAACATCGTAGCTGCTCCGATTGAGAAAATTGGCAATGTTAAGCTTTCTGCGAACTGGATGGCTGCTGCTGGTGATAACGATCAGGCTCTAGCGCTTTATGAAGGTGTTAAGGCAATTGGTAAAGAATTCTGTCCAGCGCTTGGCATTGCTATTCCTGTAGGTAAAGACAGTCTTTCCATGCAAACAAAGTGGGAAGACAAGCAAGTTATGGCGCCAATGACAGCTGTTATTACGTCTTTTGCTCCAGTATCAGATGTTCGTGATGTGTGGACTCCGCTTCTTGAAAGAGATGCTCGTCAAGCTGGTCAACTTTATGTACTTGATCTTGGTCAAGGCCAAAACCGTCTTGGTGGTTCTATCCTTGCGCAGGTTTATGAGCAAATTGGTAACCAGTGCCCAGATATCGATGGTGATAAAGGCGTTGAGCAATTAAAAGGCTTCTGGAATGCATTACAAGAAATGCATAACAAAGGTATTGTGAAGGCATACCATGACCGTTCTGACGGTGGTGCTATTGTTGCACTTCTTGAAATGGCATTTGCAAGCCGTTGTGGTCTTGATATCGATATTGCGCCGCTTCTTAAAGATGGTGCAAACTTCGAAGATCAACTTGCAGCTCTATTTGCAGAAGAAGCAGGTGCTGTTGTTCAGGTTGTTAAAGGTCAAGAAGAAGCGTTTATGTCTATTCTTGCAGCTCATGGTGTTGCTGACATTGCGAAGCCAATTGCTCGAGTACATCAAACTGCACGTATTAAAATTGTTGCTGGGGAAGAAAGCCTTTCTCAGAAGCCAATTTCATACTGGTTAAGACTCTGGGCTGAAACAAGCTACAGAATGCAAGCACTTCGTGATAACCCTGAGTGTGCACGTCAGGAATTTGATGCTCTATTAAACGATAAAGATCCTGGTATGTCGCCGAAGGTTAACTTCGAAATTAAACCATCAACGCCAGCGGCTCAAAAGCCACGCATTGCGATCTTAAGAGAGCAGGGTGTTAATGGTCAGGTTGAAATGGGGGCTGCATTTACGAAAGCAGGCTTTGAAGCTGTCGACGTTCACATGACTGACCTTATGACTGGTCGCCAAAACCTCAAAGACTTTAATGGTCTTGTGGCATGTGGTGGATTCAGCTTTGGTGACGTTCTAGGTGCTGGTAGTGGCTGGGCGAAGAATATTCTTCTGTCTCCTCTTGCTGCACAATTCAAAGAATTCTTTGAAGATACATCAAAGTTTGCACTTGGTATTTGTAACGGTTGTCAGATGCTTTCTCAACTTGCACCATTAATTCCTGGTGCAGAAAACTGGCCACGTTTCCAGCGCAATAAGAGTGAGCAATTTGAAGCTCGTCTAAACGTGCTGAAGATTAAGCAAACGCCAAGCATCTTCTTGAAAGGTATGGAAGGTTCTGAGCTTCTTATTGCAACAGCTCACGGTGAAGGTCGTGCAGTATTTGCTAATGATGAAGCAGCTCAGCAAGCAATGGATAATAACGTTGCTGTTCAGTATGTTGATAACCATGGTCAAATCACAGAAACATACCCAATGAACCCGAACGGTTCTGCAAATGGTGTAGCTGGTCTTGTGAATAACGATGGTCGTGTGATGCTGATGATGCCTCATCCAGAGCGTGTATTTAGACAAGTAACACATTCTTGGAGCCCTGAAACTGAAAATGAAGATGGCCCTTGGATGCAAATGTTCTACAATGCTTATGATTGGGTTACTCAACAGTAACAAGGCTGTCGCAAAAGTGTTTGCGAAACCCTTGTAGTTTGTGAGTAGGCTATTCATAGGTCTTTGCTCCATGAGTTCGCTGCTTTGAATTCATGGAGCTTTTTTCTTTTAAAAAGGTTAAAAAAATGGATATTGAGTCGGGAAAAGAGCAACCTCCGGGAGCCCAACCCCCAACCCATGGATATATTCAAGGTAAAGGTGACCTTGATACTCGTGTACTTCACGTACTTGTGGCGCTCATTAGCAGACCACTTTCATCTCAAAGCTCTTCTGATGTAGATCCTATTTGGAACTCCAATCAAGAGTATCTTATTGCTGTTCGTACTGATGGCCCTTGTGCCGGGTTATGGGAATTTCCAGGCGGAAAAGTAGAAGCGGACGAATCTTTATACGATGCACTATGCCGAGAAATTAAAGAAGAAGTAGGTGTAACTGTATCTGCTGCTGCTCCATTACTCACAATCGACACGCCTTCAGTTAAAAAAGAGAAGAATATTATTATTCGCTTGCATGTATGGAACGTAACTCAGTGGAGTGGTGAACCTTATGGTGCAGAAGGGCAGCCAGTAAAATGGTCTCGAATTACATGGGATGATCGTCAACACTTTTTACCACCAAACCGACATATGTTTACAGCGCTGCGACTTGGTGAAGCTCTATCGTTGCTGAATGTGAATAACTTACAAGCAAATGAGATTGCTGAAAGCTTAAATAAATGGCAGCAGCTTAATCCCGAGATAACAGAAAAGTGTGTTATTCGGTTGCGAGCTAATGGTCTTGATGCTCAAGACTATGCAAAATTGCTTGGTCATACGTTAGCTCAATATGACTCAGCATTACCTCATCTTTTAATTGATATGCTACCTGATCTTGATTTGGGTACTCTAGACGCTGTGTTAAAACATCCTGCTGTTATAGGTGTTCACTTTCCGTCGTGGTGGCAAAAAACAGAGCTTGAAAGTCAGCGTAAAAAAATACTGAAAGACCTTCAAGCTGAGTATCCATCTTTGCTTAAAGGTGCTTCTTGTCATTCTGAGCAAGAGTTAATTTGGGCATGTAAAGATGAGCAAGGGTTAAAAGCAGAATTTTATTGTTTGTCTCCAGTGAAAACACCAAATTCACATCCTATTACTGAACAGCCATTAGGATGGACGGCGTGGCAACATATCAATCAAAAAGTAGAAAACCCTGGTTATGCAATGGGTGGTTTAACTTTGGCTGATGGCGTTGAACTGAAAGCGCGAGGTAGTTTTGGAGTTGCTGGTGTATCAGAATTTCAGCCATCTACTCAGTTTAGCGAGCAAATGCAAGCGCTTGCTCATCAGCTTGAGATTCGTTCTTAAATAGGGCATAAGAAGTAAGTTTATTCTAGGTAACAGCTGTATTGGGTTGCCTAGTCATTTTTAATTATTTTAAGAATTCGAGAAGTCTTCTACATTTAAGAGATTGTCGCAACTACTTTCGCGGCTACATTTTTAGTGGGTAGCTTCCGATTACATATAGGGGAACACACGTGACTCAGCTGACTGATCTCAGTTTGCTTATTATTCTACTGATCTTGATTTTAATGTCTGCTTTTTTCTCAAGCAGCGAGACCAGTATGATGTCGTTAAACCGATACCGTCTTCGACATAAAGCTAAAATCTCAAAAGCTGCCGCTATTGCGCAGGAGATGATAGCAAGGCCAGATCGATTATTAGGTGTTATTTTAACCGGTAATAACTTCGTTAATATTCTTGCATCAGCAATTGCAACTATTTTATTTACAAGATGGTTTGGTGATTCGGGGATTTTAGTTGCCAGTTTGGCGTTGACATTTATTATTCTGATCTTTGCAGAAGTAACACCAAAAACCCTTGCTGCACTTCACCCTGAAAAGGTCGCATTTCCTGCAGCATATGTTTTGAAACCACTTCAAACATTATTATATCCGCTTGTATGGATTATTAACTTTTTAAGTAATGGTTTGCTTTATATCTTAGGTGTACGCCCTGATGCTGCTCAAGATAAGGGGTTAAGCCGAGAAGAGTTGCGTACACTCGTGAATGAAAGTCGCTCTGTTATTCCAAGTCGTCATAGAACAATGCTTTTAAGTATTCTTGATTTAGAGAAAGTTGTTGTTGACGATATTATGGTTCCGCGGGGTGAAGTGGTTGGTATCGATCTTGATGATGATATTAAAGATGTTCTCGAATCACTTAAAAAAGTGCATCACACTCGTATTCCTGTTTATAACGGAGACTTAAATCGTCCCGTTGGTATATTGCATGCAAAAAAGGCTCTGCGCTTCTTATCTTCATCTCTAGAAAAGAACAAAGCAAACCTGCTTCAGTTCACTGTTGAGCCTTATTTTGTGCCTGAAAACACATCTTTGCACGTTCAGTTAGCAAACTTTCAGCGAACAAAGCGTAGAATAGGCCTAGTTGTGAATGAGTACGGTGATGTGAAAGGCTTAGTCACTCTGGAAGATATTCTGGAAGAGATCGTTGGTGAATTTACAACTGATGTTTCCAACGTAAGTCCTGATATAGTTCCAGAAGGTGATGATACTTATACCATTGATGGCACAATTTCAATTCGTGAATTAAATAAGTCACTGGGTTGGGATTTACCAAATATGGGGCCTCGAACTTTAAGTGGTCTTATTATTGAGCATCTGGAATTTTTCCCGTCAGAGCCAATGTGTTTAAGATTTAATAAATACTGTATTGAAATTCAGAAAACCCAAAATAATATTATCCGCAGTGCAAAAATGTGGAAAGTGACAGATGAGGAGGATCTCAATGAGTCAGACGACGGCTAACCAATCTAATCTTACTTCTAGGGTGATTCCTTGTCCTATCTGTCGCAAAGATGTCAATTGGGGAGAGGCACCTTGGAGGCCATTCTGTAGCGAACGTTGTAAAACGATTGACTTTGGAGCCTGGGCCAACGAGGAACGCTCGATCCCTGTATCAATGCAAGACGAAATGTTTGATGAGGATTTCTAGCTATGAGTAAGTCTCAAGTGAACCAGGTAGGCAATATTTTTTATGCACAGTCCGGAGGGGTAACGTCAGTCATAAACGCCAGTGCCGCCGGTTTAATTGAGACAGCTCGGAAGTATCCAGATCGATTTCCAAAAATCTATGCAGGCAAAAATGGCATCATTGGAGCTCTTCAAGAAGAGCTCATTGATGTCAGTCAAGAGTCAGATGAAACGATATCACTTCT
This sequence comes from Gammaproteobacteria bacterium UBA6940, assembly GCA_002450655.1. Lineage (GTDB taxonomy): Bacteria > Pseudomonadota > Gammaproteobacteria > Pseudomonadales > UBA6940 > UBA6940. The sequence continues at coordinate 49,269 of DJZY01000086.1, read as the reverse complement.
TAAGTCTACGCCAGGTGGCGCTTTTGGATCTTGTCGCTATAAGCTCAAAAGTATTGAAACTCACCAGCAAGAATATGAGCGATTAATCGAAGTCTTTAAGGCTCATAATATTCGTTACTTCTTTTATAATGGCGGGGGCGATTCTCAAGATACAGCTTATAAGGTATCTCAGCTCAGTGAAAAAATGGGCTATCCAATTCAATGCGTAGGCATTCCTAAGACAATCGATAATGACTTACCTATAACTGATAACTGCCCAGGCTTTGGTAGTGTTGCAAAGTACGTTGCTGTATCGACTCGTGAAGCAAGTCTTGATATTGCATCCATGGCAGCAAGCTCAACAAAGGTTTTTGTATTTGAAGTGATGGGGCGTCATGCTGGCTGGATTGCTGCAGCTGGTGGTTTAGCACAAGAACAGGAAGGTGATGGGCCGCACCTCATTTTAATGCCTGAAGTTGCTGTTGATGAAGAGCTTCTATATCAAAAAGTACAGGCTTGTGTCGAAAAGAATGGTTACTGCGTTATTGTTGTTTCAGAAGGTATTAAAACACCAAGTGGTGAGTTTTTCTCTGCTGCAGGTGGTAAAGATGCCTTTGGTCATCAGCAGTTAGGTGGTGTAGCGCCAGCACTTGCGAATAAGATTGGTCAGAAGCTTGGCTATAAGTTTCATTGGGCAGTCGCTGATTACCTGCAGCGTTCAGCTCGTCATATTTCTTCCGCAGTTGATGTTGAGCAAGCTTATGCTGTGGGTAAGCATGCTGTAGAATTAGCGCTTGAGGGTTTGTCGGGTGTCATGCCTACTATTGTTCGAACGTCTAATGCGCCGTACCAATGGGAGTTGGGCCATGTTGAAATCAGCCAAGTAGCAAATGTTGAAAAAACAATGCCTTTATCATTTATAACGGAAGATGGCTGTGGCATTACAGATGAAGCTCGTCAGTACTTACGACCATTAATCATGGGTGAGGATTATCCTGAATATGAAAACGGCCTTCCTAAGATTGCAAGACTGAAGAAGGTTCTTGTACCTCAAAAGTTAGCACCATTTAAAGTTTAATCCGTTATAGGATGTATCAACTCAAAACCCGCTTTTCATAGGCGGGTTTTTTTATTTAAGAGCCCTATTAAAGGGTATTGGTTAGGCGTAGAATCAATTGCTTACTTGTTTTTCTTAAAAACAGATCAAAAAAACATGGCAAGAAGGTTGAAATTTTTTAGGCCTGTCCCCATCTAGCGGGTAACAAGATTCAAAGACAATGAAATTGACGAAAGAGTAAAGAGGTTTAACCATGGCAACGAAGGAAGAGTCCCAAGTTAACGAAGCACCAGAAGAAGTTGTTGCACAGCAAACAGAAGCCGCTGATGAAGTGGAAGTTGTTGAAGTTGAAGAAACAGCAGAAGGGTATGAGCCAGACGAGAAGCCTGAAGGTGTTAGCGTTAAAGTTCTTACAGATATGCAGCGTCAAATCGAAGAACTTAAAAGAGAAAAAACTGAGCAAGAAGATCTAGCACTAAGAACAACGGCTGAAATGCAAAACCTTCGTCGTCGTGTTGAGCGTGATGTTGAAAATGCACATAAGTATGCACTAGAGAAGTTTGTACAAGACCTTCTGCCTGTTTTAGACAGCCTTGATCGTGGTATTGAAACTGTGCCAGAAGACGATGAAGCACAAAAAGCAGCTCGCGAAGGTCTTGTTTTAACTCAAAAAATGCTAACAGATTGCTTTGCTAAGTTCTCTGTTGAATGTGTTGATCCAACAGGTTCTGCATTCGATCCACAGTTCCATGAAGCAATCACAATGGTTCCAAATCCAGATGTTGCGCCTAATACTGTTCTTAACACGGTTCAGAAGGGTTACACACTGAATGGCCGACTTGTAAGACCAGCGATGGTTGTTGTTTCTCAGTCTGCATAAAACAGACTTTAAGTCATGTGAAAAAAATATAGATTTTTTTACATGGCAGCCTTGAAAAATAAAAAGAGGCGCCAATATTACTTGTCAAGAGTGATACAGAATTAAAAATGGTCGCTTGAGAATGAATAGATGCTTGTAGGCAAATCATACTCAAGCAGTTTAAAAATGATTGAAGAATGAGGAATCCGGTATGTCTGGAAGAATTATTGGTATTGACCTTGGTACAACTAACTCTTGTGTTGCTGTACGTGAAGGCGACAAAGTTGTTGTTATTGAAAACGCTGAAGGTGCTCGCACAACTCCATCTATCGTTGCATACGCGGAAGATGGCGAAATCCTAGTTGGTCAACCAGCTAAGCGTCAAGCGGTAACAAATCCAAAGAGCACACTTTTTGCTGTTAAGCGTCTTATCGGTCGTAAGTTTACAGATGACGTTGTGCAAAAAGACATTAAAATGGTGCCATACACAATTACTGGTGCTGACAATGGCGATGCTTGGGTTGAAGTTCGTGATAAGAAACTTGCTCCACCACAAATCTCTGCTGAAGTTCTTAAGAAAATGAAGAAAACAGCTGAAGACTATCTTGGTGAGCCAGTAACTCAAGCCGTTATCACTGTACCTGCATACTTCAACGATTCTCAGCGTCAAGCAACTAAAGATGCTGGTCGTATTGCTGGTCTTGAAGTGAAGCGTATCATTAACGAACCAACTGCTGCAGCTCTAGCTTATGGTCTAGACAAGAAGAGCGGTGACTCAGTTGTTGCTGTATATGACCTTGGTGGTGGTACATTCGATATCTCTATCATTGAAATTGCTGAGGTTGATGGCGAACATCAATTCGAAGTACTTTCAACAAACGGTGATACATTCCTAGGTGGTGAAGATTTCGACCTTCGCATCATCGAATTCCTAGCGAACGAATTCAAGAAAGAATCTGGTATCGATCTACACAGCGACCCACTAGCACTTCAGCGTCTAAAAGAAGCTGCTGAAAAAGCGAAGATTGAGCTTTCTTCTGCACAGCAAACTGATGTAAACCTTCCATACATCACTGCTGACGCTACTGGTCCTAAGCATTTAAACATCAAGCTAACTCGTTCTAAGCTTGAGTCTCTAGTTGAAGAACTAGTAACTCGCAGTATTGAGCCATGCCGTGTAGCTCTACAAGACGCAGGCCTATCTGCAGACAAGATCAGCGACATTATTCTTGTTGGTGGTCAAACACGTATGCCTCTTGTACAAGAGAAAGTAAAAGAGTTCTTCGGTAAAGAAGCTCGTCGTGACGTTAACCCAGATGAAGCTGTAGCTGTTGGTGCATCTATCCAAGGCGCGGTACTTTCTGGCGACGTTAAAGATGTTCTACTTCTAGACGTAACTCCTCTTACTCTAGGTATCGAGACAATGGGTGGCGTTCTTACAGCCCTAATCGAGAAGAACACAACTATCCCAACAAAAGCATCTCAAGTGTTCTCTACAGCTGAAGATAACCAAACTGCTGTAACTGTTCATGTACTTCAAGGTGAGCGTAAGCGTGCGGTTGATAACAAGTCTCTAGGTCGTTTCGATCTTGCTGATATCCCAGCAGCTCCTCGTGGTATGCCACAAATCGAAGTTACTTTTGACATCGATGCAAACGGTATCCTAAACGTATCTGCTAAAGATAAGAACACTGGTAAAGAGCAATCCATCGTAATCCAAGCGTCTTCAGGTCTTTCTGATGATGACATCGATAAGATGATCAAAGATGCCGAAGCTAACGCTGAAAACGATCGTAAGTTCGAAGAGCTTGTTGGTCTACGTAACCAAGCAGATGGCCTAATCCACGCTGCACGTAAGAGTATTTCTGACGTTGGTGAAGATGCTACAGCTGAAGAGAAGTCTGCAACTGAAGCTGCAGTAGCTGAACTTGAAGCTGCTCTTAAGACTGATAACAAAGAAGAGATTCAAGCGAAGATCAACGCTCTTACTGAAGCGTCTAGCGGTCTAGCTCAAAAAGCATACGCGAAGACACAAGGTCAAGGTGGTGCTGATGCTGGTGCTCAAGCACAAGCAAATGCTGGTCAAGCTGATGATTCAGTTGTTGACGCTGACTTTGAAGAAGTAAGCGACAAGAAGTAAGCGATGCATTTCCTTTCTCATCAGTTTGTGGAGAGATCAATGAAATTGCTTTTCTGATTAGACAAAGCTGATGAGAAGTGAAGGCCAATGCTCTTCACTAAAAAGGGGCACGAGAGGCCCCTTTTTTTTTGTAAGGAGTCCTTCTATTGCATCACTTAAAGCCGGTGTTTAGGGATTAACCAAAATAGACAAGTTGAACAGGCCCAAAGCCTAGCAATGAGGGCGTTTAAGCCCTAAGATGTGTCAGACAATATCAAGAGAAAGAGCTGAAATATGTCTAAACGAGATTATTATGAAGTCCTTGGTGTAAGCAAATCTGCTGATGATCAAGAGCTAAAAAAAGCTTACCGTAAGCTTGCAATGAAGTATCACCCTGACCGTAATCCAGATGACGCTGAAGCAGAAGCGAATTTTAAAGAAGCAAAAGAAGCTTATGAAATTCTTTCAGATGAACAAAAGCGCGCAGCTTATGATCGCTTTGGTCATCAAGGCGTTGATCCTTCCGCAGGTGGTTTTGGTGGCGGCGGCTTCGGCGGCGGTAACTTCAGTGATATCTTCGGCGAAGTTTTCGGTGATATCTTTGGCGGCGGTGGTGGCGGTGGTCGTCAAACATCGAATCGAGGTTCAGATTTACGCTACACACTAGAAATTACACTTGAGCAAGCAGTATCTGGTTATACAGCTGAAATTCGCGTGCCAACACTGGCAGAATGTAAAACATGTGATGGCTCCGGTGCTAAAAAAGGCACTCAACCAACAGGCTGTACAATGTGTGGTGGTGTAGGTCAGGTGCGCATGCAACAAGGTTTCTTCGCTGTTCAGCAAACATGTCCAAACTGTCGTGGTACAGGTCAGGTTATTAAAGACCCATGTAATGACTGTCATGGCCAAGGTCGCGTTGAAAAAACTAAAAACCTATCAGTAAAAATTCCAGCTGGTGTGGATACTGGTGATCGTGTACGTCTTGCAGGCGAAGGTCAGCAGGGTGTTCGTGGTGGCCCTGCGGGCGACCTTTATGTTCAAATCATGGTTAAAGATCATCATATCTTCCAACGTGATGGTAAAGATCTACTTTGTGAAGCACCAATTAGTTTCTGTGATGCAGCACTTGGCGGCGAGCTTGAAATTCCAACATTAACAGGCCGTGCGAAGATTAAGATTCCTGCTGAAACACAATCTGGTAAAGTATTCAGACTAAGAGGCAAGGGCGTTGCACCACTCAGAGGTGGTCAGTCTGGTGACCTCCTGTGTCGAGTTGTTATTGAAACACCTGTTAACCTAAACCGTAAGCAGCGTGAGCTTCTTAAAGCCTTCCAAGAAGGTCTAGAATCTGATAAATCAGGTTCGCACTCACCAAAAGCAAGCTCATGGTTTGATGGTGTAAAAAAATTCTTCGGAGAATAAAGAATGACTGTTAATGTCGCAATTTTTGGTGCTGGCGGCCGAATGGGTGAAGCACTTCTTAAAAATCACAATGCAGTTGAAGGCGTGACAGTTAAAGCTGGCGTTCTTAAGTCCGGTCATAGTCTTATTGGCGAAGATGCAAGCCGCCTTTTTGGTGGTGCCAACGTTGATATCCCACTTGTAAGCCATGTAAGCGAAGTGAAAGATATTGACGTTGTCATTGATTTTTCTCGCCCAGAAGTTACGTTGGCCCTTGCGCACTGGTGTCACCAAAATGGTATTGCACTGGTCACAGGTACAACAGGTTTTACGCCTGAGCAAAAAGCACAGCTTCAAGGTTTGACTGATAAAATTGCAATCGTTCACTCAAATAATATGAGCCCTGGTGTTAACCTTTGTTTCGACGTTGTTGCTGATGTTGCAAGACGACTTGGCGATAAAGTTGACGTGGAAATTGTAGAAGCTCATCACAAGCATAAAATTGACGCACCTTCAGGTACAGCACTTCGTCTAGGCGAAGCTGTTGCTGATGCATGGGGTGTTGATCTGGCTTCAAGAGCTGTCTATACACGTGAAGGCCGTACTGGTGAGCGTGAGCAAGGCACAATTGGTTTCGCTACTATTCGTGCTGGGGATATCATTGGTGATCACTATGTTATCTTCGCATCCGAGGGTGAGCGAATTGAAATTGTTCATAAGTCCACAAGCCGTATGCACTATGCTAAAGGTGGATTACTTGCGGCAGGTTGGGTAACTCAACAGAAGCCAGGCTTCTACAGCATGTCAGATGTTTTAAAATAATTTGACGTGAAATTCACAAGTGCCCATGTAAAAGCCTGGTTATTCTTTTGAACGCCAGGCTTTTTATTTTGGCTCGATTGTGTATTTTTAGATATTTGCAATTATTTTCAACAGAATACTCATTTAAATATCTATATAATGACTTGAGGGATGTTGCTTAGGTAGCGTCAGACAAATTCATAAAAAAGGAAAAAACATGGACTCAATCTTTCGATACTTATCTGTGAAAACAAAGGTAGGTATGGCTGCTGCGGTTGTAGGTGTAATAGCAGTCATTATGGCAATCGTAGGCTGGTATTGGAGCCAAGAACCTGAGGTTTTTGATGTAAAAGCAAAAGCACAGGAAAAAGCAGCAGTGATGGGGGTTGAGGTTGTTCCTGGTTTTGTAACAACATCTACAACAATTGCAATTGGCGAGACACTTTTACATAAACCAGGCGGGTATATTAGTAACGATATTACTTTACCAAGCCTTCTTATGGATAATATTGTCTCTTGGGAATATGGTGCGCTTATTCAGCTTCGTGACTTCACTGAAGCAATGCGTGAAGATATGTCTCGCTCGCAATCTCAGTCAACAGAGAATCGTTACTTGGCCAAAGCAGAGCCAAAGCTGAAGTTTGATAATAGCTCTTGGATGTTTCCACCAACAGAATCTGAATATCAAGATGGTTTGAACTATCTCTCTCAGTACTTAGAAGCACTTGGAAACGGTGGTCTTCTTGAAAAAGATAAAGAGAAAAAGAGTGTTTCTAGCCAAACTCGCTCGCAGTTTTATGCACGTGCAGACAATCTTAAGAATTGGTTAGATCATGCATCTAAGCGTCTTGGTAGTATTTCCCAGCGCCTAAGTGCAAGTGTTGGTCAGCGAATAATTGATGCGGATGAACCAACTGCATTTACACCATCTGATAATGGCCAGACACTTATTGCTGAGAATGCAACGCCATGGTTAGAAATCGATAACGTTTTTTATGAAGCGCGTGGTTCAACATGGGCAATGCTTCACATGATGAAAGCAATCGAAGTTGATTTCGAAGGCGTTTTGCAAAAGAAAGCAGCAATGGCGAGTTTGCAGCAAATTATTCGTGAACTTGAAAATACACAAGAAACCCTTTGGAGCCCAGTTGTCTTGAATGGCAAAGGTATGGGGCTATTAGCAAACCATTCACTTGTGATGGCAAACTATGTTTCTCGTGCAAATGCTGCGATTATCGATTTAAAAAACCTGCTAGAGCAAGGTTAACTCTAGAATAAGGTTAATTGGAGACCGACAAAAAGCCCTGTTAAGTGAATCACTCAACAGGGCTTTTTTGTAGGAGGGTAAAGACGTACAAAGTCTATTAAAGCGTCTTAATAAAAATCTTCGAGTTTCTTTCAATGTTGTAATGCTTTTGCTTTTGAACTGGAAGGTCTTCAAGTTGAGCTGGTGCGAAGCCACGTTCCATAAACCAGTCAGCAGTTTGTGTTGTAAGTACGAATATACGCTTGATACCTTGGCTATGAGCTTTGCGAATAATGTGATCAAGCATGGCATCCCCTTGTTTACGAGAGCGGTATCGTGGGGAAACGACAAAGCATGCTAGCTCAGCAATTTCACCTTCATACGGGTAAAATGCACAGCAACCAATAATAGAATGCTCACGTTCAATAACGGTGTAGTGATTGATTTCAGCTTCAATTTGCTCAAGAGGGCGTTTAACAAGAATGCCTTTCTGCTCTAGAGGCTGTAGCAGCTCAACAATACCACCTGTATCGTCTGGTTTTGCGTTACGAATTTGCTCGTAAAGTTCAAGAGTTGCCATTGTACCGCAACCGTCACGAGTAAAGAGTTCTTGTACAAGAGCGCCAGGCTCTGTCGCAAGCAGTAAGTGAATACGTTGAATACCTAACATCAATGCTTGTGTAGAGAAATGTACAAGATTTGCTTGATATGGTGTTAAGGACTCTGGTGCTAGTTCAAGGCTTGGGCGCCATTCGCGCATAATGTCGCCGTTTTCATGACGGAATACTGATTCACCAAGTACTACAATTTTTTCAACTTCAAGAGATTGGGAAAGTTGAAGTGTTAGATCATATGGGTCGATGTAGTATGTTTCACCGCTTGGAGAAAAGCCAAATGGGGTCATCATAACCATAAATTGGCTTTCTAGCAGATCGTTGATGTATTTGTTTTTAATTTTACGAACACCACCATAAAACTGAAGGTCTTTACCATCAATAATGCCTTTAGGTTTTGCAACCACAAAGTTGCCAGAGATGGCAGGAATGCTCATTGGCGTGACATTTGAGTTGATTAAACCTAAAGAAAGCTTAGCAATCAAAGTGCTCATCACTTTATGACAGATGGACTGAATTTGTGTTAGGTTCGCCGCGCAAAGGCCGTCTTCTTTTAGGAATTCACGAATCTCAGCTTCAGGATTAATAATGATGATTGGTTGCACTTTAAGGGAGTAAAGAAGTGCTAGATCTTGGGCGATATCTGTTAGGTGCTCATCCGTGAAGCTTGGTGAATTGAGCAGAACAGCTATTTTTTTATGACTATAAGCACGAATATAAGGCGTTGCTTCTCTAAGGTGAGTTGCGGTCAAGTAAAGAGCCGGATTTGATGTCATAGTAAAATACCTCTTAGAAGGAAGGCTCTGAATAGCGACTACGAGTCTCTTCTTTAAAGTCCTAAGAAGAAATCCTGCCATTCTGACTCATTCAGTATTGCCTTGGATCTTTATCGGGATCTGTCGTTATTGAACAACGCGTCAATACGCTCTGGGTCTGCATCTTAATCGAAAAAGCTTCAGGTATCAAAACGCAAATTCAGTGATTAATCAGTCTATAAGACGACTGTATGGCTTTTGCAGAGTTAAATTTCAATCTTTTGATCTCATTCTAGACTTGCTTTTACTGATTTCTCAGAATAGAATATGATTCACTTTGCATAAGCTCAAGCGCAATTGTGGTGATCATATCATTACAACTGGCTTTATTTAAAGCGTTTGTAGAGTTTAAATCGAGAATGATGTAGACTCTGTGGCTGATAAAAAAGCTTATGCTTGTGTGCTGTATCCCCTGAATAGGCATTCAGAAAGGTAAATTGTTGTTACAAGTGAAAAAAACATGCTTTAGGCATACACTTTTAAAGCAATATGCCTTTATGACAAGGTATAAAGGTTTACAGTGATACACATTCATAAGATAATATTGTGGTGTTCACCATTAGGTGGCCCGAGATTTAAAATTCAGTGTGTTCTCTAGCAAGGTTTCTACGTAACTTTGTCAATGGTTCACAACAGATTGAGTAGGTAGAGATTCTATGATCGTTATTCGTTTAGCACGTGGTGGTTCTAAAAAACGTCCTTTTTATCATTTTGTAGTTGCTAACAGCCGTGACGCACGCGATGGTCGTTTTATTGAGCGTTTAGGCTACTTCAACCCACTTGCAAGTGGTAAAGCTCAGCGTCTTGTTCTTGACCTTGATAAGGTTAACGAGTGGGTTGCTAAGGGTGCACAGCCATCTGACCGCGTTAAAACTCTTATCAAAGACGTGCAAAAAGCTCAAGCAGCTGCTTAATTTTTAAAGCATCGCTTAGCAAGTCTTATCGAGAAATCGATACTAAAAAAGTAACCTCATTGCGTAGGTTACTTTTTTTGTTATATGGGTATGAAAAAATAACAGAGTACTGAGGTGTAGAAGATGTCATCTGAACGTCGTTTCTTCGTTGCTGGTAAGTTTGGTGCGCCACAAGGTGTAAAAGGCTTTGTAAGGGTTATTTCCTTTATGGAAGATCCGGATGCCATTTTTGATTGTGATAACTGGTATTTACCTGCACAAGCTTATGGTCAATTCGCACAAGCTGGTGATGGCGTAAGATGTAAAGGCGTTGATGCAGATCAAGAATACAATGCCAAGCTTCAGCCTGGCTCATCGAAAGGTACTTTAGATTTAATTTCAACATATCCATTGAAATGGAATGACCATCCAAAAGGTTATGCTGTAAGTCTTCCAGGTCTTTATGACCGTAATCAGGCTCAGCTTTTAACTCATCAACTTATTTACCTTCCATTAGACACTCTTGAGAATCTTGAAGAAGATTATTACTGGCGTGATCTTATTGGTTTGCAAGTGCTTGATGCAGATAAGAATCCTCAAGGTGTTATCTCTGAAATTATGGAAACAGGTGCGAACGATGTACTTGTTGTGACTGGCCCAAATAAATCCAGAGTGCTAGTGCCTTATATTCCAGAGCAAGTCATTATTGATCTAGATCGTGATGCTAAAACAATCCAACTTGATTGGGATTTTAGTGATGACGATGAAGATGATGAGGAAAAAGAAGAAGCATAATGACTGACAAGAGTGAAAACCAAGTACAGCCAGCTTTACGAGTAGTTGTTGTCAGTATTTTCCCCGACAGTTTTTCAATGTTGACTGATGTTGGTATTTCGAGCAGAGCGCTAGAGAATAACCTCTGGACTTTTGCCACTGAGAATCCACGAGATTACGCTATGAATAAGCATAATCGAGTTGACGATCGTCCATACGGTGGAGGCCCTGGCATGGTTATGCAGGCGCCGCCGCTTCGTGATGCAATTCTTGCAGCAAAAAACAAGCTTCAAAACCCAAATGCACTTGTGGTCTATATGAGTCCACAAGGTGCTCGCTTAAATCAATCCTTAGCAGCAAACCTTTTAAACCAGCAGCTTGCTGAACAACAGGGGCGTGAATCCATATCCTGCGATTTAATTCTCTTATGCGGCCGCTATGAAGGGATTGATGAGCGTTTGATCAAGCACTATGTAGATTATGAAATCTCCATAGGGGATTATATTCTCAGTGGTGGCGAGCTAGCAGCAATGGTTGTACTTGATACCTTGGTAAGGCTTATCCCTGGTGCTTGTGGCCATGAAGCCTCAGCAGAACAGGACTCCTTTAGCACGCCAATGCTTGATCATGAGCAATTTACTCGCCCTGAAGAGTTTGAGGGTGTAAAAGTACCTTATGTACTGACAAGTGGTGATCATAAAGCAATAGAGCAGTGGCGAGCGCAAAATGCCCTCGAGCGTACTCGTCTTCGTCGGCCTGATTTGCTTGACCCTCAATAAAGCCTTTTTTGATTTATCATATCCATAAAAAATACAGCTAAAGCGCCCATAAAGTCTGGCTTTTAGCTTGTAAATAGTGCATAATTCCCCAGCTAGAAAGATGAAGTCCTCCGCCGGCGGACCTATCGTCGTGCCACCCAGGCATTATATTTCTATAAAGACTCATCGGGAGTGTAATCATGAGCAATAAACCACTTATTATTCAAGAAATCGAAAACGCACAACTTAGAACAGATATCCCTGCATTTGGCGCTGGTGATACTCTAGTGATCCAAGTTAAAGTAAAAGAAGGTAACCGTGAGCGTCTACAGGCGTTCGAAGGTGTTGTTATCGCTAAGAGCAACCGTGGTGTTAACTCTTCTTTCACAGTACGTAAGATTTCTCATGGTATTGGTGTTGAGCGTGTATTCCAAACTCACAGCCCACTAATCGAATCTGTTTCAGTGAAGAGACGTGGTGATGTACGTCGTGCGAAGCTTTACTATCTTCGTGCTCTTTCTGGTCGTAAGGCTAGAATCAAAGAGAAGCTTGTTACTAAGTAATTTATTACCCAGTAATCTATTACTTATGAGCATTGCCCTCAAAAAAAATCCCGCTTTAAGCGGGATTTTTTTTGCATGAAGTTTTATTTATTGAGTTGTCCTGCAACCTTTAGGTAAGAAGTCAGCATCAATATCAGATAGGCAATACCAAGAACCAGATTCAGTTCTTCTAAATTGAACAAGCCCACCGCGGATTTGGCTAGATACTTGATTGGAGTCAGCAATTTGAATATCAATGCTGCCAGCTTTTGGTCTGCTGCTTTCTGGTACAAGTTTTACAGTGCCAATACTTGGGTAGCGATTGATAATTTCACCATCGACTTCTTCACTCCAAGGAACAAGGCTCTGAGTCTCTGAATCTGGTGGGAAAACACCATTATTCAAAATATAATCTTCAATATTTACTCGATGGGCGCCACCTAAAGTAACAGCTTCAGAAAGCTGGCCTTTTGCTTGGTGGTCAAAGTACACAGGAATAGCGAGTGTCATCAAGATGCCAAGAATTGTCATGGCAATTAAAAGCTCAATGAGCGTAAAGCCTGATTGTGTGGCAGTATTTTTATACATAAGAAATAGCCTTCAAAACTGCAGTGACTGGTTTTATTATTAGGGGCATAGCCTTGTTTTGCCAGCACATAAAATAAAGGAACGGATAGATTAGGACTGCAGATCATAACAAACCTGATTGACGCAAGCCATAAACATCCACTGTTAAATCAGCATTTAATTCTCATTAATGTCATTAAACGCTGACGGCCTATATTCTCAAGAATAGTTCAAAACAGCTGTGACCTAAGTCTCAAATTCCATAAAATTTTAGAACTGTTGAAAATTAGGTTTTCTTTTTTCAAGAAAAGCTGTGAATGCCTCTTTGGCTTCAGGGGAGTGGAGGCGTTGTACAAACTGGCCAGCTTCGACACTAAGACGATCACTGATAGCGGTTGCATTGCTTCTTTTAAGTAGTTTTTTCGACAGCACCAGCGATGTAAGAGGCAGTTGGCTGATTTTCTCTGCTATTGCTAGTGCAGTTTCATCGAAGTTTTCAGCCACAGCATTGGCAAGCCCCCAATCTAAAGCTTTCTCGGCGTTAATTGTTTCACAAGCTAAAATCATTTCAGATGCGCGTAAATAACCAATCTGTTGTGGTAGCAGCAAACTTGATGCTGCTTCAGGGCATAAACCAAGTTCAACAAAAGGTAATTTTAAAATAGCAGTTGGGCCAAGTACCACATAATCACAATGGAGTAGCATAGTAGTGCCTATACCAACTGCTGCACCATTGGCAGAAGCAATAATAGGCTTGCTAAACTCTGTCAGGTTTTTTAGAAATCGTAAAACAGGGCTAGATTCGTCAGTAGGCGGATGGTGTAAAAAGTCGGCTAGATCATTGCCAGCAGCAAAATAATCTGCATGACCTTTTATAAAAACGCATCGAACATTCTTATCTGTTTCTGCTTGTGCAAATGCATCACTGAGAAGGGAATACATGTCGCGAGTAATGGCATTTTTCTTTTCATTGCGGCAAATGGTAATAGTAGTAATGCCATTCAAAGTAGTGCTGGTGATGGGTGCTTTTTGATTGTCCATAAAAAAATCTCCCTGTAAGTCTTATAAACATACAGGGAGATTTTAGAAAAGGCGAATTTTACGGACTACTTTTATGCACTTTGCGTTTGGGTTGTAGTAGGTATATCAGGTGCATCATAGAACTCTTCTGTTTTTGGTGCAGGTGCTGTTTGTTCTTGGTTTATAGGTCTAGTGCTGTTCATATCAAATTTTTTGCTGACTTTAAGTTGGATAGCAGTTGTTTCACCTGTTTGACTATTTGTCAGATTTGCTGTCACAAATTGGCTGTGAGTCTTTTTATCTGTAAAGTTGCGAGATAGGCTAACGCTATCAAAACCTGTGTCTGCATCCTGAAGGCCTGATTTTATTGCATCTTTAAGGTCTGCGCCATGGTAAACATTAGTATGCTTTAAGTTGAGCACTAGATCATCTTTAATTGATGCTTTTCCATCAGTTAAGCCATGTATTAAGTTTCCAACAAATTGCTCATCAAGGCTCCTATTTCCTTTCAAGTTGATTCGTTGAAGCTTATCAGCGCCATCTGAAGATTGGTTGGCTTTGAATGCGTTTGCTACAGCTGAAGCAGACTCATTTTGGATCCGATGTCCTAAACCTGCAAAATCAAGTGAAGTGCGGTTATTTGTATGAATATCAGCATTCTTTTTCATTTGATCAGATGCCTGGCCACCACCATGCACTTGAAGAGCATCTTGAGCGCCAATCTTATGAGCAGATTTACCAACCATTGAGGCAATCATTGCGAGAGGGCCAAAGACTGTACCAAGTACTGCGCCGCCGGCTGCAGGAAGACCGCCTGGTAGTGCACCTAGTACTGCACCGCCCGCAGCAGAAAGACCTGTGCCAAGTAGTAGCTTAAGCCCGTTTTTCAATGCTTCCCGTTTTACTTCTTGTTTCGCAACGCCACCTGCTGAGTAGTCAGCTTTAGCTTGTGAAAAAGCACGCTTAGCACGATCAAGACCAGATTTACGATGCTCGGAGTTAGTAATAACCTTGAAGTTAATATGAGTTTTATTGGTAAATGAATCAATAGCATTTCGCATCATGCTTGATTTTGTAGCATCAGCTTTTGGTGAATGTTCTGCCGATGATGTATTTACACGTGCAAGCGTTCCATTAGTATCTGCACCTTTGGCCTGAGTCAGTTCTCTATTCTGAAAATCAACTGTGGATGTTTGAGGGATTTGCCCCATCGACTGAGCACGTTGTAATTGCGGCATAGCTAATTCCTTACACGTAATTAAACAGGTGTATTTGTATTCTTATAAATTGAATTGATTATTGAATGATCTGCAATCTGAGTGTGCTGTCATTATATCAATGAGACCTCACATCCCGAATAGCCCAAACGGTGTACTTTAGGTGATGAAGTGTATCCAACATGTAAAGAAATCTCGTTGCATTGTTGTTTCTTCGAAGTTGGCCTTCTTTTTGCAGTAACTCCAGAGTACTGAAATGATGGAGGTTATAGATGGCGACTTATGTGTTTTGGCTGTTGTTAGTGGGATGTATAGGAACTGCACTATTGCTAGGACTATTGAAAATGGAGCGCTGGAGAAATTCCAGTATTAACAAGGCAAGTTATCGTCCAAAATCAAGAATTTATGATGCTATAGAACGGCTTTTTTTAGGGCATTTAGTTTGGGCTGTTGGTCGACATGTGATCATTATGGGTAAAGTTCGCCTTGCTGATGTGATTACTTTAGGGCCAGATTTGAAAGGCAAAATGCGTAAAGAGGCTTATGATCGGATTGCACGTCAGCATATTGACTTTGTGCTTTGCGATAAGAAAACAACTCAGATCCTTTGTGCAGTTGAGCTCTATGATCCAACTGCGAATCCTAAGCAAACGCTTATGCAGGCACGCTTTATAGATGATGTGTTCAAGCAGGCTGGTATTCCAATTGCTCGTTTTCCTCGAGCTAAGAAATATTTAAGCCATGAAATTGAATCTGCTGTGCGTAAGACATTGGCAGCAGCAGGCGTAAGTTGGGCGCAAGACCGTAAAGCAAGAGCTGCATCTTAGCAGCAGTGCTAATACTCGTACTTATTCTTTCACTTCTTGTATTGCTGTTTCATCAAGATAAGCTCTCAAAGCTTCCATCTCGGTGGAACCAGCAATCTCTGCAGATGCTTTAACCATTTCTTCATGGCTATAAGCATCCCCACGCTCTGTCGAAGCAATCATTTTTGCTTGAATCGTATACCCCATCAGCTGTTTTTTATTCAGTTGAGGGTATAGAGGTGTGTGTGCCAGTAAATCATCCGAAGGTTCTGTGCCTAAATTAAAGGGCAAATGGCTTTCTTCAAGGGTTTTGCCTGTTAAAAAAGTATTGAGATCAATGTTTTTTAACTGCTCTTCTCGAAAGGGAAAGGATGAAGCAAAGAGCCCTCCAGCAAGTACAAGTGACGCGTCAATTGTTTTACCTTGATGGCATTGCGGGCAACCTAAATGGGTATAGATGTCACGTCCCTCTAGTGCAAGAGGAGTGAGTAGCTGTGGCTTGATGTTCATAGCATCAATTGATGTTTCAGCAGGAATGTCTTGTATTTTATTTTTTGACACTATTAAAAAGCCGCAAGCAGCTAAGACCATCACAAATGTAATAATACCAATAATCCAAGTAAAGGCTTGTTTAAAGGCACTTGTTTTAGTTGACTGAGTCATGAGTAAGTGCTTCCTTTGCTGTTATTTTTGGCTTGTATGGTGTCAAATCATTGCCTTTACGTAATGGGCGTGTAGGTGTTTTTGATTGTTGTGGTTGCTTTGGATGTGCCATTTGTTGCGGGCGATCTGTGAAGCTTAATATGCTGTACACATAACTGACTGCGGCAAGAATAATCGTGATTAAACCAATGCTATAGGCCACTAGTAAAGGGTTAAGGTTCGCTTGAATTTCAAAGAAGTCAATCGCTATACCTTGTGTTTCTGCTTTGACTTCGAGAGTATGTTGAAAGTACAAACTAACAGCCATAGCAATACCAGATGTAAAGGTACCAAAAAACATTAAGACAAGGCGAATATCTTTAAGTAGTTCAGAAAGCGGGGATGAGGTGCGCATCGTGATTAACTGCATAAAGACCATAATAGAAAGCACAATACCAAGACGAGTGACTTCTTCACTCATAAGCGATAAGTAAGACGTTCTATGGCTGAGCTCTGCAGGTAGTAATGCGCTGCCTTCATTGAGAATGCCAAGGCTTACAAGCCCTAAGCTGAAAAAAAGAACCAAGCTATTCATGGCGTTAAGATTAAAGCCTTCTTTAATTTGGCGCGAACTGTAGTAGCAATAAAACAAATGGCTCATCCATATAAACAGCAAACCAGCAAGTAAATACTTTTCCATGCTTTCTTCAAGGTGAAAGCCTAGGCTGGAGTAAGGACTCGCAACATAAATAAGTGTAAAGCCGAGTAATAGCGAAAAGAGATGAGAGAAAGCAAGGCCTTCAAAACGTGCTGATTTATGAACATTTCCAAAAAGATGCAGGCCAGCAAATATTGATAAAAGCACAGAGATTTTTAGAAAGAAGGTTTGTAGCCAATTTGCTTGTGCAAGCCAGTCAGCAGGAACTACAGATGCATAGGCCTCCGAAGTAAGAAGCGATAATAGAATAAAGCCGCCATAGGTGCTATAAGCTGCCATAAAAAATGAGTAGATGTCAGCATGCAGGTGAAAATAACCAGATGATCTATGATCGATAATCGCCATAAATCCAATACACCACAAGAGAATATAGCCTGAGTGGGTTAGCATATCTTCTATACCTTGAGAGGAAGGATAAACACCAAGGATATTTGAGAGTGGAATAAAAATACTGGACTCTGCAAAGAGGTGATCAGGGTAAACTTGTAGCATTAGAATAAATGGCCAGATTAAGCCTATAAATCCGAATGAATGCATACCTGCTGGCGCGTATGATGTGTCTTTACCGAGGCCGATAATAAAGAGGCACAAAAAGCCATGCATCATAAGACCGTATTCGCTGAGGTAAGTAAGCGTGTCTGATGCTTGGCTTAGTCCAAAGCGATGGCTAATTTCAGCAAGAATTGGGGCGCTAATTAAGTGGCCGGCAATCATGAGTTTCCACAATTGCACTGCTAATACTAGAATAAGCTCAATTGCGAAGAGGCTAAAAAGAAGTCGAGCAAGTGAGTGCTGAGGGTATAAGTCTTGTTGAAATTGTGTTCTCAAGATGGCCTCTCCAGCTGAGGGTCTTAATATTGTAATGACACTTTTTTAAAGGAGAGTGCCATCATGATGTTTCAGCATCATACTATAGATTATTTGAAAATCAATTTTAGAAATCTGTTCAGTAACGATAAAACTTCTAAGATTGAACTTATTCACTTGTTGGACGAGGCATGGAGGAGTATATTGTTCCTCTTGGTATAAAAATAATCAGCGCCAAAGAATTTACAGTTTTATATGAATATTAGGGGTATGTCCCAATAACGAAGATGGTGAAACATGTCAGAGTATGCGCTTAAGATAGAGCAGCTGGAGAAAACCTTCGGCACTAAAATGAAAGCCCTTAAAGGGGTCGATTTAAAAGTAAAACCAGGTGACTTTTTTGCGTTGCTTGGCCCGAATGGAGCCGGTAAATCAACAACCATTGGGATTATTTCATCTTTGGTCAACAAGTCAGCGGGTAAGGTGAAAATTTTCGGTGTGGATATAGATGATAATTTTCCACTCGCAAAGCGATACCTTGGTGTTGTCCCGCAAGAATTTAATTTTAATCAGTTTGAAACGCCATTTGATATTTTGCGTTATCAAGCTGGTTTTTTTGGTATCCCGTTAAAGAAAGCCACTGCTAGAGCGGAAGAGCTTTTAAAGCTGATGGGGCTTTGGGATAAGCGCTCTAGTGCAAGCCGTATGCTGTCTGGTGGCATGAAGCGTCGTTTGATGATTGCTCGTGCATTAATGCATGAACCTAAGTTGCTTATCCTCGATGAGCCTACAGCTGGTGTTGATATTGAGCTTCGTCGATCTATGTGGGAGATCATGAAAGACCTCAATCAAAAGGGTGTCACAATTATCTTGACAACGCATTATCTTGAAGAAGCTGAAAGCTTATGTCGTAATATTGCAATTATTGATAAAGGTCAGATAGTTCAAAATACATCAATGAAAAAGTTGTTAGAACAGCTCCAGTCAGAAGCTTATGTTTTAGATTTAAGTGAGTCTATTTCTTTCTCTTCTGAAGAGCTGCAAGCGAAAACATCTGGTGAATTCCAAATTAAAAAACTTGATGATGTAACGGTTGAGGTTGAAGTGCAAAAGGGAACGAGCCTGAATCGTATTTTTGAGGATTTGGCTGGAGCAGGGCTTGTTGTTGCAAGTCTTCGTAATAAAGCCAATAGACTTGAAGAACTCTTCGTTAAAATGACATCGTCAGGAGCATAACTATGGATTTACAACAATGTTTCACGGCGATGAATGTACTTGTCTATAAAGAAATTCGTCGCTTTATGCGAATTTGGATTCAAACACTGATTCCACCAATTATTACTATGACACTTTACTTTGTGATCTTCGGCAACCTTATTGGATCTCGCGTTGGTGATATGGGTGGTTTTGATTACATGCAATACATTACGCCAGGCTTGGTGATGATGTCTGTTATTACCAATTCTTACTCGAATGTAGCGTCTTCATTCTTTGGAGCCAAATTTCAAAAAAATGTTGAAGAAATGCTTGTATCGCCGATGCCATCTTGGGTCGTTGTAGCTGGTTTTGCACTTGGCGGCGTAGCTCGTGGCTTGCTTGTTGGTTTCTTGGTACTGCTCGTATCGCTTTTCTTTACAGATCTTCATATTGAAAACTATGGTCTAACCCTTGTTGTATTTATTGGTACTGCTGTGCTGTTTGCGCTTGGTGGCTTCTTAAATGCACTGTTTTCAACAAAATTTGATGATATTTCTATTGTGCCAACTTTCGTATTAACACCATTAACCTATTTAGGTGGTGTTTTTTATTCTTTGGATTTATTGCCTCCTGTCTGGCACGCTATTTCCTTGGCAAACCCAGTAGTCTATATCATAAGTGCCTTTAGAGCTGGTATGCTTGGTGCTGGTGACGTGCCTGTTTGGGTGTCGCTTGCAATGATTATGGCGTTTATTAGTGTTTTCTTTGCCCTGTGTGTATGGTGCATGGAGCGCGGTAAAGGCATGAGAAGTTGATTAGATATACAGAGTAGATATATATGAAGCATTTAGGGAAAACAACATCCTATCCAACAACTTTTGATTCAAGTCTATTGGAAGCTATTCCACGTATTTTTGGTCGAAATGAGCTTGGTATTGAAGCTGAATTGCCATTTGTTGGTTATGATTTTTGGCAGGCGTTTGAAATGTCATGGCTAAAATCAAATGGTCAGCCTGCTGCTGGTGTTGTTTCTCTGCAATACGCTTGTGAGTCTGAATGTATTGTTGAATCAAAATCTTTGAAGCTGTATTTGCAGTCATTTCATATGACTCGCTTTGCATCAGCTGAGGAAGTTCAAGAACGTATAGCTGCTGACTTAAAAGCACTGCTAAAAACAGACATGAAAGTGATGCTTTTACCTTTAGGGAAGGGGGCGTTGCAATCAAGCTTAGGTGGTCAATGGCAACTTAAACCTTGGAATGATCAACTGCCAGAATATGGTGTTGATCTTGATGTGCTCGAGTATGAGTGCAGTGTTTATGAGCCAGACCCGAAACAGCTTCAACTTCAAGAAGGCGAAGCTCAGCAGCAATTATTTATGACGGAAAGCTTTAGATCACTTTGTCCTGTTACAGGTCAACCTGATTTTGCATCTATTCTAGTTCAGGCGAAAGGGCCTCAAATTAATCCCGAGGCCATGGGGCGATATATTGCTTCATTTAGACTACACCAAGGTTTTCATGAGCAATGTGTTGAGCATATCTTTACAGATATTTTAGCTCTCGCTGATTTTGAAGAACTTAGTGTTGTTGGCCGTTTTACTCGTCGTGGTGGTATTGATATAAACCCTGTTCGTGCTTTAAATGAAAAGAGTTCGGAACAAGCATCTCAATTTCTTAATCGTCAAATACGTCAATAGGTCTATAACAAGACCTTTTAGGAGCAGGCTGCTAAAGTTGCAAGGCCTGCTTTAGCCGTATAAGGGCGTTTGAGGGTTTCACTGATCCAGCGCCCAGTCTCTGCTAGTTTTGTAAGATTAACCTCTTTGCAATATCCATAACTTTGTAATAAATACACTAAATCTTCTGTAGCAACATTGCCTGATGCGCCTGGTGCATAAGGACATCCACCTAATCCCGCAACTGATGAATCAAAGCTACAAACCCCCATTTCTAAAGCTGTTGATATATTCGAAATTGCTTGTCCATATGTATCATGAAAGTGCCCTGCTAATAGGTCAGCAGGAACAATAGGCAGTAACTCTTGAAGTAGTGACTTTATATATTTGCTTGTTCCTCGGCCAGTGGTATCTCCTAAGGAGATTTGATAGCAGCCTGCATCAATAAGTGTTTTACATACTTCTATTACTTGCTTTGGTTTGGTAAAACCTTCGTAAGGGCAGTGGGCAATACAGGACACGTATCCCCGGACTTTTATATTATTCTTTAAAGCTGCTTGAACGACGGGCTTAAAACGCTCGATGCTTTCGTTGATCGTGGCATTGATATTGGCTTTCGTAAAACTATTGCTTGCAGCGGTAAAGACTGCAATTTCTCGAGCACCTGCTGCTTGTGCCGCTTCAAAGCCCTTCATGTTTGGCACAAGAACAGGGTAGTGACACTGTGGGTTGCTTAGAAGAACTTGTTCTAAAATCTCAGCAGACCCTTTCATTTGTGGAACAGCTTTGGGGGAGACAAAAGCACCAGCCTCAATCGTTAACAAGCCAGTATCAGCAAGTCTATTAATGAGATTGACCTTAATCTGAGTGTTGAGCTGCTGTTTTTCATTTTGTAAGCCATCTCTAGGGCCTACTTCAATTATCGCTGCGTCCATAATCAATCCCTCAGTTATAACTAACTCTATTATAGCTTTGATGTATCTTGTAAATTGAAAAGGGATTTGAGTGGCTTGAAAGTTATGATGCTAACTCCATGAAATCCTAGAAAAAATAGGGTGGGATGTAAGCAAGTTTATTTGTGAGTGTAAAGGTTTAAATATAACTATATCAATAAGTTACTTTATAGAAATGTGATACTTTTTAGGTATATTATCTCTTTGAAAGCGGGCCTGATTCCTGTAAGCTTAATGCTACTTTAACGGAAGTACTGATATATAAATATGGCTTTTGGTCTATGTGGGCGTGAATGTTATTAATATGCTGTCGAGTTTATAGTGTTGGTTTTAAACCAAAGGGCGTGTTGATAGCAGGAGAATGTAAACAACGACTTTTGGGCGTTGTCTCAGTGCGCCTTTAATTTCTGGAGAAATGATATGCGTCGATTACTGGTATTGGCAACCCTTGCTCTTACGCCTTCCTTAGCTTCGGCAGGTCTTGTAACTGAAACATCCTATTATGATTGGGGCTATAAAGAGTCTTACACATATGTTGGAAACCTCATGACAAATGCTCATGAGATGAGGTTTGGATTTGATTCTACCGCTTTGCAAAATAATGTGACATTTGATCTTTTCTCAGGCGATTATGACCTGTGTATGTACCTTT
Organism: Gammaproteobacteria bacterium UBA6940; assembly: GCA_002450655.1. GTDB lineage: Bacteria > Pseudomonadota > Gammaproteobacteria > Pseudomonadales > UBA6940 > UBA6940. Next base: position 27,151 of record DJZY01000086.1, on the reverse strand, counting down.
TTGATTTATCTGAAGCATCTTATCTCTATGGTCCGAGCGAGACTTCTTCTGGAGTGAGCCTCTATCAGCCGGGTAGTGCTGAGTACTTAGGACAGCTCTTAGCCTATGATGATAACTCTGGTTTTATGAATTCAGGTGGTTATATTGACCCACGCTTGCAAGGTGAGACAACCTCTGACTATATATCTCTGTTTATTGTTCCATCAGGTACAACTGAAGACATGATCCGTGCTAACGATATTACAGCTATGGAAAACTTACTTATGGCGCAGCAGTCTGGTTCTGCAGGGCTAGACTTTAGTTTTGATCTTGGTTTTGATATTCGTGATTCAAATGGTAGTGATCCTTTTAATGAACCTGTTAGCCCTATTTCAGCAGGTGGCATAAGTGCTGGAGGAGGTAACATTATTGGCATGATGCCTTCACCTTCTTCGAACAATCAAGTATCTGTACCTGAAAGCTCAACTCTTGGCTTGTTAGGCATAGCACTGGCTGGGCTGTTTGGTGTTAGACGACGAGTAAAGTGCTAGTCAATATATTTTTAGCAGGTTAGTAAATCAAAAGGCGCTTTTAAAGCGCCTTTTGATAAGTAAGTGTAAGTCATTTTACGGTGAGTAAGTCATTTTATGATGACTTACGCTCTTCACGAATAATGTTAACCCATTCCTGAGTAAAGCTATCTGCTGAAGTTTTAGACTCGTCAACAATGCTATCGTACACTGGTTGACATAGCTGCTTACCAAGCTCAACACCCCATTGATCAAATGGGTTGATATCCCAGAAGTGAGACTGAACTAAAACTCTATGTTCGTATAGAGCGATGATCGCACCTAGAACCTCTGCAGTTAGTGTTTTATAACCAATAATTGTACAAGGCTTATTACCTGGAATAACCTTATGAGGTGCAAGAGCTTCAATTTCTGCTTCAGAAAGCCCTTGAGCTGTAAGCTCTTCTTTTACTTTGGCAAGTGACTTGCCGTGAAGAAGTGCTTCAGCTTGAGCAAGGCAGTTTGCTTGTAGGTAGGCTTGGTGGTCAGCAAGGCCATGTGTTTGGCCAATTGGCATAAAGAAGTCTATGTTTGCTGTAATCGTACCTTGGTGAAGAAGCTGGTGGAATGAATGTTGCGTATTCGTACCAATGCCACCCCAAAGTACAGGGCAAGTATTGATATCAAGTGCTTGGCCATCTCTATTGACGCTCTTACCATTACTTTCCATTTCAAGCTGCTGAAGGTAATTTGGTAATAGGTTTAGACGTGAGTCATATGCAATAACAGAGTGGTTTCGTACATCAAGACCATTAACTGAAATAACACCTAAAGCTGCAGATATAAAAGGTGCATTTTTTGCAAAGTCTGCAGATTTAAAATGTTCGTCAATTTCAAATGCACCCTTGCGAATTGCATTAAACGCATCAGGGCCAATACCAATCATAAGTGCTAAACCAACAGAAGATAAGAGGGAGTAGCGACCGCCAACCCAATCCCACATTGGGAAAATACGTGAAGGATCCATACCAAATCCTTCTGCTGCAGCAGGCTTACTTGTTGCTGCTGCAAAGTGAGCGCCAGGATTTTGGATATTTGATTTTTTTAGCCATTCTTGCGCTGCTTTTGTATTTTCTAAAGTTTCAAGCGTTGTGAATGTTTTAGATGTTGCAATGAAAAGTGTTGTTTCAGGATTTAAACCATTCAGAGCATCTAAAAGATCTGAACCATCAACGTTTGCAACAAATCGAGCTTCTACATTATTGTGATATTGTTTAAGTGCATCGTATGCAAGGCGCGGGCCAAGGTCTGAACCACCAACACCAAGATTAACAACATGAGTAATTGCTTTGCCAGAAGGGCGATATTCACCATTAATAACGGAGTTTGAGAATTCACTCATTAACTTTAAAGTGTCTTGAACTTGGCTGAATTCATCTTCAAGACCTGCGGGTGCTTTTTCTGCACGGAGGAGCCAGTGAAGTGCTGCGCGTTTTTCAGTGTGGTTAATAAGTTCGCCAGAGAAAAGATCTTCTATTCTTTTTTTAAGATTATTTTTTTCTGCTTCTTCAACAAATGTCGCTGTTAATTTTTCGTTAATAACTTGTCTGTTAAAATCGAAAGTCAAAGGACCAGCGTTGAAAAAAAGTCTATCTTTTTCAGTTTTCTTTGCGAGACCTGCGCTTACAATATCATGAGCTTGTTTTTGAACATTTTTAAAAAAATCAATTGAACTTGCCATAACAGCATCCTTTGCGAATTAATCTACTTAAACACATGTACTTTGTGCCAGCCTTGTTCTACATTTAAAATGAGTAAGTGTATCTTTCTTAAATTTAATGTAGGTATTTCTAGATAAAAATAAACTGCACTTTTAACTTGGCCTAAAAGCTAAAAAGCATTCACTTGTCAGTTTTTACTTTTAGCTTTGTGTGCTTGAGGCACTGCAGTACTAAAACTGCAGTTTATTTAAATACTATTTTCTTTGGTATTACACCTTGTAAAAGTCTTTATACCAGCGAACAAAGTTCTCAATGCCTTTTTCAATCGGCGTCGCTGGCTTGTAACCAACATCTTTTTCAAGTGCTTCAACATCTGCATAAGTTGCAGGTACATCACCTGGCTGTAGAGGAAGGAAATTTTTAACAGCTTTTTTGCCAATACAGTCTTCAATTATTTCAATAAATCTCATAAGTTCAGTTGGAGAGTTATTGCCGATATTATAAACTCGGTATGGCGCTAAACTTGTAGCAGGGTCTGGAGATCCGCTATCCCAATCAGTATTTGGTTGAGCGACGTTATCAAGTGTACGAATAACACCTTCAACAATATCGTCAATATATGTGAAGTCTCGTTGATGTTTACCATTATTAAATACATTGATAGGTGTGCCTTCAATAATATTTTTAGTAAACATGAATAAAGACATGTCTGGGCGACCCCAAGGACCATATACAGTGAAGAAGCGTAAACCAGTTGTTGGTAGCTGGAATAAATGAGAGTAAGTATGGGACATTAACTCATTTGCTTTTTTTGTTGCAGCATAAAGGCTAACAGGGTGGTCGATATTGTCGTGTACAGAGAATGGCATGCTTGTATTAGCACCATATACAGAGCTGCTTGATGCATAAACTAAATGTTCAATATCATGATGACGACAGCCTTCAAGAATGTTCATGTGACCTTGAATATTAGAATCAATATAAGCATGTGGATTTTCAAGGCTGTAACGAACACCTGCTTGCGCTGCAAGGTGAACTACACGATCAGGTTTATGCTCAGCAAAGATCTTTGCCATTGCTTCTTTATCTTCGATATCAGCACGAACATCTGTAAAGCCAGGATATGCCTTTACGCGTTCTAAACGAGCTTTTTTTAGATTCACATCGTAGTAGTCATTAAGGTTATCAACACCGATAATTTGCTCACCACGTTCAAGCAAGCGAATGGCGAGTGTAGAACCAATAAAGCCAGCTGTACCTGTAATTAAAATCTTCATTTTCGTTCCTTTTCATCTTCTTCAAGAAGATATGCTATTAGCTTTCGCTAGATATTATGCCACAAACTAGGCTCTTAGCCTATTTTAAAATTAAAGACGAGCATCAACGATTGATTGCGGTAACTTGCCTTTGATATCGAAGACAACGCCGTTTGGTTTTTGAAGTGCTTTAAAGCTTTCAGCTGTCTTGCTCATGAACTGATCGTGAGCAACAGCAAGGATAATACCGTCATAGCCTTGATCCGCTGCAGACTTTTCAAGCTCTTCCCATGATGTAAGTACGCTGTAGCCATATTCGTGTTCAGCTTCTGCTGCATCAATACATGGGTCGAAAATATCAACTTGAGCGTGATATGAGCGTAATTCTTCAACCATATCAACTACTTTAGTGTTACGAATGTCAGGGCAGTTTTCTTTAAACGCTAAACCAAGAACTAGAATTTTTGACTGTACTACATGTATTTGACGCTTTGTCATGAGCTTAATGACTTGCTCTGCTACATAGACAGCCATGTTGTCGTTTATGCGTCGACCTGCAAGGATGATTTCTGGGTGGTAACCAATGGTTTGAGCCTTGTGCGTTAAATAGTAAGGGTCAACACCAATGCAGTGACCACCAACAAGGCCTGGTTTAAATGGAAGGAAGTTCCACTTTGTACCTGCAGCTTCTAATACTTCACTTGTATCAATACCAAGCTTGGCAAAAATCATGGCAAGCTCGTTGATTAGAGCAATATTAAGATCCCGTTGCGTATTTTCGATAACTTTTGCTGCTTCTGCAACCTTTATTGAACTTGCCTTGTGAGTACCAGCTCGAATGACTGCTCTATAGATTCCATCAATAATAGTGGCTGAATAATCACAGCAGCCAGAAGTAACTTTCGTTATATCGCTGACTCTATGTTGTTTATCACCAGGATTAATACGTTCAGGACTGTAGCCGAGGTAAAAATCAGTTCCATGTTTAAGGCCTGACTTTGACTCAAGAATAGGGCAGCATACTTCTTCTGTAGCACCTGGATAGACTGTGGATTCATAAACAATGATATCACCAGCTTTAATAACATCGCCAAGGAGTGCACTGGCTTTTTCAAGTGGGCTTAAATCTGGTCTCTTCGAGTCATCAATAGGCGTAGGAACAGTAACAATAAAAAAGTTTGCAGCTTTAAGGTCTTCTTTTGAAGCCGTTAACGATAAGTTTGCAGAGCGCGCAAGCTCTTCTTTAGATACTTCTTTTGTTCTATCGAACCCTTGGTTAAGTTCTTGTATACGCTTTTCGTTAATGTCGAAACCAATTGTTTTAAATTGCTCTCCAAAAGCAGCTGCAAGCGGCAGACCAACATACCCAAGACCTATAACGGCAATTGTGTAGTTTTTTTGAAGGTTAGAGGTTTGTAGTGCAGTGCTGTCTGGTGCTTGATTTGCAGTAGTTTGCATTATTTAAATTCTCCGAGAGATAAAATCATTGATGAACTATATCAGAAAAAACTCATATTGTTAGAGGGTAAAACAAAAGTCACTTAGCATGATAACCTGATGGCAAAAATGATCTTAAAATGCTCAGCAAATGGATAAATGCTGTGTATATGGTAATCCAACCGCCTAGAGTGATGTTTTTCGTTTTACTAAACCATAAGCAATAATTAACTGCCTTAGGGGCAATTGCAATTGTAGCTTATGACATTATCTGTTTAGTTGGACATTTTCTCATCGTTATATCAACAAAAATATGTGAATGAGTGGCTGTAAACCCTTATACTCACATGCGCGAAGCCACAATAATGTGATTGTGTGAAAAAGGTGTGAATACTCAAAAGGTTAAACATTGAACAGAAAAGCCTTTTACATTGTTGTTGTTTGTGGCTTAAGCATAGCGTCTAGCATTGAAACAAGATATGATTCATCCGTTGATTGGCGCGCTCGCAGTAAAAATTAAAGCAAAGAGGAATTTTGGGTGTCTTACTTAAGAGTATCGAAACACTATATTAACCTACCTTACTTTTTGTTAGGGCTTGTTGAAGGATGCATTTTTATTGCTGCTACTTTTGCAGGTGCATGGCTTAGATTCGCTGGTGATGTAGCTGCCCTTGAAAGTTTGGGGCCTCTCTTGCCGCGAGCGATTATTTTTGCTTGCGTTATCCTTTTAGCAATGGTTTCTATGGGGGTATATCAGGCGCAAACAAACTACGGCCTGTCCGGTATTATGCTTAGAACAGCTGTCAGTTTTCTCTTTGGTGCGCTTGTGCTAGCGGTTCTTTTCTATTTATTTCCGAACCTGTTTTTAGGTAGAGGTATTATTGCCTTTGCTGCTGCAATATCATTTTTATGCTTATGGGCGTTGCGTTACCTGTTTATTTATAAGTTTCAGTATGAACTTTTGAAGCGAAAAGTACTCGTACTTGGTACAGGTCATCGTGCACAAAATTTATTGGATCGAGTAAAAGAGAGTCATTCTCGTAGCGCCTTTGAGATTTTAGGTTTTCTACCTCTTCAAGGTGAAGTTGAAGGCGTTATAGACGAAGAGTTTCGCTTGTCTCTTAATGGTCAGTCTCTAAGTGAGTATGCAGTTTCAAAGGGAGTGCAAGAACTTGTAGTAGCGCTTGATGATCGTCGTAAAAGTATACCTATTGATGGTCTTTTAGATTGCAAGCTCAATGGTATCGAAGTATTGGATGTTCTCAGCTTTTTTGAGCGTGAAACAGGGCGTATTATTGTTGATTTACTTCACCCGAGCTGGCTTGTTTTTTCCGATGGCTTCCAAACAAATGGCCTGCAGTCTTTCGCTAAAAGGTGTTGTGACTTTGTAGCTAGTAGTTTGCTTTTGCTTGTATTTTGGCCGTTTATGTTAATTACTGCTATTGCAATCAAAATAGAAGATGGCTGGGATAGCGAGATTTTTTATAAGCAAGAAAGAGTTGGTTTAAATGGAAAAACTTTCTGGGTTTATAAATTTAGAAGTATGCGTAAAGATGCTGAAAAAGCAGGAGCACAATGGGCAAGTGCTAATGACGCAAGAGTCACAAAGGTTGGTGCTATCATCCGCCAGTATCGAATTGATGAGCTTGCTCAAGTATTCAATGTTTTGAAAGGTGATATGGCCATTGTAGGTCCGAGGCCTGAGCGTCCGGTTTTCGTCGAGCATTTATCAACCATTATTCCTTACTATGCTGAGCGTCATAGAGTGAAGCCTGGTGTTACAGGATGGGCTCAACTTTGCTATCCATACGGTGCATCGGATGAAGATAGTAAAAATAAGCTTGAGTATGATATGTACTACGCAAAAAACAACAGTTTATTGCTAGATGTTTTAATTTTAATGCAAACTGTTGAGGTTATTTTATTTGGCAAGGGTGCACGTTAACCATCTGTAAGTTTTTATTAACTGTGCATTTTGCCTGAAAATTGCTCATTATATTTAAAAATTCAATATTTATAACTCAGTTAAAGGTTGGCGTCTTTATCTATTAAGGCTGTTATCAGGTTACTTTGTTATTTTTAGTGAGATTCATGGCGGGCTTTATCGATTTCAAAGCTTGATATCGGTATAATGGCACCACCTAGTGTTTAACTGCTTTGGTTTTTATAAATAATTTAGCTAGAACCAAGGCTTACAAGAAAAAAGGTATTGGCTTAAATGGTTATGTTGCGGTCATCAATTTTTAAAGTAGTTCTTCAGTGTCTAGTTGTAGTGAGCATGCTTGTGTCTCAATTTGCAGCGGCAGAATCGCCCATGGCAGGAAAACAAAAGTTTTTCGACTCATCTCAATTTTATCAAGGTGACTATCTTATTGGTGTTGATGATGTTATCGAAGTAAGTGTATGGAGAAACCCTGACCTTTCTGTATCTGTACCAGTAAGACCAGATGGTAAAATTTCTACACCACTTGTAAAAGATGTTATGGCGGCGGGTAAAACACCTAAAGAACTTGCTGACATTGTAACAGATCAGCTTGCTAAGTATATTAGAGACCCACAAGTGAGTATCATCGTGACAGGTCTTAATAGTCATGAGTACGTCTCTCGAGTTCGTGTTACTGGTGCTGTAAATGCACCTGCATCTGTTCCTCATAGAATGGGTATGACAGTGCTTGATATTATTTTGGCGGCTGGTGGTGTGTCAGAGTTTGCAAGTGCAAACAGAACGACACTTTATAGAAGAACGCCAGATGGCAAGACTAAGTCAATCCGAATTAAGCTTGACGATATCCTGAAGAAAGGCAAACTTGACACAAATGTGTTGCTACAACCAGGTGACGTACTAACAGTACCAGAAGGTATTTTTTAATAACGCTTAAGTCTGTATACTCGGCCTTTTACGTTTGAGTATACAGATACAGATCAATAGTTTACTTTCTGAGAAGGCTGTTGTTAAAGCGTCCTGTTATCCCTTCACTAATCACAGTGGGTCGCTGTTTATGGGGTTTGTCAGGATATAAAAAGAGTTTCAGAAGCCCCAATTTCTGAATATGAAGAAAGCTATGTGTCGATAAACACTCGCATTAAAAAAACAAGATTATTTATCGTCAATATTTGAGGTGTGTAGGTAATGCAAATTCCAATAGAACAGATGATCCAGATCTGCCTGCGGGAGCTTAAGTCCAAGGTTAAACTTATTTCTGTAGGGTTTGTCTTGATTAGTGTTGTTGTCGTTTTAATTGGTTCTACATGGCCTCGAATGTATGAATCCTCCGTGACTATCCTTGCTGACCAAGGTCGTCTTGTTGGCCAAACCCTTGGTGATAACGTTCAGAATGCTGGCGCTATGGTGACAACTCGTGAAGCAACCGAGCTCATGTTTAGTCGTCAAGTACTAGACCGTATATTAGAAGTAGGTGGCTGGTTAACTCCTAATATGTCTCAGGCTCAAAAAGAGACGCTTCAAAAGACCATCCGTGATCAAACTGAAGTTGATATTACAGGCAACCTTCTTAAAATTAGCTATAGTGATCCGGATCCAAGACGCGCATTTCTTGTCGCTACTGAATTTGGAGAGCAGTTTATTCGTCAAACAGCTGCTACAAGTTTGCAGGCAAGCCGTGAAACATACGAGTTTGTTGATCAGCAAGTGAATGATTATCACTCAAAGCTACAAGAAGCAGAAGAGGCGCTGAAAAACTTTAGATCAGCTGTAGTTGATGCTAGCCCAGAGCGTAAGGCACAAAGCTTTTCTACAATTGAAAATCTTGAACGTGACTTAAGACAATCTCGTTTAGATCTTAAAGAGGCTCGTATTACTGAAGCTTCCTTGCAAGAACAAATTGCAGCAGAAGGGAATAAATCTTCATCATCTTCAACTGCAGCTTTGTACAAGCGTCGTTTGCAAGAAATGCAAAACCAGTTAGATATTCTTCGATTGAGCTTTCATGAGATACACCCCGACATTGTCAGCTTAAAGCAGCAAATTGCTGATATGAAGCAGGCTATCATCCGTGAAGAAGATCGCTTCCAAGAAGACCTTGAGCAAGGTCGTGATACTGCTAGAGCAGTTGGTGGTTACTCAACACTTTACGATAGATTACGTGGTGAACTTTCTTCTGTAAAAACACAGATAAAAACAATCCAAGCTCGTATTTCTGAATATGAAGTGCGCCTTGAAGAAGAAAAAAATCGTGCTCAAAAAATGGGTGAAGGCCAGGCAAGAGAAGCAGAACTTGTTCGTGACTACCAAGTAAACCAAGAATATTATCAAAATCTTCTTCGTCGTCGCGAAAATGCTCGTTTATCGATGAACCTTGCTCTACAAGAAGCAGGTCTATCTTATAAAGTGCAGGAAAAAGCAAACTTTCCACAAGTGCCAAAAGGTTTAAGGTTTTTACATTTTGTTTTAGCTGGACCACTTCTTGGTATTATCGGGCCGATTGCGTTCTTCGTAGCGCTTATTCAAATCGATCCACGTATTAGAAGTTCTAATGTAATTGAAGAAGATCTAGGCCTTCCGCTTCTTGGCGTTGTACCACAAGCGCAAATACAAAAAGGGCTACTAAAAAGTGATTACAGCGTAATTCTTGGTGCACTAGTTGGTGTCGGTTTACTCTATGTAATCATAGTTGTAATGCACACGAGCGGTGTACAGTTAGCGGGAATTGGAGGTTAAACCACATGGTTGACACAGATAAGGCACATAATCAGAATAATGCCGGGCAAGAGCCTATGTCCGCAAATGAAGATCACCGTCAGTTAGTCGCAAGTCAAAACGACTTTGGTGGTTTTGATGCAGAGATAGCCAGTCTTGTTGCTTCAAGTCGACAAATTGCAAATATGGCTGAGCCAACGTTGCTTGCTCCGCATGAGTTAGATGCACAAAATATTATTCATCCAGGTATGAAAAACAAAGTCATGCTGAATAAGTTTCGTGAATTAAGAACTAAATTGCTTAGACCTACCTCTAAGGGTAGAGTTGGTAATTCAGTCACTTTAATTACATCTGTTGTACCTAAAGGTGGTGCAAGTTTTACAGCAATTAATTTAGCGACTGCATTTGCACTTGATGAAAGTAAAACAGCATTGGTTATTGACTGTAATTTACAGTCGCCATCGCTTCACGATCGTGTTTACCTTGAACCTGAGTGTGGTCTTACAGACTTCCTTAGAGGAGAGGTGTCGGGTGTTGATTCAATTATATATGCAACAGGTATTCCTCGTTTAAGGTTAATTCCCGTAGGTAATCAAGGTTCATCTCCAGCAGAGTTTTTTACATCACCACGAATGAGAGCATTTCTTGATGTTGTTAAAAGACGTTATCCTGATCGACATATTTTCCTTGACGCGCCTGCAGTGAATGAATCAGCAGATACGCGTATACTAGCATCACTTTGTGATAGAGCCATTTTAGTGGCCCCTTATGGTAAGGTTGTTAAGTCTCAGATTGACGCTGCAGTTGACGCTGTTGGAGAAGAAAAGCTTGCAGGTGTTATTATCAATAACTAACAAGCTGTCAAAGGCCAACAGCCAATAACGCCGTTTTTAAATACGGCGTTTTTTTTATGGAGAATTCAAGGTGATTCAAAAGACATTTAAGCTATCAAGAAAAAAATTAGCCTTAGCTGTATCTCTTGTTGGTGCTGTAGCACCTGCAACAAGTTTTGCATTGGTTAATGGTGAGGTATTAGTTGGTTATAGTCTTGGTTATGATGATAACATTTCTAATGGTAACCAAGATCAAGGCCAAGAAGAAGATATTAGCAATGAGCTTTATACTGAAATTGATTTAACGAAAGATCAAGGTTTTTTCCGTTATGATATTTTTGGCCATGTTGGTTTTTTAAGTCACTCTTCTAATGTAACTGATGATCAGTTAAATGTCAGTGGTGGTATTGATGCCCTATGGTTAATCAAGCCAAATCGTTTTAGTTGGGATTTCTCTGATACAGCCTTCTTGCAGCGCCGTAATTCTTATGAACTTGCATCTTCAAGTAATACAGAGCAGATTAACGTTTTAAGAACTGGTCCAACACTCTATTTCCACCCAACTGGTCGTACGTACTTAAATGTAGGTGGTTACTATGAACAAACTTATGCTGAGTTTGGTTATGATAGCCAATATCTAGGTCTTAATGCTGATGGTGCATACTACGCCTCAGAGTTAACACAGCTTCAGCTTAATGTAAGTGAAGTTCACTACATGCCTGATGATGATAACTTCAGTGATCAATACACTCGTAGTGCAGCACTACAGCTTCGCCACCGCTTAGATAGAGGTGTTTGGTATATTGGTGCTGGTGCATCGCAAATTGTTATTGATAATAGCGGCATTTCTGAAGACTCAGATGTAATACCAACATATACTGCTGGCTATGTATATGAAATTGCGCGCCGAGTAGAGTTAGATATAGCTGCAGAACGCCAAATCGTTACTTTTGGCCAAGATACTTTGAACAATACATCTGATAGAGCTTCTTTAATTAGTTATCTAGGTGAAAGTCAGCAGCAGCAAAACTCTGGTACATCTGTTATTGATCCAGCAACAATTGGTGAATTAACGCAAGAGCTTGATGATTTCCAATATTCAACTGGTTTTAATGTCGATGATACTATACGTGTTGGCCTAAACTGGAGATATGGACAGTGGGGTACACAGTTTAGAGTATTTGCTCGTCGACTAGAAGTACCTGAATTCCAGCTGGATCTATCACAAGAGGCTCGTCAATTATTATTCCCAGAAGGGACTTTAGATGCTGGTCAAGACTCTTATGGTATTGAGTGGACTTTAAGCCTTGAGCCAAAAGTAAGATGGTTAGTGGATGCGGGTATTCGCATTGAAGAGCGTAAAATTGAAAGCTTAGATGTGCTAGCTGATGATGCTACTTTTGGTGAAACAACTACACGTGAAGTGCGCGAAAGTATGTTTACATCAAGAGTAAGCTTTGCTGCTACACGATACCTTTCATTTGGTGCATCTCTGGAGTCAATTCTTCTTGAAGATAAAGACGATGGTGATGAAACGCAAAGTAATCGTATCTTCTTTATGGTTGAATACAGCCTATAATTGTCTAGGCATTGTCAAATATAAAAAATTTAAGCATGTTTGAATAGAAAAGCATGGTTACTCATTTTTTACCTTTGAACCACTGTGTGTACCTTCTCTTGCAAGGTGATTAAACACAGTGGTTATTTAATATTTAATGTTCCGGATTTTTGCATGATAAAAGTACTTCATTCTGTTTTAAGCCTTGAGGTTGGTGGTTTAGAAAATGGCGTCGTTAATTTGATTAATAATATGCCAGATGATATGCAAGTTGATGTGCTTTGTCTTAGAGGAAAGGGAACCTTAATTGATCGAATTTCTCACCCTCGTGCCAATATCATTTTTTCAGGCTGTATAGATGATCATTCTATTAAAGGTGGTGTTAAGGGCCACTGGGATGTCTTAAAAAATAACAAGTATGATATTTTACATACACATGGTTGGACTACAATGCTAACCGGTGCTATAGCTGCCTGGGGACAAAGGCTTACATCGTTTTCTAAAAAACCTCTGGTCGTAAATGGTGAACATGGCGTTTATTATGATCAGCATTGGCGTCAACGTCTTATGCAAAAATGGTTGTTTCAACAGATGGATGGGAACTTAACGGTATCTGCAGATCTTGGGCAACGGATGGAGAAAGCATTTAATTTACCGGCAAAAACTTTTTTTCCTATTTTAAATGGTGTGGATACGCAACGTTTTAAGCCTGATTCATCCATTCGAAGCTCAAGACGTATTAGTCTCGGATTTGATGAGAACCATCTTGTTATAGGTACAGTTGGGCGATTGGTAGAGGTGAAAAACTATCCAATGCTTATTCGCACTTTTCACAAGCTTTATCAGGAGTTCCCACACGTCCGTCTTGTTTTCTGTGGTGATGGTGATCAGCGCTCTACATTAGAAGCACTTGTTGCTGAGCTTAACCTACAAGGCCTAGTGACATTTACTGGCCGTATTAATACGGTTGCAGAAACAATGCAAGCGTTTGACTTGTTTGCTCTGACTAGCGATATGGAAGGTCTTCCAAATACATTATTAGAATCCATGGCCTCAGGTGTTCCTGCTGTAGTAACTGATGTTGGAGGCTCAAGAGAAGTCATTCCTCACGAAGGTGGTTATCTTGTTCCTGCTCGAGATGAAGTAGCCTTGCTTGATCGATTAAAATTACTTGTCGCAAATGAAGATAAGCGAAAGTCTGTACAAGACACTGCTATTAAACATATTCAAAATAATCTCTCGATGAAGTCCATGGCTGATGCGTATTATGGTTATTATCGTGAACTTATTAAAAGTCGCTCATAATTTTTATTACCCAGATTTTTATAACAATGAAATAGAGGAACCTAGATGCTTAAGTTTCTAATCGCACTTATTGTTCTTGGTGCAATAGTTTTTTGCCTTGGGTTGAATTGGTATCTTAAAAAGAAATTTATCAATATTTGGATTGGAGACTACTTAAGGCGGCTCATAAAAGGTAAGCCAAAAGTAGAAGGACCTGTTCATTTAATGGTAATGGTTGTTGATCACTTTGAGTTAAATGGTCACGAAGATAGATTGATAGCATGGAAAGAAACATATCCACGTATAGTTGATCAATTTAGAGATGCTGATGGGCATAAGCCTCAGCATACTTTTTTTTATGCCCTTGATCTTCTTCATGAACATGAGCTAGAGGCTTTACAGCCACTAGTAGAGCAGGGTTATGGCGAGTTTGAGCTTCATTGGCATCATGCCCACGATACATCTGAAACATTTGTACAAAAGCTGCAAGAAGTTATGCCCATTTTTCAGAAGTATGGTTACATGAAACCAATAGAGCCAGGTAAGCTTGCATGTTTCTCTTTTATTCATGGTAACTGGTCTCTTGATAACTCCCGTGGTTCTGAATTTTGTGGTGTTGATAATGAAATTCAACTTTTGCAAGAGTTAGGCTGTTATGCAGATTTTACTTTCCCTGCATTATTCCAGCCTGCACAGCCTAAATACATTAACTCTATTCAATACGCTGTAGATAATGGTTGTGCTAAGTCGTATGACAAAGCCCGTGTAAGCAAAGTAGGTGAGGCGAGTAAGGATAATGAATTTATGATTTTCCAAGGTCCTCTTACTATAAACTGGCTTGACTGGCGCCATAAATGGCACCCTCAATTTGAAGACGGTGATTTGCATGCGCAAGCAACTCATGGAGATCCTAAACGTATAGATGCTTGGGTTAGACAGGCAATTCATGTTGAAGGCAGACCTGAATGGCAATTCATTAAGCTCTTTTCACATGGTGCTCAGGATCACAAGTCACTTGCAGGTCCGGCGACTGCAAAAATGTTCTCTCACTTCCAAAATAAATATAATGACGGAACAAAGTATGTACTGCATTATGTAAATGCTCGTGAAGCGTATAATATTGTCAAAGCTGCCGAAGATGGTTTATCTGGTAATCCAAATGATTACCGTGATTATAAGATTCCACACCCGCTTAAGCGAGATGGTCTTGCCTGATTTTAGGTGTAAATTTTCAGCTTACTTTGTGTAAGTCATAATGGATTAGAATTTGGAGTAAAAAGACGATGTGTGGAATAGTTGGGGTTTATCGATATAAAACTCGCCAGCCAGTATTGCATCACCAGATTGAGCAGATGAACAATACAATTGAATACCGTGGTCCGGATGGTGCTGGTGTTCATGTTGATCGTTGCTTTGGTGTTGGCCATAGACGTCTTTCTATTTTAGATACTCATACCCGTTCATCACAGCCAATGCTTGATAGCTCTGAGCGCTATGTTCTTGCCTACAATGGCGAAGTTTATAACTATCTGGAACTGAAAGAAAATCTTCACGCAAAAGGTATTAGCTTTAGAACTGAGTCTGATACAGAAGTTTTACTCTACAGTATGATTCATGAGCCTAGCTCTGCACTAACTCAATTTAATGGAATGTATGCATTTGCGCTTTGGGATAGCCATGAGCAGCAATTAACGCTTGTTCGAGATCGAATGGGTATAAAGCCTTTATATTATGTCGAAACTTCTGAAGGTATCGCTTTTGCCTCGGAAATGAAGTCTCTTTTAGTTTTACCTGAAGTTAATGTTCAGTTTGATCCCGCCCTTATCGATGCATATATGAGCGTTGGTTATTGTCCAGGTGAAACAACACTTATTAAATCGATTAAAAAATTACAGCCGGGCCATACTTTAGTAGTAAAAGGTAATTCATATGAAATTAAAAAATACTGGGATGTCTCTTATCCATCAGAGAAAACAATTGAAGATTTAGGCGAAGCGCATTACCTCAAAGAACTTGATGAAATTTTTGAATCCTCTGTGGCATGGCAGCTCAGAAGTGACGTGCCTCTCGGTGTATTTTTGAGTGGTGGTGTTGACTCATCTGCTGTTGTTTACATGATGAATCGTTTGAAGCAGCAAAACATTAAAACATTCTCTGTGCGCTGGGATTTTGGCGATAAGTTTGATGAAAGCCAATATGCTCGTCAAATATCAAAACAGTTTAATACTGAGCACCATGAATACACTATGACGCCACAGGACTTCTCTGGTTTTGTTCCTGATTATGTGAAGTTAATGGATGAGCCAGTGACTGAAGCAGCTGCAATTTCGTTGTACTTCATAGCCAAAGAAACGAAGAAGCACGTTACTGTTGTTCTATCAGGGGAAGGGGCTGATGAAGTTTTCGGTGGCTACCCAATTTATCGTTATATGGACTATGTTGATCGCTTTAGAGGTTTACCTGGGTTAGTTCGAAAACCTATACAAATGATGCTTAATCAGATGGGAGGAAAGTTTAGAAAATGGTCTGACCTTTCATCTCGTCCGTTATCTTCTCGATACTTTGGTGTGTCGGTCTATGATCAAATTTTAAAGGATGAACTGTATAACGAAAGTTTCAGAAACTTCGCTCATAATCATCATGTATCAAGCCATTTTAAGCCACTTTATGATCAAGTTGCTGGTTGTTCTACGCAGCAACAAATGCAGTATGTAGACTATAAAACATGGTTACTTGATGACTTATTAACAAAAGCTGATCGCATGAGCATGGCTGCATCTTTAGAGCTTCGAGTCCCATTTCTTGATCATCGCTTTATTGAGTTTGCAACACGATTACCAGTCAAGTATCGAACAAAAAATAATGAGTCTAAATACCTATTAAAGAAAGCTCTAGAGCCTCATCTACCTCATGAAGTTCTCTATCGCAAGAAAATGGGTTTCCCTACACCGTTAGCACGACTTTTTGCAGGGCCGTTGCAAGAATATATGAGAGATATTTTATCATCTCATCAGTGCCAGCAGAGAGGTTATTTTAATCCTCAAGTGATCAATCGAATTATCGATGAGCATGTTAACGGTAAAGCAGACCATCATCGTGTCTTGTGGCAGCTTGTGGTTCTTGAGCTATGGCAGCAAACTTATATTGATTAATTAATAACCCTATATGAAATCCTAGACAAGGCTTTATTTCTTTAGTTCCATGTATCTGGATCGAATAGTATACAGCCTTGTAGCAATACGTTACAGCTGCCTTGATGTTGTCTATATGTTTACATAGTATACTTGCTGAGTATGCTATTCCGCTTAACGAAGACTTTACGGACTAGATTTATAATATAGAGAAGAGCAATATTTGTTCTTAGGCCATATACGCTACGGATTGATACTCTAGAGTGGTAGTGAGCACAAACCTGAGTTTTCAGTGCCATAAAGTGATTCGACAAGAGTGGTATTCATGGGGAAGAAAGAGCGTTTAGCAAAGATTTTAATGCAATCTTGGGTTGAGCGCTTACTTGTGCAAAAAAAACGTCGCCATTTAAGTATTCTTGCTTATCACTCTGTTCAAGAATTCACGCAAGATTACCCTTATAACGCAGAAAATATATCAGCATATCCTAATGTTTTTGCAGAACAAATGGACTTTGTGTCTAAGCATTTTAACGTTATAAATTTTTATGATTTAGTTCGATATCAAAGTGCATATCCTAATCTCCTATTTCCCCAGCTGCTCAAACTTTTACCTCCAAATAGCATGATTATTACATTTGATGATGGATATGCCGATAATTTAAATATCGCGCTTCCGATTATGAAATCCTATGGCTTGACCGGTGTCGTGTATATTTCAACAGATTTTGTGGATCAGCAGAAGTTGTTTTGGTTTGATGAGGTTGCCCGTTGTATGCAGGTTCTACCAGAAGGGCCTATTAATATTTTCAATAATCGCTTTTCAGTTCATCTTAATGATACGAACCGCGAAAAACAGCGTAGAGCGTTTGGCCGTTTCTTACAGACATTAACTGATAATGAGCGATTAGAAGCCATTGAAGAGCTTCGTCATATAAGTCAGTATAATTTTGATTCCTGTAAGTTTTCTTGTGGTATGCCTTTGTCTTGGGAGCAAGTACGTCAGTTACGATCTGAAGGTATAGAGATTGGTTCCCATACAAGAAACCATGGCTTTCTAGATGTTATGAATGAAGAAGAGCTTCTAGATCAGATTGCAGGGTCTAAAGAACAGATTGAGTCGCAAATAGGGGAGAGTATCGTTAGTTTCTCTTACCCGAATGGAAATTTTCATCAAGGTGTTGTTGATACAGTTAAAGAAGCTGGTTATCAGTTTGCTGTTAATTATAAGCATAATATTGCTAAATCTAGCATAAAGCTTAATCGTTTTTTATTGCCAAGGCTTCATGTTGAAACTGATATGAGTATGTCCTTGTTTAAAGGTAATCTATTGATGCCGTCTACTTTTGTTCGTTAGATGTATTCTATTATTTATAAGATTTAATGAATAAAAAAGCCGAGAAATTCTCGGCTTTTTTATCGTATGAAATAAGTGGTTAAGATTCACTTGTTTCAGTTGCAACAACAGGAGGTGTTGTTGATATACGCGTAGGGGATTCAGGAAGTGCAATATTGAGTTCGAGAATAGAGCAATCGCTACTATCATCAAAATGAACATTCACTTGGTCCTGTTCAATAGCAATATATCGACTGATTACTTCAAGAATATCCTTACGCATAGCTGGAAGATAGTCTGGCTCATCATTATTGCCGCCTCTTTCGTGAGCAACAATAATTTGAAGACGTTCTTTTGCGGCCTGAGCAGATGTAGGGCGCAATCGGCTACGGAAATAATCAAGTAAACTCATTTATTCACCTCCGAACATGCGCTTGAAAATGGCCATTCGGGAAGGGTTAATGAATCTATGCTCAACTTCCTGTCCAAGAAAACGATCAACAGCATCACCGTAAGCCTGACCTGCAACACTTACAGAATCAAGAATAACTGGTAAACCTTGGTTAGATGCTTTCAATACCGATTTAGATTCTGGAATAACACCAAGAAGTGGTACTGCAAGAATTTCCTCGATATCTTGAATGCTTAACATTTCACCTTTCTTAACACGCTCTGGAGAGTAGCGAGTAATGAGAAGATGTTCTTTCACTGGTTCACGACCTTCAGCAGCTCGTTTGGTCTTGCTTTGAAGAATGCCAAGAATACGATCAGAGTCACGAACCGAAGAAACTTCTGGGTTAGTTACGATGATCGCCTCATCTGCAAAATACATTGCAGTTAGAGCACCTTTTTCAATACCTGCTGGAGAGTCACATACAATAATATCGAAAACGCCGCTAAGCTCATCAAGAACGCGCTGAACACCTTCAACAGTAAGTGCATCTTTATCACGAGTTTGTGACGCTGGAAGAATATAAAGGCCATCAGTTCTCTTATCTTTAATAAGAGCCTGGCTTAATGTAGCTTCTTCATTAATAACGTTGATTAAATCGTATACAACACGTCTTTCACAATTCATGACAAGGTCAAGATTTCGTAGACCCACATCAAAGTCAATAATAACTGTTTTAAGACCGCGAAGCGCAAAGCCTGTTCCTATAGCAGCGCTAGATGTTGTTTTACCAACGCCGCCTTTACCTGATGTGACCACCACAATTTTTGCCACCATGAATATCCTCTCGACTGTTATTGATTTGAAGCTGTCTCTTTTTGTTCCAGTTTGCTTGAAAACACAGCAAAATTGAGTTCAAAGATCCCCATCAATTGACTGGAGTATAGCAACTCTAGCTAAAATTGACAGAAAACCACTTTAATTTTTGTCTTAGTTACTGAATTATTTTTAAATTTATTTTTTTGGCGCGCCAATCTTAATTGGCGCAGATCAGAGAGCCGTTCAAATATATTATTTACTCACAGTTGTTATTAACTTGTGAGACCTGAAATTTTTAAATGCTGTCCATCAAGGCGGGCATGAATTGACTGTCCCCAATGTGTACCTTGTAGATCATCGCTTACTTTATAGTGGCCTGCAATCGAAACAAGTTCCGCTTCAAGTTGTTGACAAAAAATATGCGTATCTTTATTGCCACGAATACCTGCAAGAGCTCTACCGCGTAATGGCGCGTAAATATGAATGTTACCATCTGATAAAACTTCAGCACCTGTACTGACTGGACCTAGTAAAATAAGATCACAGCCTTGCGCATATATTTGTTGGCCTGAGCGAACTGGGCGGTGAATAATTTTGCTTGGGCGCATTTCTTCTTTTGGTGCTGCACTTTCTTGCGCTTTATCTGTCGCATCATCATTAGAAGATTTACTGCTACCTTGGTTTGGTAACGCTGGTAAACCTGCAACGAGCGCTGATAGTTGCATTTCTTCCGTACCACCACGGACAGCAATTGGAAATACGCCATACTCTTGGCACATTTGTGTTAGTTCAATGAAATCAACTTTTTTATCTGTATTACGAATTTTATCAAGCGTAATAACAACTGGTGTTTGATTAAAAAAGTGTGGTGCCTGTTTTAAGTTCTTTGACATTTGTCGATTAAAATTATCGTAGTCATAATCATAGAGCTCAAGCTGAGTCAATGTGAGTCTTGTGGCTTTAAGTTGAAAGCTTGTCTCTTCATTATCAGCCGGAGAATTGGCTTCCTTTTTTCCGGCTTTATTGAGTAGGCGCTCCTGTAGTTGAGCTGCCTTGGCCGCAAGTGTATCCGTCATGAAACTCTTCCTTTGATAAATTGGCGCTGTCCAGTAATGTTATTGGTTCGTCCTCTGATGTAGAGCTGTGTGAGAAGAGTCACGCTTGCTTTTATAAATGACATCAGTTCAATGGGCTTACTGTGCTGATGTTCTGCGCGGTCATACATTGTCAGAAAGCTAAACCTGATCTCAATCAAGAGATGGAAATAAGATAAAAAGACTTATTCATTGAAGGCTTGTTTTCAAAACGCCTGTAGCACAGTTCTACCAGTCCAGTGATTGATGTGGGACGTTATGTTTAAGACACCTGATTAATGTCTCAATCAGGCAGTATTTTAGACTAAATTGGCTAATAATGCGAGACTGTTTTGAAATGCATTATGAAGAATTCAGTTTTTTATAAGTATCTTAGGCGGCGCCCCTGAAGCTGTGGTGGGTTCTATTTCCTTTAATGGGAGTCAAACATGGCAAGTGATTGTCTGCGTTGTAATCCTTGCCATTGCTTGATGGAAGAGGCTAGATACCGCTAAAGCCTAAGGGATATTGAAAAACTCTTTTGCTGTACGGGTTGTTTCTTCAATCACTTTACTTACTTCTACTTGGCGAGATTCAGCTACTTTTGCAGCTACATAAGGTAAATATTTAGGCTCATTACGTCTTGATTTAGGTTTTGGACGTATATTTCTTGGTAGAAGGTAAGGACCATCTGTTTCTATCATTAGGCGATTCCAAGGTATATCTGCAACAAGAGGAACTAGGTGGGTTCCTCTGCGTTCATCGGCAATCCAGCCAGTGATACCAATGTGTAGGTCTAAATCTAGGTAATCATAAAGTGCACGCTTTTCATCAGTAAAGCAATGAACCACGGCTTTAGTAAGTTGGTCTCTGTATTCTTTGATGATAGGCAAAAAGGTATCGTGAGATTCTCGTTGATGTAAAAATATTGGCTTTTGAAGCTCAATTGCAATTTGCAAATGAGCTTCAAATGCTTTTTGTTGTTTTTTTCGATCAGAAAGGTCTCTAAAGAAGTCCAAACCTGTTTCTCCAACAGCTGCAACAAGCGGATCCTCGCAATGTGTTCTTACATCTGCAATAACGCTATTTGTGACATCATCCGCATGATGTGGATGAATGCCTGCAGTAGCGCGGGTGATGTCGCTATGCTTGTGTGCAAATGCTTTGACTGCTGTATTAGATTTGGGGCATGAGCCTGTAAGTATAAAAAATGAAACGCCAGCTTCTAAACCATCCTGTATGACTTGTTCGCGATCATTATCAAAGGAGTCACTGGCAAGGTTTATACCTATATCAATCATGAATAAATACCTTAATTTTGAGTGGTGATGCCAAAATATTGGCTTTTTTATCTATTTATATGCACTTGGTTAGTGCTGAATAAGAGGTGTTTGAGCAGCATTGATGCATCATTAAAAACGCTATGTTATTGAATTTGAATCATAATTCTAAAAATGCTGGATTATCATACAATCTCTTGATTTTGCTTATAATATTTTACGCTTTATCTATTTAAATCTTTGATTTCACGTGGTAGTCTTTTCTTGGCTTGATGTTCATAGCTTGAGTAAAGTCATTGCATCGATTCTATTTGCAGTTTCACAGGAAATCCAGTAAACTCTCGGGCGATTGCAACTCTTATCTCGAGTTGTGTTCGGCGTTCGGTGGTCATGATCCGTTATCCATTTGATGAGGTCAACCCCGTAATGACGTTGAAATCAACGAGAAGAAAACGTAAATCGCCAAGATAGATTTATAGATTCTCCTCGGAACGAGATGCAAGATAGTTTTTAAGGCTTTTCGCTGCTGGTTGCCGTAGTGCGTATACACATTCTGTTTATATGGCTGGTGTAATTCATATGTCGAGAAGTCTCACCTTATGAAAGGAGCGAAATAATGGCTGTACAGAAGAGCAAGAAATCAAGATCACGTCGTGGCATGAGAAGATCTCACGATGCACTAGGTGCACCAACTTTGTCTGAAGATCAGCTAACTGGTGACCTTCATCGTAGACACCACGTTACTGCTAGCGGTTTCTACCGTGGTAAAGACGTTCTACAACTAAGAAAGAACGAAGTTGTAGAAGAAGAATAATTGTTAACTAAACTGTGTCAGTGACGAAGTTGACAGTGTGCTTGTTTAATTCATTATGCAAGCACAATTTAAAGTGTTGAAAGCTCATTCAGTATTTTAAGGGCGCTTTATTGTGAGTGCTTCCATAAAATACAGGATGCAGTTTGAACACTTTAAATTGTATGTCATATTCAGAACACTCTAGATGCAGATTTAAATAACATAGATTCGGCTTTTTTTTTAAAGCCGTTTTTTTTGCAGTACTGCAATGAAAAGTAAAAGTGTTTTAAAGCAGTAAAGTCTTGATTTGACTTATTTTGAGATGAATGCGCTTTCTTGCAAGGTTTATGTTATTTAAATCTAGTCGGATGTCTGAAGATTAGACCAGAATCACGCACATAACTCATACCAGGAGCGAAGCTTGACTGAGAATCAAACTGAAAATGCGCCAGTGAAACGTAAGAAAGCCCTAGTTACAGGTGCTTCCCGTGGTATCGGCGCTGCAATCGCGGCACAACTTTGTGCTGAAGGATACGAAGTTGTTGGTACAGCTACATCTGAAAATGGTGCGTCTACAATTTCAGCTGCTCTAGAAGCAGTTAATGCGGAAACGCAATCACGTGGTGCTGTTCTTGTGCTTGGCACTGATAGCACTGAGGAAGATGTGCAGGCGCTTGTTGCAAGCGAAGGTCCTTTCGACGTGTTAGTACATAATGCTGGTATGAGCGCGGATAATCTTTTATTAAGGCTTAAGTCTGCTGATTGGCAGAAGGTTATTGACGTTTCTCTCACTTCTTTTTACTATCTTGCAAAAGCATGTTCCCGAAGCATGATCAAACAGAAGTATGGTCGCATTGTTGCGCTTAGCTCTGTTGTAGGGCGTATGGGGAACCCAGGTCAAACTCATTACGCAGCAGCTAAAGCTGGTATTGAAGGTATGACTCGCTCTTTGGCGTGGGAAGTATCAGGGCGCGGCGTTACTGTAAATACAGTGGCTCCGGGTTTTATCGAAACTGATATGACAAAAGTCTTGCCTGATGAGCAAAAACAATTAATGCTATCCAGAACGGCGGTAGGTCAGTTTGGTAAAGCTGAAGATATTGCGAGTGCTGTATCTTTCTTAGTTTCTGATAAGGCAGGATTTATCACTGGTGCAACTTTACCAGTAAATGGCGGTCTGCTAATGAATTAATAAATTATTTTGCATTTTGAATAAAATGCGGAATAATGAGCAGCTGAAGCTTATCGAATTTTAAAATTTAAAAGTTTAACTTAGTAAATGAGGATCTCAAAATGAGTACTATTGAAGAGCGTGTAAAGAAGATTGTCGCTGAAAACTTAGGTAAAAAAGTAGAAGAAGTGCGTAGCGATGCTCTATTCGTTGACGACCTAGGTGCTGACTCTCTTGATACAGTTGAAGTTGTTATGGCTCTAGAAGATGAGTTCGAGCTAGATATTCCTGATGAAGAAGCTGAGAAAATCACTTCTGTACAACAAGCTATCGATTTCGTTTCTGCGCGTTTAGAAGCATAAGCAGCGGAATAAAAGATATTCTTTGAGAATGGCTCCTTATTCTGATTATTCAGGTTAAGGGGCCTTTTTCATATTTAATGATTGATTTTTATGGACATGAAAATAATTATTCAGCACAATGAAACTCAGTAGTCATTTTTTAATGGCTGTGAAAAGAGAGGCTTAGAGCGCCGTATTTCTAAAGAGTTTAAGCATCTTTGAATAAAGAGATAGTCAGGAAAATTAGAGGCTTGAAATAATCAAGCACGCTTTCTGACAAGGAAAAGACTAGAAGAGGGTAATCATGACAGAACGTGTTGTTATCACAGGCTTGGGCTGCGTAAGTCCAGTCGGTAATTCTCCTTCCCAAGCTTGGGATAATCTGATGAAGGGTATCAGTGGCATTGGTGAAATCGAAGGTTTTGACGTGTCTGAATACACAACACGTTTTGCTGGCCAAGTGCGCGATTTTGATGCTTCTGAGTATATGCCTGCTAAAGAAACACGCAAGGTTGATCCGTTTATTCAATACGGTATTGCTGCAGGTGTTCAAGCTGTAAAAGACGCTGGTTTGGAAAACTACGAGGGTGATCCAGCTGATATTGGTGTAGCAATTAGTTCTGGTATTGGTGGTATCGGTACAATAGGTGAGCAGGGTACAGTGCTAAATGCTCGTGGCCCACGTAAAATGACGCCTCACTTCGTTCCTGCAACAATTGTTAATATGGTTGCTGGTCATGTGTCAATGATGTTTAATTTCCAAGGTCCAAACTTTGCAATTTCAACAGCATGTGCAACTGGTGTGCATAACATTGGTATTGCTGTGGATATGATCCGTATGGGGCGTGCAAAAATAATGGTTGCTGGTGGTGCTGAACAGGCTTGTACACCACTAGGTCTTGGTGGTTTTGCGGCAGCTCGTGCGCTATCTACACGAAATGAAGATCCAAAAACTGCATCTCGTCCATGGGATCAAGGTCGTGATGGCTTTGTTATGGGTGATGGTGCTGCAGTCGTAGTTGTTGAATCTCTTGAAAGTGCACTAGCACGTGGTGCAACGATTTATGCTGAAGTGTTAGGTTTTGGTATGTCTGGAGATGCCTACCATATCACGGCTCCGCGTGAAGATGGTTCTGGTGCTCAGGCGGCTATGCGCGCAGCGCTTAAAGATGCAAAACTTGACGAAAAAGACTTCTGTCAGTCTGGTTATATAAATGCTCATGGTACTTCCACGCCTCGTGGTGATATTGCTGAGATTCGTGCTATGAAGGCTGTTTTCTCTGAAGCAGAAAAGCTAGCGATTAGCTCGACTAAGTCAATGACTGGTCATCTTCTTGGTGCTGCAGGTTCTTTAGAGACTCTAGTTGTTGCTAAGGCTCTTCATATGAAGCAGGTTCCACCAACAATTAACCTTGAAAATCCAGATCCTGAGTGTGAAGGTCTAGATCTTGTACCGCATAAAGGACGTGATCAGGCATTTAAATATGCTATGTCTAACTCCTTTGGTTTTGGTGGTACTAATGCATCTATTCTATTAGGTGCGGTTGAGTAATATTGATCAATGATTAAAGCTCTCTATGAACTCAAAAGTGGAGAGCTTCGGCTTGATGTGCAGCTAGTTCCTTGTGAGCGCCTGAGTTCAAGTCGAGGTCTCGTGTACGGCCTAGGTGTTTTTGAAACCTTGGCTGTGCGTCGTGGCAAGATTATTCTTGAAAATCTTCATTTAAAACGAATGGAAAAAGGCGCAGCTGCTCTAAATACAGCTTATGACCTTGATGCAATTCAATCTCTTCTCGTGCAATTCTTGCGCTCCCAGTCCAATAGTTTTCATGTGTTGGAGGGAATTCTAAAAGTTAGCCTTTATTCTGGTGATCAAGTAAAGCAAGATGATGGTGCTTATGTGGTAGCTGCTCGTGGTTATGCATCAAGTCAGACGGCTAGCTTTTTGATGCTTGAATGGGTGTCAATTGATCTTGATAGTATGAGTAGTCCTATCGCTATTGTGGGTATGGATGAGCCAATGCAGTCGTGGTTGCCTCAATTTGTTGGCCTTAAAAAGACTTCGGCAATAGAGTATGTTTACTGGTCATCACTCGCTAAGGCGAATGGTTTTGATCAAGGGGTTTTGTTTGATACAGCAGGCTGTGTTCTTGAAGGGACAATGAGTAATGTTGTTTTATTAACCAACTCAAATGAGATAGTAACGCCGGCATTACAATATTGTGGAGTACATGGTATCTTGCGACAAGCTTTGCTTGATGCTGGCACTGTAGTAATTTCAGATCGAATAACAGAAAATGATTTGATTGAAGCGAAGAGAGTTTACTTAATTAATAGTGTTCGCGGTGCTCAACCAGTAAAACTGTATCACTCAAGAAAGACCATGACCGCTCCTATAAGTCGATCCTGGGACTTGCAGTTGCCAGATCAACAAGTCATGCAATTTGAACAACACGTAAAGCATATAATGCATGTGGAGTAGGTTTTATGGATTTTTTTCACACTCTCGTTCTGGCCTTGATTCAGGGTATTACAGAGTTTTTGCCGGTATCAAGTTCGGCGCATCTTGTTTTTCCATCTCAAATTTGGGGTTGGCCAGATCAGGGGCTTTCTTTTGATGTAGCTGTACACTTTGGAACGCTGGCTGCTGTGATGGTGTATTACAGAAGCTGGTTAGGGAAGTTGTTTGCAGGTTTTTTTAATCAGCCAAGTGCTTCGCTAGGTTTGGGGCAAATTAAAGAGAATCAGTATGCTGGTGATGTAAAGCTCGTTAAACATTTACTGTTTGCAAGTATTCCTGTTTTTATGGCTGGTGCTGTTATGGAGATCCTTATTCCTGATGGTATTCGTTCAACTTTTATAATAGGGATAGCAACAATTGTTTTTGGATTAGTCTTATATGTTGCTGATAAGAAGCAGGGTTCTAAGTCTGAATATGATTTGGTTTTAAAAACAGCTCTCATTATAGGTTTGGCTCAAGTACTAGCACTTATACCTGGTACAAGTAGAAGCGGTATTACCATTGCAGCAGGTTTGTTCTTAGGCATGAGTGCTACAGGGGCTGCTAATTTTTCATTTTTACTGTCTATACCTACCATTTTAGCAGCGACTGCCTTGAAAACACTTTCACTGCTTGGTGGTGATGCAAGTGTTGATTGGGTAACGCTTGGTACAGGTGCTTTTATTAGTGGTGTATTTGCGTACTTATCAATTAGCTGGTTTATTAGCTTTTTAAACAGAGTGGGCATGGTCCCTTTTGTTATTTATAGGCTGATTTTAGGGGTATTGCTTTTAGCTGTTTTTTAGTGTGAATTAAATTTTTTAAGGCCCCTTAAAAGAAATTTTAAGGGGCCTTTTTATTTGTGTATAAGTAATACGTAACTATATTTGTTAATTGCACTAAAGTCGGTGAGAAAAAAAATTCTGCACAATGACGGTGCTATGGGCTATCTAGCGTTTTAATGTTGAAAGTGTTCAAAATACTTTAAAAATGCTGTTGACACCTCATCGAAATCCTGTAGAATGCATTTCCACAACGACGACAAACACTTACGCAACACGGCGCAATGAGCTGAAGCGAAGGTT